>JAKITV010000001.1 GCA_021647885.1 Flavobacteriaceae bacterium | reverse complement strand
GATTTACGCAAAACTAAATCCCTTTTCTAAAGATTATCAGATTAAAAGAACCTTAAATCATAACCTTTTACCTTTTTGAACTATATTTATATCTCAAAACGGAGTTTGTGCGCAGACTCCCGTTGTATTGCATTTCCTCTCGTCCTAAAATAAGGCTACATAATTCTGAAAAACCAAAAACTTTTCTGTTTTATTGAATTTATTAATCGATTATTAATCGTTTTTTAAAGATTTGAACCAAAATTTAAACGTTTATATCCGTGTAATAGCCTAAAACATGTATAAATACTCGTTTGTAAACGCTTATAAGCGTGTATTCCCTTTTTGTTGGTGAGAAAACTACTTTTTGCTTTTAAATTTTTAAATAATCAATCCTTCAACTGGATTTCTTTTTAAATAGATCCTATTTCGTTTTAATAAAATTATTAATTCAACTTGTATTTTACTTTTCAAATTAGACTTATCACTTAAAAAAATGTTAAAATTAGCGTCTTAAATTTATTAGGAAGTTTAATTTCTTTTAAAAGGTATAAAATCCATTGTTGTGCCACTTTTCTTCCACAACTTGCATTTAAATTAAAAAAAAGTAGAGATTATGTGGAAATTTTTATCAAGGACAGAAGCTGCTAAGCATATCGGAGTTAGCATAAGACAGTTAGACCGGTATTTATCCGAAGGGCGAATTAAGGCGTTTAAACCTTTTGGAGGAAGACGCGTATTAATTCATTCGGACTCAATAACAGAGGAAAATTTAAAATCGCCAGTGCCAAAATATAGAAATTTTGAAGATTAGTATTAATGATTATCAAATGAGAATAGAAATAAAAAAGTGTAAGAACTGTAATGAGTTTTTTTCAAAAGGGAGGAGCGATAAAAAATTTTGTCACGACAAGTGTCATAATCAATTTAATAATCAAAAATCTCGAAAAATCTCATACAATAGGAAACTTAAAAAATATGAAAATATACTATCTGAAATAGTTTATCTTTCAAAAGAAGAGAGGATTAATTCAGATAAAGTTAGAAAGCAATTTAAGGATATAAATAATGCTTCTAATTCTAATTTAGAGTTAGATTTTGAATTGTGTAAAATTTACGATTCAATATCTCGATTACATAGAGTAAAAGAATTTATCCAATCGAATAAAAATAAATTAATTAACTAAAAAAGACATGATCCGATGCACGCTTGGCCTTTTCCTTAGCAGAGGCTTTAATATAAAGTAATACCATTTTCTCTGAACCATGACCAGAGAATGTCATAATATCTTGTAGAGGCATACCTGAATTATAAGCATTGGTACAAAAACTTCGCCTAGCACTGTGACAACTTATAAGTTGATACTTCGGTTTAGAAACTAGTACTAATTTTCCTCCTAAAGTTTTCTCTACATCATAGAGTTCAGTAACACCACATCTTCTTAGTAATGGCTTTATTTCTCTATTGATTAAATTCTGATGGATGTGATGAGGGAAACTGCCATTTCTCTTTTCAAGAATATCCAGAATGATTTGTTTTAATGGAATAAAGACAGGCTTCTTTGTTTTATTTTGTATGATATGAATGTGTTTTCTACCATTAAATTCTTCAATCTTTGGTCTTTTAAGAAAACTCATAAGGTCTCCTATTCGCAGCCCAGTATAACAAGCTATTATAAAAATGTCTCTTATAGAATTAAGATAATTATTTTTAATATCAAGGTTATAAAGGGACAATATTTCTTGATTAGTAAGATATGGATGATTGACTTCTTCTCTGAATTTTCTAAAATAGCGTTTCCTGAATTCTCCATTAGAATGTACATCTTCATCAAAAGCTGCTTGAATGATTGTTTTAAGCTTCTGTATTATTGAACCTATATAGTTTTTTGAATATCCCAAATTTTGAGCATGCTCTACAAAATCATAATAAAACTCTTTATCAATATCACTAAATGTAAATGCTTTCATATTATTGGATTCAAGATAATCTCTTAAAAACCGTAATACATTTCTATAAGTCTTTAGTGTACTTTTACTAAGGACTCTTCCAGTATTAGGAGACATATGTTCTGCATAGAAATTAATATACCATTGAAAATAATCTACTACTAAATTTGGTTTAGAAAGGTCAGTATCGATTGGTTCAATTACCTCAACTGGATTAATAATCAAACTCAACTTTTCCTGAAGAGCTTTCTTATCAAGATATTTATCCTGACCATAAATGGAAAACTCGGAATAAACCTTAGTTCTAATTTCATTAAGGCTTTTATTTATTTGATCACCATTTAAAATATCATTTGGGAGTTTTATAAGTTGTTTATTATTGTCCCAATATTTTATAGATTGAATAGGAATGATAAAGGAGGTTGCTAATCGTATTCTTATGTTTTTACCAAAACGTAATTCTGAAATAATGGTAGCACCTTTTTTACCATTTCTTAGTTTAAATTGAAAATTCATAACATCATTTATTTTGTTCTTAAATTGTTTTTTTAAGATAAATGATGGTTTTGCGTTGTTAAAAATTTGTGACCATTTTTGTGTCCACTATTGTCTATTCATGTCCATTTTATCGAAATTTCAATAAGAAATCAATATAAAAACACCACTAAAAGCTCTATATTGCACAAAAATGCTAACAAAAGTGAATCCAGCCAGGTCACTTTTAACCCTTCAAAAAAAATCAAAAAGTCTGAAAACGCTACGTTTTCAGACTTTTTTATTTTTATTACTTTTAATTAATGGTATTTAAAAGCACCTAATAGCTGCGTTAATGGGTGCCTATTTTTATTTATTTCAAAATAGGTACCGATATAGCTATAACATTCTATATGTTAATAAGTTGTGATTTAATTTTTTAATCAAAAAATTAGTTGCTTTTTCCTTAAATAACAGGTCTTATAAATGTATCTATTTGAATTGTGAAACTGAAACGCAGAATAGTCTCAAAAGGTTTGTTTTGATAGTGAATAATATGATTTTACAAAAAATTGGAAAGGAGAACGTCAGATTTCAAATTGCTATTAGTAATTGGCAAAAAAAAGACTCTTGAAAGTCAAAGATCTCTATGATTATTTATAAATAATTAAATGTTAAATATATACTGATGACTATGCAAATTTCTCAAAGCTTCTTCCTCAATCATCGCATCATAATTTTAAACTATAATAATCAGTTATCAGAAAAACTAAAGTAATTGCCATTTGGCATAATAATCAAGTGGTCTAATACCTTAACATCAAAAAAATCAGCTGCTTTTTTAATTTTCTGTGTCAAACTTTTATCAGCTTCACTCGGCAATAATTTTCCACTTGGATGGTTGTGTACTAAAATTACACCAACAGGAAGTGGATTAAATGAAGTAATGGAATTCCTATAGCCAATCATAAATAATGATTTAGTCATTACTGACTATATTAGAAAGCATATAACTTAGCTATAATAACTAATAATATATGTAATTCCATATAATTTACTATCTTTGATTAATTTTATATCTAAAAACATATAATGAAAGAAGTATCTGAATTTGTAAAGGCGCGCAGAAAAGAAGTAAAACTTACCCAAAAAGAGTTTGCTGAACGGACTGGTGTTGCTTTAACAGTTGTTAGAAAAATAGAGCAAGGTAAAACAAACTTAAATATGGATAAGGTTAATCTAGTATTAAGTATGTTTGGGCATAAACTTGCAGCAGTCAGTGCCAAAGAATTAAAAAATAGAAATAATAAAGGCTCATGAGAAAAGCTACTATATTCTATAATAATATAAAGGCAGGACAACTTACAGAAACCAATGATGGTGATTATGTGTTTAAATACGATGTCGATTATATAGATAAGTATCCCGAACAATTCATTACATTTTCAATGCCTGTAAGAAAAGATGCTTATAAAGACCATAGATTGTTTCCTTTTTTTGAGGGCTTAATCCCTGAAGGTTGGCTATTAAACATCGCTACAAAAAATTGGAAATTAAATCCAAATGATCGTATGGGATTATTATTGGCTTGTTGTCAAAATTGTATAGGAGCAGTAAGTGTTGAACAAATAGCAGAAAATGATGAAGAATAAGTGTTTATACTGTTACGAGAGTTTAAAGAATGAAACAGATTTTCATGAAGCCTGTAGTTTGTCTTTTTTTGGAACTAGGGAAGCTCCAAGGTTAGAATATTCGCTAGATCAGATGTCAGAACTAGCAAAAAATATTGTAGAACGTAGTATATCTGTTCCAGGTGTACAGCCCAAATTGTCCATGTCTTTAATAAACGAAGTTAAAGATGCCAGTAATTTTAGATTAACTGTTGTTGGTGCATTAGGAGGTAAATACATTTTTAAACCACCATCTGCTGATTACCCGGAAATGCCACAAAATGAACATGTAACTATGCGTATTGCTGAATCATTTGGAATACAAACTGTACCCTCTAGTCTAATTAGATTGCAATCGGGTGAATTATCCTATATCACAAAACGAATTGATAGAACTGAAGATGGCCAAAAGATTCATATGCTCGATATGTTTCAAATCACAGAAGCTTTTGATAAATATAAAAGCTCTATGGAAAAAATAGGTAAGGCTTTGGATAACTATTCAGATAATACAGTATTAGATAAGGTTTTCTTTTTTGAATTAGCATTGTTTAGTTTTCTAACTGGTAATAACGACATGCATTTAAAAAATTTCTCAATGATTCAATCGACTTCCAGATGGATATTAGCTCCTGCTTATGACTTACTTAATGTTGCCATTGTAAATCCAGATGACAAAGAGGAGTTAGCACTTACTCTTGAAGGGAAAAAAAGTAAGTTAAAACGTGTTCATTTTGAATCGCTGGGAAAAGGATTAGGTTTAACCAGCAAACAAATCAAAGGCGTGTTTAGTCGTTTTAATAAAAAGAAAGATGATGCTATAAAATGGATAAACACTTCTTTTTTATCTGATGATATGAAAACCAGATACAAAACCGTGCTTAATGAACGCTATGCAAGAGTTTTTGTTGAAATAAATACAGTTTGATTTTTTGTGTCAAACTAATTGCTTATGCCTTTTTTAAGCTTGTTAATTATTTATCTAAGTAAATGCTTTTGTTTTTCCTTTTTCATAACAACTTTTATAATATCAAACAATTGCGTTTTAAGCTTTCTATATTCCCTTAAAAATTTGCTGACATCTAAAATAAGAGCTCTATGCTTATTTTTATATGTTTTTTCTTCTTTAAGCTGGTCTATTCCATCTACCATTATTTGAAGTTTATTTTCATGGTTTTTAATCATTTTAATAAGCGTATAATTTTTCTTTTGGAGTTTATTTAGGCTCTCAACTATCTCTTTGCTTTTTGGGAAGTTTTGTGAATCTAATAATTGTAGTGTATAAGATTTTATAAGGTCTTCAAAAAAATGTTGTTCATCTTTAACAAAACTTAATTCTGATAGCCATTTTTTTGACGCTTCGTGCATATCTTCAGCATTAAGCCATTCTACATATTTAACTTCTGTTTTTGTTGTTTTCATGATTTGAGAATTTAAATTAAATTAAAAAAAAGCAGAAAATAATTTTTTGGAGAGTATTACTTTCTGCTTAATAAAGATTTAAACAACCTCAATTACTTTTTTAGGGATTTGTTTAGCTTCTTCTTTTTTTAATAAGTTTAATTTTAGAATACCATTTTTATAGGTGGCTTTTACCTTGGTATCCAGATTAACTGTTGCTGGTAATTTAAAAGATCTTTTAAATGAACTGTAACTAAACTCTTTACGAGTAAAATCTTCTTCTTTTTCTTCTTCTTCACGACTTTTTTCGCCACAAACATTAAGTACATCATCATCTATTGTAACTTCAAAGTCCTTTTTAGTAAAACCTGGAGCTGCAAATTCAATTTCAAAATCATCTTTGTGTTCTTTTACATTCATTGCTGGCATAAGGCTGTCTTCTTCAAAAAAATCGTCATTAAAGAATTCGTCGGAGCTTAAAAAGTTTTTTAAGCCACTATTATTCCAAGGGAATAATCTGTTTCGTTTGTTAAATTTGATAAGTGTCATAGCTTTATATTATTTATTATTAAACCTTTTTTATTATTATTAAATGTAGGCATCAAAGAAAAAATATGAAATGATATATATCAGTTTGACGAAATTATATTAAAAAATCAAGACACTATTCTTTATATTTATAGAACACCTTGTATATATTGAAATAATTGTAATTTTAAATTATTTGATTTTTCTAAAAACACTTCAACCTTATATTCTAAATTTTTATGGGTTTCTATAAAATACCAATCGCATTCTATATCTACACATTCTATTTTCTTTGTGATTTGACCAATATGTGAATTTGTTTTATCTAATAATTTTGAACGTTTTTCATTAGCACTATCTATATCCTTTTTAAATAATTCTATTTTTTCGAATAAGTTAATAACACCTTCTTCGAAAATATTACTGCTTAATAGAAATTTTAAAAAAGCGAATTCAACTTTTAAAAATTCAAGTTTATCCTTCCATTGATGGGAATTGTATTGTAACTCTTCAATACTTTTATCTCTATTAAAATTTTTGTATTTGATTGTTGTTTCCATAATGTTATAAATTAGATTAATTATAATATCATTTTTTTAATGTCATGTAGTTTTGGAATGGATACATTCCAATGGTAAGTATCTTTTATTTTTACACGTAATGCATTTAAAGCCGTAGGTTCTCCATGAATTAAATATACGTTTTCGGGGATGTTTTTAATAGCACTCATCCAATTTAATAAACCTTGTTGGTCTGCATGAGCCGATAAGTTTTCTATACTTTTTACGGTAGCTTTTACAGAATAGTATTTGCCAAAAAACTTTATTTCGTATGCACCATCTTGTAGTTGTCGCCCACGAGTGCCTTCGGCTTGGTAACCTACTAATAAAACCGTTGTTGAGGGTTCGTCTATGAGTTGTTGTAAGTATGTCAACACTCTTCCTCCTGTAACCATTCCACTTCCTGCAATTATTATTTTAGATCTCTTGTCGTCGATAGTTTCCCATGTTTCTTTGTACGATTGTATAATGTTAACATGATTGCACATTGCTCTATATGCTGAATCTGATAATTTATGCCATTTCGAAAAACGTTTAAAAACGTTTAAAACATTATTTCCCATTGGGCTATCTATAAAAATAGGAATGTTTGGAATCTTGTTCTTTTTATATAACCTCCATAAAATATACATTAAGGTCTGAAGTCTTTCTACCGCAAAACTTGGTATAATTAGGTTTCCTTTTTTATGAACAGTATCTTTAATTAATTGGGATAGCATATAATCTACATCATCATCCTGATGTAATTTATTGCCGTATGTGCTTTCAATAAATAAAAAATCTGCCCATTCTGGTTTTTTAGGATCATCTAACAATAAGTCATTTGTCCTGCCAATATCGCCCGAAAAAACAAATCGTTTACCATTAATATCCAACTCAATAAAAGTGGCTCCAATAATATGTCCGTTATATTGAAATCGATACGAAATGTTATTGTTTAATTTAATCCACTTATTTTCCATTTCTACACTAAATAACTGTATTGTTTTTTTGGCTTCCTTAATTGTGTAAAAAGGCAAAGCAGGATTATGTTTGGTGTATTTTTCTTTATTTGCTTTTTCGGCTTCTTCTTCATGTATTTTAGCACTATCCTTTAGTATAATTTCTGCTATAGCTAATGTTGGTGGTGTCCCAATTATTTTTCCGGTAAATCCTTGTTTAACTAACCTAGGCAAGTAACCTACATGATCTAAATGACCATGCGTAAGCAATACTACATCTATTGCCTTAACATCTATAGGAAGGTCGTCCCAGTTAAGTTCACGCAATGCTTTAAGTCCTTGAAACATTCCGCAGTCAATCAATATTTTTTTGTTAAATGCTTCAACAAGAAATTTTGATCCAGTTACTGTACCAGTAGCACCTAAAAATTGAACTTTTGCAAAATCGGTCATAACTCATAATTTTAATTTTTACATAGCAATTTTATTTCATTAAGAATCTTTTCTTTTCTAATTTCCGAAATTCCCAAGTAATCTAAATAAAAGGAGTCTTCTACTAATTCTCTACACAAAACAATATCTCTACTAATTAAAAACTGTTTCTCTTTGTTTGTGAGTAATGTTGAAACTGTAATTGGATATAATCTTAATCTATCTATTCTGTTTTTTAAGCCATTGTCTTTAGGATAATCCCAACTTAACAAATACAAACCGCAACAATTTCCATATTGCAAAGCATCTTTTGTAAATCTTGTATTAGTAACAACCCATCCTTGTGTAAGTACTGTTTCTTTCTTTGAGTTAGCATCCCAAAATACTTTTATATCTTGATAGCGTGAGTTAATATATAAAGGGACTTTTACATTGCAATTAAATCCTTGCTCACTATGAAACTTACACTCTATAATTGTAGTGTGGTTATTTTTGTGAGCCACAACATCAATTTCATGTGCTACACATTGTCCTTGCAAAACTTTACCAACTGTAGTATTATATCCCGAATATTTTAAAATGGCACTTACAAAACGTTCAAACGGAAAGCCTGTTGGCCCTAATTCGTAAATGGCCTTTTTTAATTTATATTTTGAAGCTAAATAACTTCTATTCTTTTTTAATAATGCAAAGGCTCTATTGTAGATTTCTTTTGTAGAAATGCCTTGATATAATTCGTCTCTAACTGTATCAATAATCTGTTCTATAATTGTATTATCTGCTCCAGTGCGTTTAAGTGATGTACGTAATTTGTTTAATGAAAACTTTACTTTATCGCCAGATGCTTTAATAATATATATATTATCTTTTTTCATAACATTGATTAAAAAAAAGCCATTATCAAGAGCAATTATTGCAGTTACCAGCTAATAAAATTGTTAATTAACTTTTCGATTTAAAAAAATCTCTTACCAGAGCTTTTACTTGATTATTTGTCATACTATCTGCTTTTATTACATCTTTTACTTTAGCGTTTATGCTTTTATATTGGGTTTGCAATTCTTTTTTAAATTTTTCATAAGTTTCAGCTGGACCAAAAATCACTATAGCATCTGCAGACTTTATTTGAGATGCGATTTCTTTAAAATATACTTTTAGCTGTTGTTTTTCACGTTCTAAATATCTGCTATCTTGCACAACATCTTGTGGACCACCTTTTAATCTTGTACCAGAGCCTCCACCAATACGAAAATTTTCTACATTAGAAATAATAGTGGCAAATTCTTCTTTTCCATGTTCTAAGGTTACAATGTGTGCTTTTTCTTTGTCTAACCAAATTCCTAAATTTTTCATTTATTTTTAATTTTAGTTTCTTAAATCGTGCATTACTAATACTGGAACCCTGGAATGAAAACCAATGTCTTTTACTAAAGGCTGTGTTAAAATGCTTCCAAAAAAAGCATGTTTTTTATTTATAAATGCTACCATATCACTCTCTCTGCTTTCTACAAAACAATTGATTGCTGTTGGCACATCTATATAACTCAATAAATGAAACGAATACTCAATTCCTTCAAAATATTCTTCTAATAATTCTTTATTACTGATTTGTTTTTTATTTAATTCATCTTCTTCAGATACATGTAAGATCCTAATAGATGCATCGCATTTTTTTGCTATCTCAATCAAATAATTCAGCTCTCGTCTTTTAAGGTGAGTTTTATAACTTGATGGAAATACAATCTCTTTAGGCAGTATATGTTCTGCCTTTTTGGGAATAACCAATACCGGACAATTACGCACTTTCTCCATTACATTTATAGCAAGACTTCCATATGCTACTTTTTTAGAGTTTGTTTCTCCTCTGGTTCCCATAATTATTAATTCAATGTCTTTTTCTTCAACTATATTCTTTATGGATTCTAGAGGACTGTTGAAGGTTGAAATAGGGAAAAATTGATGTTTAGGGTTATCTTCATCTCTAAATGAAATCATGTCCAAAATTTTGGCTAAACCATTTTCGGATTCTAATTTGGCTTCTTGGTATGCAGCATTTCCGTATTCTTGATTTATTAGATTATCTATAAAGCTTCCTTTTATTGAAAACACATTTAAAATGTAAAAATCACAATTATCTTTTTTATATAACCCTAAAGCGTAAACAATGGCATTCCATGCATTTTTAGAGAAATCTGTAGGTAACAATATTTTTCGTTTCATCATTTTTGTTAAATACGTTATACCTTTAAATTTACTACAGATAAACAGCAATAAAAATGATATATATCAATTTGCAAAAAAGCCAGATTTTAATCTGGCTTTTCGTTCGATTAATAGCACTTAATCAAAAAGTGAATTCCCTATCACCTTTATTCTTTTATAGCATTACTAAACTACTTAAGATATCATGAATGAGAAATGATATCCATCAGTTTCCAAAATAATAATTTGTGTATAGGAGAATTTTATACAACTGTGAAGTTTAAACTAAGACGTTTCAAAAATCATCAAAAAACTGGAGCAATACTTTTATTATAACTTATAGATTACACCTAACAGCAAACGAGGCATAAAATTAGGCTGTTTAATACTTTCATCTGCATCTTCATACGTAAAAAGCACATTATTGTTTTGGTTGTCGTTTCTAGGATTTACATTGTCATCATCCGGACTGTAAGACGTATCATGACCATGAAGTGTATTGTTAAAAAAATAGTCTAAACCAACTGCTGCTACTAAATTTAGTTTTGTGCTAATTTTAAAGCGACTCTCTGCTCCTAGCCCAACACCAAATTGTTTAGAGGTAACATCAAAATCCTCATTACCTCCAACGTATTTAAAATTAGCTGTAAAACTGGAATATCTTGGTCCAATAGCCCAATACGATTCTTCAATGTTTAAAAAATTAGAAGGCCATAAAAAATCGAGTCTGTAATCAAAGGCTTTTCCTTTTTTCTTCGGAACACCATTGGTAGCATTGTTAATAAAAATACGTCTTGCATCTGCTGCATTTCCCGGATCGAGTTTGGTATAACCAATACTAAAGCGTAATTGAATTGGCAAACTCTCTAAAGGTTGTAAAGCTGTTGCATGGAGTTGCACACCAAAACCTCTGTTGTAGCCTGTAGATAGACCTAATGCAAACTTAGAGTCGTTTGTAGTTTGTGCTTGATTGGTAATACTTAGTGCTAAAAACAGAATTGAAAAGATTAATTTAAGTAGGTTCATGATTTGTTATAATTTTAGGTTATAATTAACTTACGAACCAAATCTTGTTTTAGATTTAAGACCTATTGATTTTTCGATGTATGGTAATTGCAACAATTTGCTTAAATATAGATTCAAAAAAAGTATCCTTACTAAATCTACATTAGTCTCTTCTCAAGTTTTGCAATGCTAAAAATGGAATTTGAATGTTTAGACTTAATATATCGATTGCCGATTGAAACAGTATGTATTCTAAAAACGAGTGTCTTGTATTTACCATAACTAACATGTCTATATTATTTTCTTTAATATATGTGTTAATGGCTTCTATAAAGTTTTTACTACTTACTATATTAAAATTAATCTTATTTTCATAAAACATATCTTTTATGAATTGTTTATTGTCTTCTTGTCTAATGGATAGTTTAGTACTGCTGGAAACATAAAGCATCTCTATAATTGCTTTAAATGAAGACGCCATTTCACATAATAGTTTTAAACCTCTACGCTTATAAGGCATAAGATAGTTTGTTGGAAATAGTATATGCTTTGGCTGTTTGTATTTATAGTTTTCTGGAATTGATAATACAGGGCACTGTACATATTTTAATACTTGTAATGTATGACTGCCAAAAGTTAATTTTCTATCATTTGTTTCTCCTTTGGTCCCCATAATAATAATGTCAATATTTTTTTCGTCTACGATAATGTCTGTTTCATCAACCAACGAACTATAAGACGAAATTATATTATAGCTATGTTTGGGGTTTGGCGATATGTATTTAACCTGTTTTAAAGTATCTTCTAAACTGTTTTGAGATTTTTTACTTACAATACTTATCACTTTATCTAATGTATCACGTGTTAATAATGCTTTATTATTATAAACTTCATCTTCGTAAGCATGCATAAAATAGAATTTGCTTTTTTCATTTTTAAAAAGTTCTAATCCATATTTAATGGCATTCATTGCATTTTCTGAAAAATCTGTAGGAATTAATATCTTTTTCATTGTTACATTATTTAAAAATGAATGAAATAAAGTTAATGCGTATAAAAAAAATAAACTATGACAATTATCAGATTGATATAACATGAAAATTTTAAATGCCTTTTTGTCTTGGAAAGTTTATAAAAACAAAAAACAGCGAAATGTGACACTTCGCTGTTTTCTTGGAGAGATTAAATTTATTATTTAACTTTTAGTGATTATCTTAAACCCTTTTACTAAAGTATTACTATCTTCAAAATATTGTTAAACAATATTTCCAATCACTCCTATAAACTAAATCCATGTATTCCATCAACACATAAACTTTTATTTATTTATTAGGATAAAGTTATAATTCCATTATTTAAAAAACTATGATATCCATCAGTTTAGAAAAAAATTTTAATCATGCTAATAAATAAGAATGCCATAAGCCATATTTAATAGAAACAAACCTAAAAAGAAAAGTAACATGTATAATAGTTGAACAAATTTGACATTAATAAAATCCAATCGTGATACTGTGCGTTTAGGAAATATAAATAAAAACAGCCCAATAAGCAGAGCAATCCACCCAATTAAAGTAATAATTAGTCTCCAGCTTGGTTCCCAGATATTATGAAATAAAATATTGAGCAATCCAACAATAATAGCAACAAAAGATGTAACTATAAGAAATTTTTCGTCTTTTAAATCTTCAAATATTTGTTTTATTCTTTTTGGGTTAAAACTTAATATTACAAAGAAAATGATTAGATACCATCCCCAAAATTTTGCTAAAAAAAGTGAGTTTTCCATATGTTTATATTTTTATTCGTGTAATACTAAAAAAGGTATATCTGTATAATAACTTATTTCTTCTACTGTTGGATGAAATAACAACTTCTGAAAATAATTTAGGTTTTTAGCCACCATGGCTATTAGGTTAATATCTCGACTTTCTACAAAACACTGAATAGCATCCTCTATGTGTTTATTAGTTAGAAAATGAAAGCTATGCTCATAATCATTAAAATACTCTTCTAAATACTCTTTATTTTTTACCTGATCGTCGTTTAATACAGCATTACGTTTATTAACATGCAATATCCTAACAGCTGCATCATGCATTTCAATAATTTCAGTAATAGGCTGTAAAGTTTTCATAGAATAAAAGAATGAAAAACCTGTAGGAAAGGCTATTTCTTTTGGTTTTACATATTTTGCATTTTCAGGAACTACTAATGTTGTGCATTGTACTTTAGTTATTATGTTTCCTGTATTGCTACCAATGATAAGCTTTTTTAATCCTGTAGCACCTTTGGTGCCTATAACAATACAGTCGATTTTATTTTCTTTTACGTGTTTTCTAATAGAATCAATAAAAAAATTGTAATCTGTTAATGTAAAAAATTGATGCTTGGTATTAAGTGGTAAATGCTCTACACGTTTTAAAAGTTGTTGCAGTTTTTTTCTTGAAGGTTGTATAAACGCTTCTTCTATAACATCTTGTGTTTGAATAAACGAAGTATCAGCATTTGCTAAATTATTGATGGTATTTACATGTAATACATAAAAAGAGCAAGTTGTTTTTTTGAAAAAAGCGAGAGCATATTCAATAGCATTCCATGAATTTTCTGAAAAATCTGTGGGTATTAAAATATTTTTCATAAATACGTATCTAGTAACGACAAATTTATAGGAACAAATTGTGCCATGAAATGATATAAATCATTTTCCCTTATTTTAAAAAGTATTAAATAAGGTGCTTTAGTTTGTTAATATCTAAAATTTTGATGTTTCTACCTTCTATTTCAATAAACCCATCCTTTTTAAAAGTGGTCATGGTTCTAATAAAGGTTTCTGCAGCAATACCTGCTACACTTGCCAAATCACTTCTGGAAATTTTAATAGGCTCTTCAGGACTTTTATTAAGTTTTTCAGCAAATTTAAGAATGGTAGCTGCTGTTTTTCTTGTTACCGAACCATATGCCATTTGTAAAAGCTGTTCTTTTATGTCTGAAAGATTTGTATTTAACAATTCTATAAGTTCTAGTGTTATTTTATGGTTGTTTTCTAAAATGCTATACAGCACTTGTTTTGAAACACTTACAAGCTCTGTATCCTTTATAGCTGTAGCCGATTCTTGATAAGGTATATTCTGGGTAAAAGAAGTGTAACCAAATAACTCATTTTCTTTAGCTAGAGTAGTGATTAGCTCTTTACCCAACTCGTCAAGTTTATGGCACTTAACAACACCTTTTTGTATTAAATAAATCCTGTTAGAATTATTCCCTTCTTTATAAATAACATCTCCATTGGAATAATGAAATGTTTGACCATTATCTTTAAATAAGGTTTTTAAATCTTTTGGCGTTTTTATTTTGAGTTTGGTAGATTTATTACTTTTTTCCTGATATTTATTTCTAATATCTTTAAGAATTGATACTTTTGCTAAACGACTTTCTATAGCATTAATAAGATCTTCTTCGTTAAAAGGTTTAGTAATATAATCATCTGCACCAAGATCCATCCCTTTTCTAACATCTTTATGTTCTGTCTTTGCAGATAAAAATATAAAAGGAATATACTTTGTGTTTACATTTTTGGCAAGATCCCCTAAAACACTATAGCCATCTAATTCAGGCATCATAATGTCGCACACAATAATATCTGGTAAGTATTTTTTTGCAGTAAGCACGCCCGATTTTCCATTTGATGCTGTAATTACATTGTAACTGTACAACTCTAATATTTCAGCTGTATTCTCTCTTAAAACAGCATCATCTTCTATTAATAATACAGTTTTCATAATCTTACTTTATTTGGTATTTTAATGGTAAATGTTGTGCCTTTATGTTCTTTGCTCTCAAAATGTATAGAACCTCCTAAATTTTCTAAATGACCTTTTACAATATTTAAACCAATCCCTGTGCCTTGATTGGTTAATGCATTTTCTGCCCTAAAATAACGGTTAAATATTTTTCCTTGGTCATTTAATGGTATTCCAATCCCATAGTCTTTAATATTACAAATAACAAATTCGTCATTTTGATTAATAACAACATCTATCATTGAATTTTCGGGAGAATATTTAATGGCATTATGTATTAAATTAGATAGGATTAATTCCACAATCTTTTCATCTTGGAATAAGGATATCTCATCAATATTTTCGGGATAATTAATTTTTTGCCCTTCTTTTAATAACATATTTAGGTCATAAATCACTTCATTAACAACTTTACTTAATTTAAATGCTTTAAAGTTATAATTTACCTTTCCTGTTTCTAGTTTTTCGACAGATAGAAAATCATTTAAAATATTATTAAGGTATTGTACTTTATTAATTATAATCTTTATATGCCTGTTGCGTTTTTCTTGTTGTTCTGATAATTCATATTTACCTAATAGTATTGCAGAGGTTAAAATCCCACTTAAAGGCGTTTTTAATTCGTGAGATACCAACGATAAAAACTTGGTTTTTAATTCGTTGAGTTCTTTTTCATTTTTAAGGGCATTTTTAACTACATTTTCTGCTTCAATACGCTTTTTGTTTTCTAAATCAAGCTTAAGGTTTAGGGCTTTTAATTTGTTAACTGTATCTCCTAACTCTTTTGTGCGTTCGGCAACTTTCTCCTCTAAATGTTCATTTAATTCATTTATCTTTAGTTCCTGCTGTTTGCGTATAGTTACATCAATAATAAGTGCTAAAACATAAGTTTTTCCATAAACCTCAAAAGGGTTCAACCCTATTTCCACAGGAAAAATACTGCCATCTTTATGAGCACCATAAAGATTACCTTCTTTACTCAAATGCCTACTTTTACCTTGCTTCAAAAACCCTTTAAAATGTGCTCCATGATCAGAATGATATTCTTGCGGAATTAAGATATTAAGTTGTTTGTTAATAATCTCTTTTTTGTTGTACCCAAACATATCTTCAACCGATGTGTTTGCAGCTACAATTTTCTGGTCATCATTAGTCACAATAATACCTTCAGAAACCGCTTCAAACAATATATTAAAAATATCTTGGTCTTTTTGAAACATTCGCTAGATAAGATTTATGAGTTTAATAAAGATACAAAATTGAAATAGATTTTAATCGTTTATAATGTTAAGCTTTATAAATCAATAACTGATTAATATCATTATTAAACCAAAAGAAAGCTATTAGCTTTGTAAAACAAGTAATCAGTTAATTAAATATGGAAGAAAGTAAAGACATAAGCATAAACTTTTACCGAAATCTTGGTAAACTATTTTACGCTATTGCAGCAGCAGACAAAAATGTAAGAGATGAAGAATACAATAAGTTAAAAGAAATTGTTAAGGCTGATTGGTTGCCTATAGATGACATTGAAGATAGTTTTGGGACAGATACTGCATACCAAATTGAAATTGTTTTTGATTGGTTACGTAAAGAAGATGAATATGATGCAAAAACTTGCTTTGATAATTTTATTGACTATAAAAAAAATAACGAGCATCTCTTTACCGATAAAATAAAACAGTTAATAATGAAAACTGCATCTGCTATTGCTTCTAGTTTTTCGGGGAAAAACAAATCGGAATTAATCATGCTCGCAAACCTTAACATTCAGTTACATAAAACACAATAATTATGAGTTATTATTATAGTAAAACCATATATAATACTTGGTGCTTGTAATCCGCATTTTGCTTACAAAGCCTTACAAGCAGAAGATAAAATTGGCGTAATGCTTCCTTGCAATATTATTGTACAAGAAACAAAAGCCAGCACTGTTGAAGTTGCAGCTATAAACCCATTAGTCTCTATGCAGGCAGTTAAAAGTACAAAGCTTAAAGAGATTGCTAAAGATGTGAGCAATAAACTAGAAAACGTAATAAACAGTCTTTAAAAATGAAAAGTAGTTTTAATAATATTATAAATTCCGATAAACCCATTTTAGTAGATTTTTATGCAGATTGGTGTGGACCATGTAAGGCCCTTGCTCCTATTTTAAAACAAGTTAAAGAAGAGCTTGGAGAAGCTGTTAAAATTGTAAAAATAGATGTAGATAAAAATCAGCCTTTAGCTGTAAAATACCAAGTTCGAGGTGTACCTACAATGCTCCTTTTTAAAAACGGAAAACAATTGTGGCGACAATCTGGTGTGCTTCAAAAAAATGACATTGTGTCTATTATTAAATCTCATTCTTAAATATCCCGTTCATGATTAATATCATTTTATAACACCATTATTTATAGTACTTTTAATGTAATTATTAAAACTATATTATCATGAAAAAAAGAGCCATTTTATTCGTAGCAATTATACTGCTTCCATTTTTAGGATTTTCACAAACTATAGAAGATATTGATTATATTTCACCATTTAATGAAGGTTTAGCTGCCATTAAAAAAGGAAAACAATGGGCGTTTATAGATAATCAGGGCACAATTGTAATAGATTTTAGAGATAATGTAAAGACATCAAAAGTTGATAATGAAAATTATCCGATTTTTAAAAACAACAGGTGTTTAATCACACAAAAAAAAGATGGAATTAGTTACTTTGGTTTTATGGACAAAACTGGAAACACAGTAATTAAACCACAATTTTTAAATGCAACTAATTTTAATAATAATGTAGCTATTACATTAAAGTTGGTTAAAGATACAATTGGTTATAATAATATACTAAAAAAACCTATAGTAGATTATAAATACTTTGTGGTTGTTATAAATACAAAAGGCATGGTAACTCATTATTTGTCAGGACCTTTACACATCGAGTTTTCTAAAGACTATATTAAACAACCTCCAAAAATCACATCTAAACTTATTTCTGACAATGCATTTGCCACTTGGACTAAAGATAAAAAATGGGTCATTAAAAAATTTGAGGAATAAAGAATTAAAAGACAATATGTTTTCTAACTAAAAATTCATGTTAACATTCAAGAATTTTAATATTGCCGATTGGTTTTCATTTTATCGAATAATTGCTGCACCTTTTCTTATAACGTTAATATGGTTAGATGAACGTGAAATTTTCACTTGGTTATTATTGCTAAGTTACTCTACTGATGCTATTGATGGTTATTTGGCGCGAAAATTAAAAATAACAAGTCCAAGAGGTTCACAATTAGACTCTTTTGGAGACCAAATCACACTAATTACAGGTTTAATAGGTTTGTTTTACTTTGAAACTGAATTTATTAAAACCAATCTTGTTTTAATACTCATTGTATTTATACCTTATATAATTCAAATGCTAATTGCTTATTCTAAATATGGAAAAGCAACTGCGTTTCATACATATTTAGCAAAATTTTCAGCAATTATGCAAAGTATATTCATTTTGTGGGCTTTATTTTTTTCTCCAGAATATGCGCTATTCTATACGATGATAATTATAGGTTTAATAGAAACCTTCGAAGAGATAACATTAATTTTTATGTATGATGAGTGGGCTTCAGATATAAAAGGAATTTATTGGGCACTAAAAGACAAACACAAACTTAAAATGTTAAAAAACCGAAATAAGACATAAAAAATGAAGCTATGCGCTCATATTCATTTTCCACAATTATCTTTTTGTGCTTATCACTTTTAACAGTAGATATTTTAGCTTTCTATTGGCTACAATCTATTACACAACTTATTACGTCACAAATTATAATAAACAGCATTAATATAGCTTTTTGGTTTTTTACAATCGGTCTTATATCTTCAATTATTTTGTTAAAAAGCAGATTGGATAGCATTCATCCCAAACGAAAACAATTTCTAATATCTTCACTTTACGGATTAACAGTTTCTTCGTTTATTCCTAAACTTATTTTTGTAATTATCTTTTCTGTACTCTATTTCACAAATTATATGTTTTCTGAAACAGAATCGTTAATTATAGTGCCTCTTGTTGGTCTTTTTTCAGGATTTCTACCTTTTTTCGTCATTCTTTATGGTATTTTTAGAACACTCTACCGATTTAAAATTCATCATATTAAAATTAAGTTTGATGAACTGCCTAAAAATTTTGATAGATTACGTATAGTTCAAATATCCGATCTCCATTTAGGAAGCTTTAATTTTCGCTATCATATTTTAAACAGAGCCGTAAAATTGATAAATCATTTAGAGCCCGATTTTATTTTCTTTACAGGAGATTTGGTTAACAATTACGCTTGGGAATTAAAAGGTTGGGCAAATGTATTAAAGCAATTATCGGCTAAAAAAGGAAAGTATTCAGTTTTAGGAAATCATGATTATGGCGATTATAATCTATGGAAATCAGCAAATGCTAAACAAGCTAATTTTGAATCTATAAAATATTTTTATAAAAAAATCGATTTTGAACTTTTGCTAAACGATTCTGTTTTAATTGAAGAAGATGGAGAACAGATTGCAATTATTGGTGTGGAAAACTGGGGAAACCCTCCGTTTAAACAGTATGGAGATTTGCAAAAATCTTTAAAAAATGTAACTAATGTTTCGTTTAAAATATTGCTGTCTCATGATCCATCACATTGGAGCAAAGAAGTGCTCCAAGAAACAAATATAGCACTCACGCTTTCTGGTCACACACATGGTATGCAAGCAGGAATCAATCTAAAAAATAAAAAATGGAGTCCAATTAAATTTAAATACAAACATTGGGCTGGATTGTACGAGCATAACAAACAATATCTTTATGTAAACAGAGGTTTAGGTTGGCTTGGTTTTCCAGGCAGATTAGGAATGCGTCCCGAAATTACTTTTATAGAGTTAAGAAAACTAGTTGATTAGCTACTCCTTGATTTATTTCAAATTACGTCTTAACACAGGAAGATGGAGATACAACAAGAATAATTGGTTTCAATAGTTACAGGAATTGGGTTTTTATGAACTGGAATTATCTTTAGAGAAGGAATTAATGTAGATAAACCAACTATAGTAACTATTGTTTGGTGTAGTTCGGCAATTGGCTGTATGGCTGGATCTGGTTATTATATTGAAACCCTAATCGCAACCATCACGATTGTAGTTATTAATTTAATATTGATGCCTATTGATAAATGGTTAATTAATTGAAATGTTTAGTTTAAATCCTGACATATATGTATATTTCTACTATTCTGTCATTAATAACAATTAATGATTTATCGGAAATATGGTATTTGTATAGATATAATCGATTAACCCTAGTAATCAATCATAATCAATGGATTCAGCTATATGATTTCTATCATTTTATTTTAGAATAAAACATATTAATTTTATAGTTGAAAAATAAGTATAAGAATATGAAGAACCTTCAAACCTTATTAGCAGATGTAACAAAACTTACTAATACCATTGAAACCAATTATCCTGAACTGTATAAGTTTTTAGGAGAAAATCCCATTACCATTCCTTCAATAAATCACCCAGATATTAATAAAAACATTATGCAAGACTATTTAAAAAGTTTAAAGCTATTACTAGAGCATCATATAAAGACGCACAAAAACATCTAGAATTTAAACAGTAAACATTACATACAGATTACAATAAAACTAAAAACAAGTAAATGACATTTATAGATTATTATAAAATATTGGGTATTGCAAAAAACGCAACCGATAAGGATATAAAAAAGGCATATCGAAAATTAGCTCGGAAATACCATCCCGATCTAAATCCTAACAACAAGGAAGCAGAAAAAAAATTTAAAGAAGTAAATGAAGCCAATGAAGTTTTAAGTAATACCGAAAATCGTAAAAAATACGATCAATATGGAAAAGACTGGAAACATGCCGAAGAATTTGAAAAAGCCAAACAACAACAGCAACACTATCAAAGAAGTTCGCGACAAAGAGGTTATGGAGGTTATAGCAATGAAGATTTTTCAGACTTTTTTGAATCTATGTTTGGAGGAGCTTCATCAAGATCAAGAAGTGGTAATGTGAAATTTAGAGGACAAGATTATAATGCAGAGTTACACCTTAATTTAAAAGATGTTTACAAAACCCATAAACGCACATTAACGGTTAATGGTAAAAACATTAGAATAACCATTCCTGCAGGAGTTGAAAATGGACAGGTCATAAAAATAAAAGGACATGGTGGCAAAGGCATAAACAATGGCCCAAACGGAGATTTGTACATTAAGTTTTCTATTGTAAACCACACTAAATTTAAACGAGATAAAAATAATCTTTACACAACAGTTGATTTGGATTTGTACAAAGCGATTTTGGGAGGAGAGATAACCATAAACACTTTTGACGGACAGGTAAAACTGAAAATAAAGCCCGAAACCCAAAATGGTACAAAAGCAAAACTAAAAGGCAAAGGGTTTCCTGTTTATAAAAAAGAAAATCAGTTTGGAGATTTGTACATAACCTATAACATAAAAACACCAACAAAACTTACTGAAAAAGAAAAAGAATTATTTAAAGAATTAGACAAATTAAGATAGCCATGGAAACAAACGACATCATATCATTACAAAAACTCTGTACATATTATAATATCCCTTTTTCATTTATAAACGCATTAAATGAATTTGAATTGATTGAAATTGTTATTATCCAGGAAACACAATGCATTTATAAAACCCAAATTAAAGACATCGAAAAAATGATTCGTTTTCATTACGAACTCGACATAAACATAGAGGGCATAGATGCTATTTACAATTTACTAAATCAAGTAGAATCCTTAAAAGATGAAATAAACGAACTAAACAACAGATTAAACCTTTATGAAGATCAATAGAACTTCTTTCTTATTTTCTTTTTTAACCTTTTAATCTTATCATTTTTGCTGTCTTTCTAATTTCCTAAAATAGTCTCGTGTTAAAAAACTGTGTTTTAAGACTTCCATATATCATTAAACTATTTATAAATGCTGTTGCGCTGTACTTTTTGTGTATAGGCTATATCTTGAAAAATTAAAGAATTGAAGAAAAACATTAGAAATTTATGAAAATTAATTGATGTAACTTGATGAATATCATTGCAGTTCATTTTCAATTTATTTTCTTTTGTGCTAAAATAAAATGATGTTTCTAACAATTTTTTTAGTTCTGTTTCTTCTAATAATAACTTATTTGTTACTCATTCCTATTGTTTTGTTCATTGATACTGCTACAAATCAATACTACATACATTTAAAAGGTTTGGCAAAAGTGAGCATAGAAGGGCACAAAGAAGAACTATTAAAAATAAAATTGAAGATCTTCTTTTTAAATTTTTATTTCTATCCGTTGAGGGGAAAAATAAATTCTGGCAAAAAGAAAAAACACCAAAAAAAAGATATAAAAAAAAGCAGTAAAAAAATTAACATTAAAACAGGTTTACGGGTATTAAAATCGTTTAAAGTAAAAAGATTATTTCTGGATATAGATACTGGAAATTGCATTTTTAATGCAAAATTATATCCATTGTTTGCCTTCTTGAACTATAAAATAGGAGATTTTAATATCAATTTTGAAGGAAGAAATAAAATGATGTTATATATACAGAATAGACCACTATACATCATTAAATCGTTTATTAACATTTAAAAATTAAAATTATGGAATTACATTTTGAAGAATTATTAGGTAAGATTACAGACTTTATAAAGTCTGAAGCAAAAACAGAGACTGTTGTTGGCGAACAATTTGAATTGGGAGAATTTAAGTGTGTGCCAGTAATTAAAGTAGGTATGGGATTTGGTTCTGGTGGAGGCGAAGGCACTGAAGCTAAAGGACGTAAAGGAGAAGGCATGGGAGCAGGAGCAGGTGTAGGAATAGAGCCTATTGGCTTTTTAGTGAGCAAAGGAGATGAAATCTCTTTTTTAGCTGCCGGAAAAACTCATGGACTTGCAGCTATATTTGAAAAAGTACCAGACCTAATTGAAAAGATTGCTAAAAACAGAGCTAAAGAAACAGTAACTGCTTAAAACTATCTGAAGTTGATACTGGTTAAAATAAAACTGAACAAGTTCAAGTATTTATTTATAAATATGCTTGTTCAGTTTTGGATTTTAAGCCAATTATTTAAATAAAAAGAAACGAACCGCAACAAGTTATACCAATTTAATTTTGTAATGTCGTAAAATTGAATTGAATTAATTTTTGCAAGATTGAGGCAAAATATTTTAGCATAGCCTAAGTTATGGTCAAATATTTTAACGAAAATATTGTGAAAATCAAACAACTTCAATGCGACATTATGAAGTTAAATTGGTATTATATTACAATGTTTATGGTTCTATTCCAAACTATAATCATAATTATTATAACTCATTTGTCAAGTACTAAACAAGATTATAAAATAAAGCAATGATTGCTTTTCTTTAGATGCATTAATTTTCACTTTCAGCCTTTTTAGCCTCTCTTTTTTTTTGTCTTTCTAATTTTCTAAAATACCCTCGCGTTAAGAAATTATGTTTTAAAGCTTCCATGTTTTCATTGAATTTTTCTGTGCCTTCATTTATACTCTTAATGGCTTGGTCAATATTTTTTGTAAATTCTTCATCATTGGAAAGATAATTTATGGCACCTTCTCCATCTTTTACATTTATTAAAGTTTCGTTTAAATTATTAATGACCCTTTTTATACCTTCACTTGAATCGTCCAGATTTGCAATAATGCTTTTCACTTTCTCTGCTTGTATCGAATCGTTTAACAGAGTTCCTGCAACACTTTCATTAAAATTTATTGAAGAGATAATACTGTTTAATTCTTTCATGGCTTTTGAAGCCTCTATACTCGTAATTCGTAACTGATTGACAGTTTGTTTTAGATTAGAAGACATGATAGTGTCGTTAATGAGCATGCTAAAAGTCCCTTTACCATCCGCCAGAGCATCTGCAACTTTAAGTAGTTTAGCTGTTAGTAAAGCCGCATTTTCATTAGTAACGCTTAAAGTATTGAGCATGTCGTCTGTGCCAATTTTAGTGTAAGATCGTATTTCATCGCCAGAAGTTACAATAATCCCATTGCCTTTTCCAGGAATAATGTTCACTATCATATTTCCAACCAAACCGTCTGTGCCAATGGTTGCGATAGCGTCTTTTTTTATGTGTTTTGCCATGCTTTCTTCAATATTCATGGTAACTGTAATGGTGGAATCGTTAACCATTGAAATTGTTTTTACCGTACCTACATTAATCCCGGAATAGCGCACATTATTTCCTTGTAATAATCCACTAACGTTATTAAAGTTAGCGCTTATAGTAAAGGTCTTTGAAAACATATTTTGCCGCTCACCAATTAAGTAAATAGCAGCTATAAGCAAGAGTAGCCCGAGAATAACAAAGATTCCTAATTTTAGTTTTTCGCTAGTTGTTTTTTTCATAATCATAAAATTAAATTACTTAAAAAATGCTTTCACTTTTTCATCTTTAGATGCTGCTAATTCTTTAAAAACCCCTTCAGCATAATTAATACCATCAACCAATAAAATCATTCTGTTGGAAATCACTCTGGCACAATCCACATCATGCGTTATGATGAGCGATGATGTTTTATATTGCTTTTGGATGCTTCTCATAAGCTCAATAATTTCTTTTGCGGTTATTGGGTCTAATCCACTTGTTGGTTCATCATATAAAATTATTTTAGGTTTAAGGATTAGTGTTCTGGCCAAAGCAACCCTTCGTTTCATGCCTCCGGATAATTCTGCCGGCATTAAATCCATTGCATGAACTAAACTTACACTTTCGAGTGCTTCCATTACAAGTTTGGTTGTATCCGTAATGTTTCCAAGGGTTTTTCTGTGCCGCCTTAATGGGAATTCCAAATTTTCCCTTACTGTCATGGAATCATACAACGCACTGCCTTGAAATAAAAAACCGATTTCTGCACGGAGTTCATCTAACTCATTATGATTAAGTGTTGCAATATCTTTGTTCATTATTTCAATACTTCCAAAATCGGCTTCCATCAATCCAATCAAACATTTTATCATCACAGATTTCCCAGAACCGGATTTTCCCATAACAACTAAATTCTCACCTTCAAAAAGCTGTAAATTAAAACCATTCAACACATGGTTATTCCCAAAACTCTTATGTAAATCCTTGATTTCCAGTATTGGTCTTTTAGTGCTTACATCTTCAGCTTTTTTTAATATGTCTTGTGTTGCCCCCATCATTTATATTTCAAAAAAAATGTCTGTTATAAATACGGCTATAAAATCTAAAATAAATAATAACATGGATGCGAAAACAACTGCCGAATTTGCTGCCTTACCAACACCAACAGTACCATTTTCACAATTATACCCTTTAAAGCAACCAACCAAACCTATGGCAAAACCAAAGAAAAAAGTTTTAATGGTTGCAGGAATGATATCGCCAAATCCTATAGCACTAAAAACTTTAACAAAATAAAGTTGAAAGGAAACTTCTCCCTTATAGTTTTCTATTATAAAAGATCCATAAAGTGCAATAGCATCTCCAAAAATCACCAAAATTGGCAACATAAGTGTTGCAGCTAAAATTCTGGTAACTACCAAATATTTAAACGGATTGGTGCCAGAAACTTCCATAGCATCAATTTGTTCTGTAACACGCATAGAACCTAATTCGGCTCCAATTCCTGATGCAATTCGTCCTGCAAAAATTAATGCTATAATTACTGGCCCTATTTCTCTAACAATAGATATACTCACCATTGATGGCATCCAGGATTCTGCACCAAACTCCTCTAGTGTTGGTCGTGTTTGTAAAGTCAATACCAAACCAATAATAAAGCCTGTTATACCAACCAACAGCAACGAACGGTTACCAATATTGTAACATTGCCTTAACAGTTCTTTAAACTCAAAAGGTCTGGTAAAAACCTCTTTAAAAAAGTGACCCGTAAAATAAGCCATTTCACCTACTTCTATAAAGAAAGTTTCTATTCTACTTGTTATTCCTTTTAATATTGACATTTAACGTGTATAATATACTCAAAGATATTCTAAGAATATTTCATGTAAAATGATTAAAATCATATATAAAAGCTGATGAATATCATTTCAAAGGTTAATATTTAAACCTACTTTAGATTATAATTAATTTACAAAATGAATATTGGATTAGTATTATCTGGTGGAGGAGTAAGAGGTGTTGCTCATATTGGAGTTATAAAAGCATTGGAAGAGCATGGAATTTATCCAACATACATTGCAGGAACGAGTTCGGGAGCTATAGTAGGAGCATTATACGCTTATGGACATAATTATGAAGGGATTCTCAACTTTTTTAAAGAGGTGCATCTCTTTGACATAAAAAAGTATACAATTAACAAACCTGGATTTTTTGATGCCGAAAAGTTTTATGACCTCTTTAAAGAATATTTAATTGAAGATGATTTTAGTTCTCTACAAAAAACACTAAAAATTACTGCTACTAATATTTTAGAAGGGAAACTTGAAATTTTTAGTAAAGGAGAACTCATTAAACCCATTATTGCTTCAGCAGCTTTTCCTGGCGTATTTGCTCCTGTAAAAATTAATGATTCGTACTATATAGATGGTGGAACACTAAATAATTTTCCGGTAGAGCTCTTAAAAAAGCAATGCAATAGAATTATTGGCGTTTATGTAAATTCATTTAAAACGCTAAATATTAATGAATTAAAGCATTCTCATAATGTGGTAGAAAGAGCATTTAAAATAAAGACAGTAAACGAAGATATGCTAAAGTTTTCTGGTTGTGATTTGGTTATTTACCTAAAAGAGTTAAGTAAGTATGGGATTTTTGATAAAAAAAATATTGATACTATTTTTGAATTAGGCTACGAATACACCTCTAGAGTATTAGACAACAGCGCTTTAAATAACGATAATTTCTTTAATAGCAAAAGCTTATTAGTTAGTTAGGCAGAATAATGACTTAAAATAGAAAACTTTGTACAAACTATAAATTTATATATCATGTTAACCATAGAATTATACAAGCTTAAACAGAAAAATGATTTTGAAGCGTTTTATAAAAAAATTTCAACTTTCATAACCAGTTTGAACAATTTCACCTCTTCAAAATTAAAAATTGCAGAACATCGTGATTTAATTGATAAAAGATTCTATAATGCTAATGGCATTTTAGATGAGGTGTATTTAGAGGTTTTCAAAACCTTTTCAAGTGAGGTAGATGAAAAACAGTTACGAAAAATTCTTTTCCAGAAAACCATCCAAAAAATAAATGAAATAGTAAAAAAAGAGAATCAATTTGCAAATCATATAAATATTGATGAAATTTTAAAAGAAGAATTAGATTTATTAAATGAAGATTATACCGTTGATGCAGGTGGAGATTTTATACTCGATGAAGAATTAGATGATATTTCATATAAGCAGAAAAGTTTTAAACCAACCCATTTTATTTTAGATCAACCTTTAGAATTACAACTAACCAAAAAATTAAACTTGAATGATATTTCATTGTTTTCAACTGAAAAAAGAAAGTTATTTGGAGAGCTGTTCCACACCATACCTTCCAAAAGCAAAAACATTATTGAGTTGTATATTTTTGGAGATCAAAGCATCTCAGAGATTTCAGATATAATGTTAATTGATGAAGAAAAGGTTGAAAAAGTGGTTACTGCAGTAACGAAAAGATTAAAATCACTAAAGTAGATAGTTTTATAAACATGAGTAATATAGCTTAATAATGCACAAATTGATTAATTAACAATTCAAAGCAAAATGGGAGAAATAGCAACATCAAACTGGCAAGTTATATTATTTTACAACCCCAATTCTATAAACGCAAAGAAAACCTTGGCTTATACAAAGGCAGAAGGTTTTCCCATTAGGGAAGTAGATATATTAAAAACGCCTTTTACTGGAACACAATTAGAAGAACTTGCCGACCGTCTTCATACAAATATTGACGGATTGGTAAATAAAAATCATCCTGATTTTAAAAAACAATAAAATATATACACATGAAAACAGAATCTAAATATAAAGAAATTGATATTCCCGTTCCCAATGTGCATTTAAAAAGTCGTTTTAGAATTGCCGAACATCAAAAAGGATTAATCGTCTTTTCCCACGGAAGCGGAAGCAGCAGATTAAGCAGTAGAAATAATTATGTTGCTGAATTACTTCAGAAAAAAGGATTTTCATCATTACTTTTCGATTTACTAACGGAAGCCGAAGATTTGATTTATGAAAATAGATTTAATATTGATTTACTTACACAACGATTAATATATGTTACCAAATGGGTTGGTAAATATAAAGACACGTTAGATTTGCCTATAGGTTACTTTGGAGCAAGCACAGGAGCTGCTTCTGCCTTGTATGCAACTGCAGAATTAGGAAACAAGATTAAAGCTATTGTTTCTAGAGGAGGAAGACCAGATCTTGCAATGCCTGTTTTAAATAAAATAAAAGCTCCTACACTTTTAATAGTGGGAGGTAATGATGATGTGGTTATTGAATTGAATAAAAAGGCATACACCCAACTTGGAGACATCAAAAAAATTGAAATTGTTGAAAATGCCACACATTTGTTTTCAGAACCCGGAAAACTGGAAGAAGTAGCACTATTATCTTCAAATTGGTTTAATAATTACTTAAAAGCTAACTAAAATGATGTTTACTGATAGAAATGAAGCCGCATACCTCCTTGCTAACAAATTAGAAAAATATGAAAATTTTGATGCTGTAATTTTAGCAATACCAAGAGGAGGTGTGCCTATGGGTTTTATAATTTCAGAATCATTGAACTTACCTTTAGAGATAGTGCTTTCTAAAAAAATTGGCCATCCTTATCATAAAGAATATGCTATTGGTGCAGTAACTTTAAAGAGTAGGGTTTTAAGTGATGCTGCTACCGGAATATCGGCAGAATATATTGAAGCCGAAACCAAAAGGATTAGAGAGCTACTCCAAAAGCGTTATGAAGAATATTATGGCAACAAAAAACCATTGCAGCTTAAAGACAAAATTCTAATTATTATAGACGATGGTATTGCAACAGGTAATACAATATTGTCAACAATTAAAATGTTACACGACGAAAAACCAAAGAAGATTGTGGTGGCAATTCCGGTAGCTCCACCAAATACAATCATAAAACTGAAAAACTCACCCTTTGTTGATGAAATGATTTGTCTTTTAACTCCAAATAATTTTCAGGCCGTGGGACAGTTTTATAAAAATTTCGATCAAGTTGATGATACTAAAGTCAAGCAATTATTAAAAAAGGCTAATACAAGGTTCAATAATGATTGAAAATTAGCCCTTCAAGAATCATTAAAAGTAAAAAATAATGGTTAAACACAAAGAAGAGCATATAACATGGCATATTGATGGAGATGAGCTTCTTATCTCACACCCACAAAAATTGTATTGGCCAAAAGAAGGATATACTAAAATAGATGTATTGAATTATTATAGAACTATTTCTACTACAATATTGCCTTATTTTAAGGATAGACCTGTTACGTTACATTATTTCCCAAGAGGTATTGAAGGTTTTTCTTTTTACAAAAGGAATTTTGAAAATGAAAGTTTGATTCGTACTGCTTCATATAAAGAAGTTAGTCAAGACAAAACAATTCAAGTGCCATTAATTGATTCAAGTTCAGGATTGCTGTGGTTAGCTTCTAGAGGAGGAATTGAATTTCATCTATGGTCGTCTAAAATGCCAAATTCCACATATCCTGATATTGCTATATTTGATTTTGACATCAATGAGAATGTCAATTTTAAAAATGTCCTACAAGCCGCAATGTATTTGAATAAATTGCTCAACACAATGAATTTAAAGTCTTACCCAAAAACTTCTGGAGGAACAGGATTACATGTATATGTTCCTATTGTTTCAGAATATTCATTTAAGTTTGTGAGGGAATGGGTAAAAAAGATAAGCGATATACTGGCAGACAAATATCCAGCCTTAATTACAACCCAAAGAGAAAGTGGTAAAACACATAAAAGCAATAAAGTTACAATAGATTATTTGCAAAATGTTATTAGCAGAAACACTGCTGCACCTTATACGGTTCGTGCTTATTCCAGTGCTCCTATCTCCACTCCATTATCTTGGGATGAAGTTAAAAAAGGAGGTTTTACCCCAAAAAGCTTTACTATAAAGAATGTTCCGGATCGAGTGGCAAAATTAGGGGATTTATTCTCGGACGTTTTAACAAATAAGCAGCAACTCCCTTTATGAAAAGTTCCATAAACTCTTCAATAGAATACTGATGGCACGGATTTTTTATGATTTAATGCAAATTTTTCTTGATAGAATCAATGAAAAATCAGTTTAATCTGCGTTATCCATGTTCCAACTTAATACTTCTAAAAGGAATTTGTCGTACACCTATCTTTTAAGATTATCTATTATTTATTAAATATCTGTTTCAAGACGTATTGGGCAATGATCGGATCCATAAAAATCTGAAAGTATTTTAACCGATTTTATGTTATCGACTATAGATTTACTAATCAAAAAGTAATCAATACGCCAACCCGTGTTTCTTGCTCTTGCATTAAAACGATAGCTCCAATACGTATATGCTACCTCATCAGGGTGCAAATACCTAAATGTGTCAACAAAACCTGCATTAATCATGTTACCCATCCCATCAATTTCAATTTGAGTATAACCTGCCATTTTATTGTAATTAGATTTATCATTCTTTAAGTCAATAGGTTGATGAGCTACATTAAAATCACCACATACAATTACTGGTTTTGTTTTTTCTAAATTTTTTAAATAATTCAGAAAATCTATATCCCATTTTTTTCGATATTTCAATCTTTCTAATTTTTGTCCGGAGTTAGGAACATAAACATTGACCAAATAAAATTTTGAATATTCGGCACAGATTACCCTTCCTTCGGCATCATGTTGGGCAAAACCCATATCATTAATTATTTCAATGGGTTTGTTTTTACTAAGCAGCGCAGTACCAGAATATCCTTTCTTTTCAGCCGAATTATAATACTTATGGTAATTGGTTAAAGGTAGTAAAGCTTCCTTAACCTCGTGGTCTTGTGCTTTGGTTTCCTGTAAACAAAGTATATCTGGAGCCATATTATTTACAGACTCGAAAAAATCCTTTTTTACTATTGCTCTTATACCATTAACATTCCATGAAATAATATTCATATTTTATATTATTAAAATAACTAAAATGAACTACCTCAAGACAGAGCCATCGAGGGTATCAAAACAATGTTAGTTGATTTGAATGTGCCTTTTTGTATTCTTTCTCCATTCCTTGATCTTTTTATATATGCTTTGATTACTTCTTCATTTGAATATTGACCAACAGTATTGGCATAAAAACCACTTGTCCAAAATTTACCTCCCCATAATTTTGCCTTTATTTCTGGATACATCTTAAATAATTGCTTGGATGTTATACTTTTTAACATTGTTGTCATTTTTGAAACTGAATAATTAGGCACACTTTGAACCAAAAAATGAACGTGATTCGATTCATACCCTATCTCTATAAAATGAACTTCATAACGCTTTGATATTTCCAAACAAATTTGTTTTAACCCTTCTCCTATCTCATCATTTATAACTGATTTCCTATATTTGAAAGGGAAAACTAAATGATATGGCAACAATGTTTTATTATGCCTCTTGAAAATATGATCTCCCATAAATCAAAATTACACTTTTTTAAAGTGTAATGAAAAACTCTCCGTTTTTCAAACTTTTCAGCCAAACCCCGAGGCAAAGCCTCGAGGAATTCTTTAGATTAAAGAGTTAAAAGTTATGTGCTTAATATAGATTTAACCCTTTAATGATCTGTATCGATTATTTAGGACTAGACATAAAGATTTTGTTATAATCTAGTAAGTCATTTATTTTATAATTAATTTATTTACAACCGATTTATTTGTTGCAATATCTTGAACTTTTACAAAATAAAGACCGCTGTTAAAATTAGCAGTAGTAATCGTATTTACCCCATTGTTAAGAGCTCCTTTTTTAACTACTTGTCCAAGAATATTAATTATGGTGTAGTCTAAATCTTCATTTCCATCTGTAATTTGTATGTTAAATAAATTGTTTGCTGGATTTGGAAACATTATTATGTTTTGAGCAAGGTTATCGGACACACCTAATTCGCCTTCAATACCTATTTCAGTTATTTCGCCATCTCCACTAAATTCTCCCCCAGTAAATATAACAGTTGAATTGTCTGTTGTTAATGTATAATATCCATTTCCATAACTACAACAGATACCATCACTATAAACATCAAAAATTTCAAAGAAATAACATTCATTTTCAACTACATCAAAGGAGTAATTAAAAATAGTGTTGTCATCGGTAGTTGCTTCATAAGGACCAAAACTGTATAATACTGCTCCGCTAGAATCTCTAAATTGCCAAGAAGTTTCTTCAGCATAATCATCTGTAAGTAGTTCTAGATGAACCTGTGTGGTTTCATAACTTTCAGGAATATCAACGGAGTTGCTAGCATTGTCGTTTGCTGTGTTTTCATCGGTACCTCCATTTACATCTGTTAAAGAAGCATTGATAACAAGCGTTCCAGATGAAACTGCTATAGGACCAATATTAAATATTTCTGATTCGTTTTGAGCTAAATTCCCACTAAAGTTTATAGTTGTATTGGTACCTCCGTCAATATTCCACTCAATAGTAGCGTTTGTAATATTTCCTGTACCAAAATTTATTAGTGTAATTGTAGGATTTACTTCTGTATTGCCACAACTTACACTCGGGATATTAATACCTACAGCACCATCTAATGCATAAGTTGTTAAAGGAGGATAGCTATCTATAAAGTCTGGATTTGATCCAGAAGGGTCTAGCCATTCTTTTAAACGTGTTGCAGGAGTTGCTCCATTATCCCATGATACTCCAAAACGTCCGTAATAATCAAGAGCTCCATTGTCGTTTGTTCCAGAACAGGCTGCGGCACCACCAAATAATTGACCAATAACTCTTCCGTTTTGATCAAAAAGAGGTGATCCAGAAGATCCTGGTTCTGTTACACCAAGCTCCCAGCCTCCACCAGCTCCTCCTAGGATTTCCCATGTTTGCGCTCCCGCATTTACTTCTTTGGTAGCTGGATCATCATCACGACAAACTTTCATAATATCGCCACTTGGATGATGAATTCCTACTTGAAAAGTTGGAAAGTTATCGGTTTTGTCCCAACCTGCCCAAACTCTATCCCAAGCAGATGGAATAGGGCTATTAATTTCTACTAAACAAAAATCGGAAGCAGCACTTCTAGCTCGTAAGGTTGCTCCACTAATGGTTAAGTTAGTTGGTCCATCTGTACTGTTGGCAGTAGTTGCACAAACTGGATTTGGACTAATCCATCCAAATCTAAACGCCCAAGCATTAGGGTCGCTAAAGCAATGGTCAGCAGTTAAAAAGTAAGGTTTTCCGTCGTTTGCAGTATTGTTAACTAAGGCACCAGAGCAAAACCCGCTACCACCTGATAACAGTATTCCTGCAGATCTTTTGTTGAGATCTTTTAAAGCTACCCAATCTGAACCTATTGAACAATCAACATCAAGGTTACAATCTCCAGAGTCATTTAATCCTTTCGCTAATTTAAATGTTTCTGCATTTCGGTAACCATGAGTTGCCTTTGCAATGTGTAACCTTCCTTGACCAGAAACATTTGCAGGTTCAAAATACTCAATCCACAGTGAATCTCCTTTTACAAGCCAAGTACCTAATATTCCACTTTCTTGATTTTGTACTGAAGTATATGCTCCTAATAAATCTGTTCTTTCGTTGTTATAAAGATAAACTGTACTTCCTTCAGGAATAAAAAAATCATCAAAAATGACATTTAAAGAAAGTGCACCTGGCGAACTGATTAGAATTCTCCAAATTCGATCTCCGTTGTCTAAAGTATCCCATTGTCCTTGTTCAAAACCAAAGTCAACACTATGCATAAAACCAAATCGCCATGGTCTATCAAAAAGACCATCATTTACTTTGTCCTCGTCTTGAACGGTTTTTAAATCAAATCCCGGTAAGAGCTTAGCCTGAATGTTTTGAGAATTGTCTAGTTTTTTCCAACTTTGAGGTTTCCCTTCGTTTGTTATTTGAGAAAAGCAATTAATTGTAAACAAAACTGTTAGTGATAATAATAGTTTTTTCATTTGTAAAAGATTAATTAATAATTGTTAAATATTTCTTATAGAAGATTAGACACTTCAATATTTTAGAAGTTAAATATACTTTTTTTTTTGATAATGAACTACCTCAAGACAGAGCCATCGAGACATCAAATAGGAATTCCATTTTTTTTTTGATGCAGAGTGTCGGGGATTAAACCCAAAACGATTAAATTATCATGAATATGTATGGTAGAGACTCTCGATTTCGTTTCTTAAGAATAACAAATAAGATTCGCTTCAATGGTATAAACTTAAATTTCTATTTAAGACAACTGAAGGTCTAATATCTGCACAAAATTTGTGACCATTTTTGTGTCTATATAGAGTCTATTTATATCCTTTTTACGAAAATTTTTAATAAAAATTGCTTTTAAAAGGTCAATATTAACGCTATCTTGCCACAAAATGTATTAAAAAAATTAATACAGCTAGGTCACTTAAAGTTGAGCATAATGCTTAACTTTTTTTTACCCGAATGCTGGAATTGGTAGACAGGCATGGTTGAGGGCCATGTGTCCATTAGGGCGTGTGGGTTCGACTCCCATTTCGGGTACATATTTAAAACGCAACATTACTGATATTTAACGTTGCGTTTTTTATTTTTAGCTATCTAAAATACTAAAGAATTGTTTAAGACAATCCAGATATTTTACCATTATTATCAATAGACATCCGTTCGGAAGCTGGTACAGCAGGAAGTCCAGGCATTCGCATCATATTTCCTAAAATAGGGATTAAAAATCCTGCTCCAGAAGCAAACTCGAACTCGCGTACATTAACTCTAAATCCTTTTGGTCTATTTAGCAGTTTATCATTATCTGAAAATGATTTTTGTGTTTTTGCCATACAAATAGGCAATTTACTTAACCCTAAATCTTCAATATTTTTTAAGTCTCTAATAGCAATTTTAGAATAATCAACACCTTCTGCTCCATAAATCTCTTTTGCAATAGTTTCAATCTTCTCTTTTACTGGAGCGTCCCAATTATACAATTGTTTAAAATTACCATTACCTGTTTCAATTTCTTTCAAAACAGCGTTAGCCAATTCAATCATTCCATCTCCTCCATTTACAAATCCATTGGCTACAACGGCTTGTAACTTTAAAATTTTACAACGTTCCTGAATTAATTCTACTTCTTCTTTACTGTCAGATGAAAATGCATTAATAGCTATAATAGGGTTAAATCCAAATTTTCTCAAGTTTTCAATATGCTTTTCTAAATTAGATAACCCTTTATCTACACGTTCTACATTTACATCGTTATATTGTTCTTTTGTTGCTCCACCATGATGGCGAAGTGCTCTAATTGTTGCAACAAGCACTACAGCTTTAGGTTTTAATCCTGCTGAGACACATTTAATATTTAAAAATTTTTCTGCTCCTAAATCTGCACCAAAACCAGCTTCTGTTATTACATAATCAGATAAAGTCAATCCCATTTTAGTAGCTAAAATAGTATTGGTTCCCTGTGCTATATTTGCAAATGGTCCTCCATGAATAATTGCAGGGTTTCCTTCTAGGGTTTGAACTAAATTTGGATTTATAGCATCTTTAAGCAAAATAGCCATTGCATTTTCTGCGTTTAAATCTTTGGCGTAAATAGGTTTTTTATCAAACGTTTTACCAACATAAATATTCCCTAATCTCTGTTTTAAATCGCTAAAATCTTTAGCCATACATAGAATAGCCATCACTTCGGATGCTGCAGTAATATTAAAACCATCTTGTCTTGGTATCCCATTTGCAGTACCTCCAAGACCAATGGTTATATCTCTCAATGCACGATCGTTCATATCCATAACACGTTTCCAAGCAATAGTTCTTGGGTCTATGCCTAGACTTCTTGTTCTTGACTGAATGTTATTATCTATAAGTGCAGAGAGTAAATTATTTGCCTTTTCGATAGCAGAAAAGTCACCAGTAAAATGAAGGTTTATATCTTCCATCGGAACTACTTGAGAATAGCCTCCACCAGCTGCTCCTCCTTTTATACCAAAAACAGGCCCTAAAGAAGGCTCACGTAGCACAACAGTTGTTTGCTTTCCAATTTTATTTAACCCTTCTGTTAAACCAATAGAAACTGTTGTTTTACCTTCTCCAGCTGGAGTTGGTGTAAGCGCAGTAACTAATATTAGGTTGTTTTTAGCTACTTTATCTTCATCAATTAAACGTATTGGAAGTTTCGCTTTGTACTTGCCATACATTTCCAAATCATCCTCTTTAATATTTAATTTTGAAGCAATATCTCTAATATGCTCCATTTTATTACTTTGTGCAATTTCTATATCTGACATAAACTTATTTTCTGTTGAAATCCTTTTATATTTTTTCAGGATACGAAGTTAATAAATTAAGTTAGATAAGCATATATTAAAAGTTAGTAGCTGAAGATTTTAACTGTAAATTAGTATTCTGAAATTAATTGATCGATTACAGCTCTAACTTTATTACTATTCCAATTTGAAGCCCCTGTTTTATCGATAACAATATTTCCTTTTTTATCGATTAGGAATGTTCTGGGAATCGTTGATACATTAAACACTTTTGGATATTGTGTTAATGGCTTATATACATTGAAGGTATAATCATTTTTAGTTATAAACGTAGAAACTTTTTCATTGTCTTCATTAGACACAAATAGAAAAATTATTTTGTCTTTATAATCACTATATAGTTTTTCTAAACTTGGCATTTCGGCAACACATGGTGGACACCAAGTAGCCCAAAAATTTATTAAAACTACTTTGTTTTGTGTAGATGCATAATTGAATGTGTTTCCTTCAAGGTCTACTAACTGCCAATTATAATTTTCTATAAGGTTTCTGTCTTCTGAATTTATAACTGAAGGGCTAAACAAAGCCAAGCCCTTATTCAATAACACTTGAATTGGCATTCTTGTTTGTGGTAAAATCATTAGGGTAATAAACAACCCAAATAAGATATTGCTCCAATGTTTTTTTAAATATTTCATGATTTTTAGTAATGGTACAAAATTACTTAAATTATAACTTAAAATATATTCCAATTTATTTATCAGGCGTTTTGAAATTAAATTGGTAAAAGTCGTTTTGTTTTCGAATTATTTATAAGAGTTCGACCTAAAAAAAAGTGTACTCTTTTTAAAAAGAATACACTTTCTTAGTATTTTTATTTTAAAAAAATTAACGAGTTACTGTACCTGTCGCTAAGTTTTCTAAATGCAAAATCATATCATATACAACATGATCTTCTGCAGGATCTGGAATATGTCCAATTAAAGGTTTTAAAGAAAACGGAGCAGGACTATTGTCTGGTACTGGCTCTATTGAAATAACGGATAGCATTCCTGACAAATCTACAGGAAACGTTAACCCTGAAGGAGCATTTTCTAAGAAGTCTTCTCCTGGAAATGGTGGTACTCCATCCATTCCGCTAAATCCATCAAATGAATCAGGCATATCAACTGCTGAAAAAGTTCCTGTTGTTACTGGAGTTCCATCAATTACAGCCCAACCTTCGTAAATCCAGCCATCAGGTAAGGTTGGCAAAGATAAACCTGCCGTTGGAGGAAGGCTACCCAAAAACCAAACACCGCTATTTTCGTTATTCATCATTCCGTCACTAGGAGTTGCTAAAATATATTTTCCGGATGCGTCTGCATAATCTCCAACAACACCATTTGTTGTAACATTTGCAGAATTTCCTGAAAAATCTCCTGCTAAAATCTTTGTTGCTGCTGGCGCAGGATCTGGATCTACAGTTGGTTCAATACTTAATACAAACGTTGTAGCTGCTGCCAATTGCGCGGATTCTATTGCAAAAGTTTGAGGAAATGTAATACTTGTAAACGTTCCAGTAGATACTGGATTGCCATTAACAATTATCCATCCTTCGTAAACGAAATCGCTTCCTAATTCTTCTAAACCACTTAAGTTTAAAGTTAAATCGGAAGTTGTTGGACCACTATCGTCGTCATTACTGCAAGATGTAGCAAAAATTCCTAATGCCAAAATTGCTAAAAACATTTTTTTAATCATAGCTTATAATTTTAAATTTTATAAGCCAAAATTACCTTATGGAATTAATATTAAATGTTAGCTGGCTAACATTAGCTGACATTTTTTATAATTCTTATTTCTTTTCTACTAAAATTAATATATTTTTCTTCTCTTAATTCATTTAAGAAAATATTAAGCGTTGGCCGAGAGGTTCCTATTAGTGATGCAATATCTTTTTGTGTATAAGGATGTTTAATAACATGGTCTCCAGTTTCTGGGCAATCATAACCATAATCTATACATAACTCGTCTAAAAATTCTTTTAAACGAGTTTTAGTATCTTTAAATAGCAGTAGCTGAAGCCTTCTTTCTAATTTTTTTAGCTTAAACCCAATAATCTTATAAACCTTAAAACTAAAGGTTTTATTATCCCGCATTAAATCGTGCATTGTTTCTACACTAATAGGGCAAATGGACGTGTTATTATCTATTGATTGTGCAAATTCATTACGAACAGACTCACCAAGGATTGCTTTTTCACCAAATAATTCACCCCGTGTTAAAATGGCTTTTACAACTTCGGCCCCATCTTCGTTATAATAACCAATCTTAACTTTTCCTTTTTCAATCAGATACACTTTATTTGATGAATCTTCTTCAAAGTAGATATAATCTTTTTTATTATAAGCATCGAAGCTATGATCTTTTTTGTATGCTTTAAATTTGTGTGGACATAGCATACCAAAAAGGTTGACATCTTCAAAAAACCAATGTGTACTCATTAATAGTCAATTTTTTTTAAATATAGTAGATTATTGACAAACAGAAAATCTATTACAAAAAAAGCTCTTTTTTTAGTTGGAAGACTTTTTGATTAAGTTTAAAGCAGAGCCTTCATTATACCATTCAATTTGTGATTGATTATAAGTGTGATCCACTTTTATAACATCTTTACTTCCATCAGCATGAACTGCTTCAATTGTAAGTTGTTTACCTGGAGCAAATTCATTTAAATCTATAAAATTGAAGGTATCATCTTCCTGAATTAAATCGTAATCACTTTCATTAGCAAATGTTAAACCTAACATACCTTGCTTTTTGAGATTAGTTTCGTGAATACGTGCAAACGATTTTACAATTACAGCAACAACACCTAAATGCCTTGGTTCCATAGCTGCATGTTCACGAGAAGATCCTTCGCCATAATTATGATCTCCTACAACAATAGTTTTAACTCCTGCTGCTTTATATGCACGAGCTACATCTGGAACGCCACCATATTCTCCTGTTAATTGATTTTTAACAAAGTTTGTTTTCTTACCAAATGTATTAACTGCACCTATTAGCATGTTATTAGAAATATTATCTAAATGTCCTCTAAAACGCAACCAAGGTCCAGCCATCGAGATATGATCTGTTGTACATTTCCCGAAGGCTTTGATTAATAATTTAGCACCTTCAATTTTATTTCCAATAGGTGTAAATGGTGTTAACAATTGTAATCTTTCAGAAGTTGGACTTACAGAAACTTCAATACTACTTCCATCAACAACAGGTTCTACATAGCCAGCTTCTTCAACTGCAAAACCGTCGGGAGGTAATTCAATTCCAATTGGCTCATCTAATTTAACTTCCTCTCCATTTTTATTTATTAAAGTATCATTTATTGGGTCAAAATCCAAACGTCCTGAAATTGCAATTGCTGCTACCATTTCTGGTGAACCAACAAAGGCATGCGTATTTGGATTACCATCGGCACGTTTTGAAAAATTTCTGTTGAATGAATGTACAATAGTATTTTTCTCATCTCCTTTTAAATCGCTTCTATCCCATTGACCTATACAAGGTCCACAAGCATTTGTAAAGATTGTCGCACCTAAATCTTCAAATATTTGTAATAAACCGTCGCGTTCTGCCGTATAGCGAATTTGTTCCGATCCAGGATTAATTCCGAAGTCTGCTTTAGCAACTATGTTTTTATCTACTGCTTGTTTAGCAATTGAAGCAGCTCGTGTTAAATCTTCGTATGAAGAATTTGTACATGAACCTATAAGTCCCCAATCTACTTTAATTGGCCAACCATTTGCTTTTGCTTTTGCACCAAGTTCACCAACTGGAGTTGCTAAATCTGGAGTAAATGGTCCATTTAAATGTGGACGTAATGTATCTAAATCAATTTCTATAACTTGATCAAAATACTGTTCTGGATTTGCATAAACTTCATCATCTCCTGTTAGATAATCTTTTATTTTATTAGCTTCATCTGCAATATCTGCTCTATCTGTTGCTCTTAAATAACGTTCCATTGAATCGTCGTAACCAAATGTAGAAGTCGTTGCTCCTACTTCAGCTCCCATATTACAAATAGTACCTTTTCCTGTGCAAGACAAAGCTTTTGCTCCAGAACCAAAATACTCTACAATAGCATCTGTACCTCCTTTTACTGTTAGTATTCCTGCAACTTTAAGAATAACATCTTTAGCTGAAGTCCATCCATTTAATTTTCCAGTTAATTTTACACCTATAAGTTTAGGGAATTTAAGTTCCCAAGCCATTCCTGCCATAACATCTACAGCATCTGCTCCACCAACTCCAATGGCAACCATGCCTAATCCTCCAGCATTTACAGTATGCGAATCTGTACCAATCATCATTCCGCCTGGAAATGCATAATTTTCAAGTACTACTTGATGAATAATTCCTGCTCCTGGTTTCCAAAAACCAATTCCGTATTTATTAGATACTGAACCAAGAAAATCAAACACTTCACTGCTAACATCGTTAGCACGCAATAAATCTTTTACTGCTCCTTGTTTTGCTTGAATTAAATGATCGCAATGCACAGTAGTTGGGACAGCAACTCTTTTTTTTCCTGCTTGCATAAATTGCAACAATGCCATTTGGGCAGTTGCATCTTGACAAGCGATACGATCTGGAGCAAAATCTACATAATCTTTTCCTCTTGTAAATGCTTTATTTGGATTTCCGTCCCAAAGATGTGAGTATAAAATCTTTTCGGAAAGTGTTAGTGGTTTACCAACAACTTGTCGTGCTTTATCAACACGTTCAGCCATTTGGCTATACACATTTTTTATCATGTCAATATCGAATGCCATATGCTAAAATTTTTATTTTTTAAAGTCTTGTAAAAATACAAAATTTAAAGTGATTTTGGAAGATATGTAACAGATTAGAGTTAATAATGAACATAATTCAATAAAGTGAATGATTTACATGACTTTTTTAAATATTATTTAAAATAGAATTGAATATTTATTAAATTAATAATAGAAATGTTAAAGAAAAAGTAGAAAAATTTATTTAACTAAAACAAACTCTTAATAATTTGTTCTTCGGTAATTCCTTCGGCTTCGGCTTTATAGTTTTTAATAATTCTATGTTTTAGAATACTATTGGCAACAGCTTGTACATTTTCAATATCTGGAGAAAACTTACCTTGTACAGCAGCATGTGTTTTGGCAGCTAAAATTAAATTTTGAGAAGCTCTAGGTCCTGCTCCCCAATCTACATATTGTTTTACTAAATTGGTTGCAGAATCACTCTCTGGTCTGGTCTTATTTACCATTTCTACAGCATATTCCACTACATTATCTGCTACTGGAATACGACGAATTACTTGTTGAAAATCTATAATCTCTTGTGCTGTAAACAAAGGATTAACTACCACCTCTTTATCTGAAGTTGTTGACTTTACAACCTCTACTTCTTCAGCAAATGTTGGATAATCCAAATTAATAGCAGACATAAATCGATCTAACTGTGCTTCAGGTAATGGATATGTTCCTTCCTGCTCAATTGGATTTTGTGTAGCTAAAACAAAATAAGGTAAATCTAATTTATAATTATGTCCTGCGATAGTTACAGAGCGTTCTTGCATTGCTTCCAGTAAAGCTGCCTGTGTTTTTGGTGGTGTTCTGTTAATTTCGTCAGCCAGAATTATATTAGCAAATATTGGACCTTTCATAAACTTAAAGTGTCTTTTCTCGTCTAATATTTCGCTACCAAGTATATCGCTTGGCATTAAATCTGGTGTAAACTGAATGCGTTTAAAATCAAGCCCTAAAGCTTGTGCTACAGTGTTTACCATTAGTGTTTTTGCCAAACCTGGAACTCCTATTAAAAGTGAATGCCCTCCAGAAAAAATAGAAATCAGTATTTGATTAATTACCTCATCCTGACCAATAATTACTTTGGAAATTTCGGATTTTAAAGCTTTATACTTTAAAACCAGTTTCTCTACTGTAGCAACATCAGACATGAATATTTAATTTTTATTTTTGAGCCAGTTACTATTAAAATCGCACTCGCGATATTCTCCATTTATCTTAATGAAGGTGTCCATGATTTTTTCTTCTTGCCATTTTTCAATAGCATTTAACTGTTTTTCACGCAACGCTAATTCTTTTATCTTAACGTAATCTTTTCCAAAATTGGCTTCGTGCTCATCTGTTCTATCTGTTACAGTTAGTATTTTAAACTTCTCTGTATTAATACGATCTGCATCTTTAAGCACAAGACTAACTTCTCCATCTTTTAAATTTTGAATTTGAGAATATAATTCAGGATCCATTTTTGTTAATGGAAAAATATAGTCTTGGGTTTCTGGATTAATTAACAAACCTCCTTCATACTTAGTTTCCTCTTCATCACTAACTTCTCTAGCAGCTTCTGCAAATGTAATTTCACCATCTACAATACGTTTTCTGGTTAACTCTATTTTTTCTCTGGCTTTGTTTATGTCTTGTTGTGTTACTTTTGGTCTTAATAAAATATGGCGTACGTCGTATTCTTGTCCTCTAATTTTTTCTAATAAAATAATATGATACCCAAAATCGGTTTCAAAGGGGTCGGAAATTTCTCCTTCTTGTAACGCAAATGCTACAGCTCTAAATTCTTTAACCATTTGAGGACGTTTACGGTTTAGAGTATATTTTCCACCATTTTTTCTTGATGGAACATCATCTGTATATAACACCGCTTTTGTAGTAAAACTTGCTCCATTTTCTATAACATCTGCCTTAAACTCTTTAAGCCTATTTATTACTTTTTGTCTTTCTTCTTCAGTGGTTTTAGGTATTACAACAATTTGTGCAACTTTAAGTTCGGTTCCAAAAATTGGACGTTCATCTTTTGGGATTTTATTGAAAAACTGCCTAACTTCTTCAGGAGTAACTTCTAACTCTTCAACAATATTTTGTTGCATCAAACTTGCCATTTTTCCATTCTTATTAAGCTCAAACATTTCGTCTCTTAACTCCTGTTCATCATCTTTTTTGTAAAATTCAAGTAGTTTTTTCATGGAGCCAATTTGTTGAGCAAATGCATTTATTTGTTGATCGACATTAGACCTAATTTCGGCATCATTAACTTCTAAACTATCCTGAATGGCATGATGCATATATAGTTTGTCTTCTAGCAACTTACCAAATAACTGACATCTAGTTATGTCTTTTGTAGATATACCACTTTGCTCTAATTGAAGAAACTGCTTATCGATATCTGAATCCAAAACCACAAAATCACCTACAACAGCTGCAACGCCATCTATTTTTATGCGTTGGGTAGAATCTACTTCTTTTACAGCTTCAATAGTTTCTTTTTCGTCTTCAATAATTTCTTGAGCAATTGTTGCAAATGGCAACAATATTAAAACACTTAATATTAAGTTTCTCACTTTAGTTAAAAATTTCAAATTGTTTATTTTTTATGGCATCTTTGGTGATGTCCTTTTCTAATTGCTTAATAAGCTCCAACTTACGTTTATTAATAACGATTTGTTTTATAGTTGGCATTACATATTCTAAAGGTGCTAAATCATTTCTGAGTAACACCTCATTAATTTGCATCAAATATAATCCTAATGAATCTTTGAGTTGTATAAAATTAGATTTTTTTAACAGTTCTTTTTTGTTATCAGGATTAATAACAGGAATTTTTGCAATGACTTGTTCTAATCTAACCCAAATTGAATCATTAAGAGAATATGATTTAAATTGAATTGCAATAGAATCTAAAATGGTTTTATCGTCTTTATCAAATCTTTTAAAACGTTCTTCAATGTCTTTTAAATTTATATTATTATCGCTTACATTAATGTATCTAAATTTAATAAGTTCTTCATTTAATTTAAACGTTTCAATATTTCTATTATAAACCTCTTGTGCTTCTTCTAGTGTTACAGATGTATCTACACTTCTTTTTACGAGTGCTTCTAAATAGGCTTTAATAAATAGGTCGCTTTTGTATTGTTGAACTAAAGCGTTAAACTCAACTTGTTTTTCTTCAGATAAATTTATTTCGGCTCCATTAATAAGTAATTGCTGTGTTGCCCAATGGGTAATATAATTGTTCACTCGTAAAATACTGTCTTCTTTTGTAGTGCCATTAAAAATTAAGTCCTTTATATCTTCTTGGTATAAATAAGTATCATTAACTCTTGCAATAGGTACTCTGCTATCAACTTTTTTAAAAAACTCGCAAGAAGAAATTATTATAAAAATTAATATTACTATGTAATAATTTGGTTTCAATTACTTTTTATTATAGATTTTACTTTTTCTAAAACATCTTCGTTAACAACAACTTTATAAGTCTCTTTTAATTTTTTTAACCATTGCTTTTCAACTTCATCTTGATAATCGCTTATTACTCTTCCTTTAGATTCATTATAGGTTTTTTCAGTTTCTGGTAAAATACGCTTCACATCTACAACATGAAAGGCATCATTGTAAAAGTAAACTTTTGAAACTCCTACTTTAAAATTAAAATCTTTAGGTAGTGCTCTATGTTCGGCATTCATTATGTTGCTAGTAAAAATAACATTTTGTGAATCTTTTTGGTTTATTTTAGCTTTAATATCTTCTAGGCTAACTCCATTTTTAAGCATCTTTTTTACGCTATTAATATCTTTTTCTTTTGCAGAAGTTGCTACAACAGCATCAATACGTTCTTGCCAAATATATTTATCTTTATTCTCATTAAAATAAGCTTGAAGACCAATGGTATCTAATTTTACTGCATTCCATATTTTAGTTTCCATAAGGTCAAACAATAATAAACCTTCTCTATATTCTTCTAAAATTTCTGCAAATTCTTGATTTTCATATTCTAAGTTTTCTTTATGATAGGCTAACAATTCAGTATCTAAAAAAGTACTATATTGGTCATTCACAAGATCAATTGTTGGTCTTTTAACTGTAGCTTTTCTTTGTGCGTTATATAAATAATTAGCAAAATCGCCATAGGTAAATTGTTTGTTTCCAATTTTAAGGAAATGTTTGTCCTTATCTAAATTAGCTGGTATTGTCCAACTTCTTTTAAAAAACTCATCGTTAACAATAGATTCAAAGTATTTGAGTTCTTCGTTAGTATCAAACACATTATATTTCTTTTTTAAAATATTAAGCATCGAAGAATTAATGCGTTCAGAACGCGAATCGCGTTTTACTCTTAACTCAAGGTCAAATTTCATATCTTCAAAAGATTGAATTGGACTTTTACTGTATAACTTAACTATATGCCAACCATAATCGGTTTTAAACGGTTTAGATATGTCGTTAATTTCCTTTAGGCTAAACGCTAAATCTTCAAACGCCACAGAACTTAATTGTCCACTTTTAAAAGGAGTTAATTTTCCTCCATTTTTAGCCGAACTTTTATCGTCTGAAAATTGTTTTGCTAAAGACTCAAAATTTTCGCCTTGCTGTATGAGTTTATATATTTCTTGAATTCTAATTTCTGGTTTAATTAAAGAATCTTTTTGATTATTAAAAATCATAATATGACCAACCGTAACTTCTCCTCTAGATTTTCGCTTGTCAAATATTTTAACAACATGATATCCAAACTTTGTTCTAAAAGGCTGAGACACATCACCTACTTCTGTATTAAAAGCAACGTTCTCAAAAGCATAAACCATTTTAAACCCAGAAAAATATCCTAAATCTTCAGCAAATATTGTATTACCGTTATGAACTTCTTTTTGTACACTTTCAAAGCTTTCGTTTAATAAGCGATTCCTTAATTTTAAAATTGAAGCGTAAGCAGCTGCAGTATCTTTTTCATGTTCAGCAATTTTAACCAAAATATGGCTTGCTTTAATATCGTATGATATTCTTTCGTATGCTTCTTTAACTAACTCGTCTGTTACTTTATGGTCGGTAAGGTAATTTTCTGCTAATTGCCTTTTATAACTTTCCAATTCCTTAATATATTGAGGGTTTTTATCAAACTCTAGTGCTCTGGCTTCAATAATCTTAAGTTTATAATTTATAAATAATTTAAGATATTCATCGACATCTTTTTGAGATTCGTCTTTAACTAAATCTAAATTTTTGTTATATACTCTCAAAAACTCTGAAGCTAACACAGGAGTGCCTTCAACAGTAAACAACACATCACTCTTTTGAGTTTGTGCACTTGTAAAAATCACTAAAAACAGTAATAAACATGTAGTTAAAAAGTTTGATTTCATGTATCTATAAATTATAATTTTTCAATGAAAGCAAAAATAAAACAATTCAAGTATAAAGCAAGTAAATAATTAACGCTATCTATACAACTTTAGTTTACATTTTATAAATTTAAACATTAAATCAAAAAAACGCATAATATTAGTTATGGCAATAAAAAAAGTATTAATCCCTTTACCAAGTTATGGATTTGATCCAACCGAAGCTGCTATTCCGTGGAAATTAATGAGAGAAAACAACTTTGAAATTGTTTTTATAACACCAAATGGGGAAAAGGCTGCTGCAGACAAATTAATGGTTAGCGGAGAAAAACTCGGTGTTTTTAAATCGGTTTTAAAAGCAAGACAAGATGCCGTTAATGCTTATTTAGAAATGGAACAAAGCAAATCATTTTGTAATCCACAAAAATATGATGCTGTTTCAGAAAAAGATTTTGATGCTATTCTTTTACCAGGAGGTCACGATAAAAGCGTAAAAGAATATTTAGAATCTGAAACACTACAACAACTCATTGTAGCCTTTTTTAAAGCTAAAAAGCCTGTTGCTGCTGTGTGTCATGGTGTTATTTTAGTAGCCAGAAGTATAGACTCGGTTACTGGAAAATCGGTTATTTACAACTATAAAACTACCTCTTTACTTAAATCTCAAGAGCTATTAGCATATAACCTAACCAGACTTTGGCTTAAAGACTATTATCTTACCTATCCAGACATAACAACCGAAGACGAAGTCAGGTCTGTTTTATCTAACCAAAATAATTTTATAAAAGGACCAACTCCTTTATTAAAAGATAATCTTAAAAATTTAAAAAGAGGATTTGTAGTAAGAGATCGAAATTATTTGTCTGCGAGATGGCCTGGAGATATTTATAATTTTTCTTTAGAATTCATTAAAATGGTTCAGGAGGTTTAATATTTCGCTATATTTATGATTTGCAAATTATACACTAAAAATACGCACATACTATATGAATATTAAAAATGTAACCATTGCAGGAGCTGGAACTTTAGGCTCACAAATAGCATGGCAAACTGCTTTTAAAGGATTTAATGTAACTGTATATGATGCTTTCGAGACAGGTCTTGAGCGTGGCAAACAATTTCATCAACAATTCGCAAATTTGTTTCTAAACACTAGAGGTGCTTCACAAGAAGATATAGACCAAACTTTTGCACGATTAAATTATACAACCAATTTGGCTGAAGCTGTAAAAGATGCAGACCTTATTAGCGAATCCATTCCTGAAAATCTTGAAATAAAAAAAACTTTTTATATTGAATTAGCCAAAGTAGCTCCCAAAAAAACAATATTTACTACTAATTCTTCAACCTTATTACCAAGTCAATATGCTGAAGAAACAGGAAGACCTGAAAAATTTCTTGCTTTACATTTTGCCAATTGGATTTGGGATGCCAATATTGGTGAAGTTATGGGACATCCAAAAACAGAATCTAAATATTTTGATGTTGTAATTGCATTTGCAAAAGACATTGGTATGGTTCCGGTTCCTATTTATAAAGAACAGCATGGTTATGTCATTAATTCGTTACTTGGACCATTGCTCCAAGCCGCTGGAAACTTATTGGTAAACAAGGTTTCAGATTTTGAAACCATAGATAAAACATGGATGATAACCTCTGGAGCAAAAATGGGTCCTTGCGCAATTATGGATATGGTAGGATTAGAAACCGTTTACAATATAGAAAAATTGTGGAGTGAAAAATTAAATGATAAACTTGGATTAGCACGAGCAGAATACTTCAGGAAAAACTTTATAGATAAAGGAAAACTTGGAATGAAAACTGGAGAAGGTTTTTATACTTATCCAAATCCTAAGTACAAAGATCCCGATTTTTTATCCTAACTAATAATCAAAAAATAAATGAGTACAATAAAAGATAAATTTAATTTAGAAGGGAAAGTCGCCATTATTACTGGATCATCCAAAGGTATTGGTAAAGCCATCGCTAAAGCATTTGCAGAGTGTGGTGCAACTGTAATAATAAGCAGTAGAAAGCAAGAGGCTTGCGAAAAAGTTGTTACCGAATTTAAAGCATTAGGCTTAAAAGCCATTACTATAGCTTGTCATGTTGGTGATGTTGACAGCAGAAAAAATTTAGTAGAAAAAACAATTGCTGAATGTGGTGGTATTGATATTTTGGTAAATAATGCAGCCACCAATCCTGTTTATGGACCTATTGAAGATGCGCCTATAGATGCTTTTGATAAAATTATGAACATTAATGTAAAAGCACCTTGGGATTTAGCCAATAGATGTTTGGATAGCATGAAATCCAGAGGTGGAGGAAGCGTTATTAATATAAGTTCTATTGAAGGTGAGCATCCAGGATATGGCTTGGGTTTGTATTCTTCAAGCAAAGCAGCATTATCAATGCTTACTAAAAATCAAGCTAAAGAATGGGGAAAACATGGCATTCGTGCTAATGCGATTTGCCCAGGATTGATTCAAACAAAGTTTAGCTCTGCGTTGTGGACTGATGATAAAGTGATGCATCATATCAATAAAAAATTGCCACTTGGTAGAATGGGACAATCGGAAGAAATAGCAAGTGTTGCCTTATTATTAGCATCAGAAGCTGGTAGTTATATTACAGGAAGTTTACAAGTAGCCGATGGTGGTTATTTAATTTCAGGATGAATAAGACCTGACAGGTCTCAAAATATAAAAATTAATTATGAATTTTGAACACACAGAAAAAGTAAAAGGCTTATTACAAAAGCTTCAGGGTTTTATGGATGATAATATATATCCAATCGAACAAGAAGTGAATGCCTATAATGCTAATCCAAAACATTTATGGACTTCGCATCCATCTATTGAAAGTTTAAAAGATAAAGCCAGGACTGCTGGTTTATGGAATTTATTTCTTCCGAAGGATTATGGAACTTTCAGCCCTGGATTAAGTAATTTAGAATATGCTGCTATGGCAGAAATAATGGGACGTGTACCTTGGTCTGCTATTATTTTTAATTGTTCAGCACCAGATTCTGGAAACATGGAAGTTTTTGCCAAATATGGCACTCCAGCACAACAAAAACAATGGCTCAAACCATTAATGGATGGTACTATTCGTTCAGCATTTTTAATGACCGAACCACAAGTAGCTTCTTCTGACGCTACAAATATTGAAACTTCAATAGTTCGAGATGGCGATGAATATGTTATAAATGGCAGAAAATGGTGGGCTTCTGGTGGCATGGATCCGAACTGTAAGGTTACTATTGTAATGGGAAAAACAAATCCTGATGCCTCGCGATACACTCAACAAAGCATGATTATTGTGCCAATGGATACTCCTGGATTAACGGTTGTGAGACCATTATCTGTTATGGGGAATTTAGATTCTCCTGAAGGTCATGCCGAATTTCTTTTAGAAAATGTAAGAGTTCCTGTTGAAAATATATTATTGGGTGAAGGTCGTGGTTTCGAAATCGCGCAAGGTCGTTTAGGCCCTGGACGTATTCATCATTGTATGCGAATGATTGGAATGGCAGAACGAGCTATGGAAATGATGTGTAAACGCTCTACAGAACGTACTACTTTTGGCAAAAAATTAGCCGAATATAGTAGCATCCGTCAAGATATTGCTAAATCTAAATGTGAAATCGAACAAGCAAGATTACTAACGCTTAAAGCTGCTTATATGATGGATACTGTTGGCAACAAAGCTGCAACCGATATTATTGCTATGATAAAAATAGTTGCACCAAGCATGTTGTTAAATGTTGTAGATAGAGCAATGCAAATTCATGGATCTAAAGGAGTCTCTCAGGATGTACCTTTATCTCAATTTTACTTGTATGGAAGAATGCTTAAATATGCCGATGGTCCAGACGAAGTACATATGTATCAATTGGGAAAAAGAACCATAAAAGCGTTTAGCTAAATTTATTAATGAGTAAAATCTATTTAATACGTCATGGACAAGCTTCCTTTTTGGCAGAAGATTATGATAATTTATCAGAAAAAGGCATTTTACAATCTGAAGCTTTAGGAGCATATTTTGTAAAGAACAATATTCATTTTGATAAAATATTTATTGGAAAACTAAAAAGGCATCAGCAAACTTTTGATGGATTTATTCATGCGTTTTCAAATAATGGCATTGAATTGCCAAAACCTATTTATTTAGAAGAATTAAACGAACATCAAGCTCTAGATGCATTAACTTTTTATTACGAGGATTTTATTAACCAATATGACTATGCTAAAAAGTTATTGGCAGAAATACATGAAAACCAAAATCTAAAACAAAAAAATTCGATCTTAATCTTTGAATTATTTTTGAAAGCATATGTTTCAGGAAAATATGCTGTTAATCATAGAACCATTCAATCATGGTTAGACTTTCGTACTCAAACTAAAAAAGGTGTAACTAACATTTTAAAACAAATTGGCAAACGAGAAACCATAGGCATATTTACTTCTGGTGGAACTAAAAGTTCTATAATTGGAGACACATTAGCTATTTCAGAAGAAAAAATTTCAGAATTAAATTTATCTTTTAGAAATACTTCGTTTTCACAATTAATATATTCAAAAAATAAACTCAATATATTAAGTCTTAACGAAACACCACATCTATCTAAAGAATTAATCACGTTTGTTTAAACTAGACCTCACAGGTTTTAAAAACCTGTGAGGTCTTTATGAATAAAAAAACAACTCATGAATTCAATATACTTTAAAATTGATAATTAAAACCAAAACATTATGTCAAGTAATAATACCATAGAAGTAAGTAAAGAAGAAGCATTACAGCTTGACAATTTAAAACGATTTTTATATGGAAACCATCTAATAAAAGATGCAAAAAGCGATATTGAAGCCAGACGTTTTTCTGGAGGCTTCTCTAACCTTACTTATTTATTGTTGGTGGAAAACAAAGAATATGTATTACGTCGTCCACCTTTTGGAGCTGTAAAAAGAGGACACGATATGAGTCGTGAGTATAAAGTACTTTCTAATTTATATGCTACTTTCTCAAAGATTCCAAAGGTTCATGTTTTTACTAAAGATAATGCAATTATTGGCGCTCCATTTTATATTATGGATAAAGCCAATGGTATTATTTTAGATTATAAAGAAGCTAAAAAAAGAGATATTAAACCAGAGGATTATAAAACTATTTCTAATACTTGGTTAAATACTTTTGTAGAATTGCATAATGTAGATTATAAAACTGCTGGACTTACAGATTTAGGAAAACCTGAAGGTTATGTTGAGCGACAAATCACCAATTGGGCAAAACAATACAAAAAAGCAAAAACCGATATCATCCCTGAATCTGAAAAGGTGATACAATGGTTACAGAACAACCAACCAAAAACGCATGATAATTGTTTAATTCACAACGATTTTAAATATGACAATGTTATGTTTAAAGATGATTCCTGGACAGAAATCAATGCTGTTTTAGATTGGGAAATGTGTACGCTTGGAGATCCTTTAATGGATTTGGGCACATCGCTTTCGTATTGGATTACCGAAGATGATATGGATGCTTTAAAAAAAGGATTGCCAAGTCCAACTGTTTTTAAAGGGAATCCAAATAGATTAGACATTGTAGAATTATACAGCAAAAAAAGTGGCAGATCAATTAATAACTTAGTGTTTTACTATGTGTATGGTTTATTTAAACTCTCGGTTATTGTCCAACAAATTTATTACAGATATCATAAAGGCTATACAACCGATAAACGATTTGAACATCTAAACAAACACACGCAACTATTATTTACAATTGCTTGGCAAGCCATCCAGAAAAATAAGATTGATGATCTGTTTTAAATTTTTAAAATCGAAAATGAATAAAAGCACATAATAAAGATCGTTACTTTTTCACTGGTATAGCAATATGGTTCTTTATTATTTTAATTTACTAATTTTCCAATTCTTTCTTTCTGCCTGACCCAGAACGCCAAATGAGTTTACACTTAAAAGTTCATGGAGTTATTTTTTCGAGTTGGATTGTTCTTTCCTTGGTTCAAACAATTTTAATTAGTTCCAATCGTAGAAATTTACATTTTACACTTGGTTGGTTAAGTGTCGTTATTAGTGTTGTAATATTGTTAAGTGGTAGTTATACAAGTTTCATGAAACCACCAATGTATTATCACGAAGTAGGAGATAACTTAACATACATTATGATGTTTATGATATTTGTATTTCTCGGAATTAAAAACAGGAAAACACCTAATAAACATAAGAGATATCTTGTATTTGCTACTACAGTTTTAACTAGCGCAGCTGTTGCAAGAGTTACTGTTTTTGGAATTAAAATGGAATCCCTTGATAGCACATATTATGGTTTATTGTTTTTTCCAATTGCATGTCTTTTTGCTTATGATTTGTTTAAAAAAAAGAGTGTGTTTAGAGTGAATATTTATAATTCATTTTAATATTAATATTACTGTTCTTTACAAATTCAATATGGGAACCCAAATTATGGTCAATTTTTGTAAATGCTATTATTGAATTATTAAAGTAAAAATTATCAAAATCCGTGTTAAAAAATAAATTTAAGTAATTACCTTTTTCATTTCCCTCACTCCCTATTTATTAATATTTACTTACATTTATACGAATAATGAAATATCTTCTCAATGAGAAATTTAAATGCTGAACTTTATTCAAACGAGTTATTTGAAGAATGGTCAAAAAAAAATTACCTCCTTATTGCCGAAGATAAATTACTGTCAAAATATCTTATAGATAACACTAAAAATGTTATAGATGTTGGGACTGGTGGTGGAAGGCTTGCATTTTATGTTGAAAATATGGGTTTTAATAATATCTCTGCATTTGATATTGTTCCAGGCATGATTAAACAAGCTAAAAAAGTAGCAAAAGAAAAGGAATCTAACATTGAATTTAAGGTCGCTGATGCTGTCAACTTATCTAAATATGGGAACAATACATTTGATTATTCGCTATATCTTCAACAAGTGCTTAATTTTATTCCAGAAGAAGAAGAATTCAATGCTTCGTTAAATGAATCTTATAGAATTACTAAAAAAGGTGGTATCGTACTTTTTTCCTTTTTAGACTATAACACAAGAATTTTCAATAGACCACTAAATATGGTTTTAAATTTGTTAAGAATAATTAGAAAAGAAAAAGTTTTAACCCAACGACTACCTTGGATTAAGATTAATAATAAATTTAATTGGAAGATTTTTAATAAAAATCAAGCTCTTTCGTATTGGGTTAAAAAGGATAAGATTCTTTCAGATTTACAAAATATTGGTTATACTGTTTTAGAAGTAAAAAACGCAAATCAGTTCATTAATAATAACACTACTAAAAGAAAAGGCATGTTGTATATTGTATGCCAAAAATAACGTTGCTAGAAAAATATAATATTTACCAATAATAACTTCTAATTCTTATAGTGTTTCGTTAATTACTAATCTCCTTTTTCCAGAAGATAATAAAGGAATTTCATCTATATATTTTATAGTAATATTTGCGTCATTACCTAAATAACCTCTAAACTCATTTATTAATTCTTGTTCTCTAGAAAATTCTGTCCATGGATTTAATCTAAACACATAATCTTTAGATCCCTTTTGAACAAATTGGTATTGTTTAAGTTCAGCATATTTCCACATATTAACAGTTACAATATGAGACGTAATAACTTCATTTTTAGTATCTCTTATTAAATCTACTTTTCGCCCTTCAATCCTTTCTAATACAGGTGCTCCATTAATATCTTTTTTATTAGGACTTAAAAATGCTAAATCTCCTGTATCATAACGTATTAAAGGCATACAACAATTAAATAAATCTGTTACTACTACTCTACCCATTTTATCAGGTTCAGCTGGCTTATCTTCTTCCAAATCCAATAACTCAATATAAAAACTGGCCCAGTTTACTTGAAACTCATATCCACCAGAATAATCTTGTTGCCCAATCAATCCACACTCCATACTTGAATAACGAGATAAAGTAGGTACTTGAAAATACTTTTCCATTCTGTCTTTTGTATGATTACTTAAGGCATCAGAATTCGCAATGATAGAACTAATTTTATAATCAAATGGTTTTGCATTTATAGAATCTAAATAATTAACAATAACATCACAAGTTGAAGCAAAACAAACAATTCCACATTCCTTATACTTTTTAATATCTTCTATAAGTTTAGCTATATCTTTATCTGTGTAATTAAAAGTATTATATGGTATAATATTTTCCATCCATAATTTAAAAGAAGATTTGGTGTTTATTGTATTCCATACCTTCATATAAATTAAACAAGAACCAATATCAAACCCTCCCCTTTTTGCAAAATAAATAACATCTGCAGTATTTCTTGAGCGTTTCCCTTTATCATGAAATAACTTAAAGGGTGTTCCTGTAGATCCACTGGTCACAACTGGTGTGTTTTCTTTATCTTTAAATTGTAAAGATTTAAATTCTTCATAATTTTCTCTTACAACACTTTTATCAATAATTGGGAAATCTGAAAGTTCTGGATTAGATTTTATGTTTTTATAAAATGGAGTCGTTTGCACTGAATGATTTAGTACATTTTGTAAGTGATTCTTCCTAATGCTTTTAGATTTTTCAGAATCATAATTTTCTAGAATAAATTTAATATCATTATAATGTTTTCTTATGGGACTTCCTTTAAAAAAGTCCATAGTCCAAAAAGCGTGCTTTCTAAATGATTCTAATAATTTCATACAAGAACAATCGTGTAATTATTTGGTTTAACAATGTTTAAGTTTACAACTAATCTTGTATTAGAAAATAAACATTTTGAAATTCAAAAATAAGTTTTCAAATTCAAAACACAAAATCTATATCGAATTTGTTAATAAGGTTAGCAAAAAGACAAACAAAATTGTTAAAACTAATTAGAAGCTAATTTAAAATGTATTGGGATACTGTAAGGCACTTTTACAGATTTACCCCGTTGTTTTCCAGGTATCATTTTTGGTAATATACTAATAATACGAGCTGCTTCTTTCTCTAGTAATCTATCGGGACCTCTAGTTCTAATGTTAGATGAAACTCCATTGGCATCAATTACAAACAGTACGAAAACCTTACCATTAATTCCAAGTTCAAGAGCTGTTTCTGGATATTTAAAATTATTTTTTATATGTGTTTGTATTTTAGATTGAAAACATTTTTTAGCCTCACTATTTGATAAACCTTCACAACCTGGAAAAATTGGAATTTTTTCAACTACAGAAAAAGGAACTTCAATTTCCTCTTCAATTTCTTCTACATTAACATCCTCAACTTTTATAACTGGCTCTATTATCTCTTCTTCGGTCGTTTCAGTACTTTCAATAATAGTTTCTTCAATCTCTATAATATCTTCTACAATAGTAATAACTTCTGGTGCTGCCTTTGGTGGTGGAGGTGGTGGAGGTGCTTCAAAATTTACTATAGGTATATCGTCTTCTATCTCCTGATTAATATCCAAAATACCAATAGCAATATCGTCTTTATCATAGGTTTTGTACTCTAAAACATTATATGTAATAAACAACATAATATTTAAACCAATGGCGAAATAAAGACCACTGTTTTTTCGTAAATCAACGTTTGGGTTCTTTTTTATTTCCATGATAATGATTTAATACCATAAAGTTATAAGCATTAAATAAGAATTACTATGACTTTTATCAGCTAAAACAAGACTAAATGTTTACCTAATTATAAGTTAACTGTGCTTGTTAACACAAAACAAATGTCTTTGGTCTCTAATAACTATTAAAAAAGAAAACCTTCGAATTTGAATTTTATAAAACCTAAAATGTTTTAATTAAAATTATTAACAAGAGTTAAAAACAAACTTCTAAAAACCATTTGTTTAGGTTGATTGTTAAGAATAAAATATAATTTCGCTTATCGTCAGATATAAACAATTAAAAAAGTCCATATCTTTACATTAGCTACAATTTAAACCGACCAAATCGTTGAAAGAAAAAACAGTTGAATATAAAATAAAAGATGGAGCAAATCGACTGAACGAAATAATCCGAACTGAAATAAAACGAAAAACTTTTAGTAAGCGGAATAATATTTCTGGCGAATATTCGGATGATGGTGGATTTGACATTTCAAATACATTTTCGATGTTATATACAGAACCGAATTTAGGTCCTCTTGTAAAACTGAATTTGAAATCAGTAAACTCAAATAGTGACGGAACTGAAAGCAAACTAATTCTGAAAAGAAAAAATGGAATGACTTATAATATTCATTTTTGGTTTGCAATTTTCTTTATTGCGCTGACAATCGTTATTGCTATTTATCAAACTTTCTCGAACGGAATTAATGAAAGCCTTATGATTTTCGTTCTTCCGATTTTCGGGCTGATTTACATACTGTTAATTGAATTATTTGCTAATTCAACTATATCAAATCTGATTAGACGAATTGAGAAAATAATGACAACTGAAAAAATTGAATTTAAAAAACTGTAGCTAACAACGGCTATAGTTCATTGCTACTGATTTTCCTTCGGAAAATCCTCGCAGATGAACCATTGGTCAGTGATTATTTATTAACTTGGTCGCTAAACCAACGCAACGAAACCATAGCCTAGACGATAAGCATAACTCAAAATCTACCTCGAACAATTAGGAGATTCTTCGGTAATCATCATTTCTTTAGGTTGAATTTTAAGAGTTAAAATATTACTTAACTATAGGACAATAAAATCAATTAAACAGAATGCTATCTTATCCTCTAATTGTAGTTTTGAAAATATACCAATTATTGGTATATTTGAAAGAAATTATACTAAAATGAATAAAAACACTTCAATATCACTAGGAACTTATTTTGACCAATTCGTGCAAAACCGAATTTCTCAAGGAAGATTTAAAAATGTTAGCGAAGTCATTCGTGCTGGATTAAGGCTTCTGGAAGAAGAAGAAAGTAAAGTTATTGCTTTAAAAAATGCTATTCAAAAAGGAATTGACAGCGGAATAGCATCTGATTTTGACCCTAAAAAACATCTTAAATCATTAAAGGCAAAAAAACGTTTGAATGGCTAATTACTATTTGACTAACAATGCAGTTATTGATTTAGCTAAAATTTGGGATTATACTTTTGAGCAATGGTCTGAACTACAAGCTGACAATTATTATGAAATGTTAATTTCAAATTGCGAGGAAATTGCAAACAATCCAAATTTAGGTAAAGCTTATGAAGGAATTACTCCAAACTTACTCGGAATAAAAGCAAATCGTCATATCATTTTCTACAGAAAGATTAAAAAAAATGAGATTGAAATCACGAGAATATTACACGGAAGAATGGATTTAAAAAATCGAATATTGAAATAAAACCCTACCTCGAATAATTAGGTGATTCCTTAGTTATCATAACATTATGAGGATGGCTTTCACTAATTCCTGAAGCTGTAATTTTTATAAATTGCCCTGTTTCTTTTAATGTATTAATATCTTTTGCACCACAATAACCCATTCCTGCACGTAAACCACCAATAAACTGGTGAATACTTTCATACAGTTCTCCTTTATAAGGTACACGACCTACAATACCTTCTGGCACTAGCTTATTAATATCGTCTTCTATATCTTGAAAATACCTATCCTTACTTCCTTCTTTCATCGCTTCTATGCTTCCCATTCCTCTGTAAGATTTAAACTTTCTTCCTTCGTAAATAATGGTTTCTCCTGGAGATTCTTTGGTTCCTGCCAGTAAAGAGCCTAGCATAACACAGTCTGCTCCTGCTGCAATCGCTTTTGGGATATCTCCTGTGTAACGAATACCACCATCTGCAATAACAGGAACTCCACTACCTTTAATCGCTGCTGCAACTTCCATTACTGCCGAAAATTGTGGATAGCCAACACCTGCAATAACTCGTGTTGTACAAATTGAACCTGGCCCAATACCTACTTTTACAGCATCTGCCCCAGCTTCTACCAAATATTTTGCGGCTTTAGCTGTTGCAATATTTCCGACAATTACATCTAGCTTTGGGAACTTGTCTTTTATCTCTTTTAAAACCGATACCACATTTTTGGTATGTCCGTGTGCTGTGTCAATTATTACAGCATCAACTCCCGCATTTACTAAAGCTTCAGCTCTATTTATGGCATCTTTAGTAACACCAATTGCTGCTGCAACACGCAAACGACCAAAACTATCTTTGTTAGCTATTGGTTTTTGTGTGAGTTTTGTAATATCTCTAAATGTTATCAATCCAATTAATTTATAATTATCATCAACAACTGGCAGTTTTTCTATTTTATATTCTTGTAAAATTTCTTCAGCATCTAATAGCGATGTTCCCTTTTTAGTTGTTACTAAATTTTCGCTGGTCATGACTTCGGTAATTGGTCGTTGGTTGTTTTTTTCGAATCGAAGGTCACGATTCGTAACAATTCCTTTTAAAATTCCTTTGTCATCAACTAAAGGGATGCCTCCAATACCATGCTCTGCCATATTTTGTTTAGCGTCTAAAACAATAGCTGTAAGAGGTAAAGTCACAGGATCTATAATCATTCCGCTTTCGGCACGTTTTACCTTTCTTACTTTTATGGCTTGATCCTCAATAGACATATTTTTATGCAATACGCCAATGCCACCTTCTTGTGCCATGGCAATCGCCATTCTGCTCTCTGTAACTGTATCCATAGCTGCGGAAACAATAGGAACATTAATTGAAATATTGCGAGTAAATTTTGTTTGAATGTTTACGTCTCGTGGTAAAACTTCGGAAAATGCTGGAACTAATAGTACGTCGTCGTAAGTAAGACCTTCGCCAACAATTTTGTTGAGTTGTGCTGCCATTGCAATTAGATTTTAATTGCAGGCAAATTTACATATTTTATTTTACTTATTATGCCTATAAACTAATGCATTTAGAGTTAAATGATAATTAATTTTTATTTTAGCAAATATTAAATAATTTATGGAAGCTTACGCAACTGCTTTATTATATGTGACTCCTTTTTTTATGGGATTAGTACTGCTCGAAATTGCCTATGGTCATTTTACAAAAAAGCAAATGCATAATACTATGGATACGATTTCCAGTTTAAGTTCAGGATTAACAAATGTTATTAAAGATTCGCTTGGTATTATTTTTATACTTGTCCCTTATCCATATTTATTAAAACATCTCGCAATATTTGAAATTGAATCTACTTGGATAGTGTATGTTCTTGCTTTTATTGCGATAGATTTTGCAAGTTATTGGAACCACTGGATAAATCATAAAATAAATATTTTTTGGAACCAACATATAATTCATCATAGTAGTGAAGAGTTTAATTTGGGTTGTGCATTACGTCAGTCTATTTCATCCTTATTAGGTTATACGGCCTTATTGCTTATTCCTGCTGTGTTATTAGGTATTCCATATCAAATAATTGCTATCCTAACACCTTTACATTTGTTTGCTCAATTTTGGTATCATACCAAACATATTGGTAAACTAGGTTTATTAGAATACATTATTGTAACACCTTCGCAGCATCGTGTACATCATGCAATAAACAAAGAATACATCGATAAAAATTTAGGAGCTATTTTTTGTGCTTGGGACAGAATGTTTGGCACTTTTCAAGAAGAATTAGATGATGTCCCTCCAGTTTATGGTGTTCTAAAACCTGTAAAAACATGGAATCCAATACTCATTAATTTTCAGCATCTTTGGCTATTAATTAAAGATGCATGGAGAACAAACAATTGGTTAGATAAATTGCGTATTTGGTTTATGCCAACGGGTTGGAGACCTAAAGATGTTATTGATAAATATCCTATTACAATTATTAAAGATGTGTACGGTTATACCAAATTCAAAACACCAGCATCTAATGCTTTAAAACTATGGTCTATCTATCAATATGTGATGACTACGGTCTTGCTTTTGTTTATGTTCTATAATTTCGGAAACACAAGTTTTGACAATTTATTACTATATGGATTGGTTATTTTTATTGGTATTTATGGTTATACAACCTTAATGGACAAAAAGAAACACGCTATAATAGTAGAAGGGATTAGAGTTGCATTAGCATTGTCTATACTATTTTACTTTGAAGATTGGTTTGGTTTAAATACATTCATCGCTTACGGAAGCTACATAGTTACATTATATTATTTAACCACAATTATTGGTGCTGTGTATTTTACCTATTTTGAAACGAGCAAGTTAAAATTTTTATTGTCAAAGGAAAATAATTAATAGCGAACAGTAAGTGACCTATAAAACCATAAATATAAGCACTTGAAAAATCAGATTTAATTTCTACAGAAATAGTGACCTGATTTATTCTGGATTTTGATTGGCTGAAGCAATGATATTAATATCTCTATCAAATAGATAATGACCAGATTTATCATCGCCAATAATCATTAACTTATCTAATAAAGTTTTTGCAACTGCTTCTTCTTCTAACTGTTCGGTTACATACCATTGCATAAAATTATGCACATTATATTCTTTATGTTGAAGACATTCAAAAATGATATGGTTAATCTTTTGAGTTACAAAAATTTCCTGTTCTAAAAACGCTTCAAATAATTGATTTAAAGACTCAAAATCACTTTTAGGTTTATCAAGTTGAGGAATTACAACTTTAGCACTACGCTCGTTAATAAACTTAACCAATTTAATCATGTGTACGCGTTCCTCTTCCGATTGTAAATAAAAAAAGTCTGCTACACCATTATATCCGTTTGCATCTGCCCACGATGCCATAGCTAAATATTGCATAGATGCACTGGCTTCATACTTAACTTGATCGTTTAATAATTTTTCAATAGAAGTATTCATTTTTCTAAATATTTGTAATACGAAGATACTTAAAAGTTATGTAGGAAATAAATTTTATAAGATATTTTGAATGTCATATATCAAGACCTGTTTTATCTCTATATAAGACAATATAGTCTCTTTTTTTAATTGAGTTACAGCCACATAAATACTTTAACATTTTATAACTTACTAATACTTAACAGCAAGTAAGATATTATTTATATTTATTCTAAATAAGCTTTGGAAATATCATTTTGTACTCTATCTTTGCAGAAATAAATTGATGTTATTTTTAATTAGTCTAAATAAAATGAATACAAAATTATCCTTTATTTTTATAGCAATCTTTTCTATTGGTTATGCACAAAATGAGACTCCACCCACAGCAATAGACTCCATACAACAACTCGATGAAGTTATTCTATCTACAAACGTGATTTTTGGAAATAAATTTGTGGCCAAAAACAGAACTGGATCATCCTATTTTATTTCACCACAAGAACTTAAAAAGTTTGGTTATACTGATATTAATCGAATATTACGAAATGTACCTGGAGTTAATATTTATGAAGAAGATGGTTTCGGATTACGTCCAAACATAAGTTTAAGAGGGACTTCGCCAGAGCGTAGTTCTAAAATCACACTAATGGAAGATGGTGTACTTATCGCTCCTGCACCTTATAGTGCACCAGCAGCCTATTATTTTCCAACAATTGCTAGAATGGAAGCCGTAGAAATATTAAAAGGCAGTAGTCAAGTACAATATGGCCCCTTCACAACAGGTGGTGCTATTAATATGGTTTCTACACAAATTCCTGAAATGTTTTCGGCAAACTTAAGTGCAAGCTATGGGAGTTTTAATGGTAATAAATTTCATGCAGCCATTGGTACAAGTAAACAAAATTTTGGGGTTCTTGTGGAGTTCTTGAATTTTTCGTCAGATGGCTTTAAAAATTTACCAAACAATGCAAATACAGGGTTTGACAAAAATGATATTGTTGCAAAATTTAGAATAAATAGCAACCCTAAACCAAAGTTAAGTCAATCTGTGGAATTTAAATTTCAATATTCTGATGAAATTGCAAATGAAACATATTTGGGTTTAACCGATTCCGACTTTGAAACAAATCCGTTTAACAGATATGCTGCTTCACAAAAAGATAATATGAAAGCAGATCATGTACAGTTTACCGCAACACATGTTTTAAATATTACTAAAGATTTTAGAATTACAACTACAGGATATTATAATAATTTTTCAAGAAATTGGTATAAATTAAATGACGTTGTTGTTAATGACACAAAGGTTGGGATTAATTCAATTATTACTAATACTTCAGCTTATAGTGATTATTTTGATGTAATAAATGGTACAACAAATTCTGATGCAAACTCACTATTAGTAAAAGCAAATAACAGAAACTATATTTCTAAAGGTGTGCAAACTAAATTTGACTATCATTGGTATGGCAAAAACGCATTTCATGATATTGAAATTGGTTTGCGTATGCATTATGACGAAGAAGATCGGTTTCAATGGATTGATGGTTATAATATGAACAATGGCATAATGAATTTAACCAATAAAGCCACACCAGGAACAGATGCCAACAGAATTAGTAGTGCCAATGCGTTTTCAGCTTTTGTTATGTATAAGTTTAAATATAATAAACTAACACTAACTCCTGGTTTACGCTATGAAAATATAGATTTAACAAGAAAAGATTACGGTAAAAACGATGTAAATAGAACAGGCAGTAATCTCTTGTTACGCAACAATAAAGTAAATGTGTTTATTCCAGGAATAGGAATGAATTATAAAGTTAATAATGATATTTCTGCATTTACTAGCATTCATAAAGGGTTTTCTCCTCCAAGTAATTTAGAAGGACAAAAAGCTGAAGAAAGTGTAAACCTTGAGTTAGGCACACGATTTACCACCAAAGGAATAAGAGGCGAAGTTATTGCGTTTTACAATCAATACAGTAATTTACTGGGAAGTGATCTTGCCGCGACTGGTGGAACTGGGTCATTAGAACAGTTTAATGCAGGAGAAGTGAATGTTAATGGTTTTGAGATGCTATTAAATTACAACCTTATTAAAACCAATGCCAAATATAAACTCCCTATAACTTTTTCTTATACTTATACCAACAGCAAGTTTTTAAATAGTTTTGATAGTGATGATAGTCTTTGGGGAGAAGTTAATATTGGAGATCAACTACCTTATATAGCCAAACATCAATTTAACACAACACTATCTTTAGAACATAAAGACTTTGAATTTAGTTTAAGTGGTCGTTTTAATGGTGCATTTAGAACAAAAGCTGGTAGTGGAACTATTCCTGAAAATGAAAAAGTAGCATCTAACTTTATCATTGATCTCTCTGGGAGATATATTGTTAATAAGCATACTGTTTTAACTCTAAACCTAGTTAACCTTTTAAACTCCACTTATGCTGTATCGAGAGTACCAACTGGATTACGACCTGGACTTCCTTTTGGTGTTTTTGCAGGCTTTGAATTAAAACTATAAGCAATAATTAGCTCTTTTATTGGTAAGCATTAAATATATTAGAAGCTTCATTGTAAGCACTTTCAAAGCTTAAAGCATTCAAATTATTCTTCGTTTTTCGAGTTGTAAAGTAAGATACTAATTTTTCGGTTGGCATGTTTCCTGTCAATTCATCTTTTGCCATTGGGCAACCTCCAAACCCTTGAATAGCACCATCAAAACGTCGGCAACCAGCTTTGTAAGCGGCATCCACCTTTTCAAACCAAGAACTTGGAGTTGTATGTAAATGTGCACCAAATTCTATTTCAGTATAACTCGGAATTAAATTAGAAAACAAATATTCAATATTTTCAGGATTTGAACTTCCTATAGTATCACTTAACGATATTATTTTAACACCCATTTTACCCAAACGTTCTGTCCATTCGCCAACAATATCAACATTCCAAGGGTCTCCATAAGGATTGCCAAATCCCATCGATAAATAGGCTACAACTTTTTTATTAGATCTATCTGCAATATTTAAAATCTCTTGAAGAGTCACAACCGATTGTGCAATTGTTTTGTGAGTATTTCGCATTTGAAAATTCTCTGAAATCGAAAACGGATAGCCTAAATAATCGATCTCATTATATTGAGAAGCATCAGTAGCTCCACGAGTATTGGCAACAATAGCCAACAATTTACTTGTAGTTTCAGATAAGTCTAATTGTGACAAAACCTGTGCAGTATCTACCATTTGTGGTATGGCTTTAGGTGACACAAAACTTCCAAAATCGATGGTATCAAAACCAACACGAAGTAACGATTGAATGTACTTTACCTTACGCTCTGTTGGAATAAAGTCTTTGATGCCTTGCATTGCATCACGAGGACATTCAATAAGCTTGATTTTGTTAGGCATTGTAAAGATTTAATACTATGATAAAAATACTATTAATTTTATGAAACATTCATTAGAAGTGAATACAAAAAGAAACTACAAATTAAGCTTTTTCAGCAATGCTTTATTAATCGCTTTAACAAGTTGTGGTCCTTCATAAATAAATCCTGTATAAAGCTGAATTAAATCTGCTCCAGCATCTAATTTTTCTAAAGCATCTTGAACTGAATGTATGCCTCCTACTCCAATTATTGGAAAAGCCTTGTTACTTTTTTCTGCTAAAAAACGAATCACTTCTGTAGAGCGATTGGTTAAAGGTTTTCCGCTTAAACCACCTATTTCTTTCTTATTTTCAGATTGTAATCCATCACGTAAAATGGTCGTATTGGTTGCAATAACTCCATCAATTTTAGTTTCGGCAACGATATCTATAATATCTTGTAGTTGCTCGTTAGTTAAATCTGGCGCAATTTTAAGCAGTATAGGTTTTGGATTTTGGTGTTTGTGATTTTGAGTTTTCAAAACTTTTAAGAGTTTTGTAAGTGGTTCTTTATCTTGAAGAGCTCGTAAATTTGGTGTGTTTGGAGAACTTACATTTACCACAAAATAATCGACATAATTAAACAAAGCTTCAAAACAAATCTTGTAATCTTCAACGGCATCTTTGTTTGGTGTTGCTTTATTCTTTCCAATATTTCCACCAATTAAAATACTGGAACCTGTCCTGAGCGCAGTCGAAGGATTACATTTTAAACGCACTACTGCTTCCAAAACACCACCATTATTAAAACCCATTCGGTTAATAATTGCTGAATCCTCTATTAATCTAAACAAGCGTTTTTTAGGATTCCCTTCTTGAGGCTTTGGTGTAAGTGTGCCTATTTCTATAAACCCAAAACCAAAATTAGAAAGTTCATTATACAATTTTGCGTCTTTATCAAATCCAGCAGCAAGTCCAACTGGGTTTTTAAATTTCAATCCAAATACTTCTTTTTCTAAACGCTTGTCTTCAATAACATACAGACTTCTAATCAAATTTGGTATAAAAGGAATTTTGTTCAAAAATTTAACTATAGTAAATATGAAATGATGCACCTTTTCAGGATCGAAAAGAAATAAAATGGGTCTTATTAATAATTTATACATCTAATGGTATTTCCACAAAAGTACTTTTAAATAAAAAATCTTACAATTCAAAAAGTAAAATAATTTTAAATAGTATTTTTGAATTAATAAAACAGATACAATAAAAACCCAATGATAGACAAACAACATATTATAGATCGTTTTTTAAGCTACGTTAAAATAGACACAGAAAGCGATCCAGACTCTAACACAACTCCCAGCACAAAAAAACAATGGGATTTAGCCAATAAATTAGCTGATGAACTTAAAACTATTGGTTTGCAGGATGTAAGCATTGATGAAAATGCATACATCATGGCAACTTTACCAAGTAATGTTGAACACGATGTACCAACTATTGGTTTTATATCTCATTTTGATACCTCACCAGATTTTACTGCTGCTGATGTAAAGCCCAAAATCATTGAAAATTACGATGGCAAAGACATTATTTTAAATGCTGAAGACAATATTGTGTTATCTCCCGATTATTTTGAAGATTTACTTCTCTATAAAGGACAAACATTAATCACGACTGATGGAACGACCTTGCTTGGAGCAGATGATAAAGCAGGAATTTGCGAGATTATTTCGGCAATGGAATATTTAATCAACCATCCCGAAATTAAACATGGTAAAATAAGAATTGGCTTTACACCAGATGAAGAGATTGGTCGTGGTGCTCATAAATTTGATGTAAAAAAGTTTGGAGCAGATTGGGCTTATACTGTAGATGGAAGTCAGGTTGGCGAACTGGAATACGAAAATTTTAATGCTGCTGGAGCAAAAATTAAAGTCAACGGAAAAATTGTGCATCCTGGATATGCCAAAGGAAAAATGATAAACTCAATGTATTATGCTACAGAGTTTATCAATGCTTTACCAAAAATGGAAACTCCAGAGCATACTGAAGCTTACCAAGGGTTTTTCCATTTACACAATATGGAAGGCAAAGTAGATGAAACCAAATTGCAATATATTATTCGCGATCATGACAAAGATAAATTTGAAGCCAGAAAAGCATTGATCAAAAAGATTGCAAACGACATTAACGAAAAATATGGTAGGATTGTAATCGAAATAGAAGTGGAAGATCAGTATTATAATATGAAAGAAAAAGTGGTTCCTGTAATGCATATTGTAGATATTGCCGAAGAAGCCATGAAGCAACTAAATATTAAACCTTTAATAAAGGCAATTAGAGGTGGAACTGATGGTTCGCAATTAAGCTACAAAGGATTGCCTTGTCCAAATATATTTGCTGGTGGACACAATTTTCATGGACGTTATGAGTATGTTCCTGTGGAAAGTATGATTAAAGCAACCGAAGTGATTTGTAAAATTGCTGAATTAACAGCTGAAAAGTATTCGTAATAGAATTATGAAAAAATTAAACCTATGATTCTTCAAGGAGTAGGTTTACATAATAAACACAAAAACTGTTAGATACACTTTTGTCAGTTCGAGCGCAGTCGAGAACTATTAAATTTTTATAAAAAACATCTCGACTGCGCTCGATGAGACATCTTAATGAATAAAAAAAGCAGCTCGAAAGCTGCTTTTTTGTTATTATTTTTTAACTGTTGGAGGTACATTGAGTTTCATGCTCATTTCCATAGAAATGGCAGAACGTTCAAACTTAATTTTTCCTGCTAAAGTTTCAATAATGCAAGAGCTATCTTTATCGTTTAGCTCTAATACTTTACCATGCATTCCACTTTTAGTTATTACTTTATCGCCTCGCTTTAATTCTGCTGCAAATTTCTTTTCCTTTTTTGCACGTTTCATTTGTGGTGCAATCATAAAGAAATACACAACAGCAAACATTAAAATAAAGGGCATAAACGATCCTAATCCTTCCATCAATACTAAATATTAATTATGGTTATGTCCTTCGTGTCCTGGCTGAGTACTCGTTTTAGTAGTTCCTGGAGGGTTTTGCTTAATAATAGATGATCCAACTCTTCTAGCTGGAGCATTTGGGTCTGGTTTTACAAAAGCAGTAATTTTAACTGTTTCTTTACCTTTTTCGGTATTTGCGGTTACAGTAACCGTCTTAGTCACTTTGTTTGTTCCTTTACCATCAAACTTTACGGTAAAACTTGCCGAAGCTCCTGGATCTAAAGGTTCTTTACTCCAATCTTTTGGCACTGTACATCCACAAGTACTTGTAATATTGGTAATTACCAAAGGTACTTTTCCTGTATTTGTATAAGAAAACACAGTTTCTACAGGAGTTCCATTTTCAATCTCACCAAAATCATGTTCGGTTTTATCAAATGTAATAGATGGAAAATCTCCAGATACTGCATCTCTTTCTGCTGCTTGGGTTACATTCTCGGCTTTTACTTTACTCGCTGCGTCTTCTTTACAAGACGTAAAAGCTACCATACATAAGGCACTTAAACCTAAAAATATTTTTTTCATGTTCTTAATTTTTTTGTTTATTCAAGATAAACATTTGGGTTTATATTAGTTGTTTTTAACATTCTGGGCATAAAAATAATAAATTTTTATTATAACAATCCACGACCAGCTTTATTTAACGTTCCTTTAGCTTCATATTCTTTAACTAATTTGTCTAAAACACCATTAATAAATGTGCTGCTTTTTGGTGTAGAATATTCTTTTGCAATTTCCAAATACTCGTTTATGGTAACTTTTACTGGTATTGAAGGAAACTTTTGAAACTCGCAAATTGCCATTTGTAACAATACAAAATCAATAGTTGCAATTCTATCTTTATCCCAATTTATAGTTTTAGCTGCAATCTCTTCACTAAACGTATTACTATTTAAAACCGTTTTTTGTAAAAGCTCTATTGCAAAATCTTTATCATCTATATCTTTAAATAGTTGAGGCAAAAAATGATGCTCTTCAGAATTTGCCTTCATTTTTCTTAACAGCTTTACAATTGTAGTATTTACAACAGGCAAATCATCTAACCAAGTAATATTTTTGTCTTCTAAATAGTCGTATAATTTTTCGTTTGGAGCTATTATGGTTTTAAAAAATTCGACAATAAAGGTTTTGTCTTCTTGAAAGGGTAAAGTATTGTTAGACATATAGTTGTTATATAATTCACTTTTTAAAAGTGCCTTAAATATTATTTCTACATACTCATTGTCTAATTTCCAATTGTCGATTTTTCGTTTTTCAAGTTCTTGTTTAAGCTGCTTATTATTTTTAAGATGAATTAAAATTGCATTGTTTATAAACTTATTGTTAGGGTTTTTCTCTTGAGCGGTTGCAAGATGTTTTTGCTTTGATTTAATAAGGAACTCTTCTGCTTGACTTTGTACTTCTATTAATAGTGACATTATTAATAGGTACAGGTTATACATATTATCTATACTATGTAATAAAAACCGTTCATCCTTTTTAAGATCATCACTTTCATTACCTTTAAATGCATAAATTATCTGCATTACTTTTACACGAATATGTCTTCTGTTAAGCATATTTTAAAGAACTTTAAATTCCAGCTTTGGAACAACTATTAATTTATATCTCATCAATCTATTTCAATGAGAAACTTTTATTTTTGGATTCCCGTCCCGATAGCTATCGGGATCGCGAGAATGACAATTAAATTGTTACCTCGATAAAAATCGAGGAATTCTTTTGCAATTAAAGAGGCGAAAGATAAAATCTTTCGCCTCGCAAAAATAGTATTATTTTTAAATGTATTTATTTAGAATTCTCTTTTTTTCTCATTTCTATCCTACTCTTTGCAATATTTAAAGCTGCATGATTGGTTGTTATACCATTTGAACCAGATTTTTCTAATATTTCTAAAGTTGTATTGTAAATATTTTCTGTTTTACGAACAATTTCTTGTTTATCGTATCCTTCCAACTCCGCATATACATTAATTATGCCTCCAGCATTTATTAAAAAATCTGGAGCATAAACAATCTCTCTTTCTTTTAATATACGTCCATGTTTTTCTTCGTTTGCCAATTGGTTGTTTGCTGCACCTGCTATTACTTGTGCTTTTATTTTGTAAACAGTTTCATCGTTTACAGTAGCTCCTAATGCACATGGTGCATATATATCTATCTCTTCAGAATAAATATCGTTTCCTCTATAAACTGAAACACCATATTTATGACTCACTTCTTGTAAACGTTCTTCATTTATATCATCAATAATTACATTAGCACCTTCATTCACTAAATTTTCCACCAAAGATTCTCCTACATGTCCAATACCTTGTACCAATATTTTTTTATCTTCCAAAATATCGCTTCCAAATTTATAATGTGCTGCAGCTTTCATTCCCATAAAGACTCCATAAGCCGTAATTGGCGAAGGGTTTCCTGCGCCACCTTTATCTTCAGAAATTCCAGTAACAAAAGGTGTTACTTCACGAACTAAATCCATGTCTGCGGTTTCCATTCCAACATCTTCTGCTGTAATATATTTTCCGCTTAACGAATGAATAAACTCCCCAAAACGTCTCATCAATTCAGGTGTTTTTTGGGTTTTAGCATCACCAATAATTACAGCTTTACCTCCACCAAGATTTAGACCAGTAATAGCAGCTTTATAACTCATTCCACGAGATAGGCGAAGCACATCGTTTAAAGCTTCCCATTCATTAGCATATTGCCACATTCTTGTGCCTCCAAGAGCTGGTCCTAAAACCGTATTATGAATTCCAATTATTGCTTTTAAACCTGTATCTTTGTCGTTGCAAAAAACAACTTGTTCGTGATTATCAAAAGAAAGTTGTCCAAATACTGGATCAACTTTTTTAATTTCGTTTGAATTAATAACGTCTAAAATCATTTAAAAAATATTTTTTAATAATTCGTTATTTGAATTATATCTAATAACAGCATGCAAAAATACTCGATTATTACAGTTTACGCAAAAAAAATGGTGTTAAAATGAGAAAATGTTAAAAATTTGTATTTTGCAAAATAGTCACAAATGAAAGAATTACAACATCTTAACAAATATTTCAAGAAGTATAGATATAGGCTTTTAATTGGAATAGCAATTACTATTCTTGCTAAAATTTTTGCTTTATTCACACCGCGTTTAATTGGACAATCTATCAATGTGATTGTTGCTAAATTAGAAGGAGAAATTGATGTTACATTTAAAGCAGATTTAGCTATAAATATAATTTACTTAATTGGTGCAGCACTTATTGCAGGAGGTTTCACATTCTTAAAGCGCCAAACTATTATTAATGTCTCCCGTTATATAGAATTCGATCTTAAAAACGAAATCTATCAGCAATACCAGCGATTATCTTTAAACTTCTATAAAAAAAACAGAACTGGTGATTTAATGAATCGGATTAGTGAAGATGTTGGTAAAGTAAGAATGTATGTTGGCCCAGCAATTATGTACAGTATAGATACAGTTACATTGTTTGTAATTGCTTTAATCTATATGTTTAATCAGGCACCATCTCTTGCATTGTATACTATTATTCCGCTGCCAATTTTATCTATAACCATCTACACTTTAAGTAAAGTAATACACAAACGCAGTACCATTGTACAAGTATATTTATCTAAATTATCGACTTTTGCGCAAGAATCTTTTAGCGGAATTTCGGTAATAAAAGCAAACGGAATAGAACTTCAAACAAATATTGCTTTTGAAACTTTGTCCACAGAAAGCAGACAAAAACAAATAAACCTAGCAAAAGTACAAGCTCTTTTTTTTCCTTTAATGATTTTACTAATTGGTGCCAGTAATCTATTAGTAATTTACGTTGGAGGTTTGCAATATGTTAATGGTAAAATAGAAGATTTTGGCACTATTGCAGAGTTTATTATCTACGTTAATATGCTTACATGGCCAGTTGCAGCTTTAGGTTGGGTAACTTCAATCGTTCAGGAAGCCGAAGCCTCTCAAAAGCGCATTAATGAGTTTTTAAAAGTTGAACCAGAAATTAAAAACACAATAACAACCCCAACAATAATTAATGGGAATATTGAATTTAAGAATGTATCTTTTACTTACGATGATACAAATATTCAAGCTCTAAAAGATATTAGTTTTACCGTAAATCAAGGAGAAACTCTTGCAATTATTGGCAAAACAGGTTCTGGTAAATCTACGATATTGGATTTAATCGGAAGGCTTTACGATATTAATAATGGCAATATACTAATTGATGATAAATCCATAAAACAACTGAATCTTGACAACTTACGAAACAGTATTGGTTATGTGCCACAAGATGCCTTTTTGTTTTCAGATTCTATAAAGGATAATATCAAATTTGGATATATAAATGCTACAGATGAAGATGTTGTACAAGCTGCAAAAAATGCCGTTGTACATGAAAATATTATCAAGTTTGTAAATGGCTATGATACCATTTTAGGCGAAAGAGGAATTACACTTTCTGGTGGACAAAAACAACGTGTATCCATTGCAAGGGCAATAATTAAAAACCCAAAGATTTTATTGTTGGATGATTGTTTATCTGCTGTAGATACTGAAACTGAAGAAAAAATACTCAACAATCTTGCTAAAGTTTCAGAAGGAAAAACAACAATTATTGTAAGTCATAGAATTTCTTCAGTAAAAAATGCAGACAAAATAATTGTCCTAGATAATGGTCATGTTATACAAAAAGGCACTCACGATGAACTTATAAACATAGATGGATACTACAAAAACCTCTATTTAAAGCAGCTTTCTGAATCATCTCAAAATCAATAAATAAGACCTGATAAAAAAGAAATATCATAATTAGTTGGTTGGTATATATATTTTTTAGATTTTTGAGTCATTAATAAAGAAAACAAATTTAACTATACAATTATGGCTTATAAGGATATGATGGAGCAAGAGGAGATATTTTCCAAAGTTTTAAGAGCAGGAAGACGTACTTATTTTTTTGACGTAAGATCTACTAAAGCAGGAGATTATTATCTTACAATTACCGAAAGTAAAAAGTTTACAAATGACGATGGTTCATTTCATTACAAAAAGCACAAAATTTATTTATATAAAGAAGATTTTTCTGAATTTAAAGACATTTTAGGCGAAATGACTGACTATATCATTAATGAAAAAGGTGAAGAAGTTATAAGTGAACGTCATCAAAAAGATTTTAAAAGAGAAGAGTTTGATACAAACGAAAACACTGCTAAAGACACAGAGGAAGCACCTGCATCTCCTGAAAGTTTTACAGATGTGAATTTTGAGGATATTTAAATTCAAAAACGACATCGAACTTGTTCGATACGAATAAAAACTGTCATTCTCGCGAAAGCGAGAAACCTAATAAAATCTTAAAATATTAAAAACTGTTACTTTTTAGTAGCGGTTTTTTTATATTTATGCCCTAACTAACAAAAGAAGTCTGACTAACATTAAAAAGATACCCACTTTCGTGGGCAATATTATGAAAAAACTATTTTTAATTTGCCTTTTATCTTGTGCATTTCTTCAAGCACAAAACAAAATTGATTTATCATACTACCTTCCACAAAACGTAACTTACAACCAAAATATCCCAACACCAGAAAGTGTGATTGGATATCAAGTTGGTAAGTGGCACGTAACTCACGATAAATTAGTGCAATATATGTATGCTCTTGCCAATGCATCAAATAGAATTACAATAGAAGACAGAGGTAAAACTTTTGAAAACAGACCTCTACTATTACTTACCATTACTTCTCCTGATAATCATCAAAGCATAGATAAAATTCAAAAAGAACATTTGGATGCAACCAATGGTAATTTCAATACTAACGTTTCCAATATGCCGATTGTAGTGTATCAAGGGTTTTCAATTCATGGTAACGAAGCAAGTGGATCTAACGCAGGACTTTTAGCTGCTTATTATTTGGCTGCCGCAGAAGGTAATGAGATAAATGAATTATTAGATAATACAGTAATATTATTCGATCCTTCTTTTAATCCAGACGGATTGCAACGCTTTGCATATTGGGCAAACACAAATAAGAGCATTAATCTAAATCCAGATCCAAACGATAGAGAATATCGCGAAGTTTGGCCTGGAGCCAGAACCAATCATTATTGGTTTGATATGAATCGTGATTGGTTACCAGCACAGCTTCCAGAATCGAGAGTAAGAATAACCACTTTCCACAAATGGTTACCAAATATTTTAACCGACCATCATGAAATGGGAACGAATTCCACGTTCTTTTTTCAGCCTGGAATTCCGTCTAGAACGCATCCTTTAACACCAAAGTTAAATCAAGAGCTTACAAAAGATATCGCAAACTATCATGCAAAAGCCTTCGATAAGATTGGCTCTTTATATTATACCGAAGAAAGTTTCGATGATTTTTATTATGGAAAAGGTTCCACTTTTCCAGATATAAATGGTGGAATTGGTATTTTATTTGAACAAGCAAGCTCTCGTGGACATATTCAAGAAAGCGATAATGGCATATTAACATTTCCGTTTGCTATTCGCAATCAATTTACTGCTGCTTTATCGACTTTAGAAGCTGCAAAAAATATGCGTGAAGAAATTTTAACTTATCAACATAACTTCTTTAAAAATGCAAGAAATGAAGCTGCTAAAGAAAATGGAAAAGCTATTGTTTTTGGAGATGAAAAAGATGCTGCTAAAACCTATCATTTAGCTGAAATTTTAAAACGTCACCAGATTAAATTCAATGAAGTAAAACAAGATTTTACAGCCAATGGAAAACGTTTTAAGAAAGGGTTTAGTTACATCATCCCTAAAAACCAGAAGAATACGCGATTAATAAATGCAATGTTCGAAAAACGCACCAAGTTTCAAGATAGCTTGTTTTATGACATTTCTGCATGGACGTTTCCGTTAGCGTTTAATTTGGATTATGCTGAAGGTGTTTCGACAAATAATGCTGGAGCAGAAGTAACTGACCTTCAATTTAAAACCGGTAAAGTATCTGGACAAAGTAATTATGCATATTTAATGGAATGGCATGAATATTACACGCCAAAGCTTCTTAATAAAATCTTAAACAAAGACCTACGTGCCAAAGTTGCAATGAAACAATTTAGCTTAAACGGAAAGCAATATGATTATGGAACAATTTTGATTCCTGTTCAAAATCAGAAATTAAGCTCTAAAGATTTGTATGCGTTATTAAACGATTTAGCACTTGAAAGTCATGTACAAATTGATGCTGTTTCTACAGGATTAACACAAGGCATAGATTTAGGAAGCAATCATTTTAGAGCTTTAAAAAGTCCAAAAATCGCATTACTGGTTGGAGATGGTATTACTTCTTACGATGCTGGAGAAATCTGGCATTTGTTCGATACTCGATATGATATAACAGTAACTAAGTTGGATACCAGAAACATTGGTCGTTCCGATTTAAGTCGATATAATACTATTATTGTTCCTAGCTCATCAACTTCTGGATTGAGTGAAACTAATACTAAAAAAATAAAAGCTTGGGTTAAAAACGGAGGTACTATAATTGGATATAGAAATACTCTAAAATGGTTTAAATCTAAAGAGTTTGCTAAATTAGAGTTTAAAAAAGTTGACGTTCCCGCTAAAAATATAACTTTTGAGCAACGTCGTGATTTTAAAGGAGCACAAGTTATTGGTGGTGCAATTTTTGAAGCCAAAATTGACAGATCTCATCCAATAAACTTTGGTTACAAAAACAATAAAATTTCGCTATTTAGGAATACAACCATTTTTATGAAGCCAGACTCTCTCAGCTATAACAACCCAATAAAATATACAAAACGACCAATATTAAGTGGTTATATCTCGAAACCGAATTTAGACAGTTTAGGTGGCACAGTGCCTTTACAGATAAAACCATTAGGAAAAGGTAAGGTTGTCGCTTTTACAGATAACACAAACTTTAGAGCTTTTTGGTATGGCACAAATAAGTTATTAATGAATGCTATTTTCTTTAGGGAAGAGCTATAGATTTGATGTAATTTATTTATATTAGTAATGCACTTATAAAAAATGAAAATTTATTACAATAGAAAACGACTAAATCATAGCCTTATATTTGGAATATTATGGCTAATCATAAGTTTGTTAGGAATATTTATTAAAGATGACCCTTACTGGACAGATTATTGCTTTTTATTAGTTTCATTTTTATATTTAGGATCTTATTTTTATGAAAAAAGCAATCAGTATCTAACTATCCAAAATGGTCAAATACATAAAAATTATCCTTTTTCAAAAAAAATAAATCTGTCAGAAATAAAACGAATCAAAAAATCAGTTGGAGAGTATATATTACAAACAGATAAAACTAGATTAATTGTCAATACCAATTTTATTGATAAAAAATCTCTTGAAGATTTGAATATTGAATTAGAAAAATTAAATTTTAACAGCTAAAAGCGCAAGGATCAATACAAACAATACATAACCTAAACCAATAGTAAGAGTAAACACAGAAGCTAACACCAAACAAATTATCAATAAATACAATGGAACTAGAGTAATAGCTACCGCAAATCTAAAAGTTGATGTAAATTCCGCTTCTTTTATTTTGGGCTGTAGCAAAAATTTCCAAATTGCATAAGGCAAAACAAGGTTAAGGATCAATAATCCTTTTAATATTGATTTCAATCTTAAAAATCTTTTTCTTTTTTGGCCATCACAATCTTTAAAGCCATTGGCAATACAATTATTTACAGCTTCAGGATTCAAAAAATTCACATTCAAGTCCACTAGTTTTTGTAGAGTATCATCATAAGTACTATCATTAATATCTGTAGTGAGTTGTCCTATGCTTTTATGTATACCTTGTTTTAATTTAACAATGCTTTCATTTCTATCTTCAAGAATATAATCTTTGGCGTTAATAGGGTTTCCAAAATACATTGCAGCACTATCGGCAAATTTTTCGGCTTTTACAAAATTTAAACCTACTGGAACGAGTTGCAAATCGGTATCAGGATATTTTTCAAGCGTATCAAAAACAATCCGCGTGAATCCTTTGCTTAAAGTCCGTACAGTACGATTTAGACTATGGTTGCCTTCAGGAAATATAACAATAGCTTCATTTTGATACAACAAACCTGTACACGAATTAAAAATGGGATGGTTATTTGTAATAGAACTCCAACCATCTCTAATACGATACACAGGAAGCATTCGCAAACTCTTTAGTAATTTACTTACAATAGGATTTTTAAATACACTTGCTCGTGTTAAAAAATAAGAGAAGCGTCCACATCTAACAGCAATTAAAAGTGCATCTAACAATGCATTTTGATGATTAGATAAGAATAATACAGGTTTATCTTTAGGGATATTTCCAGCATTAATAACCTTAATTTCCTTGAAATAAAAGAATAATCCTAATCTAATATATAACCTAACACTATGTAACCAAATCTGTTTCATCTATTTATTCAAATTATCTTTTAACGGTTAGATGAAACATCCAAACAAAAATCTTCCCTTATAACAAAAATTAGGACATGGATGTTTCAATATAATTCTTTGCTTTAGCTTTATTCGACCAATAAAATGCTAATATTAAACCTGAAATAATATGCCATATTCCCCAAAAGGCTGCTAAAATTGCCATTCCACCCAAACCATTAAAAAACGTGAAAATTAACAATAATCCCAATCCGGAATTCTGAATTCCAGTTTCAATTGCTAGAGTTTTCTGGTTTTTAAACGATAAACTAAATAGTTTAGCAACTATTAATCCTAACAAAATGGCAAATACATTATGACTTATTCCTATTAATAGTACATAGTGTACATAGTTATTAAACACCTCCAAATTATTAGAAAATGCAATAATAACAATAGCAATAAATACAATAATTGAAAATGGTTTCAATAGTTTGGAAAGCTTTATTGCTAATTGTGGATATTTACTTCTCAATAACATTCCTAAAAATAGTGGTACTCCTAAAATCATCCAAATAACTTTTACCAACTCTAATGGTTCAATCGAAACTGTTTTCAAAATTTCGGCAGTTGGCTCATACATATTGCCATAAAACTGAAAGTTAAAAGGTGTCATGAACATTGCTAAAAATGTAGCAAATGCAGTTAAACTAACAGATAATGCTGTGTTTCCTTTGGCTAAATGCGTCATAAAATTAGAAATGTTACCTCCAGGACAAGCAGCAACCATCATCATTCCTAAAGCAATGCTTGGTTGTGGTTCTATTATTATTATCAACAAAAAAGTAAGTAATGGCAATAAAATAAATTGAGATAAAATACCAATTAAAACTAATTTTGGTTGGCGTAAAATATGCTTAAAATCATCAATAGTTATTGATAAAGCAACTCCAAACATAACAACAGCAAGTGCAATGTTGAGTACCCAAAGTCCACTACTATCAAAATTTATTTGCACATTATCCAATTCTTGCATAATCATTAAGATACAGTTGAACCATTTTCGACCTTCTGTTCAGGTTTTAGTAAAATAACATCATTGCCACTAATTGCTCCCATAACTAAACACTCGCTCATAAATGTAGCAATTTGTTTTTCTGGAAAATTAACAACAGCAACTATTTGCCTATTTAATAATTCTTCTTTAGAATATAAGGTAGTAATTTGGGCTGATGATTTTTTAATTCCTAATTTACCAAAATCGATAGTCAATTTGTAGGTAGGATTATGAGCTTCAGGAAAATCACTGACCTCAATAATAGTCCCTACACGTAAATCAACTTTAGTAAAGTCTTCGAAAGTTATTTGTTTAGTCATTTTTTAAAAATACAAATATTTACGAACTTTGTACAAAACATTTTCTCATGGCAAGAACTCCCTCTAATATGATTCCTTTAGGAACAGTTGCTCCAACCTTTAATTTATTAAACACTATTAACGACGAATATGCTGACTTACAAAAGCTTAAAGGCAGCAAAGGCACTGTTATTATGTTTATTTGTAACCATTGTCCTTTTGTAGTTCATGTAAACTCTCAATTAGTTGAAATAGCGAATAATTATGCTAAAAAAGATATAGGTTTTATTGCTATTTCAAGCAATGATGCTAAAACATACCCTCAAGATGGTCCAAAACAAATGAAGATTCACGCTAAAGAAGTAGGTTATCCTTTTCCTTATTTATACGATGAAACTCAAGGTGTAGCAAAAGCATATGATGCTGCTTGCACTCCAGATTTGTATGTGTTTGATGCCGAATTAAAATTAGTTTATCGTGGACAATTAGACGATTCTCGTCCAGAAAATGGCATTCCTGTTACAGGAAACGATTTAAGACATGCTTTGGATTGTTTACTTAAAGATGAAGAAAACATAACAATACAAAAGCCTAGCATTGGTTGTAATATTAAGTGGAAGAACTAAAGTGAATTTCAATAACGACTTAGAAAAACACCAACAATGGCTCTCTCTCTAAAACTTTTTACTAAATATAATAAAGATATTTTTATCCAAAAAATTTAAAGTAGTAAATTGTATATTCGTAACACATATAACAAGTTAGCATACATATGAATTCCAAATGAAAATCATCAAAATATTCATAATCCTATTTATAATCGTCAATTGTTCGGGCAATGAAACTAATAAACCAATAACGGAATTTGAGAATATTTTAGGAAAAGAAAACAGTGAAATACTGACTTATTCAGTTAAAGATTTTGAAGATACCTTTTTGAAGAAAAACTATCCTGATTTAAGTATTGAACAAGCTTATAAGAAGTTTATTATTGAAATTGAGAACAGCAACAATTCAGAATGGGGAAATCCTAGAATGAGCCTAAAAAGTAGAAAAATCTTCGATAGTAGCAAACTAAAATCACAAGTCTATGGAATTACTGATTCTGTTTGGGTTGAGCTAAACAACGGAATTCTACATTTGAAAACAAGGAGGAAATACCAAAAACCCGATGGAGAATTCGTTATGGGTACAAATACATCATCATCAGCATCTTATCACGAAGGAATGTTTGATACTGTTTATATGAATAAACAAATGAAAACTGTAGATTTTAATCATTATGGAAAATATCAACAAGCCCTTGATTCTATCTCAAGAGAAAATGAATTCGTGCTAAACTATTTAGAAGCTATGAAAAAAACTGGAAGAAAAAGACATCCAAGTTTTGTGGCATATGAAATGATTATGGCAAATGTAAACTACACGGATTATTTTATTAAAAGATTAATACTAACGGAAATCGTATATTAAAGTCGAGTAGGTAAAGGGGATTCGCCATTGTTGGTGTTTTCCACCAACAATTAATTAAGTAACACTTTTATAAATGAAACTCCATAAGTTTAACCCTACCAAAGAATGCCCACAATTTTATACAGCAACAATCCTCGATTGGAAAAAACTATTAAAGCCAACGAAATACAAAATGATTATTATAGAATCATTGCAATATTTGGTTCAAGAAAAAAGAGTTAATTTATTTGGTTATGTTTTAATGGATAATCATATCCATTTAGTTTGGAGTCCTACAAAGTTATATTCGTTAAAACACACACAGTTAAGCTTTATGAAGTTTACAGCACAAAAAATAAAAAGAGATTTAGAAATTAACCATCCAAAAGTTTTAGATGAGTTTCGAGTAGATTTAAAAGATAGAACATATCAATTTTGGCAAAGAAATCCTTTATGTGTTGATTTATATGATAATACTATTATTATTGAAAAACTAAATTATATTCATAATAACCCTGTAAAAGCTGGCTTGTGTAAAGAAAAAGTAGATTATAAGTTTTCATCTGCTAAATTTTATAAAGATTTAGGTGATGAATTTAGTTTTTTAACTCGGTTTGACACTTATACCAATTAAAAAATTAACTAATTCTATTTATTTTGTATATCTATTGTTGGTGAAAAACACCAACAATAGCTCTTTCAAAAAACTTATTACTAAATGCAACAAAGATGTTTCGGCTTTGCTCAACATAAGCGATTCACACAATTTTTGATTACAAAAATTGGTTCTTAATAATTTTATGTGGATCCCAAACTTGCTTTGCAATTTGGGATAAGCGATTCGCACAATTTTTGATTGCAAAAATTGGTTCTCTGCTTATTTCACATCCATCAACTCGACATCAAAAATCAAAGTCGCATCTGGTGGAATTACACCTCCAGCTCCAGCACTACCATAAGCCAAATCGCCAGGAATTACGAAACGTGCTTTATCTCCAACTTTTAAGAGTTGAATACCTTCATCCCAACCCGAAATTACTTGACCAACTCCTAAAGCAAAATCTATAGGTTGGTTACGTTTGTATGAAGAATCGAATACAGTACCATCAGCAAGCTGTCCTTTATAATGTACAGACACTGTTTTCCCTTTTTCGGCTTTTGTTCCGTTTCCTTCTTGAAGCATTTGGTAACGTAACCCACTTTTGGTTTTACTAAATCCAGCAGCAAGTTTTTCCATTTCAGCTTCAGCAGCTTTTCTTGCTTCGGCTAATTTTTTCTCTCGCGAACCTTCAAATGTTCTAAAAGCTTCAATAGCATTAAAGACTTCTGCTTCTGCTCCTACTTTTACAATCTCTAAACTTTCTATTTTATCTTCTTGTGTAATAGCATCTACAATATCTTGTCCTTCAATAACTTTTCCAAAAACTGTATGCTTTCCATCTAACCATGAGGTTTCAATATGAGTGATAAAAAACTGACTTCCATTAGTTCCAGGTCCTGAATTTGCCATAGATAACACACCTGGTGCATCATGTTTTAAATCTGGATGGAACTCGTCATCAAACTTGTATCCTGGATTACCAGTTCCTGTGCCTTGTGGACAACCACCTTGTATCATAAAATCTGGAATAACACGATGGAATTTTAATCCATCGTAATATGGTGTTCCTTGTGGTTTTACTGAGTTCTCTAGATTTCCTTCAGCTAGTGCAACGAAATTACCAACTGTTCCTGGTGTTTTTTGGTATTCTAAAGCGACTAAAATTTTGCCTTTTGTTGTATTAAATTTTGCGTATAAACCGTCTTGCATAGTTGTTGTTTTATTTTTCGAGTGCAAATATAAATAAATGATTGACGAATTGCGAATTGCGAATTAGAATTTGGTCCCGATAGTTATCGGGATGAAATTCGGAATTTTAAAGATTGAAACTTAATTAGCTACTTCACTAATAAATTTAATACGATACAAGCGGAGTTCATCATCATCATAATCGCCATCAAATTCTTCAATAGCATCATCAATTTTATCGGTTTCTGCTTCCATAAAGTAATCATAGATTTCTTCTTGCTGATCTTCATCAAATATATCATCAATCCAATACGATATATTAAGTTTTGTACCTGAAAAAACTATGGCTTCCATTTCCTTAATAAAATCTGGCATTTCCATGCCTTTAGCAGAAGCAATATCATCTAGTGGTAACTTTCTATCTATATTTTGAATGATATACAGCTTTAAGGCTGAATTTATACCAGTAGATTTAACTACCATATCTTGTAACCTCTCAATGTCGTTTTCTTCAACGTATGCACTAATAAGTTCTACAAAATCTTCTCCATATTTTTTAGCCTTTCCTTCTCCAACACCATGAACATTTGCAAGTTCTTCTATCGAAATAGGATATTTAAGCGTCATATCTTCTAATGAAGGATCCTGAAAAATTACAAATGGAGGTACACCTAATCTTTTTGCATTTTGCTTACGTAAATCTTTAAGCATTTTCATTAAATCTTCATCTGCAGCAATGCCTCCACCTTTGGCGTTTGTAATAATACTGTCGTCGTTCCCTTCATCGAATACATGATCTTCGGTCATCATAAACGACGATGGGTTTTCTAAAAAGGATTTGCCTTCATCTTTTACTTTTAAAACTCCATAGGTTTCTATGTCTTTTTTTAAGAAACCTGCAACTAAAGTTTGACGAATTAAAGCCATCCAAAATTTATCGCTTTTGCCTTCTCCAATAGCAAAAAAAGGTTGAGTGTCTGTTTTATGCGATTTAATTAATGCATTTTCTTTTCCAATTATAACATTAACTAAATCTTTGCTTTTGTATTTTTCGTTGGTTTTAGAAACAACATCCAATAAAATACTTACTTCATCTTTTGCTTCTACTTGCTTTTTAGGATTGCGCATATTATCGTCCATATCTCCACCTTCGCCTGTTTCGTTATCGAATTCTTCTCCAAAATAATGCAGAATAAATTTTCGTCTGGATATTGATGTTTCTGCAAAAGCAACAACTTCTTGAAGTAGTGCATGACCAATTTCTTGTTCGGCTACTGGTTTTCCAGACATAAACTTTTCAAGTTTTTCTATATCCTTATACGCATAGTATGCCAAACAATGCCCTTCGCCTCCATCTCTTCCTGCACGACCAGTTTCTTGATAATAGCTTTCTATGCTTTTAGGAATATCGTGATGTACCACAAAACGAACATCTGGTTTATCTATTCCCATTCCGAAAGCAATAGTAGCAACTACAACATCTGCATCTTCCATTAAAAACATGTCCTGATGCCTCACTCTTGTTTTGGCATCTAATCCTGCATGATATGGCACTGCTTTAATACCATTCACTTGAAGCACTTGTGCTAATTCTTCAACTCGTTTTCTACTTAGGCAATATATTATTCCAGATTTTCCTTCATTTTGTTTCACAAACCGAATAATGTCTGCATCTACATTTTTAGTTTTAGGACGCACTTCATAAAATAAATTTGGTCTATTAAATGATGCTTTAAATGTATTTGCGTCAGTTATCCCTAAATTCTTTAAGATATCTTCTTGAACTTTTGGTGTGGCTGTAGCAGTTAAGCCAATCATTGGAATATTGTCTCCAATTCGTTTAATAATATGTCGCAGGTTTCTATATTCTGGTCTAAAATCATGTCCCCATTCACTAATGCAATGAGCTTCATCTATTGCCATGAATGAGATTTTTTGAGATTTTAAAAACTCAACATTCTCTTCTTTTGTCAACGATTCTGGAGCAACATATAACAATTTAGTGATTCCATCTCTTATATCTTGCTTGACTTGCTTGACTTCTGTTTTATTAAGTGACGAATTTAAAACATGTGCTACACCTTCTTCTTTAGAAACCCCTCTAATGGCATCCACTTGGTTTTTCATTAACGCAATTAATGGAGAAACTATAATTGCTGTTCCTTCTTTCATTATTGCAGGTAGTTGATAACACAATGATTTACCACCACCAGTTGGCATGATAACAAAAGTGTTATTATTAGCCATAACACTTTTTATTACCTCTTCTTGTAAGCCCTTAAAAGTGCTAAAACCAAAATATGTTTTTAACGCTTCTTGCAACCTATTTTCACTATTACTCATTAATCCCTCAATTGATATATTTAGTTTTACTTAAATTTATAAAAAATAACTCGATTTCTATAATTTTAAGCGAACTCCATTATTATTTTTTGTTTTTTTGTAGTAATATTTAAAGATAGTAAAATCTTTATACGCATCAAACCATAAATTATAAATTTTGAATAAAACAAATTCAATCCTAAAAACAGCAAAAGACACAATAGATATAGAGAGCCAAGCTATTGCCAATCTCTCAAATTTATTGAATGAAGATTTTGCAAATGCTACCCAGCTTATTTATAGTTCTAAAGGTAGAGTAATTATTACTGGTATTGGGAAAAGTGCCATTATTGCAAATAAGATTGTTTCGACTTTAAATTCTACTGGAACTCCAGCTATTTTTATGCATGCAGCAGATGCCATCCATGGTGATTTAGGTTTAATTCTAGAAGATGATGTTGTTGTTTGCATTTCTAAAAGCGGAAACACTCCAGAAATTAAAGTTTTAGTACCACTCATAAAAAATGGCCCTAATAAAATGATTGCCATTACTGGAAATAAAGATTCATTTCTTGGTCAACAGGCAGATTTTGTATTAAACACTTTTGTTGAAAAAGAAGCATGTCCAAATAATTTGGCTCCTACTACTAGCACAACTGCACAATTGGTTATAGGAGACGCATTAGCAATATGTTTATTAGAGTTACGAGGGTTTTCAAGAACCGATTTTGCCAAATATCATCCTGGAGGAGCTTTAGGAAAAAAATTATATTTAAGAGTTAATGATTTATCTTCAGTAAATCAAAAGCCAAAAGTTTCATTAGACACTAATGTGAAACAAATAATTATTGAAATTACTGAAAAAATGCTAGGTGTGACTGCTGTAGTGGAAGACACGAATATTATCGGAATTATTACAGATGGAGATTTACGTCGCATGCTTAGTAAGACCAAAGATTTTACTAATTTATCAGCCAAAGATATTATGAGCAAAAACCCAAAAACCATTGAAGCTAACGCAATGGCTGTTGATGCTATGGAACTTATGGAAAAACATGGTATTTCTCAATTACTTGTAGAAGAAGAAGGTTTATATGCTGGAGTTGTACATTTACATGATTTAATTAAAGAAGGCATTTTATAATGGCTAAAAAAAACATAAATGAAATGTCTTTTCTTGACCATCTTGAAGATTTAAGATGGCATCTTATAAGAGCGACTCTAGCTATTATAGGAGCTGGGAGTATTGCATTTATATTTAGTAAATTTATTTTTGACGTTATTGTTTTTGGACCTCTCGAAATGGATTTTCCAACCTATAAGTTTCTATGTAAAGCTGCTAATTTTATAAATGTAGAAACCAGTTTTTGTGGTGAAGAATTACCTATGATTATTCAAAGTCGGACTATGGCTGGTCAGTTTTCAGCAGATATTTGGACTTCTATTATGGCAGGATTTATCATTTCTTTTCCATATGTAATTTATCAATTTTGGGGTTTTATCAGTCCTGGACTTCACATAAAAGAACGCAAACATTCGCGTGGATTTATAATAATCTCATCATTTTTATTTTTTCTAGGAGTTCTTTTTGGTTATTTTATTGTCTGCCCTTTATCTATCAATTTTTTAGCCAACTATAATATATCAGACGTTGTTGATAATCAAATTGATATAGGCTCTTATATAGGATTAGTGAGAGCTTCAGTATTAGCGTCTGGTTTAATCTTTGAGCTTCCAATTATTATTTACTTTTTAACTAAAGTAGGATTGGTAACACCAGAATTCTTAAAGAAATATCGTAAATATGCTTTAGTAATCGTTTTAATTTTATCTGCTATAATTACACCTCCAGATATTGCAAGCCAGATTATTGTAGCAATTCCAATATTAATATTATATCAAGTAAGTATATATATATCTAAGGTTGTAATCAGAAATCAAAAAAGAAAGGAAAAACAACAAGTCTAATCTAATAAAAGAGTGTATCGAATAGGGATGCTTTAGAATAATTAATTAAAAATTACGTTATTGCAAATATGATTTTAAGAGCTGATAATTTAATGAAGTCCTATAGTGGACGAAAAGTTGTAAAAGATGTATCGTTGGAAGTAAATCAAGGTGAAATTGTTGGTCTTCTTGGTCCAAATGGTGCAGGAAAAACAACATGCTTCTATATGATTGTTGGTCTTATTAAACCAAATGGTGGAAGAATTTTTATTGATAATACCGAAATTACCAAATATCCAATGTACAAACGTGCACAAAATGGTATTGGATATCTTGCACAAGAAGCTTCTGTATTTAGAAAATTAAGTGTAGAAGACAATATTTTGAGCGTATTACAAATGACTAAATTGAGTAAAAAAGAGCAAACCGATAAAATGGAATCTCTTATTGACGAATTTGGATTAAGCCATATACGTAAAAACAGAGGTGATTTACTATCTGGTGGCGAACGTAGAAGAACCGAAATTGCTCGTGCTTTAGCTACTGATCCAAATTTTATTTTGTTAGATGAACCCTTTGCAGGTGTAGATCCTGTTGCTGTAGAAGATATACAACGTATTGTGGCAAAACTTACCAAAAAGAATATTGGTATTTTAATTACAGATCACAATGTACAAGAAACACTTGCTATTACTGATAGAACCTATTTAATGTTTGAAGGCAGCATTCTTAAAGCCGGAATACCAGAAGAACTTGCCGAAGACGATATGGTGCGTAAGGTGTATTTAGGGCAAAATTTTGAGCTTCGTAAAAAGAAGTTGGAGTTTTGATCTTAAAGATTCATTATTACTCCTACATATTCATTATCATCAATTTCACTTTTTAGTTTTCCTAACTTTATTGTATATTTTAGCTATAAACAGAGCAATTAAACCAACAATCAATCCAACTATAAGCTCTCCCAAAATAGACGGTATAGGCTGAAAGAAATCATACAAAAAATGAATGTTGTGAACATAAATTCCTCCAGCGACCAAAATCATTGCAATGGTTCCAATAACAGCTAAACTTTTAATTACAATAGGTAGAGCATTTACAAAAAAAAGGCCAACCTTTTTTGCTAGATTATTTTTTTCATTATTCAGTGTAATTAATTTATATCCAAAATCGTCCATTCTTACAATAAGTGCAACAATACCATAAACACCTACAGTTGCAATAATAGCAACAATTGAAACGACCATAATTTGAATAGAAAGTTGTTTTTCTACTACTGTACTTAATGCAATAATTATAATTTCGACAGATAAAATAAAATCTGTCACAATAGCTGATTTTATTTTCTTCTTTTCATGATTAATAGTTTCCTCTTCATTCATGTTTTCAAACTTAACAGTTTTATTAGAATGATTTCGATGCATTGCATATTCGTAGATTTTTTCAGCACCTTCAAAGGCTAAATATATACCACCAAGTAATAAAATGGGTATGATAGCCCAAGGTGCAAAAGCACTTAAAAGAAATGCCATAGGTAGAATAATCAATTTATTAAAAAATGAGCCTTTTGATATAGCCCATAAAACAGGGATTTCCCTTGAAGAAACAAACCCAGATGCCTTTTCGGCATTAACGGCTAAATCATCTCCTAAAATACCAGCCGTTTTTTTTGTAGCAATTTTACTCATTGCTGCTACATCGTCCATTAGTGCCGCTATATCATCTAGTAAAGCAAAAAAACCTGAAGCCATAAATTGTATTATTTATTTAAGAGCGAGATTAAAATATAACTTAAAATAATTAGTGGAATTGCAGCAAATTGAAAGATTATCAAAAAGATTATAGATAATAAAATAAGCATATACCTTGCTGCATTATCTTTAAAACTCCAATTTTTAAACTTTAATGCAAAAAGATTAATCTTTGCATTTAACAGATAAGAGCTTATTATTGTTATAGCTATTAAAAACCATTTATTAAGGATTATGGCATTCATTATATCGTTATCTTGAAACTCCATTATTAAAGGTAATGACAAGATAAGCAATGCATTAGCAGGAGTTGGCAAGCCTATAAATGAATCTGTTTGATTTGTTGAAATATTAAATTTTGCCAAGCGATATGCAGACGCTATAGTAATTAAAAGACCAAAATATGGCAAATAAGAATTAAAACCAGAAGCATCTGAATTGCTCAAATTAAACAAATAAAACATCACAAGTCCTGGCACCAATCCGCTGGTTACGATGTCTGCCAAAGAATCCAATTGTAATCCCAGTTCGCCATCAACTTTTAGTTTCCTTGCCAATAAACCATCAAAAAAGTCGAAAAAAATACCAAGAAAAGCAAACAATACAGTAAGCTTCATATTACCGTTAACTGCAAAAATTACGGCAATACTTCCGCAGAATAAATTTAAAAGCGTAATAAAATTAGGAATGTGTTTTTTCAAACTTAAAAAATTTAATTTCTGTAAAAATAACAAACTATTATTGACTAATATCTGCAAAGCACAATATCTATAAAAAATTAGAGTTTATTAGGTGAATTACGCATATTTGTATAAAATTTCAGCTTTTGAAAAGGTATTTATCCATTTTATTACTTCTTTGTGTATCCTTAATTCACGCTCAAACTACCAGAAAGTATTCCAACGAATTTATGAATATTGGTGTTGATGCTGCTGCTTTAGGTATGAGTAGTGCTGTAGTTGCAAATAGTGCAGATGTAAATTCTGGATATTGGAATCCTGCAGGTTTAGTACATCTCGAAGACAACCAAATGGCACTGATGCACTCCAGCTATTTTGCAAATATTGCTAATTACAACTATGCAGCTTTTGCTATGCCAATTGATGATAGAAGCACTATGGGAATCTCTATTATTAGATTTGGTGTTGACGATATTTTAGACACAACACAACTAATAGACGACCAAGGAAATATTAATTATGATAGAATAAATTTATTTTCGGCTGTAGATTATGGAATCACTTTTTCTTATGCAAGAAAGCTTCCTGTAGATGGTTTAAATTATGGCATAAACGCCAAAGTAATAAGGCGTATTATTGGAGATTTTGCATCATCTTGGGGTTTTGGTTTAGATTTAGGTATTCAATTTGAAGGTAATAATGGATGGAAATTTGGTGTAATGGCAAGAGATATTACAACTACGTTTAATGCTTGGTCTATTGATGAAGATAAACTTGCAGATATACAAAACGCTATTGATGGACAAAACCAAGAGGCTCCAGAAGGTACAGAATTAACATTACCAAAATTACAAATAGGAATCTCTAAATTTTTCGAATTCAATCTGGATTATACACTACGTGCTGAGTTTGACCTAAATATGAGGTTTGCCGAAACCAATGATATTATTTCAACATCGTTTGCAAGTATTAATCCTGCAATTGGTTTTGAATTTGGTTATACAGACCTTGTGTTTTTACGAGCTGGAGTTGGTAATTTTCAAAATGAAATGCAAATAGACAATAGTGAAAGTTTGACCTTTCAACCTAACTTTGGAGTTGGATTTAAATATAATGGAATTCAAATCGATTATGCTTTTACTGATATAGGAGACCAAAGTGCAGCATTATACTCCAATGTATTCTCTTTAAAGATAGATTTTAGTATTTTTAGATAGTTTTATTTTAAGGTATTAGATCGCTTCGCTTTTAGAAGCAAGAATTAAGACTTGTTCCCGTTAAATATAAACTCTTTGTACAAAGAATGTAAAACAAGTAATTATTAATAAGCACTATGCGTATAAAAATGAAAAAACTATCGTTCGTTTTATTCTTTCTTTCATTTGTATTTCTTAATGCACAGAAACAAAAACTATCTGAAGAAGCCGAAATTAGTGTACTTACAATAGATCCTGGCTCCTCTTTAAACGATGCTTTTGGACATAATGGATTTAGAATAAAAGATCAAACTTTAGATATTGATATTGTTTTTAACTACGGAGTATATGATTTTAACGCACCAAATTTTTATTTGAATTTTGTTAGAGGAAAACTTAATTATAAAATTGGACAAAATTATTCACAAGATTTTATTGGTTTTTACATTTCACAAAATCGCACAATTAAGGAACAGGTTTTAAATTTAACTCAAATTGAAAAACAAAATCTATTTGAATTTTTAATCAATAATTATAAACCAGAAAATCAATATTATTTATACGATTTTTTCTACGATAATTGTGCGACAAAAATTAGAGATGTTGCAAATACTTCTCTTAACAACAGCATAATATTTAATGAAACTGAAGGATTTAAACCTAAAACGTTTAGACAATTAATTCATGACCATGTAAATAGAAATTCTTGGGGTGGATTTGGTATTGATCTTGCTCTTGGCTCGGTTATAGACAAAAAAGCAACAGCCGAAGAACATATGTTTTTGCCATATTACATTCATGTTTTCTTTGAAAGTGCAACAATTAATACATCTAAACCTTTAGTGAAACAAACAAATGTTTTATACGAGAGTATTAAAAAACCTAAATCAAATAATTTCTTTACAAGCCCATTATTTGTTTTTGGGGTTATTAGCTTGCTTATTTTATTAGTTACCTTTTTTGATTATAAAAAAAATAAACGCAGTATTTGGCTAGATGTAACAATATTTGCTTTTACAGGAATTGTTGGCGTAATCGTTTTACTACTTTGGCTTGCTACAGATCATTCGGCAACTGCACAAAACTATAATTTGCTGTGGGCTTTTGCTTTAAATATTTTTGTGATTTCTCAACTATTCAAAAAAACAGTAAAAGTTTGGTTTATTAAGTATTTAAAGTTTTTGATTATAATGTTATGCTTATTGACATTACATTGGATAATAGGTGTGGAGATTTTTGCGATAGGTTTAATTCCAATATTAATTGCTTTTTTTATAAGATATTTATATTTAATAAACTACTACCAAAAGAATATTTAATTCCAACAATTTATTGCCCTCTATAATAAACTATAGTGCTTAATGTTTTTACTATAATATTAATGTCTAAGAAAAAATTACGATGTTTAATATAATAAAGGTCGTACTGTAATTTATTCAAGCTATCCTCAACGGTCGAACCATACCTACTATTTACTTGTGCCCAACCAGATAAACCAGGTTTTATAGTATGTCTTGTTTCATAAAATGGAATAATTCTAGACAACTCTTTAACAAAAAAAGGACGTTCTGGTCTCGGTCCAATAATACTCATTTCGCCTTTTAAAACATTAATAAATTGAGGCAATTCATCCAGACGTGTATTTCTTAAAAACCGTCCAAAAGTAGTTACTCTCTTATCATTTTCTACAGCCCAAGATATGCCTCCTTTTTCTGCATTTTTTATCATAGTTCTATACTTAATAATTTTAAACGACTTACCATATTTTCCTATTCGTTTTTGCGTATAAAATAATGGGCCTCGATTACCTAATATATTGCCAACAATAATAAATGGAGATAAAATAATTCCAAATACAATACCAATAATAGAAAATACAATATCCATAGCTCTATGATAAAGCAGATAAAGTTTATTTTGATTACTTCTACTAAAAGGGAAATACTTATAAAAATCCCTTCCTACAAATTGCACAGGTACGCGTCTGGTAATTTCTTCAAAAACTTGTGTGTAATCTCTAATGGTAAGTCCCTGCTCTAAAAGCAAAGTAAGTTGATTATATATTTGTGCTGTAATATTATTAGGATTTGTTATAGCAACTACTAATTCGGAAACATTTTTAGTTTTAATGATTCTTGGTAAATCTTCTGGTAAATATTCAATTAGTCCTTTAAATGTTACAGTTTCTAACTTCGATTTTTCACTATTAACAAATCCAATTATTTTATAATTTGGATCAGATTCACTTATTGATTTAACAACATTTTCGATATTAGAAATTTCACCTATAATAATTACCTTTTTATAAAAACGTGGTGAAGCAAAAAAAGCAATGTATGCTAATCTCCACAGAAAAATAGAGCCAATTATAGCTATGTAAAAATAAATTATCTGCAAACGATTAACTGGCAAGAAAGGAGTAATAATTGGAGTCAACAAATAAACTAAAACAGTAATTGAAGCTGTAAGAATAATATTTCTAAAAACGGTATCTAGTTGACTTGACTTTTGAAGATCGTAAAGCTCGAATACTGATCCGAAAATGGTTAAATAAACTCCTAAAACAACAGACCAAGTCCAATTTTCTTTGGTAATTGTAAAATAGTCGAATTCAAAACTGTGACCAATAATGTATAAGCCTCCTAAAGCTGCTATAACATCTAAAATCCGCAATAAAATTTTACGTTCAGAAACTTCGAAATGAATTCCTTTTTTTGACGACATAAATTGATTAAATAATTGTATAAATATAGTGAGTTAATATTGTACTGCAATAATAATCCTAACGTAAAACATTAAACCACAACTTTTTAACTTGTTCCCAATTAAACTGTTCTACTTTATGTCTTGCATTAACAGCAATTTGCCTTGCAAACTCTTGATTGTCAATAATATATTTAACTGCATTAACCATCTCATCAGCATCATTTTTATCAACTAATAATCCATCCTTTTTATCAGAAATTAAATATGGCATACCACCAACATTTGTAGATACAATTGGTAATCCTAATGCCATAGCTTCCATTACACTTACAGGAGTATTATCAAAATTTGTTGTGTTTATGAAAATATTGTAATCTTCTGATTTTTTATGCCATCGTAGTTTTGGCAACACTCCTGTAAACTCAACATGATTCTCAAGCTTCAATGATTTTACGAGAGACTTACACACCTGTAAAGACTCATCCTTTTCTGGACCAACCATACATAACAACGCATTTGGATATAATTCTAACAACATATCAAGGACTTTTATAGCCAATTCTGGATTATATATTTTGCTAAACGCTCTAACATATAAAAGTTTAGGACTTACGATCTCTCTTTCTAAAAACTTATAATCCTTTATTTCTAATACATTTGGAATAAAAATAGTGCTATAGCCTCTTGCACTAAACTCTTCTGTTAAATAGTTGGATGGTGCAATATTTTGATATGAATTAGAAAAAATTAAACGGCTTAACATTGAAGAATTATCCAATCGCATAGGTAAATTACCTCCATGAAGAATAGGAATATATTTTAGCTTCAATAACCTACATAATTGACTAGTAAAAAAGGCATAGAAAAAGTTAAGTGTACTATAAGTGTCTATAAGAACAAAATCAACTTTTGCACTATATTTAAAACAAGCCTTGAGCATATCTATAAGTCTAAACAACTTGTTACTTTTAGATGAAGCATAAAAAAGGTTATAACCTTCACTTTCTAACAGAGTGCCTAATGTATGCGCCGAAGATGGGTTAAAGTGCTTGTTGTTTAATTTGTTTCCTATATATAGGATGTTTTTCATATGTAATATTTAGTAAAGACAAGCCATATATAAACGCTGGTGCTGCTATTCGCATTGCAGAATGATTTATTGTGGCAAACCAAAAGAACAAAAATGCATAAAAGAAAAAATTCTTCTTATTATTAACTCTATACATTAATGGTTTAATTATTAAAACAAGTAAAATTAGAACACCCAGAATACCATGTTCAGATAATAAACGACTAAGCTCATTATGAGAGACTATGCCTACACCAAGCGTTTCCTTTCTTATTTCTTTCATAACACTTGCTCCAACACCAAAAAATGGGTTTTCAATAAACCCATCTAATTCATTTACAAACAAATCTACTCTTCCAGTAGATAAATCTGCTTTCTCTCTTCCCATTGCATCTTGATTTGCATAACGTTTATCAATAAGCCCTTCTGATTGATTTGAACTTATAGTCCAAGTAATAGATAAAGCTGCTAAAAATAAAGCAAATGAAGTTATAATATTACTTCTCTGTTTTTTATTAGAACGAAAATAAAGCACTATTAGGAATGCCACAATTATAATTATAGCTCCAACAACACCTCCACGACTAAAAGTAATAACAGCCCTATAGGCTATGGCGCTAAATATTAGAGCATTAAACACTTTCAGTAATAATCCCGGGGATTTTAAAAAAACACGTGCTGTAAAAGCAAACATCCCTAATCCTAAAATAGTAGCCACTTGATTGGGCCCAAAACCACCCGAGGCAGCAAAATTTGATTGTGTACCAGACAAGACATCCTTGAGGCTTGGTGAATATAAAAACAAATAAGTTGTCATGGATATAATTGGTAATCCCAAATATAAAATAATATCCATTATTTGCTTAAGTGTGATTTTTTTATCGTAACAATATAAAGCTGTAACCCCTAAAGCCACAGGTCCACTTAAAACAAAGGCTATATTTGTTCTAAAATTAATATCAAAACCTATATTGGTAGAAGCCACTATAATTGCAGGAACAAGAGCTATTAAATAAAAAAAGTAGGGATATGCCTTGTTAGATATCCCTTTATAAAAAATTCCAAAAAGCACAAATAAAACAACTAAATACTTAGAAGATTCATAAAAAATTGCTCCATCAGTCATCCTCAATAATACTTCAACTCCAGAAATATATGCACAGGCTTTTAATACTTCAAATGTTTTTCTTGATGATGGTGCCATAACAATTCTTATTAAAAAAAAGACCACTATTGCAAGAAAAAACAAACGAGAGAAAGGACTAATAAAATACATCATTAAACCAATACCAACATGTATTAATACCAGTTTTATATATTGAATATCAATCTGCATTACGAATGTTCTAATAAAAGGAAATACATTTTAAAGGAAGCAAGATACATAAAAATCATAGTGCTTTATATAAACTAACTATTTTCGTTATAACGGCTAACGAAGAAAATTTTTCGTTAACCCTGTTTTGGAAGTTCTTTGAATCTTCTATTCTTCTATCTACATTTTTAATATAATTAATTATAGCATTTGATAAGGCTTTATAATCTTTAGCTGTCACCAATAATCCAAACTCTGAAACTACTTCCTTACATTCACCAACATCTGTCACAACAACTGCTAACCCATTCAAACCATATTCTAATAAAGCCATTGGTAATCCTTCCGATTTTGATGCTAATACACCAATATCACATTGCTTTATAATTGATGAAACGTCTGGCCTGCTTCCATAAAGAAAAACACATTCTTGTAATCTATAATCTAAAATTAATGATTTAATGTTTTTTGAATAGTCGTCATTATAAATCCCACCAACACAATGCAAACTCCATTGAGGATACTTCTCATTTACAATAGAAAAAGATTTAATCAAATTTTCATGATCCTTCGGCTCTCTTAAATTGGCCAAGCATAATATTCTTTTCTTGCTTGTTCCCTTAAGTTTAGTAGCTATCTCACTTTTATAATCCATTACAAAATTAGGAAGATAAACGACTTTGCCACACCACAAATGTTTTTTTGACCACAACTCTAATTCCTTATTCACTGTAACAATTTGTCTAAAAAACAATGAGCAAAGTTTTAAAATAAAATTATTTGCAATGTTTGCTTTATTTCTATTACCATAATGATCATGCCAAACAATATCTATATTTCTTGTAAGAATTTTTATAAGTGATGCAAGAAAGAAAGATGAACCATGTGCATGAACAATAGAAACTTTGTTCTTTTTTAATAATCTTCTAAATCTTAAAATTGCCTTGAAATCAAGTGTAGATTTTCTGTTTAAAAAAATATAACCTACATCTTTATCTATGCTCTCTTTAAGGCTACCTTCCTTACGTGTAGCACAAATAAAAGATTTATCAATCTCTAAAGCTAATGCATTAGCTATGTTTACCGCAACACGCTCTGCTCCTCCAGCATTTAAAGTATCTATAAGTTGTAGTACACGCATTTATTATTGGAGTATTTTTTTTATTTCATACCCTAGACTATCTAAAGTATATTTTTGAGACCACTTTTGGGCTTCAATAGCTATTTCTTTAAGACTATTTTTTTCTAAACAATATATTATTTCTTGAACAGCTTCTTCTAAAATAGGATTAATTAAAATGCCTCTTTTACCATAATCCAGCATCCATTCTATACAGGAAATTTTGGTAGAAATTGGAATCACACCAAAAAACATTGCCTCTGCAATTGCCTTTGGCCAACCTTCAGATTTTGAAGGTAAAATTAAAAAATGACTATCTTTTAAAGCTTCTTTTATGGTATCTTTTTCTTGATTGCCTTTAAGAAAAATTATGTCGTTTAGGTTATTATCTTGTACATACAACTTTAAGGATTTCATTAAAACGCCACCTCCAAATATATGGAGGTTTGATTTAATTCCTTTTTTGTTAAGTGCTTCAATAATTTGAATACTTAATAAAGGTCGTTTACCACTAACCAAACTCCCTGTAAAAACAAATTTTAGAGTTTTATTGTAATTACGTGGTGTGATTTTTTCAATTTCATCTTTAGAAAAAGAAGCTGTAAAAAAAGGTTTAATATTTTTAGTTTGATTTTTCCAATTACCATAAACCAAAACTTGCATATTTCGAGTTAAAAAAGTATTGCTTAAAATCCATTTCTGTAATCTATAGCTTAAAGGTTGTTTACTGTTTGGATCCCAATTTCCTGCATATTTAGCAGACTTAGATTTTGAAGGAAATGCTATTTGAACAATGCATCCTAACAACCCAATATTACCTGGGCAACGCAAATGTATATGATCCGTTTTTTTGCAAGCATTAAAAATAGTAACAAATATAATTGGGATTTTAAATATTGAATATAAGGCACTTTTAATAGAGGTAAACTCAATTTTTGGAATCGTTTGAAGTTTTATATTATTGTGTAAGTATGCTGCTTCAATATTTGATTTTAACCTTTCTACTAATGGTGCAACAACTAAAACCTCACTTACATAATTGCCCCATAAGTTTATTTCTCTTACATAAGGTTCATAAGCATAAAACTTTTGGTTTTGCTTGATATGTGTTACATGAGAAATGATTAGAAACTTCATTATTCAACTTTTGGTTTATTATAAATTAAAGTGAACCATCCGACAATTCTTCCTAAGCTTTCTGTAAAAGCTTCCATTTTTTTGTCTGAACTAAATGTATTAGTAAATCTAATTATAGTAAGTAAAAAAGATGTCGCATTCCATTTAAATCTTTCATTTATAGAAGGATTAGGGTATTTTACACGCCAAACATACCAACCATTTCTTACAACCATTTTCCCATATAAAAATTTATTAGGTCTCCCTGATTCATTGTGGTAATGTTTACATTTTGCTAGAGTATTGACATATAACTTACCAAATTTAGATAATCTCAAACAAAAATCGGCATCTTCATATAAACCATAACCTTCAAAATAAGAAGAAAATTTTAAGTTTTTAAATACTTGTATTTTATACGATGCAACTCCACCCATAAATAATTCAGTTTCATAAACCCTATTTGATGGAGGAAAAAAGCTTACTGAACGACCATGCGAAAATTTAGGCATAAAACCTGGTTCGTTAGTTGTTAATAATCCCAATCTTTTCCTTAATATAAATCGGCTTGGTTCATTTCTATACCAACCATCTTTGCAAAACTCATTATTATTGGGTTGATTACTATTGGGTATCTTTTTCCATTGTACTTCATTGCTTATATAACCACCAACAGCTATGGCATCTGGACAAGTTTTATAAGTTGCTATAAGTTCTTCAAAATATGTGTTTGTTAGTATAATATCATCATCTAAAAAACAAACAACATCAATTAAAGCACCAACTAAATCAACACCATAATTACGTTGTTTGGTTAAACCTCTATTGTTATCATTTACTTGATAGTACTTTAAATTTTCAAAATCATTTTCTTTAATAATCTGCTCTGAATCTAAATTAGTTGAGCCATCTATAATTAAAATTTCATTTGGATAAAGCGTCTGTAGTTTTACTGAACTCAATAAACTCAATAAAGATGCAGGTCTCATGTATGTACAAATGATTAATGAAAATTTCATATAAATGATTTAGCTAAATCTACTTCCTAATTTAATTAAACGTTTAGCATATTGTAACGATTTATTAAACTGCAATTGTTTGTATGTTAGTTTTAATAAGCGTACTAAAAATGTTCTTTTATCTCCTTTAAAAAGGTAAATAAAAAAATGCTTAATGCGCCACTCTTTTAATTGTTTAGGCTCAAAATGTTTCAAAAAACCATACGTTATTGTTGGGCTTGGTACTGGGCGTATGTATTTAACAGGTTTATCAAATTCCCAAGGCTGTAATTTTCTTTTTTTCCCGATTACCTTAGATTGATTACCCCAAAAACGATAGCCACCAACAGGAGGTTTTAAATGTAAGTTTGGTGAAAAAGGATTATGCAACAATACCTCTCCATGCTTTAAAATCCGTAGCCCAAAATCTGCATCTTCTCCATAACCTCCATCAAAATTTATATCATTTCCTATTAATTCATTCACCACAGTTCGTTTTACACATGAATTTGCGTTACTAAACATGTGCGAAACTCCAACTTTCCATCGCTGCTTGCCTAATTCATTTAAGATTCTCTTCAAATCTGTAAGGTTTTGAGTTACATTTAGTGCCATAATATCTAAACCGTTGCAAGCTGAAGCCTTATATGTTTGCAATATTTTTATATGATTCTCAACAAAATCGGGTAATATTCTTATATCATCATCTGCAAATATGATATAATCTCCTGTACATAATTCAATAGCTTCATTTCGGGCTCTACAGCTTCCTTTTGTGGTTTGCCATTTAACTTTTATATCAAATTTAAAATTGTCTGGATTATAGAATTTCTCATCACGCTCTTCTTTAGGTGTTGCATCTACAATAATAGCTTCTTTAATAAGGTATGTTTGTTTATTATGGTCATTTAGCAACAACTCTGTAAACTGCTGACGTTTCATCGTTGGAATTACCAAACTAACAGTTGGTTGACCCTCAATTTCGTTTAAAGGTCTTGGTTCAATAATTTCACTTTGCCTCCGTTCTAATTTTTTTGAAACCTTATTTAATGCTCTATATTCAGAAAAAAGATTAAATATCCCTTTTCTAATCATCATGTAATGACTATGATGACGCTTAAAGTTTTTCAAAAAAAATAAATATCTATCTTCTGCTGAAATTGAAACATCAAACTGTTTCTCTGCAAATAATCCTTTTACATATATTGGCACTCCTCCAGAGTTTCTTATAAGGTTGAAACCAAAATCTAATCCTCTTATTATATCATCTGAATAATTATTATCAAATCCATTCATTGCATTCCAAATGGTTTCTCTTACTACAAAGTTATGAGCATTTAATCGCCAATTAACGCAATAATCTAAATCTTTAAAATCGTTTAAAAACCACCAATATACTGCAGTTTGATATACCAAATCATCAAAACAATTCTTAAATCCTTGATCTAATGCACTATGCCACAAATCGCCAGATGCTTCAGCTAAAGCATCTAATCGATCTAGGTTAGGTTCTCCATTATACAAAAGGACTTCACCTTTGGAGGTTGTATATGAATTAAGTTCAATCATTTTGGTCTAATAATGACTCGTATAAATTTATATTTTTTTTAATAATTACAGTTGTTGAAAAATTACAAATTACATGCTCTCTTGCTTCTTTTCCAAATACTTTGACTTTGTCCTTATCTTCTAAAAGAGTTAAAATACGTTGTGCATATTTTTTGTGGTTAGTTGGCTCTACAGTATAACCCGTTTTTCCATCAATCATAAGCTCGTTTGCCCAACCAATATTAGACGCAACCAAAGGTTTTTCCATCGCTAATGTTTCTAACCATGTCATTGGAAATGCTTCTGCAAAACTTGGCAATACAATAATATTTGCTTTAGCAATATAATTCTTAATGTCTTGATAAGAAACTTCTGGAATATAAGTTACTTTTTGCTTTGCTTTTTCTGTAAGTAGTTGATTAAATAATGTTATAGTTGATGTGTTTTCAAAAACATCATGTACATCTTTACCTATTAAAAGCAATGTTGCTTTATTGTTTTTCTCTACGACAGCATTAAAAATTTGTGCCAATTCTAAAACACCTTTTTTTTTAATAATTGTACCAAAATATAACAACTGTCCATGATTTATTTCAGTAGGTATTGGTTTAAAATCTTCAGTATCTATTCCGTTATGAATTGTTTCTATACTGCAATTAAGATTAAATATTTTTTTAGTAAGATTAGCTGTAAATGTGCTTACCGAAACTATTTTATTTGAACGTTTTAATGCGTTTTTTTCAAAAAAGTAGTGTTTAAACTTTTGCTTTCGCTTTTCTAAATAACAAAAATATCCATCACTGCCATGCAAACGAATAACAATTGGTACAGGAAACTTCATAAATGCCGTTATTCCTGTCCAATCTGGTGCTTCAATAATATTGATATTTGTTGCATCAATTTCTTGCTGAATGATAGTTTGTATATGCTTTCGTTCTAAATACCATCCAAATAATTTATACCCTTTTCTGGCAATAGAGATTATTTTTATATCCTTATCATAAAACGTAATATTCTTATTTTGAAATACAACAAAAACTGTAACATTAACACCTTCTTGTATTAAACCTCTTGCCAAGTTTTTAATACTTGTACCTAAACCTGCTGAATGCTTCAGGTTTGTATGAGGATATTCTGGTGTAAGGAAAGCTATATGCATCTATTTATATTTTTTTGATAGCATCCCAAATTCTCTCAGATGCTTTATTAGCAGGTTGCTTGTTAATTATACTAAACCATTTTTGAGATGCATTTAAAATAATTGTATCATTATTTAAAAGGGCTTTTATTTTTTCATGTATTTCATCAGGATGGTTTAACCAAACCACGACGTCTTTAGATGGTTTAGATCTAAAATGCACAAAAGCATATACATATACTCCTTTTATTGGTGTGTCTTCAATATTTAGATAGTTATAATTCATATACATACATGGTTTATTATGAATGGCAAAATCAAATACCATAGACGATCCTAAATTTACTACAAATGCGCAATGCTTTGCAAGTGATGCTAATAGTACTGAATCTTCGGTTGTTGGTAGCATATTATCCCAAACTTCGCCTAAAGCCTTCCACATTGGTTCTATTGGAATGATTACATCTTTATATTCTGAAATAATTTCATCATATCTACCTGAAATATCTACAGGACATCTTCTAAAAATTATTCCTAATTGAAATCCTTCTTTATTTAACTGCTTTACAGACTGTGCTAAATCTTGCAAATACAAAGAATCTTTTGGAGAGGTTGTAACATCATCACCACTAAAGCAAATATACGTTACATTGGTTTTAAGTTTATATTGCTTAAAAAACTGTTCTTTAGGAATAAATTTATCACTATCATAATGCGACTCAAATTGTGGTGTTCCTGTAACTTTTACTTGACTTTCAGAAATAAAATGATGATACTTTAAAAGTTCGTCTTTCATATAATCACTCCAAACATGATAGAAATCTGTTACAACATCTAATGTAGCCTTTGGTAAATTATCCCAAGAATATATAAAACCAACTGTAGGAATATTTAATTGTTTAGCTGCTTGTATTGGAGCAATTGCTAATACAGAACGTTGACTCGTACAATAAACTAAATCTGGTTTATGGATTTCTAAAATGTCTTTACAAGCTTTATAATAATTAGTTTGACGCTCTAACTTGTTTATAGAATTACGGATAAAACGCAATCCATTTTCTGAATTAAACAAAAAACCCAAAATATTTATACTACAATTCTTAATGATGTTTTTTAGTGAATTATAAGGCAATGGAAACAAATACTCTTGATAAATAGTATCGTTATACCGCTTAATAAAACACTTAAGTTCGATACGAGTACGAGTATTTTTAAAAATTGTAGTAAGCCAATGTAATTTTTGTTTTTTTAATTTTTCTTGTTTAAAGCCTAATTGTTCTAAATTAAATACAGTATTATTCCAAAAGACAACATCATAACCAAGATCGATTCCTTTTTTATAAAAATTTGTATATGCGAAGTTTCGTAAACTGACTCCATCTGTAAGTAAAATGAAAATTTTTGGTTTAGTATTTGTCACGAAATTGCATTTAAATTTTTTGTTCTATCTAAAAGTTAGCCCATTAACAATGAAAAATTCACTAATTGCCATATGTGAAAACTTGATTGTCTATCGCCATTCAAATAGAGTTTCCATTCATAATCAATTTCACTTTCATTAAACCATCCTTTATAATTGCCTGACTTAATAGCAGTTATATGATTAGACACAAATTCTTTTAGCTCATTTGCCAACCATTCTCTTTGTGGTGTTTGCAATGGTCTTTTAGGTGCATAAGATACTTCATTAGGAATAAATTTAGAAATAACATCTCGCAAAATCCTTTTATTCTTTCCGTCTTTAATTTTATATTCTAAAGGAAGTCCAAAAGCGAATTCAACAAGTTTATAATCCAGAAAAGGTTCTCTCAACTCTGTTGAATAAGCCATAGAAACCCTATCATTAAATCTTAATGCTCTAGGTATTTTAGTATAAAAAAGGTCTCTATACTGTAAATTCTGAATGCTATTATCAAAAGGTGTTTCAAAATCAGGCTTACTGCTTTCTTTCAAAAATTCTTTGCTAAGCATATTATTTTTGAATGGGTTATTTTTTATTCCCTGAATTGTAGATTCATTGTTTAAAGTATAATAATCATAACCTGCTAATTGCTCATCCATACCTTGACCATCCAACAATACTTTAATGCCTTTGTTTGCTGATTGCTTAAAAATTTTAGCGTAAGCTAATGTTGGTATGCCTCCAAACGGTTCGTCTTGGACATCACTAATAAATCTTGCTGAATCTTGCACTTCGCTTGAAGATAATAGCACTTTGTTTAAAGGATTTTTATAACTATTTATCATTTGCTCAACCCAAGGCAATTCATCATATTTTTCATCATTGGTATAAAATGTAAAAGCCTCTATATCTTCAGTATTATTTTGAGAGATGTTCACTAATGCCAACAAAGCAGAGCTATCTAAGCCACCACTTAAATTAAAACCAACCGGAACATCAGCTCTAAAACGGAATTTTATTGCTTCTAAGAGTAATTTAGAATACATTTCTTTAGCTTCTTGATAACTCGAAATTACATTTTGATTATTAATTGCTTCAACAAAATCATACCACTTAACAATATTAAGTTTATTATCAACTAATTCTAAGTAATGTCCACCAGCCAATTGATGTATATTTTTCCAGAATGTTTGATTTGGTTGTCCGTAACTTCCGAAAGAAAAATAATTAGCCCAAACTTGAGCATTTGCTTTTCTTTCAATTCCGCTATTAAATATTGTTTTTATTTCACTTGCAAAGACAAACGTTTTATTATTATAAGAATAATAAAAAGGTTTAACACCAAAACGATCTCTTGCGGCAAAAAGCTTTTTTGTTGTTGAATCCCAAATAGCAAAAGCAAACATGCCATTTAATTTTTGTAAGCATGAGTTGCCATATATAATATAAGTTGCCAATAATACTTCGGTATCTGAATTTGTTTTAAACTCGTACTGATGCTTTAATTCTTCTTTTAATTCTTTGTAATTATATATTTCACCATTAAAAGTTAGATAATATCTTTTACTATTATCGACAAATGGTTGATTGGATTGTTGACCATGATCTATTATTGAGAGTCTATTATGTCCTAAAGCTGCATAATCTTCATCAAAATACGTTCCTGTAAAATCTGGCCCTCTATGTTGTTGAAGCTGTAACATTGCCTGTAAAGGAATCTTGTAATTATCCTGACCTACAAACCCTGCAATACCACACATTAATTATTTCTTTTTAGACATTAAATAGTTTTCAGCCTTTTTCCAGTCTTCCAAAGTATCGATGTTTACATTAAAATATGAAGGCGATTCCATATAAGATAATTTTGAACCATATAACGAGTTTTGCTCAAGCAATACACTGGTTTTTGTAATATAAATCGCGCCATCTCTATGATATACTTTTGGTAAGTCTTGACGTCTTGAAATAATTTGCTTTTCTCCAGTAAAAAGCTCCAAATTATCCTTGTTGTTAACTCTAAACATCCAATGCGGATTAAATTCATTTGGTACTTGTTGTACTGAAATCAAAGCATCTGCTCCACTTTTAACAAACTTATCGATAGCGTTATCAATAAACTCAGAAGTTTTAAAAGGACTTGTAACCTGTAGTAAACAAACTGCATCAAAATAAATACCCTTTTCCATAAAGAATTTTAAAGCATGTTGAATAACTGGCAATGTTGGCGTGTCATCTTTGGCAAGATTTATAGGTCTTTTAAAAGGGACTTCTAAATTGAGTTGTTGAGCTACTTTTATAATTTTATCATCTTCGGAACTTAAAATTAATCTCGATATATTTTTGGATTTTTTGGCAACATCAACAGTATATTGCAACAAAGGCTTCCCTGCTAACAATTTAATGTTTTTATCTGGAACTGATTTAGAACCACCACGTGCTGGTATGATGCCTAAAATCTTCATTAATATGAAATAGTTTTATGAAACCGAAGTTCAATTTCTGCTAAAACATTAGCAATCTGTTCTCCCGAATTACCATTGCCATAAATAGAATTACTAATAATATCTGGTTTTTTATCAATCATATCAAGTATCCCTTTTTTAATTTCATCTTCATTGTAAGATACATCTGCTACATTTTCGCCTCTTGTTCTACCATGTTGACGTGTTCCAATATTTACAACAGGAACACCTAAAAAAGAACATTCCCTTATACCTACGCTTGAGTTACCAATTAAACATTTGCTATTAATCAATAACCTTAAAAAGTCTTCAGGAATCATATTCTTAAAGAAATGAATGTTATCAGGTTGATATATTTCTCTATAGGTACGTATGCCATTAGAAGTCCCATCGGCTCCAGCATCTACATTTGGCCAAAACCAAAATGTTGGAATATCTAATTCATGTATTACCTTTAAGGTTGAAGTAACATGTGCTTTTGCATCATCATACTCTGTAGTTACAGGATGCTGCATGACTACCAGATAGCCATTATCCCAATCAATATTCTTCCCAACACCACCATATTTTTCTATGGGATTAAAATTTAATTGTGGTGATTTACTCACTTCGTGGGCAATATCTATTGAAGGACAGCCAGTATTAAACACATAATTAACATCTTCTCCCATTTTTATTAAACGTTCTTTAGCATCTTGAGAAGCTACTAAATGAATATCAGCCAATTTGGTATTTGCATGTCTCACCTTTTCATCAATATTACCAGTTACTTCACCTCCTTGTACATGAATTAATGGAATGTTTTGATAGGCAGCTGCAATTGAAGTTGCTATTGTTTCAAATCTATCAGCAATGGTAACTACAGCATCTGGTTTTAGATTATAAAAAACATTTGCGAATTCCATAACACCTAAACCAGTTGATTTAGCCATAGATGTTTTGTTTTCACCTTCCAACACCATAAACACTTTTGCATCAATTGAAAAACCATCTTCTTCAATATAATTTACCGCATTGCCATAACGATCTAACAATGCAGAACCAGCTACTACGAGTTGCAATTGCAATTTTGGATGTGCTTCTATAGCACTTAACGCAGTTTTTATTCTGCTATATGATGGTCGTGCTGTAATGACTACACAAATTTTTCTTTTTACCATTTATGATATATCTTCTTTATTTAAAAATTCCCATTGTGCCATATCTCTTTGGACTTCTTTACCAATAATTTCTTTAAACTTTGAAGCCGAAATACCTTTATTTGACGGTTTTTTACCTTCTAAATCGGAGAATGTAATACGGTGTCCTCTTTTTAAATCTTTATTAACTGCTAATGATTTTTCGAAAATTAGTTTTAGTTCAGAATACTTACTGTTATCATTTTTATCTATAGGTGAAAGTAATGCAACCTCAATATTCTTAATCGATTTTACAAGCATCTCAACCTCGTCTATAGTTAGAGAAGATGTTGTGTCTGGACCAAATACTTGTTTATTAAAAACAGCGTGAAACTCAAAAATTTCTGCTCCTAAAGCAGCAGCAGCAATACAAGTTTCTATTTTTGCAGAATGATCGGAAAAACCAATTGGGAGATTATAGCGTTCTTTTAATTCTTTAATAACATTTAATCCATACTCTTTTGGACTTGTTGGATATGCCGTTGTACATTGCAAAATGGCAATATCTACATCTCTATCTTTTAAAAATTCTACTGCCTTATCAAGTTCATGATAAGAACTCATGCCAGAAGAGAGAATAACTGGTTTTTTTGTTTGTGCAATGCGCTCTAACAATAAAAAGTTTGTGACCTCACCCGAACCAATTTTATAGCGTTTAACACCTACTTCTTCTAAAACATCGACCGCTGCATTGCTAAAAGGCGAACTCATAAATTCTAAACCAAGCTCATCACAATGTTGTTTTAATGCTTTCCATTGCTGAAGCGTAAATTCCATGCGTTTCCAATAGTCAAATCGTGTAGCATCTTGTTCAGAGAATTTTACTCTAAAAGGTTCATAAATACTACTTTCGGCTTCTGCTATATGTGTTTGAAATTTTATAGCATCAACACCAGTTTTTGACAAAGCATCAATATAAGCATGAGCAGTATCTATATTTCCATTATGTGCTTGTGCTATTTCGGCTATTATAAAGCTCATTACTATTTAATCATCAGTTTGTTTTGTACAGTAAAAATACATACATGGCAATTTAGTGATTTCTTTGTATTCAATTGTATGAAAATCTTTTTTTAGTCCTCAATTTTCAATACTATATAAATGGGCAAACTTCCATTAATCCTAGTTGTAATTTATTGATTTGGTCTTGATTGGGTAATTCTATTTCTGAATTAAAAAAACTTTCTAAATTTTCGTTAGCTGTTAACGATTCAACTGTATTGGGAACGTATGGTTTTATTAATACAGACATAAAATAGTCCTTAAATTTTATATCATCACCAAATAATTTATTTGAAAATTTAATCCAAACTGCTGGTATTTGGTATGCGTGAGATACAATAATACCATGTAACGATGAAGACACTATTCGTTCACATTGCAAAAATAAGTTAGTAGTAGCTTCTATATCATTGGTCATTAAATCTATAATAAGAATGTCTTTATTATTACTATACATTTCTTTAACCAAATTATAATCTACATAATGAGGTATAATCCCTAACTTATATTTTTTATCAATTTTTGGATTGTAATATATTGGTAATAACAATGCTGGATCTCCATAAACTTCAGGCACTTTATAACCTTGATTAATCAATATACGTCTTGTTTCCGGTCCTCTTACTGCTAAGAATTTGGCAGGTTTTACAATTTGATTTTCTTGAATGATTCCGCTTCCCCAAACAATACATTTTTTGTTTACATGCGCAAGAATACTACCAGCAGTAACATAAATGGGTTGCCAGAAATCTCTGATGTTAAATTTTTTAGGATTTGCCCAAAGAATCTTTCTATTAGATATTTTTTCAACTAAATACTTTCCTAAAACATCACCATAATTCTCTTTTGGCTTATCCATAAGAATTGATTCACTCCACCAAAACAACCGTATGTTTTTAGATCTCCACATTGTGCTATTGGCTTCTTAAATCAATACTGAATTCAATTTCTTTCAAATCTTCTGAAACCATATAAGCATAATTGTAGTTTCTATACTCAAAAATTATTTTCTTTAAAACTTGATCATTGACCTGCTTCATCGATAAGTATGGTTGAGATTGGATTTTTAAAAGCGTTTTGAGTTTATATTTTAACGTACTGTAATATGTTGCTTCTTTAAAAATAACCTTGACAATTTTTCCTTTATACGTTTTTAATTCATAATTTAAAAAATGGTCAACCTTAGCCTTTATATTGTCTATTATAAGGGTTTCATCTGGTTGTTTTAATATTTTGTAATCTGATTTCGAATAACATTTATTCCAATATTCGTTCTGTTCTGGCACTATTACTTTACGTTCTTTATGCGACAAAAAATGGCGTTGGTTAATTCGTTGAATATTTGACAAACGAGGTATTATAGTTAGTTTCTCTTTCTTTTTTTGTGGATATCTTGGATGCCATTGATGCAATAACAAATCATCTTCACATCTATTTAACATATAACCTGCTATTTTTAATCGATTGTTTAAATCTTCATCTTCTGAACCATAAAAATGAAAAAATGTATCTAATCCTTTTACTTTTTCAAGAGCTGCTTTAGGAAACAGACCTATACCAAATGTATCTCCATAATGCTTTGGCATAAGTGACTCAAAAGTTGATTTTTCAATTGCAGATGGTGTAACTTCTTTTGGCAAGTATCCTATTTTAAATAAGGTAAATTGAGTTGGTTTAGCAAATGTTTCAATCTGTTTGGTAAAATTTGGAGCAAACTGTACATCTACATCAGCAATTACAATATACTCTGTATTAGTTTTAGAAATCCCGTAATTAAGTGCTTTACTTTTATTCCATAATAAGCCTTCGTGAGCTATATAATGATAGGTAGCAAAAGAGAAACTATCTATTACTGTCTTTATTTTATTAGCATAATCATCTGTACTGCCATAATCAATAAATTGAACCTCAAAATTCTTTAATGACTGACTTTCAAGCGAAAGCAATGATAGTCTTACACGTTCAGCATCACGATTTCTATAGGCATATATTATGGTGTGTTTTTGTTGCATAGTTTATTTACTAAATTGAAATAAGGTTTGTTTTTTCCAAGTTCCAACTATACTACTTTCCCATTGTAAATCTTCAGCAATAGTACAAATATCAACTTCGCTCAAATCACTTACCCAACCATTAAATCGTCTATTCCCTTTATCAGGAAAGGTATTTGTTACTGCATATGAAAATACAAAATGATTTGTAAATTGAGACAGATGTGCTAACAAGTCTTTAACTTCAAAAATATACTCTAAAACACCGCTAAACACAATATAATCTACTTGAGGTAAATTAGGGAGTTCTTTATTTAAATCTATAACTAAAGTATCTTCATTTCGTTTAACAATATCTGAATGTAAGTACTGACATCCTTCTGGCAACATGTCTTCTAAAACCAATCGTGCTGCTCCAAATTCAAAAACCGAACTATTTGGCGAAATCTGGTTTGCTAAAAGTTGAGTACGTTCATCCCAAGATGAAAAAAGTGATTTTTCTTTGCTCCATCTATTATAATCTGATTGCTTAAAGGATTTATTAAACGTCGTACTAAATACACGACTATATTTAGCTTTCAAACTTAAAAGCTTATTAGTTATTTTTTTTATCATGGTTACTAACTAAATCTTACGCATTCAAGTTCTCAATGGTTTCTTTTAAATTATTATACGACAAATACACTTCTAAATCCGGTCTGTTTAAAAACTGCTGTTCAGACTGGTTTTTCCAATTTATATACATTTGCTCTATATGTTTTGCTATACTATTAACCTCATCAATCTCTGCTGCATAACTATAAGGTTCTCCTAATAATCTCAAACATTCACTTTGCTTTGGACCTAAATATAAAATAGGTTTATTTGCTTTTACACAATGTGGAAACTTGCCTGGTAAAAATGGGCTTATCTCTGATTTTGCTTCTAATATTACATTAACTGAAGTCTCATTTTGCATACATTGCACATCATCAAAAGATACATAGCCAGAACTTAAATACAACTGTTGAATCTCACTCTGTTTGGCATTTAAATAGTCGTCAAAAAAATCTTTTTTACCTAATATTAATAATTGAGAATTGGCTTTGGCTTGAGGATTAGTGCTTAAAAATTGTTGAAATCCTTCTACTAAACCACTTGGATTTCTGGGTTTCATTAAACTGCCAGCATGTAAGATTGTAAAATAATCTTTTTTGAAATAAGCTGGTGCATTCTGATTTATTTTAGCTCCATTCGAAATTTGATGAGGAATAACGATACCTCTTTCTAAAAAATCGGGATAATAACTTCCCATCCATTCCATTAATAATTGACTAGGAAAAATAGCATGTGCTGATTTTTTGGATACTTCTCTAAAAAATTCTTGTTTTTGATAGTAACCAGGCTCTACCCAATTATAAGGTCTAGGATAAAAATGCATGGGATAAGGATCGTGTATATAAGCCAACCATTTGCTATGCCAATGTGGTAATTTTAATAGTGCCTTATGTACTCTAAAACTTGCTGCTTTACTTAACGTTATTACCCAATCTGGATTAAAATTGGTTTCTTTTTTTAAGCCTTTTTTTATACTAAAAACATCATTAAAAAAAGCAAAAGAAAATCCTAAACGTTTTTCGATAAATGGGTTGATATTAATCTTGGTTAATCGAAAAAAAACAAGTATTATTTTACTTAACACATAAAATAGTGTTGCTTTTTGTTCTGGTATTGCAATACAGTCCATACCTTTGAGTTTTATGCTTTTTCTTGTGTAGTGATATACCTTTACATCATAGCCAGAACGTTTTAAGTTTTTAATAATATCTACATTAGCTTTAGAACCACTACTATCCTCAACATTAATAGATTCGGTTATTATTAATATTTTTTTTGCTTTTTTCATTTCCAAATTACTTAAACCGATACTTAATGAAATTAACTATTTTCTCAGCAGCTTTACCATTGCCATAAGGGTTTTCTATTTTAATACCAAATGTAGTTCTATTAAGCAATTCCATGGTCTTATTAATAATTTTCAATGTATCAATTCCAACTAAAAAAGAATGACCAGATAAAACTCCTTCTGATCTTTCTGTTACTTCTCTAGTTACTATTACAGGAACATTAAACATAGGAGCTTCTTCTTGAATTCCACCAGAATCAGATATTATAACTTTAGATTTTTGCATTAACCAGACAAAAGAAGGATAATCCAATGGTTCAATGAGGTGAATATTTAAATTGTCCTTTAACATATCGAATACAATTTGTTTCACATTAGGATTTAAGTGAACTGGAAATACTATTTCTACATCCTTTTTTGCTAATTCTAACAATGCGTTACATATATTAATAAAACCTTGACCAATATTTTCTCTTCTGTGACCAGTTACTAAAATAATGTCTTTTTCAAAGTTTAGTAATTTTTTTAATTTTTCAATTGATACATTAGAGTAACCATTTTCAAGCTTGTTAGTAGTAAATTTTAAGGCATCAACAACTGAATTTCCTGTTATTAATATATTTTTCTTTTTTACACCTTCTAAAAGTAAATTTTCACTAGCTTTAATTGTTGGAGCCATGTGATAATCTGATAATCGTCCAGTCAATTGGCGATTAATTTCTTCAGGAAATGGTGATAGCTTATTATATGTACGTAAACCAGCTTCAATATGCATGATTTTTATATTTCTATAAAATGCAGCTAAAGCTACCATACTTGATGTAGTTGTATCTCCATGCACTATAACTAAATCAAATTGTTCTTTATCAAAAATAGCGTCCATTTTAGATAAAATTTTAGAGCTTAAAAGATTAAGGTTTTGATTTTTTTTCATCAAATCTAAATCATAATCAACTTGTAATTTAAAAAAAACTATTACCTGATCTAATAATTCTCTATGTTGAGCAGTAATACATAACTTGTATGAAAGTTTTCTCTTTTGAAATTCATAACAAATTGGAGCCATTTTAATAGCTTCAGGACGTGTACCAATACATACAAGTATCTTCATTTGTTGATTTTTTATTTAAAATACAATCTTTTAAAACTCGTTATAAAATATAATTTGCTTGCTATGAATCCTTCAGTGATTTTATAATAGAGTGCTGTACTCTTAATAAACTGATATTTAAATTTTCTACTTTGACTTCCACTTTCGCTTGATCCTTGACTAATATGCACAATTTTAGCCTCTGGAACAATCATAATCGAATAAGATAATTGGTTTTTAATTCTAAACGACAATTCTGCATCTTCGCCATACATAAAAAAGCGTTCATCAAAACCTCCAACTTTATCAATAGCCGATTTTCTTACAAAAAAATCTGCTCCTGAAACATAATCTACTTCAAATGGTTTATCACTAAAAAACGGGAACTTAGTTCTACTTGCATTTTCATAAAAACTTTTTGGATAAAACAATTTCCAAAAAGATCCTTTTACAAATAACTTATAATTAGGAAAGTTGCCTGCTGAAACATTATGAGACAAATCTGTTTTAAACAGCAAAGCTCCAGACACACCAACTTTACTATTGGTTTTGTCTTCCATAAACTTAAACAAAACTTCAATAGCATTATTTATTAAATATGTATCTGTATTTAATAAAAAAATATATTTGCCTTTGGCAATTTCCATTCCTTTATTATTGGCTTTTCCAAAACCAAGATTTTCTTTGTTTTCAATGATCTTTACTTTTGGATATGTATTCTTAATTGTAATAATTGAATTGTCTTTTGAATCATTGTCTGACACAATAATCTCTATACTGAGGTTTTTAGTGTATTTATAAACAGAATCTATAGCATTACATGTTAGTTTGCATGTGTTATAGTTTACAAAAATTATACTAACATCAATCATTACAAGGTGTTTGATTCATATTATTACATCTTTATTTTACGAGTATAGTGTTTTTTATTAAAATTAACCAAAATTTAATATGGTATTTTGAAAAAGGATTTAGATAAAAAAGTTTCATCCATACTATAATTGCCATCTTTGTTTTTTTGTATTTAAAACACTGATTGACAAATCGTTTTGCATTATTAATTTCCATTGCCTCTACTAAATTTTCCTTGTCAATACTTAAAGGTAAATCCGATTTATATAAATTATGTATTTTAAAAGTAGACTCCACCCAGTCCTTATTAATTGAGCCTGCTGAAAAATGTTCAATCAAAATTTCATTTGTTACAAAAATTTGATAACCGTGTTTTATGTACTCAAATGAAATATTTAAATCATAATTATGAAACCCTTTAATTTTAGTGTCAAAGCAGATGTTTTCATCTTTTCTCATAGCCATAAAAACACCATCAATAACTACAACTTCTTCTAATGAATTTTTACTAAAACCAGTATACATAGTTATGGTTTCAGCATGTTGGGAATGCTGAATAATATGAATCTTTTTTTGATCTTCAGGACAACGCCACCAAGCAGAAGGCATTTTAGTTTTTATTTGAGCCCCTGCAACTCCTAATAAACCTATTTCCTTTCTTTCATTAAAGACTTTATTGATAGTGTTACCCCAACCTATAGAATACATATAAATATCATCATGTAAAAAACACAAATACTCTCCTATACTTTTTTTTATACCCAAATTATAAGCTTCAAAAATTGAATATTGATTTTTAGAATTATCGATTACAATCAATTCATGAGTACAACCAATAGAGTTCTCAATATTTTTTTTAAGAATTTCGTCAATCTCTTTTTTTCGAGAACAAATAATAATTGAAATCATTGTTTAATACCCATAATAATTTGATGATAAGGCCTAGAAAAAGTCTTGTCAATTACTTTAACATTTAAATAATTAAATATTTTATTTAACGATTTAAAATCAAAAACATGATGGTGTAAACATCTATTGTTATAATTATCTAATGATCGTTTTAGAAATTGTTCTTTACTCCCTGCTTTGAGATCTCTATTTAAATCGTGGTGCTTTATAATTTCGTCTAAATGTGTTAAATCTGTTTCATTTATGTTACCGCTATAATCATCCAATAGATGTTCAAAAGTGGTTATTGGTCTTTTGCGATCAAATGTATACCTTCTATCAGGAAGAACTAACAGAATAGCACCTCCTTTTTTAACAACCCTTAACCACTCTTCAACAGTTTTTAAAGTATTTGCACAATGTTCTAAACAATGGACAGCAACCAAAAAATCATATTTTTCATCAGGTATTGTTTGTAAATCGCTTGCTTCACAAATATATTGAATTCCTGTATTATCTTTAAAGTAATTATAATTATTACCCTCAACAATATTTCCTTCCCAAACGGTTTGACGACTAAAATTACAACCATCTAATGATTCCATGACTTGATAAATTGGAATCTCTGCTGCCAAAATCCTACTTGGCCCACCAATCTCAATACCTTTTCTATCTTTAAAATAGTCTAAATAAAGGCTTGTTTTTTTTATTGGCTTTGGGATGTATGGGAAAAATTTATTCTGAAAAAGTCTGACTACAGCATGAAACCCTTCATTTTTAAGTAATTTAATTATGATTTTTAATTTTGACATTATATGTTTTCTATTGACTAGGTACGTTTTTAAGATTTTGATCAATTATCATTTGAATATTTTGAAGCCTAAAAACATTTTAGTAAAAAGATTGATTACATATTTTTCACTCGATAACCTATTGTTCATTTCATTGTTTTTTTTTAATAAAGCATCATATTCATTTAAAATAAAATCCAAATGCTTATTTGCTATGAATTTTCTAGAAATAAGTATTTCGTTTTCACTCATAGACTTTGCCATAGAGTCTTTTTTAATACGATAATAAAACCCAATAACATCCAAGCGTTTAACGTTACCTCCAAGCTTTAAAATAGCAACCCAAAACTCCCAATCTTCCAAGCCATAAATCATTTTTGAATCATATCCACCAACCAATTCCCAATCTCTTTTTCTAAACACAGCCGAACAAAAAATCATGTTTGACTTTGCCAAACCTTGTAAAGAAAAGTGTGGCAATCTCCAAAGTCCAGACTCTGCTCCAAACTTTTCTGCCTTGCAATAAACTATCTTTAATTCTTGGTCTTTTTGAAACTCATTTATGGATAAACCCAAATAGTTGGGAGAAATTTTATCATCAGCATCCAGTGGTAATATAAATTCTCCCCTAGCAGTTTCTATTCCAGTATTCCTTGCACTGCTTAACCCTCCGTTTTCCTTCTTAATATACTTAAAGCGTGAATCTTTTTGAAGCCACTCTACTGCAATATCATGTGTGTTGTCAGGTGAACCGTCATCTACAATAATACATTCCCAATTGGTAAAAGTTTGTTCTAAAACAGTTTCTAAAGCTTCTGAAAGATACTCTGCTTGATTATAACAAGGCACAATTACTGAAACTAAAGGTCTTCTATCATCCATATAATCAAAGTTCAATTTTTAACAATCTCTCCCCTTTTCTAAAGAAAAAGAACGACAAATATGAGAGTACTAATTTGGCAAATAAATTTAACCTCTTTCTAAAGTTGTACTCCAGTACAGTGGTATTAGAGACCATAAAGAAAAACACATTTATGGCTAATTTAAAATTTCCATGCATTAATACATATTTGTATATATCCAATAAATTTTTATAGTTATAGAATAATACTTGTTTACTTAGTTTAAGGCGATACTTTTTTAATATATTATATTTTACTTTAGCATTAGAAAATATCTTTTGCTTTGAATCTGTTTGTGATGAAGATATATTTTCTCCATGAACTTTAGCAATTACATAATGCTCTTTAGTTGGGTAATAATTTTCAGATATATCAAGTACTCTCATATGAAAATCATAATCTTGTGCCTGTTGTAGTGCTTCATCAAAACACAAAGCATGGTCAATAAGAAAATGTCTCCTCCATAGTGGAGCTTCAATTAACCAAAAGACTTTAAACATAATATAATCTTCAAATATATTAGCAGAAAATAATGATGTAGACCTTAAACCTATTGTTGTATTCAATTTTACATCAAACATCATAGTTTGACAAATGGTATAGTCATAATCTGTTTGTTCTAAAATCTCTATCTGCGTTTTAAGTTTATCAGGTAACATAATATCATCACTGTCAAACCAATTAATATACTCGCCTTTACTCAACTCTAACCCATAATTTCGACAAGCATTTGCCCCTTTAGGTCTATTCTTTGGTCTTTTGTGAAATTGAAAACGATTATCTTTTTTTATATACTCATTTATGAGTTTTTCTGTATTATCCGTACTTCCATCATCTACAATAATACATTCCCAGTTTGTATAGGTTTGTGCTATAATAGAGTCTAATGTTTCGCCTATTAGATACGCTCTATTGTAGGTTGGGATGATTATGGAGATTAAATCAGGCATTATAATAGTTTATTAATTTTGCTGTCTGAACATCTATATTGTGGTACTTCTCTATATATTTTCGCCCTGTTTTTGCTAATTGTTTCCATTTTTTTCTACTTTCAATTAACTCAAATATCTCACTCGAAAAAGCAATGTAATCGGAAGGCTCTACAACGCTACCTCCTTTTACTATATTTTTAACACTTCCAACATTAGTTGCCAAAACTACTAATTCGCAAGATTGCGCTTCTAATAAAACTGTAGGTAATGCTTCAGAATTACTAGATAATAAAAACAAATCTGATTCTATCATTAAATCTCTTACCTCAAAAGAGTTTTTTGCACCTATAAGTTTAATGTATTTTGATAACCCAAAAGAGTTTATCAACTCTTGCAGCTCGCTCCTTTGATTTCCCTCTCCTACTATTATATACTCAAATGCTAAATTAGGTGATTTTTCCTTTATCAAGGAAATAGCCTTAATTGCTATATCTAATGATTTTTCTTCAACCAATCTTGCTACTGTAAGCATCTTAATTCCCCCTAAGACAGTTACTGATGTTTTTCTTTTATAAAAATCTACATTCACTCCATTTGACAACTTTAAAATTGTATTTTTATTTGCTCCAAATTTTAATAAGTAGTTGTAATTATATTCCGAAATAGAAAATACTCCATCAGAATGTTTAAAAAGGCCATGGTAGATTTTCCCTTTATCTTTAATTCCCAACCTTATATCATACCCATGAAATGTTGTAAATAGTTTTACAGGAAGTCCTATCCTTTTTATTGCTAAAGCATTTATACCATTTGGCCCAAAATGTGCGTGAATAATGTTAATTTTATTTTTTAAAATAAAATTAATTTGAAAAAACAATTTAAGCGTTTTTGCATTAGATCCATACTTCTTTTGATTTAGTGATTTAATGTAGTACTTTAAATGCCCCTTAAACAATGAGTTGATTCCAATCCCTAATGCTCTTAAGACTCGAATATACTTACTATCGTTGAGACCTTTTATATCAACTTTTTTAGCCAAAAGATTATATTTCTCAAATTTTTTTAACGCTCCTAACTCCTGAATGCTTTTAGTATTTGAATAAATAAGTATTTGCATCTTTTTATCTAACAAACTAATTATTTGATCTCTAATAAAAGTTTCTGAAAACGCGGGAAATATATTTACCCAAAAAAGTATTTTCATATTGTTAAATTCTTTTTTTATAGATATACGTTATATTTTCCCCTATCATTCTATTAGAATTTAAAAGTTTGTGAACACTTAATTTGTTGACCAGTGCGTTTGTATATTTTTTAATCATTAAGAGCTTGTTGTTATCTATTAAAACTCTACTTTTAGGATAAAGTAAATGAAGGGTTTTTCCTAAAAAGAGCTCTTTAAAGTAGTGTTTAAAAGGAATATTATCATTTACAAAATGATTTTTTGAAGCTACAATATCCAAATTAAAGATTTGTGCTATTTCATCTAAAGATGCTTTATTCCATCTGCTAATATGATGTGGAGGCATATTTAAAACATGATTGACACTATTTGTTAAGGGTGATTCATCAAATGGTACTGAAACTATCATTTTCCCTCCCACTTTTAATGTTTTTAGAGAATCCTTAATAAATATGTATGGGTCTTTAACATGTTCTAATACATGAAAAGAACAAACAACATCATACTTGCTAATATTTTGATTTGAATAATCTTCAATTGATTGTTTTATTAACTGAATTCCTTTCTTCTTTGCATCATATATTGCCCTATCATTAAACTCTAAACCTTTATACTTTTTATTTGATATTTTTTTTGCAAAAAAACCACTTCCCGAACCTATTTCTAAAACGGAGTCTTCTTCTTCAATATATTGTTTTGCAAAATTAAACTCGGCTCTATCAGGATTATAATACACTTTTCTATTTGCTTGTAGTTCTTCATAAAACTTTGACTTTCCAGCAAACTGTGGTTCAAAAAATTTTAATTTACAATTTTTACATTGAACAAATTCTATTTCACTTCTACTTAAAAAATAATTTTCAACACTAAATTTAAAACTTGTAGTATATAAACTGATAATATCTGAAATCTTTAGCAGTTCCTTTTGCGCCAGTTTTGTTGAGTTACAAAGAATACAACTTTTTATATACAATGCTTTATTCATATTAATAATTCCAATTAGTATCTATATAAACTTTTCCCCATTTTTTTTGTGGAGGAATTACAGTTGTGTCCTTTTTCCAAAAAACTTGAAAAAGTAACACATCTTCAACTATATCTATATCATAAGTACCATTTCCAAAATACAGTGATACTGAGTATTTACCAGGATTCAATGGTAATTTTTGTAGTATTATATCTATGTTCTTCTTAGGTTTTACTTGATATTTTATTCCGTATTGTTGCATATTTGCAGCATGTACACTAACTCCCATCTCATCCTTAAGCAAATACCCTAACGTAACATTATTTATAAATGAAGTTTCAAAATGTATCCTAAATGTTAAATCTTCCCCTGCTATTATTTCGTCATTATTCGCTATAACTTCTATAGAAGTCATTACATTCTTTCCTTTTGATTTTCGAGGGTAGTTTGTCAACTCCTTAAAAAAAGTAATTTCTGAGTCTCTCTTTAAATATTCATCAACTACATCGTCTATATTTCCTCTAAGTTTTATTTCCCCATTCTCTAATAAAATCCCTCTCGTACACAAACTCTTCACACTCGCCATATTATGACTCACAAAAAGCACCGTTCTGCCTTCTTGGCTACTTATGTCTTGCATCTTACCTATCGCCTTTTTCTGGAACTCTGCATCGCCTACTGCCAAAACCTCATCTATCACTAAAATATCCGGCTCTAAATGTGCTGCTACTGCAAAAGCCAAACGTACTCGCATTCCAGATGAATAGCGTTTTACTGGTGTATCTATATAACGTTGGCAGCCTGAAAAATCTATTATCTCATCTTCTTTAGAGCGTATTTCTTTTTTGGTCATACCCAAAATAGCACCATTTAAATAAATATTCTCACGTCCTGTCATTTCTGGATGAAAGCCTGTACCAACTTCGAGTAAAGATGCAATACGTCCTTTAGTTTTAATTTCGCCTGTTGTTGGACTCGTAACACGAGATAATATTTTAAGTAAGGTAGATTTTCCTGCTCCATTTTTACCTATAATACCTAAAACCTCACCACGCTTTAATTCAAAATTAATATCTTGTAATGCCCACACATAATCACTTTTACCAAAAGAACTTCTATCATTGGTTTCACCAACTTTTAAAAAAGGATCGTCTTTACCACGCACTTTATGCCACCAACGGTTAAGATCATGACTTAATGTGCCTGTGCCAATTAACCCTAAACGGTATTGCTTTGATATATTTTGTGCTTTTAAAATAATATCAGACATCTATAATGGTTTTGGGGTTTCTATAGATAATGACTTGGCTTCTTGCTCCGAAGCGTCGTATTGAATTATGGAATATTTTCTCAAAATTTAATGCTTCTCTTTTAAATGCTCCACTTCGCTTTCCTTTTAGTGGTAATAGTCTATTAAAACGTTCAAAAACACCAAGTGGAATAATCTCTACAGTATTAAAAAATGCTTTACCTACTTCTATAAAATGCTTTGAACTGTTGTTTCTTATAGGATGCGGATCATTATCCTTCCATTGTTTAAATGCTTTTGGTTGAAACCATTTTGATGGTCTATTATTCATTGGCATTGCCCAACGCAACTCGTCTAAAATTTTGCTGTTTATTGCTGGTTCAAAAAAACGTGCTTCACCATCTGTGCGCAATACTTTAACAATACCTTCTATAATTTTGCGCTCATGCGGAATTGTTAAATGATGTAAAAAGGCTTTTCCTATTACAAAATCCAAGGATGCTTTTTCAAGATTAGACTGTGTAAAATCGCCATTTATAAATGTTATTTTATGTTCAAAATTATAATTTTCGTTTAATGCTTTAATAATTTCTCCGCTTTGGTTGGAAATATCATTAGCAATAACCTTTGCTCCTAAAGCAGCCATTATTGCCACATTAATACAATCACCACAACCTAATTCTAAAATAGTTTTTCCTTTAATTCTATCTTTAAAACCATTTGAGTACATCCCAACCCAACTAATATCTGAAGTAATGGCTGCTTCTAAATGCTCATCGAGATTGTTTAATATGCTTAATATTGAATCAACATTAACATTTTTATACTGCTCATCGTAATGCAATTTATTACGGTCAATATTTATTTGGCTTTTTTTAGATACTTCCATCACACTGTGTCAATAAATGTTTTCTCTGTTCTGTTAAAAATAATCAATCCAATAAAAAATACCATTAAGCCAAATACTGCGGCATAACCTAAATAGAAAAAAGAAAATTGACCTTCTCCTAACGTTATATATCTAAAGGTTTCTATAATTGCTGTAATTGGATTATACTCAATTAAAAAAGCATATTTTGGCAACTCTTGCTTAAAATAACTTAAAGGATATGGTACTGCTGAAGCATACATTAATAACTGCACACCAAAGGTAACAAGCATGGTTAAATCTCTGTATTTTGTGGTTAATGATGATATTATCATTCCTAAGCCTAAACCTAATAATCCCATAATTATAACTAAAACAGGAAGCAATATTAAATACTTGTTTGGAGAAATATCTATACCACTAACAAAAACAAAATAGATATAAAACCCAATGAATAAAATAATCTGAATGCTAAATTTTACCAAATTAGATACTACTACAGACATTGGCATAATAACTCTTGGAAAATAGACTTTACCAAAAATGTTTTGATTTTTAGTAAAGGTATTGGAAGTACCTGTTAAGCATTCTTTAAAATAGCTCCAAAGTGTTATTCCTGCAAGGTTAAACAAAAAAGGAGGTACTAAACTTCCTTCTCCTCCTGCTGGGATTTTTGCAAGATTACTAAAAATTAAAGTAAAAATTACTGCAGTAAACAATGGTTGAATTAAGTACCAAAGTGGTCCTAAAATAGTCTGCTTATATAAGGTAACAACATCTCTTTTAACAAATAATAACAGTAAATCTCTATACCTCCAAATTTCTTTAAAATTGAGGTCTATTAATTTATTTTTTGAAGATATCGTATATAACCACTGTTCTTCCGTTGAAGTATTCAAAACTCGGAGAATTAAATTTGAATGCTAATATAATAAATATTGATTAGCTAAAAATTAAGAATAGTTTTACTTTTATATTAATTGTTAACTATTACCAACAAAATTATGCCAAGTAATTTTCAATCCTTCTTTTACTGTAAATTGTGGTTGATAGCCCAAAAGCTTTTGAGCTTTAGAAATATCTGCCAAAGAATCCCTGACATCGCCTTGCCTTGATGGTCCGTAAATAGGCTCAATATCCTTGAGCGCAGCGTCTTTTAATGATTGCCATAAATAATTCACACTAATACGTTCTCCGCAAGCAATATTAAAAACCTCATTTGCCGCATCCTTTGAAGCAAAAAAACCTCTAATGTTAGCTTGTACAGCATTTTCTACAAAAGTAAAATCTCTTGTTTGTTCTCCATCTCCATTTATTGTAGGCTTTTTGTTGTCCTGAAGGGCTTGCATAAACAACGGAATTACTGCTGCATAGGCTCCATCTGGACTTTGTTTAGGACCAAATATATTAAAGTAACGCAACCCTATAACATCTGTATTGTATGTTTTCGCAAAAACATCTGCGTAAAGCTCATTAACATATTTTGTCACGGCATAAGGAGACAAAGGCTTACCAATATTCTCTTCTACTTTTGGCAATGCTTTACTATCTCCATAAGTTGAACTTGAAGCTGCATAGACCATACGCTTAACAGTATTACTTTCTTTAAGAGCAACCATCATGTTTAAAAAGCCCGAATTATTAACTTCGTTGGTTGTAACAGGATCATTTATCGATCTTGGAACAGAACCCAAAGCTGCTTGATGAGAGACAAAATCTATATCTTTCATAGCATCAATACAGGTTTGTAAATCACGAATATCTCCTTCTATTAATTCGAATGATGAATTATCTTTAAATTGAGTTAAATTCTTGCGATGTCCATTTGAAAAATCATCAAGCACTCGTACTTTCTTTGCTCCAAATTTTAATAAATATTCTACAAGGTTAGAACCTATAAAACCTGCACCTCCAGTAATAAGAAATGAATAAGATGAAAGGTCTTGAGTATGGTATTTTTTATCGTACATTATAATCTGGCGTCAACAATTTGTTTTGGCAATAGTGATTTTACATCAAAAATAACTCCTATATCAGACTTAAAGCCTGTTAAGTTTAATTCTAAAAATTGATTATGAGATACAGCTAGAATAATAGCATCATAGTTAGCTTTTAAACTTGATATAGCAGTTATCAAATCTAAATTATATTCATGTTCAACCTCATCTTTAGATGCCCAAGGATCGTACACATCAACATTAACATCATAAGTTTCAAATTCGCGAATAATATCTATAACTCTTGAATTGCGAATATCTGGACAGTTTTCTTTAAATGTAATACCCAGAACCAAAACATTAGAACCTTTAATGGTAGCTCCCTTTTTAATCATCATTTTAACGGTTTCTTGAGCGACATAACTTCCCATGCTATCATTCATTTTTCGACCAGCTAAAATAATTTCTGGGTTATATCCTGATTCAATTGCCTTTTGAGCCAAATAATAAGGATCTACACCTATACAATGTCCGCCAACTAAACCAGGCGTGAAATTGATGAAATTCCATTTAGTACCAGCAGCTTCCAAAACCGCTTTAGTATCAATATCTAATAATCTGAATATTTTTGACAATTCATTTACAAAAGCAATATTAATATCCCGTTGTGAATTTTCGATGACTTTTGCGGCTTCAGCTACTTTTATTGAAGGTGCCAAATGTGTTCCTGCTGTAATAATAGTTTTATATAATTGATCTACTTGTTCGGCTATTTCTGGTGTGGAACCAGAAGTGACTTTTAAAATTTTTGTAACTGTATGTTTTTTATCTCCAGGATTAATCCGCTCTGGAGAATAGCCTACAAAAAAATCTTCATTATATTTTAATCCAGATTGTTTTTCTACTATTGGTACACAAACATCTTCGGTAGCACCAGGATAAACTGTAGATTCGTATATAACAATATCTCCTTTTGATAATACTTTGCCTACAGTTTCGCTTGCCTTAATTAGTGGCGTAAAAACAGGTTTATTTAATGCATCCGTTGGAGTTGGTACTGTAATTATATAAATATTGGTTTTTTCTAGATCTTCAGGGTTTGAAGATATGTAAAGTCCAAATTCGCTATCTAAATCATGTATTAAAACTTGTTTTAAATCATTACTCTCTACCTCTAAAGTTTTGTCAACTCCTTGTCTTAACTCTTTGATTCTATTTTCATTTATATCAAATCCAACAACATGGTATTTTTTTGCAAATTCTACAGCTAATGGAAGCCCTACATATCCTAATCCTATAATTGCAATGGTGTCCTTTTTTTTCATTATTGATTAATTATTGATTTAAAAATATATTTCAAATCTAAATAAAAACTCCAATCTTTTATATACTTTTTATTTATTTCAACCTTATCTTTCCAAATAATCGTTCTATTGTATTTTTCTGGGTCATCTTGTAACGCCAATATAACTTCTTCATCTCTATACTTTATAGTTGCTGGACCTGTGACTCCAGGTTTTATGTCTAAAATAATTCTATCATCTCCTTCTAATTTATCGGCAAAACCCTTAATGTCTGGTCTTGGACCTACAAAACTCATATCTCCAAATAATACATTAAACAATTGTGGTAATTCATCTAATTTATATGCTCTTAAAAACCTCCCAAATTTTGTAGCACTTTTATCTAAACTTCCCAACTTATGTTGCTCTTTCTTTAATGTTCTTATTTTGTACATATTGAACTTTTTCCCATGTTGACCAACCCTTTCCTGTTTAAATATACCAGATGCTCTCGTGTCTATGGCTGCTATAATTATAAATAATAGTAATGGAATCAATAAAATTGGCAATAATATGATACTAAAAATAAAATCAAATATGCGCTTTACTACCAAGCTTGATGATGTTATCAATTACAAATATTTTTTTAAGTGTTAATCTTAAATGCCTTTTTAATCCGGTTAAGAATAGTTTTTTTTTGACCTTCATGATACGCATTGCCATACACTCCATAACCATAGCCATAACCATAGCCATAATCGTAATTATGATTGGCTTTATGTTTATAAAAATTTAAAATAAAACTGATGTTCTTTACTTCTCCTGCTTTATATTTTGCATTGATATATTTCAACATTCCTTTTTTGGTGTAATTTAAACGTATTACAAAAACAGTGGCATCAGCGTATTGTGTTAATTCAATAGAGTCTGCAACTAATCCTAAAGGTGGTGTATCTATAACTATCATGTCGTAGTCTTTCTTAAGTTGCTCTATAAGTGTTCCCATTCTATCATTCATAAGCAACTCTGATGGATTGGGTGGTATAGGTCCTGATGGTACAATACTTAAATTCTCTATATGTGTTTTAAACGTTATATCCTCAATAGTTTTTTCGCCAATAAGATAATTAACAACTCCTAAATCGTTAGCAATATTAAAGTCTCCAAAAATTTTAGGTTTACGTAAATCTAATCCTAATATAATAGTCTTCTTACCAGATAAAGCATGTACTGTGGCAATATTAATAGAACAATAGGTCTTTCCCTCACCACTAACCGAAGAGGTGACCATTAATGTTCTTCCGCCTTCAACATCTTGCCTTTTATAAATAAATTGCAAACTTGATCTAATGGCTCTAAAAGATTCAGCTACAGCAGATTTAGGTTTATCATAAACCACCAAATTATTATCATGTTTATACTTCCCTACTAACCCAATAATTGGAATTCTAGACAGTTGTTCCACATCTTCTGAACCATGTATATTATTATCAAATAAAAAAATGATAAGAATAATCAGCAATGGAGTAAAACTCCCAACCATTAAAGCCATCATATAATTTAATGATTTATTGGGCCCAATCAATCCACCACCTATATCTTTTGCTTCGTCAATAACATTAATATCTGAAACATTTGCAGCTTTTACAATGGCTGCTTCACTACGTTTGGCCTGATAAACATTGTACGATTCCAAACTAATATCTAATTTACGCTGAATTTTTAAATATTCTTGTTGGTCTTCAGGTAAACCGCTTAACTCAGCTTCTAATTTTGCAATATTTTTACTTATAGTATTTAATTGAATTCCTAATGTGTATTTGGTTGACCTGATAGTTTCAAGCAAAACATTTTTTTCGGCATCAATTTGTCGATCTAAATCATTAAATAACACATTGCCTTCTTTGGCAGTATATTCCAAATTTTGACGCTCTATAGCCAACGATGTAATTTTACTAACACTGCTTAATATATTAATTTCTTCAATACCTACCGAAGTTGGTGCAGCAATTTTAGTATAATCGGTTTTGGTGCTTAAGTAATTCTCAAGACGGTTTAAATAATCGAGTTTGGATTGTTCTACTTGCTTATCATTATCATAAATCTTGAGTTGATTAGAGATTTGAGAAATCTCATCATCAACATCAAACACCTTATTTTGACGTCTAAATTCATTCATTTCGTCTGTAACATCCTTTAAATTGGTGCTTACTGTGGCAAGACTACTATCGATAAACCTAATAGTATTGGTAGCATATAAATTTTTACGCTCTAATTCCGATTTACTTAAAATAGCAGTAGTAGCATTTAAATAATCAACAATCTTAGATTTGTTGTTTCCAATTAAAGATAATCGTAAAACAGAAGAGGATGTTTTAGAAAATGGCTCAATTTTCATTGATGATCTATACGAATTTACAACATTATCAAAACTTAAAAAGTTTATAAAAAACTCACTGCCTGCTGAAACTTTAATCGATGGTTTTAAGTGAATAGTAGCATTTAAAAATGGAAGTTGTATGGATTCTCCAAAAGTATAAGATTGTAAAAACGGTCCTTGAGGCACATTCACACTTAGCTTAGTTTTTGTATCATAGTATTGTACAGAGACTCTATCACTCTCAAACTCTGAAAAAATCTCAAATAAAGTATCATTAATAAATCGGATACCAATAGGCTTATTCAATATTTGACCTTTAGATTTATCAAGTTCTAAATAAAATGGTGCGTTTTTATAAATATCCGTTTTACGATACTTTCCTTCTACCAAATATTGCATGTAAAACTGTAACGAGTCAACAACTTTTTCATTATGCGTTCTAGTTTTTATAGCAGTAATCATTTTACCTACTTTACCCGAAACACCTCCCCAATTAAAGGATATACTCGTGTTTGCTGTAAAAAAGGGGTTTTGGTCATTTTCAATAGAAATCAAAGAATCTAATCTGTATATATTTTGCTTACGCACGTTATTAAAATAGGCTATCGTCATTGCTATGCCTAAACATAATAATATAAGCTTCCAAAAGCTTAAGACTTTAAATAAAAATCCTCTAAAATCAAAAGTTATAGTTCCAGATTCAACACTTTCAAAATCATTCATGTCGTTATAAGCCATATCCTATCTTTTAAATAATAAAATAGAGGTTGTTATCAAAGATAGTACTGTAGCAAGAGCCGCTATGCTTTGTAGTGCATTTGTACCTGTTCCCCAAGATTTTTGTCTTAATGGCTTAACATATATCATGTCATTTGGCTGAATATAATAATATGGAGACTGCATTACATTAACATCTGTAAGGTCTAAATGATGGATTCTTTGACCTTGTGGATACTGTCTTATAATTAAAACATCTTTCTTATCTCCAGTATCTGGGATTTCACCTGAATTAGCAATGGCTTCAAAAATATTCACACGTTCTTGAAATAAAGTATTCGATCCTGGACTTCCGATTTCACCACTGGTTGTATAGCGTAAACCTGTTAATTTAACAGTAACGAATATATTGGCAGTTTCCTTAAACTGTTCATCGAGAAGTTTCTTTTCAATCATTTGCTCAATCTCTTCAGTAGTATAACCCAATACATTTATTTTACCAAGAGTTGGGATTCTAATATCGCCATGTAAATCTACTGTAAATCCATCAAAATATGCACGCTCTGCTCCACTTGCATTTAAATTACCTTCTCCAATTGGATTAATAATTTGGACATTTTCCTGATCCAGAGATTTAACTCGAATACTTAAGATGTCATTTATCTGAATACGATATGGTTTTTGCTTTTCAACGAGCACTTGTGTACTGTCTAATGCCGTATTTTTATTTTGCATATAAATTGTATCCTTGTAAGGAATACAAGAAGACGCTAAAACACTTAAAGTTAAACCAATAACTAGAATGTATTTCTTCATATTGAGGCAAATTGATTTAACACAAATATAGCTTTTAGTAAGCTAAATCAAAACAGCAAACGTAATTTTTGGTTTTTTATCCGTTATTTGCATAAAAAAATTGAATTACATAACTATCGAGAACATATCAAAATCTTACGGAGAATTAAACCTCTTCCAAAACATTTCGTTTAGCATACACAAAAACCAAAAAATAGCTTTTGTTGCAAAAAATGGAACCGGAAAAACCTCCATTTTAAACATACTTGCTAAAATTGATACGCCAGATTCTGGTCAAGTTGTTTACAGAAAGGGAATTAAAACAGCATTCTTAAGACAAGAATCCAAATTAGACGAAAGCCTAACTATTGAAGAAACCATTTTTGCTTCCGATAGTTTTGTGCTTAAAATCATCAACCAATACCATGAAGCGCTTTCAAATCCTGAAGATGCTGAAGCCTATCAAAAAGCTTATGAAGCTATGGAACGTCATAATGCTTGGGATTTTGAAACTCAATACAAACAAATTCTTTCCAAACTCAAATTAAACGAACTCAACAAAAAAGTGAGTGCGCTTTCTGGTGGACAGAAAAAACGATTAAATCTTGCTAATGTTTTAATACATAAACCAGATGTGTTAATTCTTGATGAACCAACAAACCACCTCGATTTAGAAATGATTGAGTGGTTAGAATCTTTTTTTGCCAAAGAAAAGATGACTTTGTTTATGGTAACACACGATCGCTATTTTTTAGAACGCGTTTGTGATGAAATTGTAGAATTAGACGAAGGGAAACTTTATACTTACAAAGGCAATTACTCCTATTATCTCGATAAAAAAGATGCACGAATAGAACACGAATCTATCGAAACTAATAAAGCGAAACAACTTTTTAAAAAGGAACTCAACTGGATGCAACGCCAACCTAAAGCGCGTACAACAAAATCCAAATCCAGAATAGATGACTTTTTCGAAATTAGAGCACGTGCAAACCAACGTCGTAACGACCATGAGGTTCAATTAGAAATAAATATGGAACGTTTGGGCAGTAAAATTATTGAGTTGCATCATGTTTCAAAAGCCTATGAAGACAATGTGATTCTCAATAAGTTCGATTATGTATTTCAAAAAGGAGAACGCATTGGTGTAATTGGGAAAAACGGCTCTGGAAAAACGACCTTGCTGAACTTGCTTACTGGAAGTGTTATTCAGGATTCAGGTAAAATAATTATTGGCGACACTATAAAATTTGGATATTACACACAAGATGGAATCCCTATAAAACAAGGTCAGAAAGTAATTGAAGTGATTAGGGAATATGGCGATTATATTCCGCTTAAAAAAGGACGACAAATTAGTGCACAACAATTATTAGAACGCTTTTTGTTTGACAGGAAAAAACAATACGATTTTGTCGAAAAACTAAGTGGTGGCGAGCTTAAGCGTTTGTATTTATGCACAGTACTCATTCAAAATCCTAATTTTTTAATTCTGGATGAACCCACAAACGATTTAGACATTGTTACACTAAATGTTCTTGAAAATTTCCTTCTCGATTTCCCTGGCTGCCTAATTGTAGTTTCTCACGACAGGTATTTTATGGATAAAATTGTAGATCACTTATTTATATTTCGAGGTCAAGGTATCATTGAAGATTTTCCTGGAAATTATAGCGACTTTAGAACTTATGAAGATAGCATCATTAAAACCAATAACACTTCTAATAAAAAAATAGAAAAAAAACAGTGGAAAAAAGATGACAATATTAAATTATCTTACAACGAGCAAAAAGAACTCAAAAACATTGAAAGTAAACTCAAATCTTTGGAGTACGATAAGAAAGAATTGGAAGGAAAATTTCATGATGAAACATTATCACCCGAAAAAATAAACGAGTTATCTTCTCAATTAAAACTTTTACTAAATGAAATAGAAACCAAAGAAGAACGTTGGTTAGAATTGCTTGAAAAACTTGAAAACTAATTATGTCATACCTCATAAAGTCGTATTTTAAATTTCTTTTTAAATCTACCAACCAACATGGTGTTCATTCTCCTTTTGTGTACGCGCTAATTACTAAATGCTTTTACGACAAATCCAATTATGCTGCTTACTCACAACTAAAAAACTATAAAAAGGCATTACTAAATAATCATAATACAATTGCTGTAACAGATTTTGGAGCTGGATCTCAAAATATGAAAAGTAATTTTAGAACAATCTCACAAATTGCTAAAAACGCAGGCACAACACGTAGTAGAGCAAAACTTTTATTTCGATTAGTCAACTATTTTGAGTTTAATTCTATTTTAGAATTAGGAACTTCACTTGGCATTTCTACTTCTGCCATGAGTTTAGGAAATCCGAAAGCTAAAATTACAACTATTGAGGGTTGCCCAAATATTTCTAACTTTTCAAAAGATAATTTCAAACAATTCAGTTTAAAAAACATTAAAGTAATAACAGGAGATTTTTATGATATAATTGGAACTCTTAAACACAATACTTACGACCTTATTTTCTTTGATGGCAACCATCAAAAAGAAGCTACATTAAATTATTTCGAAACGCTTTTACAAACAGCTCATAACGATTCTGTGTTTATTTTTGATGATATTTATTGGTCTAAAGAAATGACTGAAGCTTGGCAAACCATAATACAACACCCAAAAGTAACAGTAAGTATTGATACCTTTTTCTGGGGATTTGTATTCTTTAGAAAAGAACAAAATAAGGAACATTATATTATCAGAATTTAATAAAGTCGGCAGTAAACAGTCACAGTTTTCAGTAATTAAAAAAACCCATTAGTGAATTCGTGGCAAAAAACTTTTAACTTTTAACTTTTAACTTCTAACTTGCGTAGCAAATGAAAATCTACACAAAAACAGGAGACAAAGGCACAACTGCACTTTTTGGTGGCACAAGAGTCCCCAAACATCATATTCGTATTGAAAGCTATGGAACTGTTGATGAACTTAATTCGCATATTGGTTTAATTCGAGATCAAGAAATTGATGCTCATTCTAAAGAGATACTAATTAATATTCAAGACAAGCTATTTACAGTTGGTGCTATTTTAGCAACCGATCCTAAAAAAGCAGTATTAAAAAGTGGGAAAGAGCGTTTAACCATTCCTAAAATTTCTAATGAAGATATTGAACTTCTTGAACTAGAAATTGATAAAATGAATACACAGCTTCCTACAATGACACACTTTGTGCTTCCAGGAGGACATCAAACGGTGTCATTCTGTCATATAGCACGTTGTGTATGCCGTAGAGCTGAAAGATTAGCTTCTGCACTTAATGAAATAGAACCTTTTCAACCAAACACACTTATCTATTTAAATCGCTTATCAGACTATCTTTTTGTGTTGGCACGAAAGTTGTCTAAAGACTTACAGGTCGATGAAATTAAATGGATTTCGAAAAAAGAAAAATAATCTATTTCATTGTACTTATTTAACATTGCAAGAGTACTTTAATATTTAAAGTTTTCAGTAAAAAACAAACGTTCTTAAAATTAATGACAAATAATTGGTTTTTTGCTTGGCTATTTCAGTTAAAAATTTACTTTTGCAAAAAATTAATTTATTAAAAATGTATTGGACACTAGAATTAGCATCTTATTTATGTGATGCACCTTGGCCAGCTACTAAAGACGAACTAATAGATTATTCTATTAGAACAGGAGCACCACTAGAAGTTGTAGAAAATTTACAATCTATTGAAGATGAAGGAGATTCCTACGACTCGATTAATGAAATATGGCCTGATTACCCAACAGATGAAGATTATCTTTGGAATGAAGATGAATATTAAAAATATAAACCATCAATAAATAGTTAAAAGTCTCAATTCGAGACTTTTTTTGTGTCTAATTATTTCAAATGAATTTATTTAGGTTTTTTATTGAAGCGAAAAATTAAGCTTTTGTTTCCAAATGAAAACTTTTTTGCACCGCATAGTATTACTACGGAGTAATAAAAAGATAAAATATGGGAACAAAATAGTAATTTTACAGCCAATTATTAAAACCTTAATAGGTTCATTTACAAAACAACAAACAGTATCTTTGCTAACTATTAGCAAAAGACTAAAATAAATCGATATAAATGAGTTTTTTAAATTCTATAATTAAAGTATTTGTTGGAGATAAATCCAAACAAGACGTAAAGGCCATGATGCCTTTAGTAGAAAAAATAAAATCTTTTGAAACAGAAATAGAACGTTTATCTCACGATGAATTACGTGCAAAAACTTTAGAGTTTAAATCTAAAATTGCAGATGCTAGTAAAGAAACTGAAGATGAAATTTCTAAATTAACTGAAGAAGCAGATACTACCGAAGATATTGACAGAAAAGAAGATATTTATCAAGAAATCGACAGGCTAAAAGATGTATCTTACAAAATAACAGAAGATCTTTTAAACGACATTCTTCCCGAAGCTTTTGCAGTTGTAAAAGAAACCACAAAACGCTTTGTTAATAATACAACCATAAAAGTAGAAGCATCTACATTTGATAGAGAATTGTCTGGCATTAAATCTTACGTTACATTAGAAGACGATTATGCCATCTGGTCCAATTCTTGGGATGCAGCAGGAAAGCCCATAACTTGGGATATGGTACATTACGATGTACAGCTTATTGGTGGTATTGCCCTGCACGAAGGTAAAATTGCCGAAATGCAAACAGGAGAAGGAAAAACACTTGTAGCAACATTGCCAATGTATTTAAATGCACTCTCAGGAAAAGGTGTACACCTTGTAACTGTTAACGATTATTTGGCTAAACGTGATAGTGCTTGGATGGCTCCTATTTTTGAGTTTCATGGCTTGAGTGTAGATTGTATAGATTATCATCAACCTAATTCGGCCGAACGAAAAAAAGCCTATAATGCAGATATAACTTACGGAACAAACAACGAGTTTGGTTTCGATTATTTGCGTGATAATATGGCACATTCTCCAAACGATTTAGTGCAACGTCCTCACCATTATTCTATTGTCGATGAGGTCGATTCTGTTTTAGTAGATGATGCACGTACGCCATTAATTATTTCTGGTCCAGTACCTCAAGGTGATAAGCACGAATTTAATGAACTGAAACCAAAAATTGAAGACATTGTTAGTGTACAGCGTAAATATTTAATTGGTGTTTTAGCCGAAGCAAAAAAATTAATTGCTGCTGGAGATACCAAAGAAGGTGGTTTTCAATTGCTTCGTGTTTATAGAGGGATTCCAAAAAATAAAGCGTTAATAAAGTTTTTAAGTGAAGAAGGCGTTAAACAACTACTTCAAAAAACCGAGAACTTCTATATGCAGGATAATAATAGAGAAATGCCAAAGGTGGATGAAGAATTATATTATGTAATAGAAGAAAAAAACAATCAAATAGAACTCTCTGATAAAGGTATTGAATTCCTTTCTGGGAAAGACGATCCAGACTTTTTCGTCATGCCAGAAATTGGGCTTGAAATTGCTAAAATTGAAGCTAAAGGACTATCAACTGAAGAAGAAGCTAAACTTAAAGAAGAATTGTTTCGTGATTTTGGAATTAAATCCGAACGTATTCATACTTTAAGTCAACTATTAAAAGCATATACTTTGTTTGAAAAAGACGTCGAATATGTAGTGATGGAAAACAAGGTAATGATTGTAGATGAGCAAACTGGTCGTATTATGGATGGTCGTCGTTATAGCGATGGTTTACATCAAGCCATTGAAGCCAAAGAAAATGTAAAGATTGAAGCTGCCACACAAACGTTTGCTACTATAACGCTTCAAAATTATTTCAGAATGTATCGTAAGCTTTCTGGTATGACAGGAACTGCGGTAACAGAAGCTGGAGAATTATGGGAAATCTACAAATTAGATGTTGTTGAAATTCCAACAAATAGACCAATAATTCGTGACGACAGACAAGATTTAGTTTACAAAACCAAGCGCGAAAAGTACAATGCTGTTATTGATGAAGTTACCGAACTTTCGCAAGCTGGACGACCAATACTTATTGGAACAACTTCGGTAGAAATTAGTGAATTGTTAGGTAAAATGCTTTCTATTAGAAAAGTACCTCACAATGTATTAAATGCAAAACTTCATAAAAAAGAAGCCGATATTGTTGCAGAAGCTGGACAACCAGGACAAGTAACCATTGCAACTAATATGGCTGGTCGTGGTACTGATATAAAACTATCGGACGAAGTAAAAGCAGCAGGTGGTTTAGCTATTGTTGGTACAGAACGACATGATTCACGTCGTGTTGACAGACAGTTGCGTGGTCGTGCTGGTCGACAAGGAGATCCTGGAAGTTCACAATTTTATGTGTCGTTAGAAGATAATTTAATGCGACTATTTGGTAGCGAACGTATTGCCAAAATGATGGATAGAATGGGATTAAAAGAAGGAGAAGTTATCCAACATTCTATGATTTCTAAATCTATCGAACGTGCACAAAAGAAAGTAGAAGAAAACAATTTTGGTGTTCGTAAACGATTGTTAGAATATGATGATGTCATGAACGCGCAACGTGAAGTGGTTTACAGAAGACGTTATAATGCCTTATTTGGAGAGCGTCTTAGGGTAGATTTGGCAAATATGATTTATGATACTTCCGAAATTATTTCTGAAACAAATAAAGAAGCTAACGATTATAAAAACTTTGAATTTGAGTTAATACGTTATTTCTCGATGAGTTCTCCAATAACGGAAGATGAATTTAGTAAACTTTCTACTCAAGAAATTTCAGGAAAAATTTATAAAGCTGCCTTTGATCACTATAAGGAAAAAATGAAGAAGAGTGCAGATTTAGCATTCCCTGTTATAAAAAATGTTTACGAAACACAACGTGATAAATTTAAACGTATTGTTGTTCCGTTTACTGATGGTGTAAAAAGTCTTCAGGTGGTTACAGATCTTGAAACAGCTTATAAAACCAATGGTAAACAGTTAATTACTGATTTTGAAAAAAATATTTCTTTAGCCATTATAGATGATGCTTGGAAAACACATCTTCGTAAAATGGATGAACTAAAACAATCCGTTCAATTGGCAGTACACGAACAAAAGGATCCGTTATTAATTTATAAATTCGAATCTTTCGAATTGTTTAAAGCAATGATAGACCAAGTTAATAAAGATGTGATTTCATTCTTATTTAAAGGCGAATTACCTCAAGAAACTACTAACACAATTCAGGAAGCACAAGCAAGACGTAGAGAAAAGGTAGAAACCAATAAAGAAGAAATCCAAAATATGGATGAGCGTTCAGCCGAAAGTAAAGCTGCTGGAAATACACAACGCCAACAAGAAGTGGTAGAAACTATTGTGAGAGAGCGACCAAAAATTGGACGTAACGATCGTGTAACAATAAAACACGTGATAAGCGGAGAAAATAAAACCCTAAAATATAAACAAGCAATTCCTTTAATTACAAAAGGCGATTGGGTTTTGGTTGAGGAATAAATATTATTCTTATTTGTTTTTAATAACCATATCTCATAAACTGAATAAGTTTAAAAAACATAATTGAATAAGAGCTTTTTTGTTGTTAAAAACATATCTCAGTTTCTAACTTCAATAATTACTAAATTAGCATTTTATTTATCTAATAATGAAGAGAAAACGGCACATTACTTTGCGAAAATATCTACCAGTCAATATCTACTGTGTTATTTAGTAATCGCCGCTTTTCTTTATTTCATGTCAACTTTACTAATACCAAAAAACGGAGAATTTTACTAAATTTACTTGTCTAAAAACGTCAATGTTTATTTAAAAAAGACAACTAGCAATTAAGAAATCCTTGTATTTTACAGCGTGTGAATATTTATACTAAAGTGTAGGTATCTATTAGTTTGATATCTTATTTTTAATCTCTGAAGGGCTAAATCCAAACTCTTTTTTAAATACTTTGCTAAAATGAGCCATATCTTCAAAGCCTGTTTCTACATACACATCACTAATTTTTTTTGATGTTTCGCTCAGTATTTTATAAGCTGCTTGCAACCGTTTTTTTAAAATCCATTTGTGAGGTGTTGTGCCAAAAACAATTTTAAACTCTCTGGTAAAAGTAGATAAGCTCCTACCTGTAATTTTAGCAAATTCTTCTAAAGGTACTTTCATCATAAAGTTATTTCTCATAAATAAAGTAAGGTCTGCTCTTTTGGCTAAAGAAAACTCTTTAAATAAAATAGCTAGTTTAGGGTTTGTACTAATAATGGCTTTTAAAGATTCTATAATTTTTGTTTCGAGTACTTCAGTATCTATATCTTGGTCTTTTTCTATGGCATTTTTTATGGTGTCTATAACGCCTAGTAATTTTTTGGTTGGAGCAAGTTTAAATATGCGTTCTTCTATAGGTTGTAGGCTTTTTTCAAATTTGAATTTATCTATAATTTTTCTCAAAAATACATCTGGCATTATAAAAGTATAGGTTTTTGCTTGTTGTTCTGTTTCTAAAAATCTTTTAGTAGCAAAAACATTCGTGTATTTTCGTGCAAAACAAAAACTGCCTTTTGGAAATGTGTACAACTTATTTTCAAAATTTATGTCTAAAATACCTTGCTCTACATATATTAATAAACTTGAAGGGTTATAATACTCTTTAAGTATAGGCGTATAGTCTTTTTTATGAACCTCGAAATAAGCAGCAATTTCAATGTTTTCGCACTCAATAAGTTTATGGCATTCTTGTAAATCTTTAAATTTCATATAAATAGATATTATATTAATAGTTTATGCTTATTTCTTCAAGAATATGCTAAATAGGTTTGCTAAAGTAACAATAGAACAATTATATGATGCCATTTTATCAAATTTTATTGCCATTAATTTTGAATAATAAAGAAGGTTTCAGAAATATCTGAAACCTTCTTTATTGAATAGGATATTTAGTGTTCATAAGTTAAGCAATCCTATGTTTTTTAATAAGTATCAACAATGGTATATAATTGATACGCACGATTAACTGGTCTTGTTTCTGAATCTCCACCACCTATAGTATGATTATGGTTTCCTGAGGCAGATGTACTTTCATTTCTAGCACCACCATCGTTATTATAAAGAACACCATCGCTACCTCCTCCACCTATACTGCTTGCCCAATTACCATAAACAGTATGACTATGATTACCCGCAATATTCGTTGTGAAAGAAGTATTTGGTAATGCCGTAGCTCCTGTTTGGTAAGTACCTTCAGAGCCTGCATTCCCTGCAATATTTCGTAAAAACATACCTGCTACATCTGCAGGAAAGACAATATCATTACCTGACACAAATTCTGGATATTGAGCAGCCCATAATGGATAGTTTATAGCTCCATCTGTGACTGTGCCTGGCGTTACAGCTAAATAACCATCAACTAATGCCTTTCCTGTTTTAGCATAGACAAATTCTCCAATACGTTTAGCACTACCAAACGTTTTCCAGACAGGAGCAGTTCCCGCAGTATTCATTGCTAATACTTGCCCAGCAGTACCTTTAGGTAAACGCACCCAGTCTGTACCATTGTTATATATAATATCCCCAGCTACTCCACCAGTTGGGACACTAATTTTAGCCGTATTTGCAGTTATATCACTAGCTTGCTGTGCTGTAATTCCTGTTTTGGCTGTATTTGCAGTAACATCTGCATTTGCAGATACTCTAGCTTCTGTATAATATAAATTAGTAGTGCCTTCCGTTAAATCATCTGTTGTAGAGGAAGCTACATGATTTACATCACTCACTTTAGCAGTATTCAAAGCTATCGCTGTATTTTGTGTGGTTTGCTCCGTTTGCAAGGTTGATATGGCTGTTGCATTGGTTGCAATTCCTGTGATATCTTGATCGCCTGTGTTAACTCCACTTGTATTTGCTATGGTTGCTGCTTGCGCAGGAGTAATTCCTGTTTTAGCTGTATTTGCAACAACATCGGTATTTGCAGATACTCTGGCTTCTGTATAATATAAATTAGTAGTGCCTTCTGTTAAATCATCTGTGGTAGAGGAAGCTACATGATTTACATCACTCACTTTTGCATTATTTGCAGTTATATCATTTGCTTGTTGTGCAGTGATTCCTGTTTTAGCTGTATTTGCAACAACATCGGTATTTGCAGATACTCTGGCTTCTGTATAATATAAATTAGTAGTGCCTTCTGTTAAATCATCTGTGGTAGAAGATATTACGTGATTAGCATCCGTTACTTTTGCATTATTTGCAGTTATATCACTTGCTTGTTGTGCAGTGATTCCTGTTTTGGCTGTATTTAAAGCTATCGCTGTATTTTGAGTTGTTTGCTCGGTTTGAAGTGTTGAAATATCAGTTGCATTAGTTGCAATACCTGAAATATCTTGGTCGCCTGTGTTTGTTCCACTGGTATTACTTAATGTGGTAATATCTGCAGTAGTAATATTATTTGCTGGACTTGCCGAATAAACAGGATCGGTTTCGGTATAGTTTACTGTTCCTGAAACACTTTCAGCTGTTTTGGCGTGAAGAGCATAAGGTACACTTGCTAATTGGCTAGTTCCTGTAATGGTATAGTTTGTGCCACCTGTTGGGTCTATTTCTGTTTTTATAAAATAAGTGTTATTTGCCCAATCTATTGTTGAGAAATCTCCACTAACAATACTTCCTGTGCCAATTTCAATACTAGCTAAACCATTAGCATTTGTAGTGGGTGTTTGTGTTTCTACATAAACAGCAGTACCCAAAGTACTTCCTTGTAAAATACTAATTTGTATACCAACACTTTGGTTGGCTAAAATCATATTGCTAGAATTTCTAACAACAGTTTGATAATTCATTTTTTGAGGGGTTTGTGCAAACATACCTAGTGTACACAAAAATAAAATAGATAATAAATATAAATTTTTCATAAGAGTTTAGTTTTTAATGATTTTATAAGTTTTGGTTATATTATTACTATTACTTACCCTTAATAGGTAAGTTGCAGAAGGTAACTGCTCAACATTAATTTCTGCAGCATTGTTTTTAATATCTCCACTAACAAGCAACTCTCCTAGAATATTAAATAGCTTATAAGACAAGGTGTTTTCTTGGTTTTCTTGGTTTCCTTGAACTTTTATATTTAAAAATGAGGATGTTGGGTTTGGGTAAGTAGAAATATTTAAGTTAGTTTCAAAATCGGTAATAGTTAATGTTGATGATTCAAAATAGAATTGAATACCCTGAATAGCAGAACCATTGGTTCCTGTAATTGTGTTTTGCACAATTTGTCCTACAGAGTAACTTGCTGTTCCTCCACTGCCAGAAGCATTGTCTCCAGAGGTTAATATAACTTCTTGAGCCTGTGTTGTGTTAAATATAGAAAGCAGCAATACAAATATAAATACTGCTTTAATATTTAATTTAGTTAATACTTGTTTTAAAAGATCGATTTGTTTCATATAAAAGAGTTTAGGGTTACAAATAATAATAGTTTTATAGATTTCATATTTTTAAGGACTGTTTAAATCTGTTGTGTTTTAATAATGAGAAATGCAGAATATAACACGCTAAAAACTGAAAGAATTGTACATAGTTCTTCTTGTATAAATGATAAATACTAAGAATATAGTTACCGAGATAAAATAAAGGATTTGGTAATAAAAAGTGTGCTAAACTAAAGTTACTAGAAGAATAATCTAGTAAACTGTTTACCTTAGTCTTAATGTGAGGTAAACTATAAAAAGCTAAAGGATAGCTTTTATTTAAGAATTGGGGCGTCATATATACCGTTTTTCGATTATATGACTGGGAGCAATTTTCGCGCTGTAAATATATAGTATTTATTCTGACATAAAAAAACATTTACGTTAAAAAAATCGATGAAACACACTTAAAACACGTTTAACTGCCTATTTCTATTGAGCTAATCCTGTAATATTTTTAACAAAATATGTTGAAATTGACGAGTTAAAGAGAGCATTATTCCCAACAGGTCATCAGGCAGTAATGAAATCCGTATCGGTAACTATCGAGATTGGTTGTAAGAAAAGTACCTAAAAGATTGGACGTAACGATCGTGTAACAATAAAACACGTGATAAGCGGAGAAAATAAAACCCTAAAATATAAACAAGCGATGCCTTTAATTACAAAAGGCGAATGGGTTTTGGTTGAGGAGTAATAAAGATAATGAGATTCCTTCCCGATAGCTATCGGGATTTGCAGGAATTTTTTTATTGCATCACTACATTACTGTATTTTGCATTAATAACAATGGTTTTATTGCTTAAGTTTTCTTTTAAAATATAACGAAACGTTTTGTTTGCATTTTTCTACAATGTCAATTGTAAATGAATTCAACTTTGGTTTTTAGTTAGGTTCAACTTAAAGACGACACAAAAAAGTGGATGTTGCAAAAAAGGTAATTATTTTTTTGCTTTTATAAAACAAAGACAAACAAATTAACGTTTCTTTAAAAGAAAACGACACTTTATAATTACTTTTATAGAGTCAAATTTTATTTTATGAATTTATTTTTAAAACGAATTATTTTTCTATTAGTAATTGTAGCTACTGGTATTTTTATTTATGCTTATGGAGATATTTTTAAAAAGCCATTGAGCCCGAAAGATACAGTCGAGTTTAAACTTAACGATTTAGAGCTTGAAGTGTTTTACAACAGACCTTCAAAAAGAGATCGTGATATTTTTGGTGGTTTAGTTGCCTATAATAAAGTTTGGCGTACAGGAGCTAACGAAGCCACAACTTTTGAAACCAACCAAGCACTTAAAATTGGCATTGATTCTTTAGCTGCTGGGAAATATACGTTATGGACGATTCCAAATAAAGATACTTGGCACGTTATTTTTAATTCTAAACAATATGCTTGGGGAGTTAATGATGCCATGCAAACGATGCGTGAAGCAGAGTTTGATGTTATAAATATTGATGTTCCAGTTCAATCTCTTGAAAATACAGTAGAACAATTTACAATTGCTTTTGATAATTCGACAGATAACTTATCTTTAACCATGGCTTGGGATAAAACTAAAATTGTTGTTCCGTTGAAATAAGTATGCAGTGGCAGTATTCAGTTTGCAGTCTTTGCTTTATAATAATAAATTTTGATTTAAATATATTTATGTATTACTGAAACTAGTTCAGCATAAATCGTGGCAAATAAAAAAAATCATAAATCAGCTTTAAAAGAAAATAAAGGAGTTTCTCAACCAGAAATAACCAACAACAATTCTATTTCTAAACTAAAAGGGAAACGGGAAACGCAACCTAGTGCAAATGATCTTATTAATGGAATTTTAAAAGGAGATATTACTGCTTTAAGTCGTGCAATTACACTAGTGGAAAGTAAAAATACCAAACATTTAGAAAAAGCAAATACAATAATTAACGCATGTTTATCTAAAGCTAATCAATCTATCAGAATAGGAATAACTGGTGTTCCTGGTGTTGGTAAAAGTACTTTTATTGAAGCCTTTGGAAAGCATCTTACTGGATTGGGCAAAAAAGTTGCTGTTCTAGCAATTGATCCAAGTAGCACGATAACAAAAGGCAGTATTTTAGGAGATAAAACACGAATGGAAGATTTAGTAAAAGACAAAAATGCTTTTATTCGTCCTTCGGCATCTGGTGATTCCCTTGGTGGTGTTGCCAGAAAAACACGAGAAACCATTATACTTTGCGAAGCAGCAGGATTTGATACTATCATTATTGAAACTGTTGGTGTTGGGCAAAGTGAAGTTGCTGTACATAGCATGGTAGATTTCTTTTTATTGTTGAAACTCGCAGGAGCTGGAGATGAATTACAAGGAATAAAACGTGGTATAATTGAAATGGCTGATGCTATTGTTATTAATAAAGCGGATGGCGACAATATTAAACCTGCTAAACTTGCTCAAGTAGAATTTAACAGAGCACTTCACTTTTATCCTTTAAAAAATTCTGAATGGCAACCTAAAGTTTCCATTTGTAGTGCTTTACAAAATGAAGGCATTACTGATGTTTGGAAAATGATTTGCGACTATGAAACTCTTACCAAGCAAAATAACCACTTTGATTTAAAACGTAATGAACAAAATAAGTTTTGGTTAATTCAAACAATAGAAGAACAATTAAAATCTGATTTTTTTAAGCGTTCAGAAATAAAAAAAGAGCTTAAAAATCAACTTAAATTGATTGAGAAAAATAAAACCACACCTTTTATTGCTGCAGAAATCTTACTGAAACTATAAAAAATTCTCCTTATACCAATTAACTTGGTGCCTAACACTTTCAATCAAGGTAGTTTGCGGATTATAGTTTAATAATCTTCTAGCTTTATCAATATTAGCTTTTGTACGTAATTGGTCTCCTGCTCTTTTCGGGATAACATTAATCTTAATGGCTATACCTAAAACTTCTTCTACAGCTTCAATACCATCTTGAGTTGTATGTTCTACTTCTGTTCCTAAATTAAATATCTCACCATTTACAATAGATTCTTTGTCAATCACGCTCACAATTCCATCTACAATATCGCCAACATAGGTAAAACTACGTAAGTGCTTATCGCTTCCATCAAACAACGGAAACGCTTCTCCTTTTAATCCTAAATCAATAAGCTTTGTATACATTTTTTCTGGACGCTCACGTGGTCCAATAACAGAATATAGTCGCAATGAACAGGAAATCATTTGCTTTTCCCTGCTTTTTTGAAGTACTAACTGCTCTGCAGCCAATTTTGTTACACCATAATGAGAGGCTGGTTTAGTAGCTACATCTTCAGGATAGGTTGCCTCTAAGCCATAAATTGAAGAGGTTGCAATATTTACAAACAACTTTAAATTTGGCAGTTCTAATGCATAATCGATTAAATTTTTTGTAGCAATGATATTGTTGCTAAAATAATCTTCGAACGTAGATGTAGTTGAAATGCCAGGTTGTGCAGCAAAATGAAATATATAATTTACATCATTAGGTAAAACACTTGCTAAATTGTCTTGCCTCAAATCTATTTTTAAAATTTTTACGCCTTTTCGCTCAATGGTTTCGGCATTCAATTTTTTCAGCTCTATATCATAGTATTCACTAAAATTATCCACACCAACAACCTCATGCCCTAAAGCTTGTAAACGTTCAGCTGTATGAGAACCTATAAAACCTGCAACTCCTGTTATTAATATTTTCATTTACTATATTTTACTGCTGCAATTTAACATCTTTTTTATAATTAAAATATGAAAGTATTGGGTTAATCTAAAAAACAATATTTTTGTAGCACTAACTTAGTGCAGATGAATTATAGATTCACCATTATTGTTCCTGTTTACAATGAAGAAGAAAATTTACTTCGTGTAGAACAAGAACTACTTAATTATACTAAAATTGCAACAAAAACTACTAAAATTTTGTTTATCAATGATGGTTCTAAAGATAAAAGCCAGAAGTTAATAGAAGATATTTGTAATAGGAATCCCGAGTTTACTTTTATTAGTTTTAAAGAAAATAAAGGATTAAGTACTGCTATTAAAGCTGGTTTTGATTATGTTGAGACAGAATTTATAGGTTATATGGACTCCGACCTTCAAACTGCACCTGAAGATTTTAATTTACTTTTAGAACACATAGACAATTACGATTTGGTTACAGGAGTTAGAACCAATAGAAAAGACTCGTTTGTAAAAAACATATCTTCAACTATAGCAAATGGTATTAGAAGAATATTTACACATGATGGAATGGATGATACTGGTTGCCCTCTAAAAGTTATTAAAACCGATTACGCCAAGCGTATCCCAATGTTTAAAGGCTTACATCGCTTTTTACCTGCTATGATTTTATTGCAGAAAGGTAAAATTATTCAAATTCCTGTACAGCATTTTCCACGTATTCCAGGACAAGCAAAGTTTGGTTTATGGAATCGCTTACTAGGTCCCTTAAGCGATTGCTTTGCCTACCTTTGGATGAAAAGAAAATATATAAACTATACTATTTATAAAAAGAGTTAATGAGCCATTGGTCAATATATACAATTGGATTTATTGCTCAAATTTTATTCTCATCGAGGTTAATTATTCAATGGATTACTTCGGAAAAACAACGCAAAGTTATTACACCTACTTTATTCTGGACTTTAAGTTTAATTGCCTCATTTTTGCTTTTTATTTATGGCTATTTGCGAGATGATTTTGCCATTATGTTAGGACAATCTCTCACGTATTTTATATACATAAGAAATTTACAATTACAAAACGAATGGAAAAAACTGCACTGGTTTTTAAGGCTCGTGCTGTATAGCATTCCTACTTTAATCATTATATATTGCTTTAATAATAATGTAATTGACAAAAATCTTTTATTTAGAAATGACGCTATTCCTAAATGGTTATTGTGGTTAGGGATCGTATCTCAAGTTGTCTTTACTTTACGCTTTGTGTATCAGTGGATATTTTCGGAATACAAAAAAAAATCGTATTTTCCTTTAGGGTTTTGGCTTTTAAGTCTCATAGGTTCTATTTTAATTTTAGTTTATGCGATTAACCGAAAAGATCCCGTTTTATTTATCGGACATTTATTTGGCTCTATCATCTACATTAGAAATTTAATAATACTACATAAGCAAAATGATTAAAATCATTGAAAGCAACCCAATTCTTACTATAATAATTGTGTTTAAATCATGTTAAGTTTTAATATAGATGCTTTAGATGTTACCATTTTAGAAACTCGTAATTTTATCACAATACGAAAAATAATTATTGATGATAATTGGTTATTAACAAATTATGGATAGTGAAATACCTTATCAAAAGACATTTCGTGAATAATATCTAAACAAAGTGGCAAATTAAAAAATTAATATTTGATTAGGTTGAAGTTAGTATATTTGCATTTTTAAATCTTAATAACTGACTCTCGTAATATGAGTATTTTAAAGCCAATAAATGCATTAAGAAGAAAATTAATGCATTCAATAACTAAAAATGTAGGCAAGTCTTATACTCCTAAAAATCAAGGTTTATCGACTAACATTGAAATTAAAAGAGTATTAATTAGCAGACCAAATCAAAGATTAGGCAATCTCTTATTAATTACTCCGCTTCTCCAAGAAATAATTACAATGTTTCCACAGTGTAAAATTGATTTGTTTGTAAAAGGTAATTTATCTTCAATTTTGTTTGAAAATTATGAAAACATAGATAGAATAATCCAACTCCCAAAAAAACCATTTAAGCATTTAATAAAATATGTTCAAGTATGGTTGTCTTTAAGAAAACGTCATTACGATATTGTTATTAATATAGATAATGATTCTTCATCTGGAAGATTATCAACCCAATTTGTAAATTCAACTTACAAAATTTTTGGTGATACTAGTGAAGAAATTAAATTAAAGTATAAAGATTTTAAGCATCTTGCAAAATATCCGGTTTACAATTTGAGAGAATATTTATTCAACCAAGGGATTGAAGTAAATGAATACCCAATACCTGTCTTAAATCTCAAATTAAGCACTACTGAAATAGAAAAAGGTAAAAAGACATTAAATGACTTAGTAAATAATACCAAAAAGACGATTTGTATTTTTACGTTTGCTACTGGAAATAAATGTTACTCTGAGACTTGGTGGTCAAGTTTTTATGAAAAATTAAAAGAAGAATATTCTAACTATAATATTATAGAAGTTTTACCTATAGAAAATATTTCAAAAATTGGGTTTAAAGCGCCCACCTTTTATAGTAATGATATTCGCGAAATAGGATCGGTAATCGCAAATACTGAAGTCTTTATTGGTGCAGATAGTGGTATAATGCATTTAGCCAGCTCAAGTCTTACTCCTACAATTGGGCTTTTTTCAGTTACTAATCAAAGTGTGTACGAACCTTACGGTAATAATAACATGTCAATTAACACAAATAATAAGAGTAATGATGACTGCATAAAAATAGTAACTGGAATTCTTGGTAAGAGCTAATGCCACACTTTAAAACAGTAATGCTTTTTGTATCGATTGATTTTTATCTATCAAGGAATAAAACGTTGTCTTAAGTAGTTTTGAAGTTTATAAAAACCAAAACCTGCAAGTGCACCAAAAGACATTCCGCAAATAATATCTAAAGGATAATGTACACCAACATAAATTCTACTATAGGCAACCAGAGCACTCCAAAACAATAAAATGAATATTAGTTTTTTATAATAGGGTCTTAATAATAATCCTGCAAAAACTGCTGCTGCCATTGAGTTTGATGAATGTCCAGAAAAGAAACCGTATTTTCCACAACGAGGTGCTATATAACGCATAAATTCCTTTACACCATCTTCCCTACAAGGTCTTAAACGTTCAAAACCATCTTTAAAAAGATTTGTGACCTGATCTGTAAATGTTATCATAGCTGCAATAACTAAAACTAATAGTAATAATGGTTTTAATCCTAAATGTTTATAAACTAAATAGAGTAGCAAAGCATATAGCGGAATAAAAGTAAGTTTGTTAGTCACCACCAACCAAAAATTATCCCAAGTAGATGTTCCTAAATTATTTAAAAATAGGAAAAGTTCTTTGTCACAATGAATAAGCTGTTCTAACATATACTATAATTTATTCATCGTATCTTGAAACTTCTCTATCGTAAAAGGCTGAAGCTTCTTTAATCACGTTTTCTGTTTCACTTAATAATTCTTTTTCATCATGTTGGTCGAATTCTTCTAACCATTCTATTTCGTCATTCTCAAGATTTATAATAAATCTGGGGAATACTGTATGAATTACAAAAATAGCATTCGGTAAATCGGTATTGTCGCCAAGTATAAATTTTGGGAGCTCCATAATAATTAAGTATTGTTTTAATAGATTTTCCGCTTCTGCAGAAAGACAAATTTAATTTAAATCTAGATAATATTGTCAATAAGCTTTTCTTTAATTAATCGTTTTGTTAAATAATTAAATCTAATATACAACATAATAGCTGCAGCAGTAAGCCCAACTAAAAGTCCTATCCATATTCCGAAACTAGCATAAGCTTCTTCTTTACCTAAAAAATAGCTTATAGGAAAACCAATTAGCCAATAAGCAATAAAAGTAATTAGAGTTGGTATTTTTACATCTTGTAACCCTCTTAATGCTCCTAAAACCATAACTTGAACACTATCGCTTAACTGAAAAATTGCTGCTAATAATAATAGTTTTGCTGCAATTACTATTACTTCCGAGTTATCACTAAAATTATTAGCATCATCTAAATTCAAATATAATTTTGGTAATACTTGATGAAATGCTAAAAATAAAAGCGCAAAAACTAAAGCCAAACCAAGACCTAATAGAAATATTGAGAAAGCTATACGTCTAAGTTCTTTAAAGTTTTGTAATCCTTTTTGGTTTCCTACTCTTACCATAGCTGCCACACTTAATCCTATAGCTACCATAAAGGTCATTGACGATAAGTTAAGTGCTATTTGGTTAGCTGCCTGAGGGTTTTTACCTAAAGTGCCACTTAGCCAAATAGCAGCAGTAAAAATAGCTACTTCAAAAAACATCTGCATAGCACTTGGTAGCCCAAGATTTACTATTCTTTTAATCATTTTGTTTTCAAGCACAAATAATTTGATATTAGTAACATAATCTTTAGACTTTTTATTTTGCTTTAATATCCACCACAAAAAGAATAGCATTATAAAACGGGAAGCCAATGTACCAACTGCAGCACCTACAATTCCCATTTGTGGAAATCCAAATTTTCCGAAAATCAAAACATAATTTAAAACAACATTTACAACATTAGCCAAAATTGTAGCATACATTGGGTATTTAGTCATAGATAATCCGTCACTAAATTGTTTAAAACCTTGAAAAATAATTAGAGGTATTAACGAAAAAGCCACCAAATCTAAATATGGAATGGCTAAAATTACAACCTCTTCAGGTTGGTTCATAAGACTCATTAAAGGTTTTGATAGTAGGATTAATCCAAATAAAGCAAAGCTTAAAACTGTACACAAAAATAATCCATGTTTAAATGAAGACTTTCCCTTTTTAAAATCATTTCCAGAGTCTGCTTCAGCAATTAAAGGTGTGATTGCTGTAGAAAATCCAATACCAAGCGACATTGCGATAAAAATAAAACTATTGCCTAATGAAACTGCGGCTAATTCGGCAGTACCTAACTGACCAACCATGATATTATCTACAAAACTCACAAAAGTATGACCTAGCATTCCCAGCATTACAGGAGTTGCTAATTTCAAATTGTATTTAAATTCTTTGGTATAATCAGTTAGCAATTGAACTTATTTTAAGTAAGGCAAAGTTAAGTTTAGATTTTGAAAATTAATTAAAAAAAACCATTCAAAAATTGTTAATAACTAATTTTAATAAGTTTTTTTTAAATTTGTTAATAGCCTATTTTTATTGTCAATTAACAAGCTAATAAAGTAAGGTATAATTTAATAAATACTATTTAGGTTATCTATACTTTATTATTAGAGACTTTTGCTATTATATTTTAGAGGGATTTAAAAATACTTTTGTGAAAAAGTTTCAAACTTAAAAGGGGAAAGTTTCCCCTTTTTTGTTATTTATTTTTTTATTGAAACGTATTTTTAAGCAATATGGATTTTAATAATCTATCATTACCCTTACCTATAAAAAAAGCAGCTTTTAAAAGAGCTGTTTTTTTATTCTTCTTCATCAGTACTTTTATCTTCAAGCATGTGCAACATATTATTATCTTGTAATATGTTATACCATCGTATTATTTTTTTTATATCGCTCACATAAACTCTATCTTCATCGTAGTCTTGTAAAACAGAAAAAAAGTATTCTTCTAAATCATCTTTACTATCCTTATGGCTTATACTTGTTTTATTCCCATTTTCTTTGGTCTTAATTTGTTTTAACACCTTTTGCAAAGGCACTTCTTCGGTTAATGTATAAATTGCGATTTCGCTTAACAAACTAACATTTCTGCTTAAATTTACAGACAAACGTTTTCCATCTATTAAAGATTCGGCAATAAAACCATTTCTTGTTTTGGTAACTAACTTAAATAATCCTGGTTTCTCAGAAATTGCTAAAATACTATCTAAACCCATTTTATATTACGATTTTTAATGTGGCAAATATCTTGTCTTTGTATTTCTTATCAAAATATTATCGTTTCTTTTTTGCGTCTGGAAAACGCATCCTATATTCTACATCAATCTTGCCTTTAGATATGTTTGAAAGTTTTCCTTTAATTAAACGTTTTTTAAAACTAGAGATTTTATCGGTAAATAAAATGCCTTCTATATGATCGTATTCATGTTGAATAACTCGAGCTAATAATCCACTAAATTCTTCAATATGAGTTTTAAAGTTTTCATCTTGATACTCTATTTTTATTTGTGGCTTTCTTGAAACGTCTTCTCTTATGTTAGGAATACTTAAACAACCTTCGTTAAAAATCCATTCGTCACCTAACTCTTCAATTATTTTTGCATTAATAAAAACACGCTTAAAGCCTTTTAATTGTTCTCGTTCTTTAACAGGTAACGTATCATCCTCAAAAAAAGGTTCTGTATCTACCAAAAAAAGACTAATTGACAAACCTACTTGTGGTGCTGCCAAACCAACACCATAGGCTTCATACATGGTCTCATACATGTTTTCAATAAGCGCATCAAGGTTTGGAAAGTCTTTAGTAATCTTCTCCCCTTTTTTTCTTAAAACGGCATCACCATATGCTATTATTGGTAAAATCATTGATATACTATATTAAATAGTTCGCAAAAATACAATTCTTACTTTGCATTAGGAGTTTTTTGAACAAAAAAAACTCCTCTAAAAAAGGAGTTTAATAGTTGAACATCTACATTAATTTATTTCGTAATAATAACTTTTTTAGTTATTGTAACATTATCAGTAACCAGTTTAAGGAAATACACGCCATTAGCTATATTTGAAGTATTAATTTGTTTTTTATTGGTATTTTCAATTTTTTCTGAAATAGCTAATTTTCCAGTTACATCATAAATGTAAATTTTAGCCGTAATATTAGAGCCAAACTTCAAAGTAAGCTGATTATCTTTCTTCAAAGGATTAGGATATACTCTAAATGTTGCTTTTAAAAATTCAAATTCATCAATTGGTAAAGTTCCATCTGAATAAGAACAGTTTCCAACACCAGCTCCAAAATCTGCAGTAAACGTGGTAGTAGGATCAGGCAATGGTGGGCCAACTGTTAAAGTGTACTCTGATAAAGTATCGCTACAACTTATAAGAGTAAATGTACTGCCATCAACTATAACCGTACCTGGTCTACTCCCACAAAGAGATGTTCCAGAATCGTAAACAAAAAATAGTGTTGCACCAGCATCTGTAGAAAATCCATTTGGTGGACAAAACTGAGCATTAATTTGATTAAAGCCTAAAAAGGCAACTAAAAATAAGTAATAGTAATTATATTTCATAGAGAGAGTTTTTAATAACACTAAATATAAACAAAAAACATTATAAATTTACTTTCCTCTTGAAGTATTATCAACTAAAATATCAACATATCAACTACTTAAAAACTAGTTTGCATTGTTTGCCAAATATACCTGCAATTCCCGCTGCAAGCCCTCCAATAATTCCAGTAACAAGAATAAGCAAAGTAGGATTCCCTCCTAGTGGTAATAGTGTAGCAATTTTTTTAGCAAGTATGAAATCATTTGCACTACTAAGTAGCCATGATTGGATTATCCATAACAATGCGACAGCTAAAAACGGAATAATAAATACCGCAGCCTTTCTTAACGGAATTAAAAATGAAGTTATTAAAGCTGCTACCATTACAGACCACCAAGGTAAAAATAATGCGAATATATAAGCTAGAAATAATGTAAGTGCAAAGTTTATGGTTTTCTTATTCATTGTTAGGAGTTAAAGTTTGAGTAAATAAAACACCTTCTGTTGCTTCTGGATTTTGCATAAAATTAAGTTTTAAGTATTTCCCTGCTGCCCAAATATCTACCAAGTCATCATAATGCTTGCTTCCAGGATTTCCAGATTGTCCACCTGGATAAATACCTAAAGCGGTTGGTGGCGAAGTCATTTCTACAATCATACGCCACGAAGGACCATGATTTTTTGAGGCTGCGTTAACTGTATTTGCATCACCACCAATTGGAATGTTAAATCGAGAAAATGCAGGTAAAGCTTGTAGTAAATGACCAACAAAGGTTGCTTTGTAATTGCTCCAATTGTATTCTCCATTTTTGGCTTTCCAATCTATTATCTCTTTTACAGTTTCTTTAAAGGTGATTAAAAACAAATCTTTAGATATTTCAATTTCTGGTGTATTTACAATATCCATAAAAGCATCTTGGGGATTATTTTTCAACATATAAATTGTTTGATAAGTAAATGGTTTATCTAATGCTAAATCTTCAAGCTCAAATTCGTCCCATGTTAAATTAAATATCTTTGACCACCAACTTGCCCAAATACTTGGTGCTAGTTGGTCTATTTCGGTGTTAAAATCCCATAATTTAATAATATTTAAAATATCTTGTTCTTCAGGAGTTAAAGTAGAAACATCCATATGTTCAAAAATATATGGTAATAACTCTGAAGCTTTAAGATTGTAATTGTTGTTGTGCAAATCTTTAAAATCTTGAATATTGAATTTCTCTTTAGAGCGAAAAAAATCGTTAATAACTCTATTCCTATAAGGTTCATAACCATCATTAAATACATAATAAGGATAAGTCTCATCTACAGGATGCTGGTTTGCCGAACTTACAAAGCCACGTTCTGGATTTTTAACATATGCATTGTGTTCTTGAGGAATAAAACTTTGCCAGTCATGTTCAGGATTACTACCATCAAGTAAAAATTTGCCTTGACCTTTCCATTTATTAGGGAACTTCCCTTGAACCCAAATTGCTATGTCACCTTCGGTAGATGCAAACACAAAATTTTGTGCAGGTGCAACAAAATGTTTTAGGGCATTGAGATAATCATTATAATTTTTGCCTTTGTTTAAATCTAAAAAGGTACTTTGAATGTTACCACCAACATGGCCAATCCATTTCATTGCATAACCTACTTTCTTTTTGCCATTACCTTTAAAAGTGTGATCGTAACTTACTGGTCCATGATGCGTATAAATCACAGAATCTATATACGATTTCTTGTTTTTAATTTTAATTTCTTCAACTCGAACTGATGTGTTTTTCCATTCACCATCATACTTGTACAACTTTCTGGTTTCATCTTTAAACTCAATTTTATACCAATCTATTACGTCGCGAGTGGCATTGGTTTCTCCCCAAGATATGTGATTATTAAATCCAGATATAATACCTAAAGCTCCTGGAAGTGTGGCTCCAAAAGTATTGTGTTGAGGAGTAGCGAGTTGCATCACATACCAAATGGAAGGTAAGTTGAGCCCTAAATGCGGATCGTTTGCTAAAATAGGATTGCCAGAATAAGATTTTTCTCCAGAGACTGCCCAATTGTTACTTCCGTTGTTTGGATGTGGTTTATCCATAGTTTCTGCAATAGAATCTAGAGGTAATTCACCTTCAGGAATAGGAGTTTGTTGTACATTTTCTAAAATTGACCAATCCGTATCTTTTGGAATTATTGGCTCGTTAATATCAAAAAAATCAGGATATAACAAATCAAAACGTTCTTTGCCAAACTTACGTAAGGCATTGGTGTATTCTAGATCTGAATCTCCTCCAGCCAGCATTTTGGTCATATACATTAGTAATAATGCAGTTTTTTTAATGGTCCATGGTTCAGGAGCATAATCCAGCAATTTATATTCTACAGGATAATCTTTTGGTTGTAACTGATTGATATAATTGTTAACCCCATCGCGATAAGCTTCCAAAAATGTTAAAACTTCTGGATCCTCTTTCATTTTTTTTAAAACATTATCAGCACCAAAACCCATACCTCGTCTTCGTTCTTGCCTGTCGTGATCCAAAGCTTTTTCTCCTATAATTTCGCTTAAACGTCCAGCCGAAGCATGTGTTTGAAACTCCATTTGCCAAAGCCTGTGTTGCGCTGTGACATAACCTTGGGCTTTGTATAAATCTAAATTGTTTTGAGCAAAAATATGAGGAATTAAATGCTCATCATACTTGACAGTTACTGGAGCCGAAAGTCCTTTAATGGCAATATCATTATTAGTATTGGCTTCCGTAATTTCATTTAACCAAACCCCTTGGTTTGGGCTTAAGAATTTTCCTAAAGGAGGTAAGCTTCCTAATTTTGTGTTAAGGGCATAAAAAGTTGCAACAATTAGAAGTAGTGATAACCCAAATTTTATGTTTTTCATAGAGATATAAATTTCAAAACTGTAAAGTAATAAATATTTAGAAAATGTAAATACAAAATTGGTAATACACTAAACTAGTTATAGAACTCATTTAAACTTTTTAAATTCCCTACAAAATAATCATTTTGCACTCACTTTTTGTCTTTTTTTTATTCAATAACGATGCTATTCAATTAAAAAAAGCCTTCAATTGATTACAAAAGCATCATTTTTCGGTTAAATCCAAAAAGTTTAAATGAGTTCATAAATAAACTTTCAAACAATATATAAATAGGATTACTAAATTTTACCTTAAAACTAATTTTTTAATAACCTCTTTACCTAAATCTTCATTAAGCATTTTAATAATTTTTTCTTTGCCATAGCTTAACTCTTCTCTAAGTGCCGAAGAACTTAATTGCACATATAATGTGTCACGCTGCAATTTTACAGAAGTCGTGTAACTATTTACTCCATTTCCCATTAATTTTACCCAAGAGTCGTGAACTTCAATTTTATCTAAACCGCTTTGTAGTTTATTTATCTCTACAAATTCTTTAAGCGCATCGCTTAAGCTCATATGTTCATTATGACGTTTGCTCATAATTATTGATTAATTTTCTACCATCATGCTTTCGCCAAGATTAAAAATTTGATAGGTTTGATGTGCGTTTTTTATAATCTGTTCAGTACGTTCTGGATGAGTATCGGTTATAAATAGCTGCCCAAAATTTTCATCATCTACTAAAGTAATGATTTGTTTAACACGCTGTTCATCTAATTTATCAAAAATATCGTCTAATAACAAAATAGGGTTTACACCACTTTGAGATTTTATAAAATCGAATTGCGCCAATTTAAGAGCAATTAAAAACGATTTTTGCTGACCTTGACTTCCAAACTTTTTAATAGGATACTGCTCAATTTCGAAACTTAAATCGTCTTTGTGTATGCCAACACTTGTATATTGTAATGCTTTATCTTTATTAATGCTGTTAACTAAAAGAGTATTAAGATTATCGGTGAATAAATCGCTTTTATACACTAAATCAACAACCTCATTATCATTACTTATCACTTTATAACGCGCTCTAAAAATGGGAATAAACTCTTGTAAAAAAGCATCCCGTTTTTCAAAAATGCCACTACCAAGTTTAGTGAGTTGATGGTTGTAAATATCTAAAGTATCGCCATTAAAAGTAGAGTTAAGCGCAAAATACTTAAGCAAAGAATTACGTTGCGCAATCACTTTATTATATTTTATTAAATCATTTAAATACCCTTTATCGCTTTGCGAAATTACACCATCTATAAATTTACGTCGTGTATCACTTCCTTCAGTAATTAAATCGCGATCTGAAGGCGAAATAATAACCAATGGCAAAAATCCAATATGATCACTAAAACGTTCATATGTTTTTCCATTTCGTTTTAAAGTTTTCTTTTGACCCCTTTTTAACGACACTATTACTTTCTCATCTCTTTCTTGCTTATTATATAAACCTTCAACAACAAAAAATTCTGAATCGTGTTTAATGTTTTGTGAGGATACTGGATTAAAATAACTTTTACCAAATGAAAGATGATAAATAGCATCTAAAACATTGGTTTTCCCTATGCCATTTGGCCCAACAAAACAATTTATTTTGTTGTCAAACTGAAACGTCTGACTATCAAAATTCTTATAGTTTAGCAAGGACAATGTTTTTAAAATCATAAAAATACCAGTAATTAAAAGAATGAAACGCTACTAATTCTTCAAAAGAACATGCAAATTATTGAAAAATAACAAATAAATACCCTTTTTTATACCAATAAAAATTTTATTTTTGCGGCGCATTAATATTGAATTTATGGCAACTTATAAGAAACGAGGATATAAACCAAAAACTAAAGCTGATAAAGCTGATTTATTAGAGCAAGAATCTGCAACAGCTGGAGTATTTAAAACTTTAGATGAAGGTGCTTCTAAAACCGAAGAATGGGTTGCAAAAAACCAAAAGTATATTTTTATTATTGTTGGTTTAGCTATTGCAATTGTATTGGGATATTTAGGATATAGTAAATTAATTCAAGAGCCTAAAGAGAGTGAGGCAATGAACGATATGTTTAAAGCGCAACAGTATTTTGATCAGGCTGTTACTGGAACTGAGAAAGATTCACTTTTTACTTTAGCTCTTAATGGAGGTGAAGGAAAATTTGGCATGTTAGATATTATTGAAGAATATAAAGGCACAAATGCTGCCAACTTGGCAAACTATTATGCAGGCATGGCTTACTTAAATATGAAGGATTATCAAAATGCAATTACTTTCTTGAGCGATTTTTCCAGCGAAGATCAAGTATTAGGACCTATTGCTAAAGGTGGAATTGGAGATGCTTTTGTGCAACTAAATCAACCAGAAGATGCTTTAGATTATTATGTAAAGGCTGCTCAAATGCAAACTAACGAATATACTACACCTATGTATTTGTATAAAGCAGGTAATATTGCAATGCAATTAGGGCAAAACGATAAAGCTCTACAATATTTTACACGTATAAAAGATGAATTCCCTAGTGCTACTGAAGCTACTAATATAGATGTATTTATAGGAAAGGCAGAAGCAGCTAGCAATTAATAACACACATGGCAACTGCTAATAAAAACTTATCACATTACGATAAAGCTACAATCCCAAACACGAAAGATTTTCGGTTTGGGATTGTTGTTTCAGAGTGGAATGATAACATTACCGAAGGATTGTTTAAAGGTGCTTGGGATGCATTAGTAGATTGCGGAGTTTCCGATTTGAATATTGTTCGTTGGAACGTTCCTGGAAGTTTCGAACTCATTTATGCTTGCAAAAAAATGCAAGAGCAAAACGTAGATGCTGTTATTGCTATTGGTAGTGTTATACAAGGTGAAACCAAACATTTCGATTATGTGTGTGAAGCTGTGTCTCAAGGCATAAAAGACCTAAATGTTTTGCACAATACTCCAGTTGTTTTTTGTGTGTTAACCGATAATACATTGCAACAAGCCATAGAACGTTCTGGAGGAAAACACGGAAACAAAGGCACAGAAGCAGCTATTGCTGCAATTAAAATGGCTTTTTTAAATTCTGAATTCTGAATGAAGAATTCATAATTGCTTTTTATTGGACATATTCACAATTTTTCCAGAAAACAGAGTAATTCAAAATTCATAATTAAGAATTCTTAATTTAAAAATCTGTTAACAATTTTTGGCATTTGCCAAGTGTATGTTTATTGTATTTTGAGTACTTTTGATTAAAAGCAATAACTATACTTTGTTAAAACAACATAAGAATAAAAAATTTAATTATAAGCCTAGATTCTCTAAAGAAAACGAATTAAATACTACATTAGAGGACGATTCTAAAGTTGATGAGTTTGTTTCGAAATGGCAAAGAGTTCGAAAAGTTAACCGAAAGAGAGGAACTAGAGGATTTTCTATACGCTGGCTAATAATTATCTTGGTATTATTATTGATTAGTATGTATATATTGGATTTTAAATTCAGGTAACTTTTTGGGAAAGCTATTATGGGTATTTTTAAATTACGAAAAAATAAAAAATATAATTACACACCTCGCTATTTCGATAATAAAGGAGAAGGTAATCCGTTTGAGATTAAGCATAAATTTGATGATTTTCGTAAAACAATTGGCAGTAATTCGGGTTTGAAAACTAAAATCAATAATGCTTTTGACGAACTTAAAGAATCACCAAATCGTGAAGTCAATAGAAGGATATTAATCATCGTTGCCGTGTTGCTTTTAATTTTTCTATTTATAATAGATTTCGATTTATCCATTTTCTTTTCTAAAAAATAAATGGCAGATATCATTCAATTATTACCAGATCATGTGGCTAATCAAATTGCTGCTGGAGAAGTCGTACAACGACCTGCTTCAGTAGTTAAAGAGTTGTTGGAAAATGCCATTGATGCTGGAGCCACAACCATAAAACTTATTATTAAAGATGCTGGTAAAACATTAATTCAAGTAATAGATGATGGCAATGGCATGAGTGTTACAGATGCCAGATTAAGTTTTGAACGTCACACCACTTCAAAAATCCGTACTGCCGAAGATTTATTCAGTTTACACACCAAAGGATTTCGTGGCGAAGCTTTGGCAAGTATTGCAGCTATTGCTCATGTAGAATTAAAAACCAAGCAAGAACAAGACGATATTGGCATTCAAATTAAAATTGAAGGGAGCGAAGTCGTTTCTCAAGATGTTATAGCAACACCAAAAGGCACTTCGGTTTCGGTAAAAAACTTATTTTTTAATATTCCTGCAAGACGTAATTTTTTAAAATCCAATCCTGTTGAAACCAGACATATTATAGACGAGTTTCATCGTATTGCTTTAGCACATCCCAATATTAATTTTTCAATGTATCATAATGGAAGTGATATGTTTAATTTGTTGGTAAGTAACCACAGACAGCGCATTATTAATATTTTTGGAGGAAAAACGAATGAAAAACTAGTTCCAGTTGATGAAGACACCGAAGTTTTAAAAATATCCGGTTTTGTTGGTAAACCAGAATTTGCCAAAAAAACCAGAGGCGAACAATTCTTTTTTGTAAACAGCCGTTTTATAAAAAGTGCTTATTTAAACCATGCTATAAATTCGGCATTCGACGGACTTCTTCGCGAAGGTACTCATGCCAGTTATTTTTTGTATTTAGAAGTCGATCCAAAAACGATAGATATAAACATTCATCCTACAAAAACCGAAATAAAATTTGATGACGAGCATACGCTTTACGCGCTTTTGCGTTCTTCTGTAAAACATAGTTTAGGTCAATTTAATATTGCACCAGTTTTAGATTTTGATCGCGATAGTAGTATGGATACACCTTATGTTTTCAAAAATAAAGTATCGTCAAATCCAAATATTGAAGTCGATAGAAGTTTCAATCCGTTTGGAGAAGAAAAAGCTTCAAGAGGATTTTCAACATCTTCTAAAAAAGAATCTGTAGCTAATTGGGAAAGCTTATATGTTGGATTAGAATCTAAAAGCAATGTATCTTCAAAAGACTTCACTGAAGTGCAATTTGAAAGTGATGAAGTCACATCAAAAATGTTTGACGAAGAAAACCTTGAAAAAACACAAAAAACCTTTCAGTTACATAACAAATATATTGTTAATACAATTAAATCCGGAATGTTGCTTATCAATCAACATCGTGCGCATCAACGTGTGTTGTACGAAGATTTTTTACAGCACATAACGGTTAAAGAAGCTGTAAGTCAGCAGTTATTGTTTCCGTTAAGTTTAGAGTTTTCCAATACCGAAATCAGTATTCTGCAAAGCCTTAAAGAACAATTAGAGCAAACAGGGTTTGTGTTTTCAAAATTTGAGAATAGTGTAGTTGAGGTTTCAGGAGTTCCTGTTAGTGTAAGCGAATCTAATGTGTCTTTGGTTTTAGAGCAATTAATAAATGATGTAGAAAACGAAGTGCCTAACAGTAATTTTAGCCAAACCGATTTATTGGCAAAATCTTTAGCAAAAAGTTTAGCGATTAAAACAGGACAGCGACTTACTATTGCTGAACAGGAAAATTTAGTAAATCGCTTATTTGCATGTAAAGAAGCTAGCATTTCTCCAACTAATAAATCAACATTTGTTACAATGAGTGTTGAAGACTTGGATAAAAAATTCATGTAAAAAGTAAATTTGAGCCTAGTGGAAAGGTTTTAAAAATTAAGAATAAATTAAAAAATTATTGAGATGCTGAAATAAATTCAGCATAAGTAAATTAAACATAAAAATGAGAGGAATTACAGATACAGTAAAGCATCTATTAATCATTAACGTGATTATGTTTGTTGGCACAATGGCAATTGGAAATGGAGAATTGTTCTATAATCTTTTTGCATTACATTTTCCAAAGAATGACATATTCCAACCTTGGCAAATTATTACACACATGTTTATGCACGGCAATTTTCAGCATATTTTATTTAACATGTTTGCACTTTGGATGTTTGGTACTGCAGTAGAGCAGATTCTCGGTAAAAAGAAGTTTATCTTTTTTTATATTTCGGCAGGTTTAGGTGCGGCATTATTACAACTAGGGTATTATTACTTTAAGTTTTATTCAGGAATGGATATTTTAACCGAAGCTGGATTTGTGCAATCACAAGTTATGGATGTTTTAAGTTCTGGTTTTAATAGATATGATACACGTTGGGACAGTATTATGTCACAAGATCAACTGGCTAATTTTGTTGGAATATTTAATTCTTCAATGGTAGGAGCTTCTGGAGCCATAATGGGAATTCTTGTAGCTTATGGTATGTTATTTCCTAATAGTAAGTTGATGCTTATATTTTTACCAATTCCTATAAAAGCTAAATATTTTATTCCAGCTATTATTGCAATAGATTTATTTTCGGCAGTAAGTGGTGTGTCTATTTTTAGTCCGAGCAATACAGCTTATATAGCACACATAGGTGGAGCATTAACAGGATTTATAATCATGTACTTTTGGAAAAAAGACCAATTCGATAAATACCGTTGGAACTAAATGACATCACTTAACTACGATATAAAAGATAAATTAAGGCGTTTAAGTGCCTTCGATAAAATTATTGCACTTAATATAGCAATATATTTTGTTGGTTGGCTTCTATACCAAACTCAAGGTATAATTAGACAGGATAGTTTAATTTGGTTGGCATTGCCAAAAGACTTTACAGATTTTATTTTTAAGCCTTGGTCAATACTAACTTACGGCTTTGCCCACATCGATTTATGGCATCTTATTATTAATCTGTTCATCTTATATTTTGTTGGGCGATCATTTAGCAATCTCTTTAATATTAAGTTAACTCTAAATGTCTATTTTTTAGGAATCTTATTTGGTGGTTTAGCTTATATGTTAGTCTATACTTTATTCCCAAATGGTATTTTAAAAACTGCTGGCCCTTTGGTTGGTGCGTCAGCAGGAGTTAGAGCTACCTTAATTTTTTTATGTGCTTATATGCCAAATAAAGAAATGCGTTTGGTTACTATTAACATTAAACTCTTGTATATTGGTTTAATATTGGTTGCATTAGATGTTCTCGGGCTTTTTGGCAATAATGCTGGAGGCAATGTGGCTCACCTTGGTGGTGATTTATTGGGCTATTTTTATGCTGTTCAATTACTAAAGGGAAAAGATATAGGTAAAGGTTTTGAACATTTTATGGATAAAATTTCGAATTTCTTTTCGAAGGCAAACCCTTCTAACTTAAAAACGGTTCATAAAAGCAAGAAGAAAGGTTTTGCAGGACACACTAAACAGGAGTTTGGTGAGTTTAATAAACAGAAACAAATAGATATTATCCTAGATAAGATAAGTAAAAGTGGTTACGAAAGTTTGAGCAAAGAAGAGAAAGCATTTTTATTTAGAGCTGGAAAAAAGTAATTACTATGAAGAAGTTAAATGCAATAGACAAAATCGTTTTCTTCTTCAATTCGCTAATAGCAACCATCCTTTTGTTAGCTTACCTTTTACCTTATGTAGAGCCAAAACATTTCGCATTCTTATCGGTTTTAAGCTTAACAGTGCCTTTACTCATAATTTTCAATATGTTATTTGTAATCTACTGGCTACTAAAAGTTAAAAAGCAACTTTTAGTTTCACTTTTTGTATTGCTTATTGGTTATACACATGTGTTTTCATTATATAAATTTTCTTCATCAAAGAATATTGAAGATGATAATAATTTGTCGATTATGAATTATAACGTTAGGTTGTTCAACCTCTATAATTGGATTCCAGAAAAAGATATAGAAACACAAATTGTTGCACTTATTAAAGTGGAACAACCAGACATAGTTAGTTTTCAAGAATATTTCCCAAACAAAAATGTAGATTTGTCTTTTTATAAGTATAAATATGAAGAACTTTCCGGACAAAGTGTAAAAAACGGACAAGCTATATTCTCAAAATATCCTATAATTAGATCAGGTTCTATAGGTTTTCCAAATACGGAAAACAATGCCATTTTTGCAGATGTGGTTAAAGGAACAGATACCATCCGTATTTATAATGTGCATTTGCAATCGTCTGGGATTAATGCAGATGTCAAAAATTTAAAAAATGAAGATTCTGAACGCTTATATAAACGAGTAGTCAATACTTTTAAAAAGCAGCAATCACAAGCTGAATTATTTATAAGTCACAAAGAAAAATCGCCTTATAAAATGATAATATGTGGCGATTTTAATAATACGCCTTATTCTTATGTGTATAGAAAAGTAAAAGGTGAATTAGTAGATACTTTTGAAGAAGCTGGCAATGGATTTGGTCGCACATTCGATTTTAAATATTTTCCAGTACGCATTGATTTTATTCTGGTGGATGAATCCTTCAAAATAAATGGATTTAAATCTTACAAAGAAAAACTATCAGACCATTATCCAATTCTCACTAAAGTAAGTTTGGGTAACTAATTTGTGCTTAAAGTTAAGAGTTATAAGTGAACTAAACGTTTTCAGTAGCAGTTTTCAGTAACAAAAAAATCAGTGAATGTCTGCTAAATCAGCGTCATCAGCGTTCCATGAAAGTTAAGAGTGAATAATTTGAAAGATTAAACTTAAATTTTAGCACAAAAGCATCACTTTAGACACTTTAAGTACTTTAAACTTTAGGCACTTTTACATTAATAAACAATCTGCCTTGTCTGCAATAATGTGAATGATTAGCCCTAAACCTAATAGTCTCGTTTTTTCAGGAATAATAAGCAGTAAATATATACTAATCGCAATATAAGAATGCAAAGGATGAAAGTTGATACTACATCTATTTGCATCAAAAATTGGTATAGCCAATAAGTGATCTAAATCGATGAGCATAGTAGAAATCATAATAATGTAAGCATATTTCCACTTCGATTTAAAAAACACAAGCGCAACTAAAAGCGGAAGCAAAAAATGAATACCATAATGTAAAACTGGCTGCAACATTACACTATTGATTTTTGGGATTGGAGATAGCTTAACGCATTCGTACCTTCGTTAAACAGTAAGTCTAAAATGCTTAAATTGTTTATAAAACCATGCTTATTATTAAATACTTGAGTATAATTATTAAACTGCTGAACCTGTTCTTGCTTTGTATTTACCAGATGTCTTAAGTCGGTCCTGCCTTCAATTATTTTTTGATAGAATTCTGTTTTAGTAAATGTTGAATCCAATTGTAAGCAATCAAAAATAACTTCTAAACATTTAAAGTTAAAATCTAAAAGGTATGTTTCTTTTTTGGTAAATAAAGGTTGAAGATCATCTTCGTAAAATTCAAAAAACGGAGAAGTTCTATATGCACTTTGTAAAGATTTCCAGTGTTGCGATTGCCAATCGGTTTCATTAGCAATTTTTACATCTCTAAATTTTTGACGATTTTTTTGAGTAAATACAACAGGAATACTTAAAATGAGTGCTCCATTAGCAGCATAAATAGTGGTTCGGTTTCTAAAGGTTTGCTTTTGGTAATTGTCTTCAACTTCAAATAATAAAGTTTCTGCATTTGCTATACCAACACAATGTGCAATGTTTGGGAAATATGTTGGATGGATAAGAATGTTCATTTGTTTGTCACTTGTCTTAATGGAACGCTGATGACACTGATTAAACTGATTTTCGCTGATACAAATAAAAGCAATCTGTATTAAATCATAAAAAATCAGCGTTATCTGTGTTCTATTTTTAGATAGCTAATAATCAAATCAATAGCTTAACTGTTTTCTTTTCTGCGTTTTCGCCATTTACTAAATCCAAACCATCCCAACAACACAACTAAAAACGGAATTAAATAAGACACGCGTTTACCACTTCCGTGTACAGTTGTAAAGAAACGAGACCAACGCGGATTTTTACCATCCCAACTCATCCAGATAAATACTGGTTTGCCTACTACATGGTCATAAGGTGTAAATCCCCAAGCTCTTGCATCGAGAGAGTTATGACGATTATCTCCCATCATCCAATAGTAATCTTGCTTAAAAGTGTAGGTGTTTGCTAATTTATCGTTTATATAAATCTGGTTACCTTCAATTCTTAAGTCATTATTTTCATATTCTGTAATAACACGTTTGTAAAGTGGCAACACTTCTAAATTTATATCTATTGTTTTTCCAGCTTCAGGAATATAAATTGGACCAAAAAAATCATTATTCCAATTGTAATTAGGATTGTGTGGAAAAATACCAAAATTTCTTATGCCTTTTTCTTCTATAATAGGAGTAACGCTTACAACATTAGGATGATTTTTAAACTTTGACATAGCTTCATCACTAATGGCTACAAACTTATAGGTATTTTGATTGTTAATAATTCCGAAAGGATCAGTAATGCCATACATATCTTTCATTTGTTTTGGACTAAACTGAGAGGTTTTGGGTTGCACATAATAGCTAAATTGTAATTGCGCACGATCTGGCAACACATTTTGTTTTCCGTTTATATATACATAACCATTACGAACCTCTAAAGAATCTCCAGCAATACCAACACAACGTTTAACCAAATTGGTTTTCTTATCAATAGGTTTGTAGTAATTTCTATCAACATTTGGATTGTTCATATCAAACAAAGTATCTGCTGGACTGTTAAATACAACAATGTCATTACGTTCAATTTTTTCAAAACCAGGAATTCTCATGTATGGCAGTTGTAATTTGTTTTTCCATGAGGATGAATTTTTATGATCATCAAAAAGATAAGATTTCTTCTTGATGAAAGGAATTGTATCATGAACCATTGGAGCTGCAACTGTGGTCATTGGTACACGAGCACCATAATGGAATTTGCTAACGAAAAGAAACTCTCCAACTAATAATGATTTTTCTAAAGATGACGACGGAATTACATAAGGTTGAATAAAGTAAGTATGAACTAAAGTTGCTGCTACAATAGCAAATAATATAGAATTCACCCAATCTCCTGCATTACTTTTAGGATGAAGACTTCTATCTTTTACATGTTCAAGATCTAAAAAGTAATTTAAATAGTAGTTATAGAAACCTAAAGTAACAACAGCCAAAAAAGTGTCTAAAAATGTATTTTTGCCAAAACTTCGTGCAGTTTCTACCCAAACCACAGGAAACATAATGAGATTTATAATTGGTAGGAATAGTAAAACCGTCCACCAAACGGAACGATTTAATATTTTCATTAATACAATAGCATTATAAACCGGAATAAATGCTTCCCATGCTTGTCGTCCTGCTTTAATGTATAATTTCCACGTGCCTAATCCATGTATAAGTTGAATTATCAAGAAAAATATAAACCATTGCATAAATGTCATAATCGTTGTATTTTGTTAGTTAGTATTATTTTGGTTTTTGTTGTTACAATTTGAAATCATCTTAACCAATATTTAACACATCATTCATTGTAAAAACACCCTTTTTATCAAGTAGCCATTCGGCAGCAATAACAGCGCCTAAAGCAAATCCATCTCTATTATGTGCTGTGTGTGTAATGTTTATTGCATCTACTTTAGATTTGTAATTAACACTATGTGTTCCAGGAATATTTTCTATGCGTTTTGCTTCGATAGGAATTTCATTTGCTTCAACATTGGTGTCTAATTTCCAGTTCTTATAATTAGAGTTTTCAATAATGCCTTCAGCTAAAGTAATAGCTGTTCCGCTTGGAGCATCCAGTTTTTGAGTATGATGGATTTCTTCAATATTTACATTATATTGAGATAAGTTTTTCATCATTTTAGCTAAATTCTTATTCAGTTCAAAAAAGATATTCACACCTAAACTAAAATTTGAAGCATATATAAATGCTCCATTCTTTGCTTCACATAACTCAATTATAGTATCATAATCTTTTAACCAGCCTGTTGTTCCGGAAATAACAGGAATACCATGTTGCAAACAATTAGATATATTAGCAACCGCAACACTAGGCACACTAAAATCTATGGCAATATCAGCTAGGGAAATATCGTAAGATTTCGTATGTTCATCTACTTTTAAAACAATAGTATGACCTCTTTGTAAAGCAATTTGCTCTATAACTTTTCCCATTTTTCCGTAACCAAGTAATGCTATTTTCAAAATTGAAAATTTAAAGTTAGTCCTAAATTTGTAGTAGCATCTAATTCGTTGAAATTAAAGTGAGGTTTTATAGCTAAATTTTCATCGACATTATATTGCAATAAATGAGCATCTACATTGGCATCAATAACATTTAAAGCATAAATACCTATGGTTACAAGTATAGAAATCTCTCTGTTACGACTTAAAGTACGCTGTGCTCTAATAAGTGCTTCGTTAGAAATTTGTGGTGTAGATAAAGGGTTTTCATAAGCATCTATTCCCCAAAATTCATCAGTATCAAATCCAGCTAAACGATTTTTGTATGCATCACGATAACGTTTGTATTCTTTATCGTTATTTAAATAAAAATAAACTCCAGTACCCAAAGCAGCGTAAACTATAGGGATTTTCCAATATTTTTTATTATATGCTTGTCCCAATCCAGGAAGTAATGCAGAATAAAATGCAGCTTTAGCAGGAGACAAAGGATTTATTGGAGGTCTAGATGTAGAGTCTAAAACGACAATATTTACTCCTAATTCGCCTTCAGTGTTGTCTTCTTGGGCATTGACTGTAAAGGGAAATATAAAGATTACTAATATTAAGAGAAATTTACTTTGCACGTTGAACCAATTTTTTTATTCTGTTAAAATCTTCTTCAGAATGAAATGGAATCGTAATCTTTCCGCTACCATTCTTAGAAACTTTAACGTTGATTTTATGTCCAAAGTATTCAGAAATTTCTTTGATTCCTTTTTTAATATACTTGGGAAGGTCTTCTTTTTTTGGTGCAGAAACGACTTTGTTTCCCTTTTTGTTTCTAACTAAATCTTCGGTTTGTCTAACAGATAATTTTTGAGATAAAATTTTCTCATAAAGATCTAACTGTTTGTTTTGATCTTCAATATTAATAATAGCGCGACCATGTCCCATTGATATAAAACCATCTCGTATTCCAGTTTGAATTATAGGATCAAGTTTTAACAAACGCATGTAATTAGAAATAGTAGAACGTTTTTTACCAACACGAACGCTCATTTGTTCTTGTGTTAAGTTAATTTCGTCAATTAAGCGTTGATAGGATAAAGCAATTTCAATGGCATCTAAATCTTGACGTTGAATGTTTTCTACCAAAGCCATTTCCAGCGATTCTTGATCGTTAGCAATACGAATGTATGAAGGAATGGTTTCTAGACCAATATTTTTTGAAGCTTTAAAACGGCGTTCTCCAGAAACTAATTGGTACTTGTTAAATCCTATTTTTCTTACTGTTATGGGTTGAATAATACCAAGTTCTTTAATTGATGAGGCTAATTCCCGTAAAGATTCTTCATTAAAATTAGTACGAGGTTGAAATGGGTTTACTTCAATAGAATCAATATTTAATTCAATAATATTACCAACAACTTTATCGGCATTTTTATCTTGAATCGATTTAATATCGTTTGAAGGATCTTGTAAAAGTGCCGACAAGCCTCTACCTAAAGCTTGCTTTTTGGTTGCCTTCGCCATTAATCTCTGTTTTTATTGATAATTTCTTTAGCCAAACTTAAGTAATTCGCAGCACCTTTACTACTTACGTTATAATTAATTATGCTTTCACCAAAACTTGGTGCTTCACCTAAACTTACATTACGTTGTATAATAGTTTTAAATACCATATCGTCAAAATGCTTTTGAACTTCTTCAACCACTTGATTAGATAATCGTAATCGAGAATCGTACATGGTAAGTAGTAAACCTTCTATATCAAGTTCTGGATTATGAATTTTTTGAACGCTTTTAATGGTGTTTAATAGTTTACCTAAACCTTCTAAAGCAAAATACTCACATTGAATCGGAATTACAACAGCATCAGCAGCAGTTAATGCATTAAGCGTAAGCAAACCAAGAGAAGGTGCACAATCTATTAAAATATAATCGTAAGCCGATTTTAAGTGCGTAATTGCTTTTTTAAGCATATATTCTCTTTGTTCTTTATCTACCAATTCAATTTCAATAGCGACCAAATCTATATGTGCAGGAATGATATCTACATTTGGAGAACTCGTTTTAATGATACATTCTTCGGCAGAAGCAGCGTGTTCTAAAAGTTGATAAGAACCAATCTCTATACTATCTACATCAATCCCAAGTCCAGAAGTTGCATTGGCTTGAGGATCGGCATCTATTAACAAAACTTTTTTTTCGAGTACTCCAAGTGAAGCAGCCAGATTAACTGATGTTGTGGTTTTTCCAACACCACCTTTTTGGTTGGCAATAGCAATGATTTTACCCATTAAATGATTTGGTTTTTATATATAAACTTATCTTAAAATAATATTGAAAAGTTCAGCGTAAAAATACAATTATTTGTGGGTTTTTAAAATGGAACTTGTTAACAAATGGTCAACAAAAAAGGTGGTTCTTTAAAACCACCTTTTGCTTTAATTATTTAAAAATTAGTCTTCTTCTGGTAATAAAATGCCTAAAAAATAATTTTCATCTAAAAACTCATTAGCCACATTTTGAATATCTTTTTTAGTTAAAGCATTAATAGCTTCTTCTTTTTTTAGCACATCTGAAACGTTTCCACTTTCGTTTTGCGCAGTGATAAAAGTAGTTAACCAAAATCGATTTTTCTTTAGGTTCTCTTTATATTTAAGTAAGTAAGTTTCTTTTACTTTAGCAAGGTCTTTTTCAGTAGGACCATCTTTTTTTATTTTTTCAACTTCTGCTAATGCTGCTGCAATGAGTTTATCCACATTTTCTGGCCCACAAGGGAAAGAAATGGTAAAATCTATTCCTGTAAAAGAGATTTTCCTAAAACTTCCTCTTGCGCCAACTCCATAAACTCCAGCTTCTTCTTCTCTAAGTTTTTCAATTAGTTTTATGGTTAAAATTTCGCCAAGTGCCATAATTTCTAATTTTTTCTTTGAATAGAATTCAATGTCATCTTCTCTCCAATTTATAGTAACCTGACTTTTTGGATCTTTTCCGCGATTTACTATTTGTTTTCTGTAAGTGTCTTTTTCTCTAAACGTTGTAGGTTTAAATGTTTCATTAGAGTTGGTTGAAGGTAACGAAGCAATATATTTTTTTGCGAACGTTTTTAGTTGTGCTTCATCAACATTTCCTACAAAATAAAAATTAAAATCTCCAGCATCAGCAAATCGTTCTTTGTATTTTTTATATGCTAAATCGTAATCGGCATTGTCCATCTTTTCAGGTGTTGGGAATCCTGTAAAGCGTTTATTTCCTTTGTTTCTGAATTTTCCAGTTTCATTAGAAAAATAGAACTGTGGGTTTGCCATAAGGTTGCCCAAAAAACTTTTTTGTTTGGTAATAAAAGATAGATAGGCTTCATCGTCTTTATTCAAGTCTGTAAAATAAAGATATACTTGTTGAAATAATGTTTCTAAATCTTTTGGAGCAGCTTGACCTCTAAATCCTTCTGTTACGAGTTGAATGTAAGGTCTAACGCTTACAATTTTACCGCTCATCATTTTACTTAAATCTACTTTAGACAATCCTCCAATTCCTGCTTCTGTAAGTCCACCATTTGCAAAAGTGGTGGCAAGATGTTCTTCGTCAGTATATAAACTCGTACCTCCAAAACTTGTAGCTTCAAACAAAACTTCATCATTTTTAAAGTCAGTTTTTTTGTAAGTAACAATTGCGCCATTGCTTAAAGTAAAAGTAGTAGCATCAATTGCATCATTCTTTTCAGTTTTGATTATTGAGCCTTCTGGCAATAGGTTTTCAACAAGATTTTTTCTAACAGACTCGTCTAAATAAGGTTCAATGTTTGAGGTTTGTACAGTTTTTAACAGCTCTAATATTTCGGTTTCTGTAACAGGAGTTAGTCCTTCTTTTTCAGGTCCTGTTAAAATAATAACTCTGTTATCGTCGTGAATAAAGCTATTTATTAAAGTATTTATTTCGGATAGTTTAATGGTTGAAATGTATTTTTTTGTAGTATTAAATTTCCATTCTATTCCAGGAATAGGATTATTACCTAAAAAATTATTAATGTATTGTCCTACAATTCTAGCGCTTTCTTGTTTTTCACGATCTTTATATTGTTTTTCTAATCTGGCTAAAATATTCTTTTTTGCACGACTAAATTCTCCTTCTTGAAAGCCATGACGTTTAACACGTTCGTTTTCTTCTAATAAAGCTTTTAAAGCGTTTAAATGACCTGTTTCACTAGTCATTGCAAAACTTTGGTATGCGTTTTTTGATCTCGAAAAAGTACTTCCATAATTTGAAAATCCAAATACAAAAGGAGGATTTGGTTTGTTTGTTAATTCGGATAATCTATTGTTAATCATACCACTAAATAGGTTTCTAACAATGCTTTCTCGATAATCTTCTATGGTTTCAATTTTTGGAGCATCAAAATGATCTTTATACATTATTTGAACCTGTGAAAAAGCAGCTTCTTTATCTGTTGCGATAGTTACAAAAGTTTCTTCGTGGTTTGGAAGTTTGTATGATTCTCTTTTTCGTGGGTTTTCTGCTTTAGCAATATTTCCAAAATGGTTTTTAATTTTTGCTTCTAATACGTCAACATCTAAATCTCCAACAGCAATAACAGCCATTAAATCTGGACGATACCAATCTCTATAATAACTTCTTACATCTTCATATTTAAAGTTTTCAAGATTTTCTTTTGTTCCGATAGGTAGTCTTTCAGCATATTTAGAGCCATACATTAGTTTTGGTAAATATTGCTGCATCATTCGTTTGTCTGGTCCTAATCTAACTCTGTATTCTTCCAAAACAACGCCTCGTTCATCATCTATTCCTTCATCTGTTAGCATTGCATTATGCGCCCAATCTTCTAAAATTTGGAATCCCTTTTCTAATTTTACAGGATCATCGCTTGGGATTGGTAACATATAAACTGTTTCGTCAAAACTTGTATAAGCATTAAGGTCTGCGCCAAATTTTATGCCTATGCCTTGTAAATAATCAACAAGCTCATTTTTTTTGAAATTTTTGGTTCCATTAAAATTCATGTGCTCCATAAAATGAGCTAACCCTAATTGATTGTCATCTTCTAAAATTGAACCAGCATTTATAACCAAACGGAGTTCTACTTTATTTTCAGGTTTACCATTGTTTCTAATATAATAAGTAAGTCCATTAGATAATTTTCCAACTTTCACATTTGGATCGATGGGAATTTTAGTTTCTGTAATTTCAGTTTCCGATTTATTTATATCAGAGTTTTGAGAAAAAAGTGCTATTGAAAAAAATAGGAAGCAATAACTTAGTAGTTGTTTTTTAGTATTCATAGATAATGGTTTTTGTTAACGCAATATTATAGCGTATAAATTTTAATATATATGGATGTTTGTTTATAAATAAGATTCTATTTTATTATTTGAAGCAATATTAAATTCAATTTATTTTCATATAAGGGCTTAAAAAGGAGAGCAATATACATTCTTTCGTAAGAAAAGGCGCAATACAATCACGTTAATTTTAGGAGTTAATAAAAAATTAACATTTTCTCATCCTTAAATATGCTAAACAGGTTAATTTTTAGATATTTGTTATTATTTCTTACTAGAATTTCAATGACGAAACAGTGGACTGTTTTTGCAGAATAGTTGATTTGTTTTATTTGCTATATTTAATATCAGTAATGTCCGATTAAAATTTATGTTAACGCTTAAAAGCTATATATAGTAATAGATTTAGCATTTTTTAAAAGAGACACCTTGCTTTTTTACTTTTTTAAATTTTCGTTTTTTCTCCTAGTTGGATATTCTGGATATAATTAAAATAACTATTCCTTACATTCTGTTCAAACTCTAAAAGATAAAAAAGAATGAGGTGGTTTCTTCGCTTCAATATACTTCAAGAGTTATTTAGCGGTCTATGTACTCTCATTCTTTTCACTCTAATATGCAAATCTATAATTAATAAATTTATACTTTTACAAACATAGGAGCGGTCTTACATTTTTTTTCGGACAGTAATGATTTAATATATCAACTCGCTATTGCATATATCGGTTTTTAAACCAAAGTTTAAATAGTGGATCCATAAATTCTATGGTTTTGTTATGATTGTCTATAACTTCTTTATCAATTAGGGCTTTTCTTATTTTTACAACACTACCAGATGTTCCCAAGTTATATTTTGCTATTGTTTTTTTTCCACTTAATGCTTTTTCATTATTGCAAACAGCCTTTAAAAAATTAACTTGAGGATTACTTAAATTATCTAATTCCTTAATGAATAACATTTCATATTGATTAAAAAGTTGTACAAGAGAATCATCAATTATCTTTTCTGTGCAATTAAGTTTTGTGTTTAACCAAACTGTATTGGCGAATTGCTGAACAAAATAAGAATGATTATCTACTAAATTGGCTAATTGAGAAGCTAATTTTTTATCAATAACTTTATCTGTGGCTTTAAATTTTTTAACAATATATTTTTGCCATTGTATATTTAAGATTTTAGAAAGAAATAGGACTTCACCAAACTTGTAAAAAGGCATGGATTTGTTTTCAAAAACATCCATCATCATGTGTTGTTTACTTCCATAAATAATATAAGAAGCCGTTTGATGATGTTGCCAATGCGCTCTTAATTTTTTCTGAAATTCTAAAGGGTTGTCAAAATGTCCAATGTTTTGAAATTCGTCTAAACAAACTACAATTTGTATATTTTTTGCTTTTGAAATAGTTTCTGGAAGGTTTAAAATTTCTGAAGGATTTTTTTGCACATCTTCAACATTAAAACTTATAGAAATATCTGAATTAGAATCGACACCAATACTTAATTTAGGAATGATTTGTTTGAATAATGTTTTAATACTTTTTAGACGTTCTTCCCATTTTGAATAGGATACTTTTAAAACTTCTGAAGCAAACACATTATAGAATTCTGCTTCATTTCTTATATTAAACAAATCTATATAGCAAAACCGCAAGTGTTTATGCTGTTTTGCGAGTAAGTTTGTCGTTTTTATTATTAATGATGATTTTCCCCAACGCCTTGGCGAGATTACAGTTACATTAATACTAGATAATATGTTTTGTTTTAGAAACGCAATTTCTTCTGTTCTGTTGATGAAAAAAGAAGCTTCAATTACTTTTCCAAATTTAAAGGGCAAAGTCATTCTGTTAGGTTTTAAACAAATATAGTGTAAAAAATATTAACTTACAAGATAGTAAGTTGCTATATGGTAAGTTGCTATGTGATAAGCTTTATTTGATTAATTGAAATCTTAAAACAACTATAGCATTGAAGCGAAGTGTGTTTTTTGTATAGCTCATTTTTTTGGGGTTTCATTTATCGTGTTTGTTTACGTTTTCGTTACATGAAAATTCGAGAGGATTTTTAATATTAAGAAACCAAGCCAGAGGAAAATCCTGTGGATTTTACAAGTAGACTTAAACCACCACACTAAATTATAGCTATTGTTACTAATAGGTTTGTTTGCATTCGATTTAGACTAAATCTCTACTATCCAATTTAATGTTTCCTTTTCGGTCAAGTTGGTCGTGTCTAAAATATTTAGGTATTCGGGCCATTTATATTCCGAAAGTTCAGCGTTGACAATATCTACTCTGTCTTTCATTTGGTTTTCAGTTACGCGCAATCTATCTCTTCGATGATTTTCTTCCAAATTACATTTTAACCAGACAAATTTTATGTCCACATTACCAAATTCATTTTCAAAGGCATTTTTGAGTTTATCCAATCCTAAAGGAGTCCAAACGTTTTCTATTGCAACAGACATATTATGTTTTAGATATTCTTTAGCCGAAACAAAGGTCAAATTCGCCACCAACATTTCCTCATTTTTTGAAAATTTGTCGTAGATTTCGTTATATATCCAGTTCCTAAAATAGTCAGATTCTATTACCACTCCTTTTTTCAATTTCGCCCATTTTTTCGAAATAGTTGATTTTCCAACTCCACAAGCTCCTGTCAGGATAAGAATTTCTTTCATTATATTAAGATTGGTTTTCAACTGTTTGGTAAAGGTTTGATATAGTCTGTGTTAATTGATTATATCTGATGTTAAACGAAGATATTAGTTTTTTATTTAAGAATCAAACTAACTAATCAATCAAAATCTCTAAAATCTTAATCGCAGCATCGCTAATTTTAGTTCCTGGGCCAAAAACAGCTACTGCTCCAGCATCGAATAAATATTGGTAATCTTGTTTTGGGATGACTCCACCAACAATAACCATAATATCATCTCGACCATAATTTTTAAGTTCCTCTATTACTTGAGGCACTAAAGTTTTATGTCCTGCTGCCAAAGAAGATACACCCAAAATATGTACATCGTTTTCTATAGCTTGTTTGGCTACTTCTTGCGGTGTTTGAAACAGTGGACCAATATCTACATCAAAACCAACATCTGCATAACCTGTGGCTACAACTTTTGCACCACGATCATGACCATCTTGTCCCATTTTGGCAATCATAATACGTGGTCTTCTGCCTTCTTGCTCTGCAAATTTATCAGCAAGTCCTCTTGCTTTTTTAAAGGAACTATCGTCTTTTATTTCTTTACTATACACTCCGCTAAATGATTTTATTTGTGCTTTGTAACGTCCAAATTCTGCTTCAAGCGCATCACTAATTTCACCTAATGTGGCTCGTTCTCGAGCAGCTTCAACTGCTAAAGCTAATAAATTATAATCCTCACGAAAGTGAGAGTCTTCCAAATTTATTTCTAGGTTTTCTTTAGCATTAGGATCATTCGAATTTAAGGAAAATTTAGCAGCTTCGGTTAATCTTGATAATGCTTGTTTAACTTTATTACTATCTCTTTCAGATTTTATTCTATTTAATCGTTCTATTTGTTGTGAGCGAACGGTTTGATTATCAACTTCTAAAATATGTAAAGGTTCCTCTTCTTTTAATCTATATTTGTTTACTCCAACAATAATGTCTTTACCAGAATCAATACGAGCTTGTTTGCGAGCTGCAGCTTCTTCGATTCTCATTTTGGGTATTCCAGCTTCAATGGCTTTTGTCATTCCACCCAATTCTTCAATTTCTTTAATGAGCGACCAAGCTTTTTGAGCAATCTCGTTTGTTAAACTTTCTACATAAAAACTTCCTGCCCAAGGATCGACCGTTTTTGTGATTTTGGTTTCTTCTTGTAAGTATATTTGTGTATTTCTTGCTATTCTTGCCGAAAAATCTGTTGGTAAAGCGATGGCTTCATCTAATGCATTTGTATGTAAACTTTGTGTGCCACCAAAAGCAGCAGCAGTAGCTTCAATGCAAGTTCGTGCCACATTATTAAAAGGGTCTTGCTCTGTTAAACTCCAACCAGAAGTTTGGCAATGTGTACGAAGTGCTAACGATTTTGGGTTTTTAGGATTGAATTGCTTTACTAATTTTGCCCAAAGCATACGAGCAGCACGCAGTTTAGCAATTTCCATAAAATGATTCATGCCAATTGCCCAAAAGAATGAAATACGAGGTGCAAAAGTATCGATGTCCATTCCTGCTTCTAATCCTTTTCGTATATATTCTATGCCATCTGCAAGTGTGTAAGCCAATTCTATATCGCAAGTAGCTCCTGCTTCCTGCATGTGATAACCAGAAATACTAATGCTATTGAATTTTGGCATATTCTTGCTGGTAAACTCAAAAATATCTGAAACAATTTTCATAGAATGAGAAGGTGGATAGATATATGTATTTCTTACCATAAACTCCTTTAAAATATCATTTTGAATGGTTCCCAAAAGTTGTTCAGGTTTTACGCCTTGTTCTTCTGCTGCGACAATATAAAATGCCATAATTGGCAATACTGCTCCATTCATAGTCATTGAAACCGACATTTTATCGAGAGGAATCTGGTCGAAGAGAATTTTCATGTCTTCAACCGAATCTATAGCAACTCCAGCTTTTCCGACATCACCAATAACCCGTTCGTGATCACTATCATAACCACGATGCGTTGCTAAATCGAATGCAACTGAAAGCCCTTTTTGTCCAGCTTCTAAATTTCGTCTGTAAAATGCGTTGCTGTCTTCGGCAGTACTAAAACCTGCATACTGTCTGATTGTCCAAGGTCTTCGAACATACATTGTGCTATAAGGTCCACGAAGGTTAGGCGCAATACCAGCAACAAAGTTGAGATGTTTTAAATTTGCGACATCTTCTTTGGTGTAGTTTGATTTAACTAGAATATTTTCAGCAGTTTGAAAAGTTTCAGTGGCTTCAATCTTCTGTCTTTTAACTTCAGGCTTTATTGTAATATGTTGAAGATTTTTGCGTGACATCAAACTAAATTTAATAATCATTTTTGTTACTATTAGCCTCTTCTTTTCTTTTTATATTATCAAAATCTACGTTTAATACTCTAGCATAAAACATTTCTAAAGCAAAATATGTAGCCAATGCTTTATCGTCTATTAATATTTGAGTTTCCATTAAAAATGTTGGTAAAAATATTTCAGTACGAAACGATTTGGTTTCTAATAATACATTAAGGGTTTTATTAATTCCTTCATCCTTTATGTTTTTAGCAATACATAACAATATTGGGTGATTGTAATTAAGAATTGTTTTGTCTTTAGAAACAATCCAAAGTTCATTTTCTTTTTTTAGTTGTTTTACTAATTGAATTAAGTGATCGTCAAATAGTTCTACAGCAGGTTGCAGGTCTCTTAAAGCAATCTCCCTATAAAAGGCATAACCTTTGCTAAGTGTATTTGGTGGTTCAGCAATATAATATTGGGTTATATAGTCTTCAAAAGTATATAAGGCTTCTTTTATTAAGACCATGTCTATGGATTCACATTCAAATAAATCATCTTTATCGGAATATTTGTATTCTAATGGTTTTTTACAGCTAGATAAATTAATAACAAGTATTACTATAAGTAGCTTGATTAATGTTTTCATAAGTATTTTTTTTATTCAGTTTGTAATCTGTTTTGTTCTAAAGTTTCAGCTAATCGTTTTTCTATAATTGGTTCAATAAGTGTTTTCCTCTTTTTCTGTTTTACAAAAGGATAAAGTTCTAATTCATTTTTCATTTTATCATTTGGATTGGGATGTTTGTTGGTTCCTAATAAAATGTCTTCTCCATTATTAAATAGTTCTTGTTCTTTCTCAGCACTTTCTTTTATTTTTCTTTGAATAGTACCTTCTTTAAGTTGTTTTAAAAATCCACCATTGGCTTCAATATCTTTAAATAACACCAATGCTTTTTCAGCCATTTGCTGTGTTAAGGTTTCAATATAATAAGCACCATCCGCTGGATTATTTACTTTATTAAAATAACTCTCATGTTTTAGCACTAATAATTGGTTTCGAGAAATACGTTCACCAAACTCATTGTCTTTATGATAAATCGCATCATAAGGTAAATTACAAATTGTATTTGCTCCTCCAAGTATTGCACTCATACATTCGGTTGTAGTACGTAGCATATTGGTATTATAATCGTATAATGTTTTGTTGCGTTTTGTTGGCGTGGTAATAATGTGACAACTTGAATTAAAATTATATTCGGAAGCTAAAATTTTCCATAGTATGCGTAATGCTCTAAGTTTTGCGATTTCGAAAAAATAGTTTGTGCCGATTGAAACGTTAAAGGTAATTTGAAGAGATTGCTTCGTTTTACTCGCATTGACGTTATCCAGATGATTTAAGTATTCATTTGCATGTGCCATTGCGTATGCCAATTGCTGCGCCATATTAGCTCCTGCATTTTGATATAAAGAAACATCTACACTTATAAACGATTTATTTGAAGTAGAGTTTTTAATAATAGATTCTAATATATTATGGTCTTTATTTAGGTTGTAATACCAATTTCCAGATTTAGCAAGGTTGCCAATAATATCTGTATAAACATAGATTCCAGCCTTAGCAGGAATGACAAAAAGCTGATTTACAAATTCTTCTGAAAGAAACTGTAATTCAAAATGAGTTTGAGTAGAAGACAAGTCAATTTCTTTGAGTAAGGTTTCGATTGAAACATCTTTTGAGGGAATAATAAACTTAATACTATCTGCTCCACGATTTAATACTTCTAATGCTTTTTGATTAGCTTTTTCTGAATCTGAAACATATATGGTTTGACAAATTTTCCATGATGTTGCTTTGGTAGCAGAAGTTTCTGGAAGTTTTTCAAAATCATCAGCATGGTAAAATGGTTTTACGTCTATGCCTTCAGGAGAATTCCAAATTAAGGTTTTGTTATAATCGGCTCCTTTTAAATCTAACTGGATTTTTTGTTTCCATGCTTTTGCTGAAACACCATCAAACTCATCAAACAATGATTTACTCATCCTCTTTTTGTTTTACAATGCTGTCTTCGTATTCGATTAAATAAATTTCTTCACTATCCTTTTTCATATAATATTTTTCGCGACCATATTTTTCTATACCTTCTTCGTCACTCAATTTTTTAATCTCTTTATTATCTTTTTCAATTTCTTTGTTATAATACTTTTTTTCTTCTTCTAAATCTTCAATATCATTATTTAATTCGTTATGGATAAGCCATGAATTGCTATCAAAAAAAAGCATCCAAACAGAAAAAACAATTAATACAAGGAAGAAAATGTTTTTGAAAGGCTTTATTAAACGCTTATATTTATGTTGAGATTTAGACATTTATAATCTTTCATTAATAATAGTTCTTACAATATCTACGGCTACTGTGTTGTATTTATTGTTTGGAATTATAATATCTGCAAACTCTTTCATAGGTTCTATAAATTGGTCATGCATTGGTTTTAAAGTATTTTGATAGCGAGAAAGAACTTCGTCGAGATCTCTTCCGCGTTCAGAAATATCACGTTTTAATCTTCGTATTAAGCGTTCATCACTATCGGCATGAACAAATACTTTTATATCGAACATTTCTCTTAATTCTGGATTAGTTAGAATTAAAATACCTTCAACAATCATTACTTTTCTTGGATGTGTTAAAATGGCATCTCCAGTTCGGTTATGTTTTACAAACGAATATACTGGCTGATGAACGGGTTTCCCTTTTTTAAGTTTTTTTAAATGATTAGTGAGCAATTTAAAATCTATAGATCTTGGATGATCAAAATTTATCTTTACACGCTCTTCATAATTTAAGTGAGAAGTATCTGTATAATACGAGTCTTGTGAGATAACACCAACTTCACCTTCGGGAAGTTCATTTAAAATTTGATTTACAACAGTAGTTTTACCACAACCTGTTCCACCAGCAATTCCAATAATAAACATGTTTAGTTATTTAGATTCAACAAATTTAAGATTATTTCTTCGGAATAATTTTAACTATACCAACATTTTCCACACCAACATATATATAACCATCTGGACCTTGCCTAACACTTCTTACACGACCTAAACCATCAATTAATTTTTCTTCTTTAACAACTTTGTTATTTTTTAATACACAACGATTTAAGTACTGAAACTTTAAAGATCCAACTAACAAATTACCTTTCCATTCAGGATAAATATCACTTGTAACAAAAGTCATTCCGCTTGGTGCAATTGAAGGATCCCAATAATGTAAAGGCTGCTCCATTCCTGGCAATGCGGTATAATCTGTAAAGGAAGTACCACTATAATTTATACCATAACTAATTAAAGGCCAACCATAGTTTTTACCAGCTTTAATTATATTAATTTCATCGCCACCACGTGGTCCATGTTCGTGTGTCCATAACTCGCCAGTTTCAGGATGTAAAACCATGCCTTGTGGATTACGGTGTCCATAAGAATATATTGCTTTTTTTGCATTGGCCTCATTAACAAATGGATTGTCTTTTGGAATAGATCCATCATCGTTAAGGCGGTAAATTTTTCCAGAATCTCTTGTAATATCTTGCGGATTTTTATCTCGATTACCACGATCTCCAATAGAAAAATATAAATAACCTTCATTATCGAACTCAATTCGAGAACCAAAATGTTGCCCTCTTTTACTATTAGGAGATGCTTTATAAAGGGTTTGCTTTTCAATTAAAGTGTCATCTTTGAGTTTACATCTCATAATTACTGTATTTGCTCCTTCGCCTTCACCATCTGGAGAAGCATAAGAGATGTAAATCCATCCATTAGTTGCATAATCTGGATGAAGTTCTATATCTAACAAACCACCTTGACCAAGAACTTTAATCTCTGGCAATCCTTTAATAATGGTTTTCTTTCCGTTTTTAAAATGAATGAGTTCTCCTTTTTTTTCTGTAATTAACATAGATTGGTCTGGAAGAAATACAAATCCCCAAGGAATCGACAGTTCAGGTACTATAACTTCGTAATTATGTTTTTTATTAGTAGGGTTTTTATCTTGAGCACAAGAAAAAAAGCTAATTAAAACAAATATTGATACAATTATTTTCTGTGTTTTCATTGTTAAAAATTTGTCATGAATTTACAAATAAATATTTGTTTGCTTTCAAAAGAAAGCTATATATTTGCAGCCTTATTTCTAAAGATGTAATATAATATTTAAGTTTTATATATACTACGTTTAAGAAATTTAAGTAAATAATAGGGTTAGAAGTTTATTTAAAATTCATCTTTTATTAAATTCGGGGTGTAGCGTAGCCCGGTTATCGCGCCGCGTTTGGGACGCGGAGGTCGCAGGTTCGAATCCTGCCACCCCGACAAAAAGCAAAGCTTTTTGCAGCAAAACATTTCAGGATATAATCCTTAAATGGTCGCGTAGCTCAGCTGGATAGAGCATCTGCCTTCTAAGCAGACGGTCACAGGTTCGAATCCTGTCGCGATCACAAAAAGCCTTACTCTATAGTAAGGCTTTTTGTTTTTATAATCTCAACTGAAAATGTAAAAGTTGTTAAATTTGTGATAAGTTATAAAAAACGAGGTAGTTACGTAATTTAATACTATCTTTGCGGCTTAAATTAATTTAATATATTAACAATGAGTAAAGGTACAGTAAAATTCTTCAATGATTCTAAAGGTTTTGGTTTCATCACAGAAGAAGGAGCAGACAAAGACCACTTTGTACACATTTCTGGATTAATCGACGAAATTCGTGAAGGCGATGAAGTTGAATTTGATCTACAGGAAGGTAAAAAAGGATTAAACGCAGTAAACGTAAAAGTAATTTAGCATATACTAGTTAACTTTTTTTGAAACAAAAACCTGAAACATAATGTTTCAGGTTTTTTTATTAAGCCACTTTTAGCTCTTAAAACTAAAATTGTTCTCTTCCAGAAAAATGGAATGCTCCTTCTATAGCAGCATTATCATCACTATCACTACCATGTACTGCATTCTCACTAATAGAATCAGCATACAGTTTACGTATTGTCCCTTCGGCAGCTTCTGCAGGATTAGTAGTTCCAATTAAAGTTCTAAAATCTTCAACTGCATTATCTTTTTCTAAAATAGCAGCTACAATTGGCCCACGTGTCATATATTCTACCAACTCTCCATAAAAAGGACGCTCTCTGTGTACTGCGTAAAATGCTTGTGCATCAGCTATCGTCATTTGCGTTAATTTCATAGCTACAATTCTAAATCCTGAAGCTGTAATTTTTTCTAATATTGCACCAATGTTTCCTTTTTCAACCGAATCTGGTTTAAGCATTGTAAATGTTCTGTTTGTTGCCATTTTATATATAATTTTGCGCAAAAATAACGCTTTTAAATAAATTTGCAAGTATTAATATGCCTGTATTAATTCCTGCTGTAAAACATTATTTTCACCTCTCATTTGCATGGTAACTGTTTTATTTTCAAAATTAAATTTTAAAACACCAAAACTCTTTTGAAAAACCACATCTTTAACTCTAAATTTATTGGGTTCTCCTTGAAAACTACTATAAGAATGTGTCATTCCGCTAGAGGTAAAATCAATTAAAGGATAAGCCAAACTATCCACATTCTTTTTCGAAATTTCCGAAAGATGTCTGTCTCCAGAAAGAATAATAACATTGTTTGCATTGCTCGCTTTAATAAGATCTTCTAGTTTATCGACTTCATGAGTCATGTTTCCCCAACTTTCATAACCATGTTCAGATGATAAAACCTGAATACTGCTAACAATAATATTAAAAGATGCTTTAGAATTTTGAAGGTGATTCTTTAACCATTCCCACTGTGTATCTCCAAGCATACTTCCTTCGCCATAAACATTAGGTTTATACCTCTTTTTTGTAATGGTATCTTGAGTAAGTGCAGTTCTAAAATAGCGTGTGTCAAGCAAAATAATTTTAATGGTTTCTTCATTTACTATATAATCTTTTGAAAAATACACGCCCTCCTGTTGCCTTCTTTTATCATCTTTTTCTACATCAATAAAATCTAAAAATAAGTCTTGCGCTTCTGCCTTTTTGCTGTATTCTTCACCTCCATCATTTAAACCATAATCATGGTCGTCCCAAGTGGCAAGAACATCAATATTTTTTATAAAGTTTGCATAGTCAGACTTTGTTTTCTGTTTTTGGTAATCTTGCTCCATTAAACCCATATTTTCAGTATCTGCATAAATAATATCTCCTCCCCAAATCCAAACATTAGGTTTGTTTTTTTCTATTTCTTTCCATAAAAGGTTAGGTGCATCTTGATGATTACATGAACCAAAGGCAATAATAAAATCATTAACAGATACTTGAGGGCTTACTATTTCATCTTGCTGTTTAGTGTTAGTTTTGCAAGAAGCAAGAATTATAAATAAGAAGAAAAGGTATTTATAATAATTCATTTTAATGATTTTAATTTAATGCAAAATAGCTAATTAGTTGTTAAAAACAAGACTTAAAAAAAGTAAAAAATTGTATCTTCGCTGCCTTATGACAAATAAAGACATTATTGAGATAAAACAATTGCTAAAAACACCAAAGCGTATTGTTATTGTACCACATAAAAATCCTGATGGTGACGCTATTGGTTCTACCCTTGGTTTATATCATTATTTAAAAGCAAAAAATCACAATGTTGTTGTCATCACTCCTAACGATTATCCTGATTTTTTAAAATGGATTCCCGGAGAAGAAACCATTATGCAATATGAGTCTGAAGTCATTAAATCTAAAGCACTCATTGAAAATGCTGAACTTATCTTTACATTAGATTTTAATGCCTTGAACAGAACTGGTGGTATGGAACCAGCATTAGTAAAAGCTAAAGCTATTAAGATTTTAATAGACCATCACCCACAACCTGAAGACTATGCTAAATATGTCTATTCTGACGTTTCAATATGTTCTACTTGCCAAATGGTATATCACTTTTTAGAAATGTTAGATGATGTAAAAGCCATAAATAAAGTAATCGCCACATGTTTATATGTTGGTATTATGACAGATACTGGTTCATTTCGCTTTGCGTCAACAACCAGCACAACGCATCGTGTTGTGGCAGACCTTATAGATAAAGGTGCTAATAATGCAGAAATCCATGATAATGTTTACGATAATAATAGTTATGGACGACTTCAATTATTGGGTTGTGCATTAAACAATTTAAAAGTTATTACAGAATATAAAACAGCATACATTTATTTATCGCAAGACGAGTTAAATCAATTTAATTTTAAAAAAGGAGATACCGAAGGAGTAGTAAATTATGGACTCTCTATAGAAAATGTGGTTTTTGCAGCTATTTTTATTGAGCACAAAAAAGAAGGTATAGTTAAAATTTCTTTCCGCTCAAAAGGCAATTTTAATGTAAATACATTTGCTCGCAATCATTTTAATGGTGGAGGACACATAAATGCAGCTGGAGGACGTAGTGAAATAAGTCTAAATGAAACCATTGAAAAATTTATTAGTATATTACCTAATTATAAAATTGACCTCAAATAGTGAAGAAACTAATAACCATATTATTAGTTATGTTAACTTTTACAAGCTGTAACTCACCTGAAGCAAGAAGACCTGTATCAGTAAAAACTGGTTCGTATATTGATAAATCTGTTGAACTCAACAAAAAAATAAATAGCCAACAACATGAGCTTATTCAAGAAATAATTAAAAACAATCCTAACAAAAAATTTATTGCTTCCCAAAATGGATTTTGGTATTATTATAATGTAAAAATTGAAAGGGATTCTATAACGCCTAAATTTGGTGACCTTGTAAACTTTAATTATAGCATTTCAGATTTTAACAACAATACCATTTATACTAAAGAAGAACTTAAAACACGAAATTATTCAATGGATCAAGAGGAATTATTCTCTGGGCTTCGTGAAGGTTTAAAATTAATGAAAGCTGGAGAAACAATCACGTTTTTATTTCCTTCAAATAAAGCTTATGGCTATTATGGTGATGAAAACAAAATAGGAACAAACATTCCTATAATATGTAAAGTAACAATCAATACAATAACCCAAAAAGAAACAAATTAAAATGAACACTTTAAAACATACTATGAAAATTACAGCCCTAATTTTATTTTTAAGTTTAAGCTCTTGCAATGAGAAATATCCAGATCTTGGCGACGGTCTTTTTGCAGAGTTTGTAACTAATAAAGGTACAATGGTAGCAAAACTTACTTTTGAAAAGACACCTGTCACAGTTGCAAATTTTGTAGCATTAGCTGAAGGAAATCACCCAATGGTTGACAGCATTTATAAAGGGAAACCTTTCTATAACGGATTAACCTTCCATCGTGTTATGGATAAGTTTATGATTCAAGGTGGTGATCCAACAGGAACAGGTTCTGGGAGTCCAGGATATCGTTTTGGTGATGAGTTTGATGACACCTTAAAACACGACAAACCAGGTATTTTATCGATGGCAAATAGTGGGCCTGCAACAAATGGCAGCCAATTCTTTATTACTGAAGTTCCAAAACCCAATTTAGATAATAGACATACTGTGTTTGGAGAATTAGTTTTAGGTTTAGAGATTCAAGACACTATATCTAATGTAAAAACAGCAGCAAGAAATAAACCAGTTGAAGATGTTATAATTGAAGAATTAAATATTATTCGTCAAGGTTTTGATGCTCGTAATTTTGATGCTGTAAAAGTTTGGGAAACCGAATTACCTAAACTTGAAGAACGTAAAAAACGACGTGAAGAAGAAGCTCGTAAAAAAGCTGAAGAAGCAAAAAAAATTAAAGCTGAAAAAACTGAAGCTGCTGCTGCAGAAATTTTACCAATCCTTACCGATTATAAGAGTAAGGCAACTACATTAGCTTCTGGTTTAATGATACACTACATTACAAAAGGCAATGGTGTAAAACCAAAACAAGGACAAAGTGCTAAAATACATTACGAAGGTTATTTTACCGATGGTAGATTATTTGATTCTAGCCGAAAAGAACTTGAAGAAAAATATGGTATGTATAATCCTCGAAAAGACGAAAGTGGTTATTATGGTCCAATGACCATGAAGATAAGTCCAGATGCGCAAATGATTGCAGGTTTTAAAGAAGGTGCAGCAGCCATGCGTGTTGGCGATAAAGCTTATTTGTACATTCCTTCACATTTAGCTTATGGCGAAAATGGACGTGGACAAATACGTCCTAATACAGATTTGATTTTTATTATAGAAATGATAGAAATTGTAAAATAAATTCTCTCAACTACAGTAGATAAAAAGCAGCTCAATGAGGAGCTGCTTTTTTTGTTTATGTCATTGCGAAACTTTTCTTGAAAAATTGTGGCAATCTTTTTCTTTTAAGTGATATTAACACGTCGCTTCACTCTTAATAATGAAGTTTTAAAATTATTTTTGGGGAATATTTTTTAAAATCTCTAACACAAATTTCCAATATTTTTGTACAGAAGAAATACTTGCACGTTCATCGGGAGAATGCGCTCCCAGAATAGTTGGCCCAAAACTTATCATATCCATTTCTGGGTAATTGGTTCCTAAAATGCCACATTCCAAGCCTGCATGACAAGCAGCAACATGTGCTTTTTCTCCATTAATATCTTCGTAAAGTTTAGACATTACTTTTAAAATATCCGAATCCATATTTGGTGTCCATCCAGGATAACTTCCAGAAAACTCCACATCACAACCCATGAGTTCAAAAGTTGCACGTAACATATTAGCCAAATCCATTTTAGAAGATTCAACCGATGAACGTGTTAAACACGCTATTTTAATGTTTCCATCTTTAACAATCACTCTTGCTATATTGTTCGACGTTTCTACCAGTTCAGGAATATCCGCACTCATTCTATACACATCATTGTAAGCAGCATACAAAGCTCTTGTTAGACCTTCTTGCGTACTTAAATCCATAATCTTTGTTGGTGTTTCACCTCTAGAAAAGAAAATTTCTAAACCTGGCTCCATAGTTTTTAATTCGGTCTTAATATCCTGAGCAAGTTCTTGCATTTCACTCTCAAAAGCAGTTTCATGAATTGCATCAATAGCAACATTGGCAACACTTTCTCGCGGAATAGCATTTCGCAAACTTCCTCCATCAATTTCCGAAATTCTCAATCCGAAGTTTTCAAATCCATCAAACAACAAACGGTTCATAATCTTATTGGCATTTCCTAATCCTTTATGAATGTCCATTCCTGAATGTCCTCCACTTAATCCTTTCACTTCAATTTTATATCCAATACAATTTTCTGAAACATTTTCTTCAATATAAGTTCTCGTTGCTGTAACATCTATTCCTCCTGCACAACCTACTCCAATTTCGTCATCTTCTTCAGTGTCTAAATTTAAAAGGATTTCGCCTTGTAACAATCCACCTTTTAAACCCATAGCTCCTGTCATTCCTGTTTCTTCATCAATAGTAAACAAGGCTTCAATAGCAGGATGCGGAATAGTATTACTTTCTAAAATTGCCATAATGGTAGCAACTCCTAACCCATTATCTGCTCCAAGCGTTGTGCCTTTTGCTCTCACCCAATCTCCATCAATATACATTTCGATGCCTTCCGTGGCAAAATCAAAATTAGTATCTGCATTTTTTTGATGTACCATATCGAGATGCGACTGCAATACGATAGTTTTTCTATCTTCCATACCAACAGTTGCTGGTTTTTTTATGATGACATTCCCGACTTCATCTTCAATCGTTTCTAAATCAAGTTTGTTTCCAAAATCTTTCATAAAAGCGATAACACGCTCTTCCTTTTTTGAAGGTCTTGGTACAGCATTTAGGTCTGCAAATTTATTCCAAAGTTGTTTTGGTCGTAATTGTCTTATTTCAGTATTCATAATGTTTTTATAAATGTTTCACAAAGGTAGCCATTACAAGCAAAATTTTATAAAACAATTATGTATTTTTGAAAGATGCAAATAAGTGACTCGTTGGAAATACTTAAAATTAAAGAACGCTTCTTTTTGCAATCTTTGAATTTATTTTTAATCACTTGATACAAAGGCATCATTTCATAAAAATGAAATCCAAATATCATCAAAAATAAGACGTTTTATAAAAAATCAACTATTCCCAACTAGGCAGTAATGAAGAAAAAAACAATAATCGCTTTAAGTATAATTCCTCAATATCTTATTGTAAAGTTGCTTTCTAATTATCCTGATTTTATAGAAACCTATTACAGCAATGGCTTGTATCAATTTACATCAAAAGCCATGCGTTATGTGTTTGGCTGGCTGCCTTTTTCGGTTGGAGATATATTATATACTATTGCAGGAATTTATATTCTTAGATGGTTCATCATTAATAGAAACCGCATAACTAAAGACACTAAAGCTTGGTTAATTGATGTTTTTGCAGCAGCATCTTTGGTGTATTTTGCTTTTTATTTGTTTTGGGGAATGAATTATTACAGACTTCCATTACATAAAACATTAGGAATAGACAATGAATATACAACCGAAGAACTGGTAACTACCACCAAAAAATTAATTCATAAATCTAATGAAGCACATGGAAGTATAAGCGAAAATGATTCACTAAAAATAGTAATGCCATATCGTAAAAAAGAACTTTTAAACAAAACAGCAAATGGATATGATGCATTAGCTAAAATATATCCACATCTAGAATACGCTCCTAGCAGTATAAAACTTTCTATTTACAGTTTACCACTAACGTATATGGGTTTTAGTGGTTATTTAAATCCTTTTACTAACGAAGCACAAATAGATGGTTTAATTCCGTTGTATAAATATCCAACAACAATTTCGCACGAAGCAGCACACCAAATTGGTTATGCTGCTGAAAATGAAAGCAATTTTATTGGTGGTTTAGCAGCAATTAACAATGAAGATATTTACTTTAAATATTCTGGGTATATTTTTGCTTTACGACATTGTTTAAATGAATTGTTTCGACGTGACGAAGGTTGTTATGAAGAATTAGTTGAAACTGTTAATAAAGGCATCCTTAAAAATTATCAGGAATCTTATGACTTTTGGATGTCTTATCAAAATCCTTTAGAACCTATATTTAAAAGTACATTTAACATCTTCTTAAAAGCAAACAACCAAGAAAAAGGTATAGAAAGCTATAATTATGCTGTGGCTTTATTTGTGAATTATTTTAATGACAACCTATAACAATAAAAGTTAAATAAATCTTAATTTGTTTTTCTATAGTTCAAAATCAGTACTTTTAAAATTCTAATTTTATTACTAATCAATCATGTATAAAAAGTATCTTATTTTAATGATGCTTTTGTGTAGTTTTACGATAATTGCACAAGAGCACTTCCCAAAAAATGATGGCGTAAAATCAAAGAACACAAATTACACAGCATTTACAAATGCGAAAATTTATGTCACGCCAACTCAAATAATTGAAAAAGGCACACTACTTATTAAGGATGGAAAAGTTGTTGCTTCAGGAACTTCAGTAACAATTCCGAAGAATTCTGTAATCATAAATATTTCAGGAAAAAGTATTTATCCTTCATTTATTGACATGTATTCAGGTTTTGGTATTGAAAAACCAAAGCGTCCAGCTAGAAGTGGTAGAGCTTCACAATATGACGCAAGTCGCGAAGGGTTTTATTGGAATGACCATGTCATGCCTGAACAAGATGCCATTGACGATTTTAAATTTAACGAAAAATCAGCTTCCGAATTGAGAAAAGCCGGTTTTGGTGTTGTAAACTCACATATGCAAGATGGTATTGTTAGAGGAACAGGTATATTAGTTGCGCTTACAGATGAAGGTGGCGACTCCGAACGTATTATTGATGGACGTTCTGGACAATACTTATCATTAAGTAAAAGCGTAAAGTCAAAACAGTCGTATCCAACTTCAACAATGGGAGCTTTAGCATTATTAAGGCAAATGTATTACGATGCCGATTGGTATGCTAAAGGTGGTTCGAAAGCAAAAGATAGATCTTTAGAAGCTTTAAATACTAACAAAAACCTGGTTCAGATCATTGCTGCAGGTAGTAAGTTGAATGATGTTCGTGTTGACAAAGTTGGTGACCAGTTTGGCATACAATATGTTATTCTTGGTGGTGGCGATGAGTACGAACGCATCAACGAAATTAAAGCTACTAATGCTGCATATATCCTTCCTATCAATTTCCCAAAAGCTTATGATGTTGAAAATACATTTTTAGCAAGTGTTTTAGAGCTAGATGATATGAGAGAATGGAATCAAAAACCTTCAAACCCAAAAGCTTTAGCCGATAACGGAATCTCTTTTGCATTAACAACACATTCTTTAAAATCTCCAAAGGATTTTAAACCTAATCTTTTAAAAGCTTTAAAATATGGTTTAGATAAAACTAAAGCATTGGAAGCATTAACGACTGTTCCATCTCAACTTTTAGGGAAATCGAATAGTTTAGGGTCTTTAAAAAATGGTGCTTATGCGAATTTTTTAATTACCTCTGGAGAAATTTTTGACAAGAAAACAACACTTTATGAAAACTGGGTGAAAGGACATAAAAATGTTTTAGAATCTATGACAGTTAAAGATATTCGTGGTGATTATACTTTTAATTTTGGGAATAAGTCTTATGATTTATCTATTTCAGGAGAACTAAACAAACTGAAATCGAAAGTAAAAAGTGGTGACAACGAGTTAGGTTCAAAATTATCATATAAAGATGATTGGATTAACCTAACGTTCACAAGTACAGATACCACTAAACAAGAATATTTTAGGCTTACTTCCAAAGTGAATAATACAGAAAATTTAAGCGGAAAGGTAATTCTTCCAAATGGTAATGAAACTTCCTTCTTTGCTAAAAAAGCTCCAAAAGAAGATACTGAAGACAAAAAGAAAGGGGAAAAACCTGACACAGATAAAGATGTAAAAACAATGCCTCTAACCTATCCAAATGGTGCTTATGGTTTTTCTGAATTACCAAAACAGGAAACCATTTTATTTAAAAATGCAACCGTTTGGACTAATGAAAAAGAAGGTATTATAGAGAACACAGATGTCTTAATTAAGAATGGAAAAATAGCAGCAATAGGAAACAACTTAAGTTCTAAAGGAGCAAAGGTTATCGATGCCACAGGAAAGCATTTAACATCTGGAATTATAGATGAGCATACACATATTGCAACATCTGGAGTAAATGAGGCTGGACATAACTCTTCTGCCGAAGTAACCATTGAAGATGTTATTAATCCTGAAGATATTGGTATTTACAGAAATTTAGCTGGAGGAGTTACCTCAATGCAAATTTTACATGGTTCGGCCAATCCAATTGGTGGACGTTCGGCTATTATTAAATTAAAATGGGGCGAATCTGCCGATAATCTACTCTATAAAAACTCACCAAAATTTATAAAATTCGCTTTGGGGGAAAACGTAAAACAATCTAACTGGCAAAGCTTTAGTCGTTTCCCACAAACACGAATGGGAGTTGAACAACTATATATCGATTACTTTACAAGAGCAAAAGAATATGATGCCAGAAAGAAAAGCGGCAAACCTTATAGAAAGGATATTGAGATGGATGTCTTGTCAGAAATTTTAAATAAAGAGCGTTATATTACTTGTCATTCTTACGTTCAAAGTGAAATTAATATGTTGATGAAAGTTGCTGATAAATTCAACTTTAAAGTTAACACATTTACACATATACTTGATGGTTATAAAGTTGCCGATAAAATGAAAGCGCATGGTGTTGGAGCTTCAACCTTTAGCGATTGGTGGGCTTATAAATTTGAAGTAAATGATGCCATACCATATAATGCTGCAATAATGCATAACGTAGGAGTTGTTACTGCAATTAATAGCGATAGTGCTGAAATGTCGAGACGTTTAAACCAAGAAGCCGCAAAATCGGTTAAATATGGAGGTGTTAGCGAAGAAGATGCATGGAAATTTGTAACCCTTAATCCTGCAAAATTGTTACATATTGATGATAAAGTTGGTAGCATTAAAGTTGGAAAAGATGCTGATGTTGTTTTGTGGAGTGACAACCCATTATCGGTTTATGCTAAAGCCGAAAAAACAATAATAGAAGGTGTTACTTATTTTGATATTGAACATGATAAACAATCACGTGAAGACATTAAGAAAGAGAAAAGCGAACTTATTTCTATGATGCTAAAAGATAAAAATAAAGGCTTAAAAACACAACCTGTTAAAAAGAAAGATAAACCAGAATTACACTGTGATTCACTTTAATCTTAAAAATGTTAATTATGAATAATTATAAATATATATCAGCAATTTTAATGTTATGTCTCACATTAACTTTTGCGCAACAAACTCCAGCTCCAGTGCAAACAGAAGCTTTCACTATTGTGGGAGCTACTGCTCATATTGGCAATGGTAAAATAATAGAAAACAGTATCATAATTGTAGAAAACGGAAAAATAACAGCTTGTGCTAATGGATTAACATCAAAAATAGCCTATAAAGGAAAAGTTATTGATGCAAAAGGCAAACATGTATATCCAGGTTTTATTGCGCCAAACACAACACTTGGATTACAAGAAATTGGAGCTGTAAGAGCTACTAATGATACTAAGGAAATCGGAACTATGAATCCTCATATTAGAAGTATTATTGCTTATAATGCCGAATCTAAAGTTGTAGAAAGTATGCGACCTAATGGTGTTCTTATTGGGCAAATTACTCCAAGAGGTGGTACTATTTCAGGAACCTCTTCTATTGTTCAATTTGATGCATGGAATTGGGAAGACGCTACTCTAAAAGTTGATGATGCAATCCACTTAAACTGGCCTAGAAGTTTCACTCGTGGTCGATGGTGGTTAGGAGAAGATCCTGGACTTAAAGCAAACAAAAACTACACAAAACAAGTTTTAAATATTAATGCTTTTATTTTAGAGAGTAAAGCATATCTAAAAGGCAACAAAGCAACAAAAAATCTACCTTATGATGCCATGCAAGGTCTTTTTAATGGTTCTCAAAAATTATTTGTTCATGTTAATGATGAAAAAGGAATTACTGATGCTGTAGATTTTGCTAAAACCAATGGCATCACAAATATGATAATTGTAGGTGGCTATCAAGCTAATAAGGTTGCAGACCTTTTAAAAGCTAATAATATTTCTGTGTTAGTAATGAGAACACAAAGCAGACCAAACAGTGATGATGACGATTACGACTTCCCTTATAAGTTGGCAAAACTTTTAGTTGACCAAGGAATTCTTGTTGGCTTACAAAATAGTGGTGGTATGGAACGTGCAAATGCTCGTAATTTACCATTTCAAGCTGGACAAGTTGTTGGACAAGGAATGAATAAAGAAGAAGCATTAAAGCTGATTACCTCTAATACTGCAAAAATATTAGGTATTGATTCAGATTACGGAACTTTGGAAGCTGGTAAAAGTGCAACCTTATTTATTAGTGAAGGTGACGCTTTAGATATGCGTACAAATATATTAACGCATGCTTTTATTGATGGTAGAGCAATTAGTTTAGAAAGTCATCAAACCGAGCTTTGGAAACGTTATAGTAATAAGTATAAAGGAGAATAACATTTTTTGTTATTTCGATGAAACAAAAAAGCGAGACAATTGTCTCGCTTTTTTTGGTTTGATAGAATCATTATATAATTCATATTTTTGCTGTCGACTATGGCAAAGCAAATCAGTAGTATTCAAAATTCCTTAATTAAGCAGTTAGTACAGCTTAAAGAAAAATCTAGAGGACGAAAAAAATCTAGCTTATTTTTAATTGAAGGTGAACGTGAAATTACCTTGGCTTTAAAAGGAGATTACTATATTGAAACCATTTTATTTTATCCCGAAATATTTTCAGAAGAACAAATCAACAACTTAACAAATAAACAACTCAACACTATAGAAGTTTCCAAAGAAGTCTACCAAAAACTAGCCTATCGTGAAACCACCGAAGGTATTATTGCGGTTGCAAAAACTAAAGATTTATCGATTGCAACTATTTCTTTCAAAACAAAAAATCCTTTAATTCTCATTGCCGAAGCTCCCGAAAAACCAGGAAATATTGGTGCGCTTTTGCGTACTGCTGATGCTGCTAATGTAGATGCTGTAATTATTGCTAATCCAAAAACCGATTTGTACAATCCTAATATTATTCGATCAAGTGTTGGCTGTATTTTTACCAATCAAATAGCTACAGGAAGCACTCTGGAAATCATTTCATTTTTAAAAGAGAACAACATTAATATCTTTTGTGCTTCTTTACAGGCTTCAGTAGAGTATTATACTCAAGATTACACAAAACCAACAGCAATTGTTGTTGGTACAGAAGCTACAGGATTAAGTGATGATTGGTTGCAAAACGCAACTCAAAATATAATTATACCAATGCAAGGCGAAATAGACTCCATGAATGTTTCGGTTGCTGCAGGAATTCTTATTTTTGAAGCTAAAAGACAACGAAATTTTCTCTGAAAATTTCGCAATAAACAAAAACCAAAATCTAAATTCCAAATGAACGTGTTTGGAATTTGGAATTTTTAATATTGGAATTTCAAAATTATGAGTGCAACAAGTTTATTCTACATAATCATTGCCATTTTAATCATCAACTTCATCATTGATAAAATTCTAGACACATTAAATGCCAAACATTTTAATGATGCATTACCACCAGAATTGCAAGATGTTTACGATGAAGATGAATATAAAAAATCACAAGCATATAAAAAGACAAATTACAAATTCTCTAACTATACATCGCTGTTTTCTTTAGTATTAACTTTAGCCTTTTTCTTTTTTGACGGTTTTGAATTTGTAGATAATATCGCAAGAAGCTATAGCGACAACAACATCATAATAGCCTTAATTTTCTTTGGAATTATTATGCTAGGAAGCGACATAATTACAACGCCTTTTGCGTATTATAAAACCTTTGTGATTGAAGAAAAATTCGGATTTAATAAAAGCACAAAAAAGACTTTTGTTTTAGATAAAATTAAAGGATTGCTCATGATGGCAATTATTGGTGGCGGAATTTTAGCACTCATTGTTTGGTTTTATGAGTTTACTGGAAACCTGTTTTGGCTCTATGCTTGGGTAACAGTTGCTGCATTTACGCTTTTTATGAATATGTTTTACTCTCGTTTAATAGTGCCATTATTTAACAAACAAACACCTTTGGAAGAAGGCGAATTGCGAAATAAAATTTCAGACTATGCCAAATCTGTTGGTTTTAAACTCGATAAAATATTTGTGATTGATGGTTCTAAACGCAGCACCAAAGCCAATGCCTATTTTTCTGGATTTGGAAGCGAAAAACGTGTTACGCTTTATGATACTTTAATTAACGATTTAGAAGACGAAGAAATCGTAGCTGTTTTAGCTCACGAAGTTGGACACTATAAGAAAAAGCATATTATTTTTAACTTAATATCTTCAATTTTACTAACAGGATTAACGTTATACATCTTATCTATCTTTATTTCAAACCCATTACTCTCAAATGCTTTAGGTGTAGCCATTCCAAGTTTTCATATTGGTTTAATTGCTTTTGGAATGCTGTATAGTCCAATAAGTGAAATTACAGGTTTAATTATGAATCATTTCTCTCGCAAGTTTGAATATCAAGCCGATGATTATGCCAAACAAACCTATAAAGCCGAACCTTTAATTACATCGTTAAAAAAACTCTCCAAAAATAGTTTAAGCAATTTAACACCACATCCTGCTTATGTGTTTATGCATTATTCGCATCCAACACTATTGGAACGCATTAGGAATTTGAAATTATAACATATTTAGAAGCTTGACTTTGTCGAAAAAATAGTCGAAATTCGTTTAACAGACACTTATAATAATTAAAACTCTGATTAGCTTAATATTGTGCTTCATTATGACAAACCATTAACCAATGATAAAATTCTTTAGAAAAATTAGACGAAATTTGCTTTCACAAGGAAAAACTGGAAAGTATTTTAAATATGCACTTGGAGAAATCATTCTTGTTGTTATTGGAATTTTAATTGCACTACAGATTAACAATTTAAATGAAAAGAAAAAAACAAGGGATAAAGAGATAATATATTTAATCAATATTAGAATTGATCAAATTCAAAATTTAAAAGCTCTTGATGATTTTATTAGTATAAGAACTGACGAATTAAGATCCACTGAATTTGTTTTAAAATATTTTGAAATGGATAGTCTTGTAGATTTAAATAAATTCAACTATCACAATCTTAATGTTCTTGAATGGTATCCTTTCATTCAAAATAACAATACTTATGATGAACTTTTAAACGCAGGAAATTTGTCATTAATTTCTAACATAGAAATAAAGTACAAGCTTCAGAATATGCAAACTAGTTATAAAAGTATCGCCTTTGTTGAAGCAGAAATGCAGCAAGACTACGAACGTTATCTTTATGAAGTTTTTTTCAATTCTGTAGACTTTAAGTCATCAATTGAGAATTTTGAAGAGCAACTATCTAAAGGTCAAAACAAATCAGATATTAAAATTGAAAGGAATGATTTTGAATCTCTTAAAAAAAGTAAACTTTATAGAAATGGACTTTCACTTTCAGATTTTAATACCAACATTTTGATTGAAAAATATTCTCAAATGATTATTCAAACAAAAGAGTTGATTAAACTAATCGAGGATGAAACAAAATAACGAAAGCAAACTTAGGACGGCTATAAGTAATTGCTTCTTCTCGCCTACTTCTGAAAATCCTCTCGGATTTTCTACTTCGTTATTATTTGCTATTTTAGAGCTTGCATACACAACGAAATCATACACAAAACCGTTAAACGAACCTCAACAAAAATCTTATTCCTTTAATTTCAAATTCACAAACAAAACTATTGCCCATTAAAATTCTTTACACTACTTTAGTTTTATGACAGATGTTGAGATAGATAAAGAAAATGCTGCTATTGCAAAACAGTACAAAGAGCTATTAAAGGTTAGTTACTTAACCCTTTCTGCGAAAGACAAAAAACTAATTAGAAGTGCTTTTGATGTTGCTGTAGATGCGCATAAAGAACAACGAAGAAAATCTGGCGAAGCCTATATCTTTCATCCTATTGCTGTTGCAAAAATTGTAGCACAAGAGATTGGTATGGATGCTACTTCTATTGCAGCAGCTCTACTTCACGATGTTGTAGAAGATAATCCCAATTATACAATAGACGATATACAGCAACTCTTTGGAGAAGCAGTAGCACGAATTGTGGATGGTTTAACCAAAATATCTTCGCTTAATAAAGATATGGATGTTTCCATGCAAGCAGAAAACTTCCGTAAAATGCTACTAACACTAAATGATGATGTGCGTGTAATCATCATTAAAATTGCCGATAGACTTCATAATATGCAAACTATGGAATCTATGAGACCAGACAAACAGGTTAAGATTGCATCTGAAACTTTATACATTTATGCACCTTTAGCACATCGCATAGGGCTTTATAATATTAAAACCGAACTTGAAGATTATGGTTTAAAATACACCGAACCTGAAGTATATGATGACATTTTTACCAAAATAAAAGACAGTAAAGAACAACAAGACGCTTATATAAAAGAAATTAATAAAATTCTTAAGTCATCACTTAATAAAGAAAAGCTAGATTACGAAATAAAAGGAAGACCAAAATCTATTTACTCTATTCGTCGTAAAATGGTAAAACAAGGCGTTTCATTTGATGAAGTGTATGATAAGTTTGCCGTTAGAATTATTTATAAATGTGATATTGAAAATGAAAAGTTTATTGCTTGGAAAATTTATTCTATTGTAACCGATCATTTTAGACCAAACCCAATAAGATTACGAGATTGGATTTCTTCTCCAAAATCTACAGGTTACGAGGCATTGCACATTACTGTAATGGGCCCAAAAGGGCGTTGGGTAGAGGTGCAAATTCGTAGCGAACGGATGAATGAAATTGCAGAAAAAGGATATGCAGCTCATTACAAATACAAGCAAGGTAAAACTAATAAAGACGATACACTTGATGAATGGATTAATAAACTACAAGAAGCTCTAGAAAATCCTGAAACAAATGCTGTGGATTTTGTTGAAGAGTTTAAACTCAATTTATACTCGAAAGAAATTTTTGTGTTTACTCCTAAAGGAGACTTAAAATCTCTACCCAAAGGAGCCACTCCTTTAGATTTTGCGTTTAGTATCCATACCGAAGTTGGTATGAAAACTCGTGGCGCAAAAGTAAACGGTAAATTGGTGCCTTTAAGTCATACATTGGAAAGTGGAGATCAGGTAGATATTTTAACTTCCGATAAAGCCAAACCAAACTCTAACTGGTTAGATTATGCAACAACATCTAGAGCTAGAAGTAAAATAAAATCTTCATTAAAAGAAGAAACAAAAGAAATTGCTAAAGAAGGTAAAGAGATTTTAAGACGTAAACTAAAGCAACTTAAAATTTCTCTTAACGAAAAATCCATAAACGAACTTGTAAATTATTTTAAACTAAAAACAAGCCTAGACTTATTTTATCGTGTAGGAATAAGCTCAATAGACAACAAAATGCTTAAGGCTTTTGCGAGCTCTCGTAGTAATGTTTTTGTGAGTTATATTAAAAGTAAGATTCGGAAACCAACCAAAATTTCTGATTTAGAAAAAGACGAAATTACTTCTAAATTTGATATGCTTGTGTTTGGCAAAGAAGAAGAAAGACTGGATTATAAATTATCTAATTGTTGCAATCCAATTCCTGGAGATTCAGTTTTCGGGTTTCTAACTATTAATGACGGAATTAAGATCCATAAAAAAAACTGTCCTAACGCTTTAAGCTTACAATCCAATTATGCCTATCGTATAATGCTGGCAAAATGGATAGATTCGTCCCAACAAGAATTTACAGCAAGCATACAAATGACTGGAATAGACAACATGGGTTTAGTAAGTGAAATAACAAAAGTCATTTCTGGAAACATGCATGTTAATATAAAAAACATCCGTTTTGAAACTAATCATGGCTTATTTACAGGAAAAGTAACTGTAGTGGTAAAAAACAACAATTTGGTTAAAAAACTAATGGATAGAATCAAAAAAATTAATGGCATAGAAAAAGTACACAGAGTTTAAAAATTAGTTTAAATTTGTGTAGAATTATGAGTGTTAAAAAGGAAAATAAAAATCAAGAAATTGTAAAGAATGTCTTTACTAAATTTTTAGAGGATAATAGTCACAGAAAAACTCCTGAACGCTATGCTATTCTTCAAGAAATATATGCTTGTAAAAATCATTTCGATATAGAATCTTTATACATAAATATGAAGAATAAAAAGTATCGTGTATCTCGTGCAACACTTTACAATACTATTGAATTATTACTAGACTGCTCTTTGGTAAGAAAGCATCAGTTTGGGCAAAATCAAGCACATTACGAAAAATCTTATTTCGATAAACAACACGACCATGTAATTCTTACAGATACTGGTGAAGTTATCGAGTTTTGCGATCCTAGGATTCATTCTATTAAAAAAACCATTGAAGAAGTTTTTGATATAGATATTCATAACCACTCACTCTACTTTTACGGGACCAAAAAACAACCAAATAACTAATTACATAATGGCAGTAGATTTACTACTTGGGTTACAATGGGGAGACGAAGGCAAAGGAAAAATTGTTGATGTACTAACCCCTAACTATAATATCATTGCACGTTTTCAAGGTGGTCCAAATGCCGGACACACACTTGTTTTTAATGGCATGAAACATGTTTTACATACTATTCCGTCAGGAATATTTCATGATGATGCCATAAATTTAGTAGGTAATGGAGTAGTTATAGATCCTGTGATTTTTAAAAATGAATTAGAAAAACTAGACGACCAAAATTTAGACTATACAAAGTCACTACGTCTTTCGCGTAAAGCACATCTTATTTTACCTACACATAGACTACTTGATGCAGCAAGCGAAATTGCAAAAGGAAAAGCAAAAATTGGTTCTACATTAAAAGGTATTGGCCCAACATACATGGACAAAACTGGACGTAACGGCATTAGAATTGGTGATTTAGAATTAACTAATTGGAAAGAAAAATATCGTGCATTAGCGAATAAGCATGAACGTATGATAGCTTTCTATAAAGTTGATTTACAATATAATCTTGATGAGTTAGAAACCGAATTTTTTAAAGCTATCGAAACTTTAAAAGCGCTAACCTTTATAGACTCCGAAGAATATATCCATCAATCCTTAAAAGAAGGAAAATCTATTTTAGCTGAAGGCGCTCAAGGCTCATTACTGGATATCGATTTTGGAACCTATCCATTTGTAACCTCATCCAATACTACTGCTGCAGGTGCTTGCACAGGTTTAGGTGTAGCTCCAAATAAAATTGGTGATGTCTTTGGCATTTTTAAAGCCTACACCACAAGAGTTGGTTCTGGGCCTTTTCCAACCGAATTGTTTGATGAAGATGGCGAAACTATGGGACGTGTTGGACAAGAATTTGGAGCAACAACAGGAAGAAGCCGTCGTTGTGGTTGGTTAGATCTTGTAGCCTTAAGATATGCTTGTCAAATAAATGGTGTAACACAACTAATGATGATGAAAGGCGATGTGCTTTCTGGTTTTAAAACCTTAAAAGTATGTACAGCATATAACTATAAAGGTAAGGTTATTACACATTTACCTTATAATATTGAAGCCGAAAATGTAACACCAATATATACCGAGTTTAAAGGCTGGAGTGAAGATTTAACAACAATGGATGACGCTTCTCAACTCCCAAAAGAATTAAACGATTATATCGCTTTTTTAGAAGAGGAACTAGACATTCCTATTAAAATTGTATCTGTTGGTCCAGATAGGAAGCAAACTATTTTTAGATAGATTTTATTTTTAGTGCCTAAAGTTAAAAGTATTTAGAGTGCCTAAAGTGAGTGCTTTTTTTAGCTAAAATTGACTTTTAGAAATTATTAAGGTGTTTTTCTTTAAAACTAATCTATCTGCTGTTAATATATCAAATTTTTCAGTGATTGAATAACTTTAAGTACTTGTAACTTTAGCACACTTTAAGTACTGATTAATAAATCTTAAATATTTTATAACTCGCAATAAAAGAATAATATAATAGTTATTTTTACCAGAAATATTTTACACTTGAAGCCGCATAAATCCTTATACACATTAATACTTTTTACATTACTTCTATCAAGTCTTTCGTATGCACAAGAAAGACGAAGAATTGAAATTGATTATTCTGGCTTTTTAGATAAGGACGAAGCTAAATATCCTGATGCCACTATTTTAACTAGAGACGATATGAACCAAGTTAAAATTTCGCATGATGGTGTTATCATGTGGTGTGACCAAGCTATTCATTATACTAAAGAAGATTTTATTGAAGCTTATGGTAACGTCCTTATTAAACAAGGTGATACCATAACTATGACTTCAAAATATGTGGAATATAGTGCACGAACAAAACTTGCGTTTGCCAGTGGAGATGTTGTGTTAACAGACCCTTCCTCTGTAATCACAACAGATACTTTATTTTTTGATCGTGTAAAACAAGAGGCTTTTTACAAATCTAAAGGGAAAGTCGTAAAAGATACTTCTGGTACTATTACAAGCCAGATTGGAAGATACTACATGGAAACTAAAAAATATCAATTTGTACAAAATGTAAAATTGGTAAACCCAGATTATATTATTGATTCTGAACAGTTAGATTTTTATTCTGAATCTGGTCATGCTTATTTATATGGACCAACAACAATAACTGGAGAAGACAGCAAAATTTATTGCGAAAAAGGGTTTTACGACACAAATAATGATGTAGGTTATTTTGTAAAAAAATCAAGGATAGACTACGATGATCGTATTATTGAAGGCGACAGCATATATTATGACCGAAACCGAAGTTTTGCATCAGCCACAAACAATATAAAAGTTACGGACACAATAAATAACTTTATTGTAAAAGGTCATTATGCTGAAGTCTTTCGAGAAAAAGATTCTGTTTTTATAACCAAACGTGCCTTGGCTATAAGTGTTCAGGAAAACGATTCAATTTACATACATAGCGATACCATTAGAGTTACTGGCCCACCAGAACATCGAATTACTAAAGCATTTTATAATGCCAAATGGTACAAATCGGATTTAAGTGGTAAAGCAGACTCCATTCATGTTGATCATAAAGCTGGACTCACTCAACTTATTAATATAAGTCGATTTTCTTCCAGTGATGCTTTCACTACTAAACGTAATCCTATCCTTTGGAATATTGAAAATCAAATAACTGGAGACACCATACATTTAATTTCTAATCCGGAAACCAAAAAATTAGACTCTTTAAAAGTATTCGATAATTCATTTATTATTAGTAAAGATTCGCTTGGAGATGGCTACAATCAAATCAAAGGGTTAAAACTATTTGGTTTATTTAAGGATAATGAGTTATATACAATAGATATTATTAAAAATGCAGAATCCATCTATTATTTAAGAAATGACAAAAACGAATTGGTAGGCATAGATAAATCTAAATCCGGAAAAATTAAAATTTGGATTACCAATAATACGATTGATGAAGTTAGAAAAATTAATCAAGTTGATGGTGATACTTATCCTGAAGATCAATTCCCAAAGAACAATAAAGTCCTTCGCGGTTTCGATTGGCGTGAAGAAGAACGTCCAATGAGTGTTGAAGATTTATTTAAAGACGATCCTCCTTTAAACCTTCCTATTATTAAAGGTTTGGAAGATTATATTCCGCAAAAAGAATTTTTTGATGAGTCTTTAATTAAAAGAGCTAAAGCATCCGACAAAGAAGCTAAAACCTTAAAAGAAGATAAGCCATCAAAGAAAGAAAACAGAGCGACTCGAAATATTCCAAAAAAATTACTGGAAGCAAAAACCATAGCAAGAAAGGATCGTCTAAAAGAAAAAAAAGAAGATAATTAAAACAGATTTTTTTAAATACCAAGCACAAACAACACCACATCCTTTAGCGATGCAAATCTCTCATGCTGAAGGCAGTTATATTTATGACCAAAATAATAAAGCATATCTCGATTTTGTCGCAGGAGTTTCTGCCTGTAGTTTGGGACATAAACATCCAAAAGTTGTTTCAGCCATAAAAACTCAATTAGATAAGTATTTGCATGTCATGGTTTATGGCGAATACATTCAAGAACCAGCAGTAGAACTCACTAAATTATTGGCCCAACATTTACCAGAACCATTAGAGAGTACCTATTTAACAAATTCTGGAACCGAAGCTATTGAAGGGGCTTTAAAATTAGCAAAACGGTTTACTGGTCGCTCTCAAATTATTTCAGCTAAAAACGCCTATCATGGCAATACAATGGGCTCAATGAGTGTTATGGGTTTTGAGAAACAGAAACAAGCTTTCCGACCATTAATTCCTGATGTAAATTTTATCGAATTTAACAATGAAACAGATTTACAACAAATTACAACAAAAACTGCTGCAGTAATTTTAGAAACCATACAAGGAGGAGCTGGATTTATTGTACCAGAAAATGATTATCTAAACAAAGTGAGACAACGTTGTAAAGCTGTTGGTGCACTTTTAATATTAGACGAAATACAAACTGGAATAGGTCGTACAGGAAAATTGTTTGGTTTCGAACACTATAATTGTGTGCCTGATATTGTTGTAACGGGAAAAGGTCTTGGTGGTGGTTTACCAATAGGTGCTTTTACAGCTTCAAAAGAAATGATGGATTGTTTAATGGATAATCCAAAACTAGGACATATTACCACTTTTGGAGGCAATCCTGTAATTGCAGCAGCAGCTTTAGCAACCTTAAAAGAAATTACAACAACCATTCTTATTGCTGGAGCTTTAGAAAAAGAAATAGTTATTAGAACGCATCTTATGCATCCACTTATTACCGAAATAAGAGGCAAAGGACTCATGCTAGCTTTAATAACTCCTTCAGCAGACATAGCAAATCAAGTTATTTTAAAATGTCAGGATGCTGGATTAATCCTGTTTTGGCTGCTTTTTGAGCCTCGTGCAATTCGTGTCACTCCGCCTCTAACCATTACAAACAATGAGCTTATTGAAGGTTGCAACATTATTATTGATGTCCTAGATCAAATTCAATGACAACTTTATTCTTTTTATAATTAATCATAATTTCTTATAATTAAACTGTTAATTATTTTGTTGAAAACATTGAATAAAAAAACAACAACCATGACAGATAGAGTACTACATTTATTCTAGTGAACTTTTAAAAAATTCTATGGAGTTTAGTCAGTACGACGACAACAATAATTTATCGCTTTCAAAATTTGAATCTATGTTAAAAACAAACCATGTTTTGTTTTTTGACTCGAATGAATTTGAGAACATTATACACCACTATCTCGAAATTGGAAAAATTGCTTTAGCTAAAAAGGCTATAAAATTAGGTATAGAGCAACATCCTGCATCTATAAGCTTAAAATTATTCCAGGTAGAAGTTTTTGTCTTCGAAAATAAGATAAAAATGGCTGATCAACTCTTAAATGAGTTATATGAGATAGAGCCTACAAATGAAGAAGTTTTTATACAGAAAGCTAATATTTTATCAAAAAAAGATAATCACGAAGAAGCAATAAGCATTTTACAACAAGCTTTAGAGTTTTCGGAATACAATGCAGATATATTCTCTCTTATTGGCATGGAATATCTATTCTTGGATAAATTTGAAGATGCAAAATTGTATTTTTTAAAATGTTTGGAAGCAGATTATGAAGATTATTCGGCACTTTACAATGCCATTTATTGTTTTGAATATTTAGAACAAAACACCGAAGCCATAGAATATTTAGACACTTACTTGCAAAAAAATCCTTATTGTGAAGTGGCTTGGCACCAACTAGGAAAACAATATATTAATACTAAAGATTATAAAAAAGCATTAGCTGCCTTTGATTTTGCAATAATATCCGACGATCTTTTTATAGGAGCATACCTAGAAAAAGGAAAAGTTTTAGAAAAACTAAAACAATTTAATGAGGCTATAGAAAACTACAAAATTACTTTAGCTCTTGACGATCCTACATCGTTTGCTTTGCTGCGTATTGGTAAATGTTACGAGAAATTAGGTCAGGATGATTTAGCAGTGCAGCACTATTATAAAACAGTAGAAGAAGATCCGTTATTAGATAAAGGTTGGATTGCTATTACAAATTTTTATAATAAAAACAAGAATTATCAAAAAGCCTTGTATTACATAAATAAAGCTATAAATATTGATGCCGAAAATGTTATCTATTGGAAGTTATATGCTCAAATTAATCAGCGATTAAACTTTTTAGAAGAAGCCGAAAGAGGTTATAAAAAAACATTAGAACTAGGCAATTATGAGTTGGATACTTGGCTGTCAAGAGCAGATATTCTTATTGGTTTAGGCGAATATGAAGCAGCTAGTTTTAGCTTGATACAAACCGCAGAATTCTATTCAGAACACGCTGAAGTAGAATATCGCCTAGCTGGAGTTTATTTTATTACTAATCAATCTGTTAAAGGTCGTTTTCATCTTAAAAACGCTTTGGCATTAGACAAAGACTATATTTTTATTATCGAAGAATTATTTCCAACGGTCTATAAGCGTAATTCGATAAAGGAAATATTGACAAAATTTTAAAAACGCTTAACACTAAAATTCCATACCTTTACCTACCTTACCTAATAAAAAGCAAATGCAAAGACGTTTTTTAGATTACCTTATTATTTCCCTTAAAGGAGTTGCAATGGGAGCAGCAGATGCAGTTCCAGGAGTTTCTGGCGGAACTATTGCTTTTATCTCTGGTATTTACGAAGAGTTAATTGCAACTATTAGCAATGTCAATTTATCATTACTCAAAACCTTAAAAAAGAAAGGTTTTAAAGCATTCTGGTCACAATTAAATGGTAATTTTATTGTAACACTTTTAACAGGAATCATCATTAGCTTTGTTTCGTTTATGAGGCTCGCTAAATTCCTAATTGAGCAACATCCTGTTTTAATCTGGTCTTTTTTCTTCGGACTTATTACAGTCAGTATTTATTTTGTTGGCAAACAAATTACCAAATGGAATTTAGCCACAATAATCGCTTTAACCTTTGGTGCTTTTGCTGCTTACTACATTACAAGCTTACCTTCATTAGCAAGTAATTCTAATCCGTTATTCTTGTTTTTTGCTGGAGCAATAGCAATTTGCGCTATGATTTTGCCTGGAATTTCAGGATCTTTTATACTTGTTATTTTAGGTGCTTACAAAACCTTGAGTGATGCATTTCATGATTTTGATTTAAAAAAAATTGCATTGTTTGTATTTGGTGCTATTGTTGGTTTATTAAGCTTTAGTAGAATTTTAAAATGGCTTTTCAAAAACTATCACAATACAACCTTAGCAATCTTAACTGGTTTTATATTTGGTTCGCTGAATAAAATCTGGCCTTGGAAAGAAACGGTTTCTGTTTTAAATGAAAAAACAGGAGCAGTAATTCCTTTTTCCGACATATCTAATTTAGGGACATTGTCCATTTATCAACAGCAAACCAATGATTTTGAAACTTACAAAACTGTTGTAGAAAATAGTATTTCGGCATTTCAATATATAACATTAATAATAGTATTGATTCGCAATTACTTCTAGCTATCATGTTGATGATTGCAGGATTTTTAACTATTTTTATACTAGAAAAAGTAGGCTCAAAACGTTAAAAATGCAAAGTACAAGAACACTTTCAGATAAAATTTTTCTTTTTTTAAAAGGACTTGGCATGGGAGCTGCTAATAAAGTTCCAGGTGTTTCAGGAGGTGTTGTAGCGTTTGTAGCAGGATTTTACGAAGAATTTATTTATTCTTTGCAAAAAATTAATGGCAAAGCTTTTAAGCTTATTATTAATGGAAGATTTAACAGTTTTTATCGCTATGTAAATGGTAGGTTTTTAGGTCTCCTTTTTTTAGGAATGATTATTAGTTATTTTAGTGTATCCAAAGTTCTGGATTACCTCATTGTAAATTTCGAATTGTACGTTTGGAGTGTTTTCTTTGGGATGATTATTGGTTCCATTTATTATATAAGCAAAGATTTTAAAGATTGGAATACTAAAACAATTATAGCTTTGGTTGTTGGAATAGCTATAGGAATAAGCATAAGTTTCCTCGATCCAGCAAAAGAAAATGATAATCTTTGGTTTGTGTTTTTTTGTGGCATTATTAGTGTTTCTGGCATGACATTACCAGGCTTTTCTGGTTCTTTTATTTTAATTTTATTAGGAAATTATGTTTTGCTTTTAGTGGATTCGGTTAATGCACTTTACGATACTATTTTCGATGTTTTTACAGGTGATTTTAGCTTTACAGAAAACCCAGTTAGGATAAGAATGTTAAAAGTAATTGGTGTTTTTACTTTTGGTTCTTTTGCAGGTTTGGTTACCTTTTCGCATTTAATCAGTTATGTTTTAAAACATTATAAAAGCATAACACTTTCTGTTATTATGGGTTTTATTATTGGCTCTCTTGGTGTGGTGTGGCCTTGGAAAAAAACCATTTATAAAACTATTGAAGATGGCTCATTTTTATTAGATTCAACAGGAGAAAAAGTGATAGAAAATTATAAACGTTTTATGCCAGAATTTTCTACTGAATCTTTAATTGCAATGACCTATATTATTTTAGGAATATTAATTGTTCTGGCATTAGAATGGTATGGTCAAAAAACAAGAAAAACAAATGTCTAAATTTGGTCTTATAGGAAAAGATATTGATTATTCATTTTCAAAATTATACTTTACAAATAAGTTTAAACGTGAAGGTTTACCACATTTATATCAAAACTTTGATATTGAATCTATTGACAAAATTATAGATATTGTTAAGTCTAACCAAGACCTCAAAGGTTTAAATGTTACCATTCCTTATAAAGAAGCAGTAATACCATATTTAGATAAACTGGATGAAAAAGCTGAAAAAATTGGTGCTGTAAACACGATAAAAATCACAAAAGACGGAAGTTTAATTGGCTACAATACCGATTATTATGGATTTCAAAAATCTATTGAACCTTTCTTGCAAAATCATCACAAAAAAGCCCTTATTCTTGGAACAGGAGGTGCATCAAAAGCAATTGCTTTTGCCTTAAAAAATTTAGGAATTGAATGTAGTTATGTTTCAAGAATAGCTTCAAATAATGCTACATTTACATATCAGATGCTTTCCGACGAAATTATAGAAAACCACCACATTATTATTAATTGCACACCGCTTGGCACACATCCAAACACTAATGTTTGTCCGCCTATTCCGTATGATGCGATTAATAAATCACATTTGTTATACGATTTAATTTATAATCCAGAAGAAACCAAATTTTTAACAATTGGTAAGCTTAAAAGCGCTAAAACCTGTAACGGATTAGAGATGTTAGAATTACAAGCAGACAAAGCTTGGGAAGTTTGGAATTAGCTACAAAAGCTCCATAAATCCTCTATAACCTTTGTAATTTTAATTGTTAATATTATCTTTAACCATTAAAGTGATTGAGAACCTAAACATTGAAAGATATGTCTGAGAAAGATAACCTGCTAAAAGCAGATGGAAAAAAAGATATAAAAACACCTAAAAGTAAAGATATAACTGTAGAAGCAGTTGCAGAAGGTAAAACTGAAAATTTTGCACAGAAACAAGCTGAAACTGTTTCGGACATTGAAGAAGTGGTCGAAGAAACAACTACTGAAACCGAAAAGGTTGCAAAGAAAACACCTGAAAAACTTTCCAAAAACCAAAAAGAGACTACATCAAAAGATGGTGACGAGGCTTCAACTGAAAATATTGAAGAAGTAGAAAAGAAAGAAGAAGTTGCCGAAGAAACAATTGCTGAAACTGAAACAGTAACAGAGGATAATACTAAAGACCTTCCCGAAAACAAAAAAGAGACTACACCAAAGGAAGGTGATGAAGCTTTAAATGAAATTGAAACTGAAAATGCAAAAGAAGCTGAAGATGAAGACAAAAGCAAACATCCTAAAGTTGAAGAAAAAGATTATCATACCATGTCTATGGATGATTTGGTGGATGAACTTGAAAGATTAGTTGAAAACGAAAAAATTCAAACTATAAAATCTCAAGTAGATACCATAAAAAGTGGATTTTCTGCTAAATTTGGAGCTTTGTTAGCTGAAAAAAAAGCAGAATTTATTGCTGAAGGTGGTAATACCATTGACTTTTATTTCGATAGCCCATTAAAAAAACGTTTCAACAGTGTTTTTAAAACTTATAGAGACAAACGTCACGCACATTATAAAAATTTAGAAAAATCACTAAAAGAAAATTTAGAAAATCGTTTAGAGATTATAGCCGAAATAAAAGGTTTAATAAATGTTGAAGAAAACATTAGCACCACTTATAAGCATTTTAAAGCATTACAAGAAAGCTGGAGAAATGCTGGTCCAATTCCGCGAGATAAGTATAATAATGTATGGAATAACTATCATCACCATGTCGAAATTTTTTACGATTTTCTACATTTAAATCGAGATTTAAGAGATTTAGATTTTAAACATAATTTAGAACAAAAACTAAAATTAATTGCTCGTGCTGAAGAATTAGCACAAGATGATGACAGCAATAGAGGCTTTAGAGAACTACAAGTATTACACAAAATTTGGAAAGAAGAGCTTGGTCCTGTAGATAAAGAACAGCGCGAACTGATATGGGAACGCTTTAGTGCTGCAACTAAAGTTATACACGAAAAGCGACAAATATATTTTGGGGAATTAGATAAGGCTTACGAAAAAAATCTTGACGTAAAAAATGATATTATTGCCCAGATAGATGCTGTAGCCAAAGATGATACTAATAATCATTCCATATGGCAAAAAAGGATAAAAAGTGTTGAAGATTTACGCAATCAATTTTTTAATGCTGGTAAAGTCCCTATTAAAGTAAATGAGGCAACTTGGACAAAATTCAAAACTGCTGTAAGGGAATTTAATCATAAGAAAAATGCGTTTTATAAAGGATTAAAAAAAGACCAGTACGAAAATCTGCAAAAAAAATTAGCCCTTATTAAAATAGCAGATGAGAACAAGGACAATACAGACTTTGAAACTACAACGCCTTTAATGAAGAAAATTCAAAGTGATTGGAAAAATATTGGTCATGTTCCAAGAAAAGATAGCGATAAAATTTGGAAACAATTTAAAAACGCTTGTAACCATTACTTTAATAAGTTTCATGATGTTCAAAACGAATCCAACAAAGATGAAATTGAAGCTTTAGATAAGAAAAATGCCTTATTGGAAAAACTTAAAACTATCGAAGTCACAGCTGATGTTAAAACTAATTTAGCACTTATAAAAGACTATATCGCTGAATGGAAAACTTTAGGTAGAGTACCATACAATAAGCGTTTTATTAATGGAAAATTCAATAAAGCTATTGATGGGTTATATAATAAACTGGATATAAGCAAAGCTGAAACCGAACTCTTAAAATACGATAATAAACTAGAATCTTTAGCAAATTCGAATGATAGGAGATTATTAGATAATGAACATAACTTTTTACGCAAAAAAGTTGATGATATTAAAGCAGAGATTAATCAATTGGAAAATAACCTTCTATTTTTCTCTAATGTTGATGATACGAATCCTTTAGTAAAAGACGTTCATAAAAATATTGAAAAACACAAAGCTGCACTTGGTACTTGGGAAAGTAAACTAAGAAAAGTAAAACAATTCTATTAAAAAAATCACATCCTACCTGTAAAAATACAAGTAGGATGTTAACTCCTAACTTAACTAAATAAAATTGATGTTACCCTTTTTTTATTAAATTGGATAAGATGTGCTATTAATCCATACAATTTTATTACTCTATATTATAGATATTTTATCATTAGTGTCCGACTAAAATACGAATTATCTTAAAACAGTTTATTAATGTCCATAAATAGGGTTGTTTTTTCAATTTCTGTAATAGCAAGGTGTCTATTGAAATAATTTGAGTTGTACATTTGGTGGTTTGGTTGTTAGTTCTATCCATTGTTTATTAGGGTTTTCAAGGAATTTAAACAAATCAATGTAAGTCATTAGGTGAAATCTCATAACAGATACCATATTTGAATATGCCCATTTACGTTTTACTTTTCGCTGAATAACGAGCATTATAAGTTGAATAATCAATGCAGACCATATCTGTATCTCAATAGCATTTTGGTTGTCTCCTAAAAAATATTTTAAAGGAAAGTTTTGCTTTAGTCTTTTAAACATTGTTTCTATCTGCCATCTGTGTTTGTAAATATCGGCTACTTGGTCTGGTGATATGTCTAGATTATTAGTGATAAATTCATATATTTTCTCTTTTTCAGCATCCCAATAAGCTACACGTCTTATTTGGATGGATTTGCTGTCTTTTTCTACCAAAATAAGTTCGTCTTTTAATATCGCATCACTTGTTTTATCAGCTAAATCAAACTCTTTAATACTTTTATATACAGCATTGTCTTTTTGGCGAGTTACAAAGTAAATGTCATTTAAAGTCCACTCTAAATATTGCAGATAATCATTGTAGGCTTTATCAAAAACTACAAAAGAATCTTTCTCTAAATTCAATTCTTTTAAAAAGGTATGGTCGTGTGTTGCTGCACTGCTAAAACGGACAAGACAAGGCACATCTTCTAAAGCGTTTATCATTGTGTGCATCTTGATACCTCCTTTCTTTTTGCCACTGACCGGATTGCGTCCAACTCCTTTTAAAATGTCACTAAAGAGAGTGATTGTAGTAGAATCTACAATTTTTAGATTCTTAACAGGTGGACTTAATGGACTGCTGTCCGATAAAAATGAAGCGTATCGTTTATATAACTTGGAATAAATAGCACCAAAGACTTCACTGCTTCTTTTCTTGTTGGCATCTGATAATGTGCTACGTTTAGGAAAATATTTTAGGTTTAAATGGCTGATACGTCCTTCACAGGCAAGCAACACGGTAGAAAGCTCTCGAAGTGAGGACACGCCACTTATGGTAGCATAAAGCATGGTTACTAAATGATCGTATGTTTTAAACTTTTTATAATACCTGTCGCTATTAAAGGTTTTTGCTGTCCGAGTAATATCTGAAGGTGAAATAAATTTTAAAATCTGCTTAATTATTGGTATTCCGCTAAAGTGTGTACTTTTGTTCATAGTCAATATTTGTGGCAAAACAATATTAACTATAAAGTGGGAAATCCAAACAAGGAAATCCCACTTTTAAAAATGTTTATCGGACACTAGTGATATTTTATATACGCTAAATCAAGTGCTTTTGGATGTTTTAGAGTAAAAATTTATAACATTTTTGCTTCCTCCCAAAATACATCCATTTCGGCTAAAGTCATTTCGCTTAAGGGCTTGTTTAAAGTTTTGGCTTTATTTTCCAGATATTGAAACCGTTTGGTGAATTTTTTATTTGTAGTCTCCAAAGCATTTTCAGGGTTAATCTTTAAAAACCTTGCATAGTTAACCAATGAGAACATAACATCTCCAAATTCTTGTTCTATGGCATTTTTATTTCCATTTTTTACTTCTTCTTTAAATTCTTGTAACTCCTCTTCTACTTTCTCCCAAACTTGATTGGGTTCTTCCCAATCAAAACCCACTCCTGCCACTTTTTCTTGTATGCGACTTGCTTTAACAAGTGCTGGTAAACTTTTAGGCACACCTTCCAATACGCTTGTTTTACCTTCTTTTAGTTTTAGTTTTTCCCAATTTTGTTTTACCTCAACTTCATCCTTAACTTTTACATCACTATAAATATGAGGATGCCTACTTATTAATTTTTCACAAATAGAATTGGCAACATCTGCAATATCAAAATCATTGGTTTCGCTACCAATTTTAGCATAAAACACAATATGCAATAATAAATCGCCTAACTCTCCTTTAATCTCTTTTAAATCGTTATCTAAAATAGCATCTCCCAACTCATACGTTTCTTCAATGGTAAGATGCCGTAAAGACTGCATGGTCTGTTTTTTATCCCAAGGACATTGCTCTCGCAACTCGTCCATTATAGTTAATAGGCGGTCGAAAGCTTTGAGTTGGTCTTTTCTGGAGTTCATCTGTTATACTCTTTACGGCAAAAATTAACTTTTAATATGAAGTATTTTTAGAAAAAATTGGAGTTTCGCTTATTGGCTAAGATATGGATTCGTTTTAATGATTTATATCGTCCGATAAACTAATTCACTTTAAACCCTAAAGCTATATATGGCTGTGCAATATTTGCAACTGGACCTCCTGCTCCAAAAAACACAGAGCCTTGAAAAACTACATTTCCTTGTGTTATCGGATAGGCTACATTTGATAAGTTAGTAGGTCTTAAAACACGTCCAACTGTTTCGTTTAAATTGGTATATCCAGGTAATATGGTTCGCTTAACAGTAATAAAATCACCACTAGATACCAGTACTGGAGTAATAGTTTGGTAATCCAAAGCGGTCTGTGAAAAGATATGTGTTCCAGAATAACTAGTTGCTGAAGTATTTGTGTTATTAATAATTTCGATAGTATAACCTCCTGTATAGGTGCTTGGATTTTGATAGCCTACGCTACATATTTCACCATCGGCATTAATTTGGATTTCATATTCGTGTGTTTCTAAATCCATCCACTCTGGCAAATCATCATAACCATTTGCAGTTGAAAAAGCTGTAGTAATTAAGTCTGAAACATAATTATCGTCACACACATTGTTGGTAGGATCGTTATCATTATCACAACTGATCGTTACAGTTAAAATAATCATAGCTAATAGTAGGTTTAGGCTTCTTTTTTTCATTTTATTATTGTTTAAATTATTAATGTACTTTTTGTATTGTTTTATAACTTAAAAATATTTGCTTTAGTATTTTTAAATTCCTCAATTATTTCTCTAATTATTTCTGCTACTGGTTTTATATCATGTATCAATCCAGAAATTTGTCCAATTTCCAGTTCGCCATCCTCTAAATCGCCTTCAAACATCCCTTTTTTTGCTCTAGCTCTTCCTAGTAATTCTTTTAATTGTTCTGGTGTTGGACTTGTTTTATAGAGTTTCTGAATTTCATAATAAAAATTATTTTTTATCAATCGTACTGGAGCGAGTTCTTTTAAGGTAAGTTGTGTATCGCCTTCTTTTGCATCAACAACAATTTGCTTAAAGGCTTGATGTGCAGAAGATTCTTCGCTTGCCACAAACCGACTTCCAATTTGCACAGCATCTGCTCCAAGAATCATTGTAGCCAACATGGCTTTTCCTGTGGCAATACCTCCTGCAGCAATTAATGGAATTTCTATCTGCTCTTTAACCATTGGTATTAAAGTAAGCGTTGTGGTTTCGTCTCTTCCGTTATGTCCTCCAGCTTCAAAACCTTCGGCAACAATAGCATCTACGCCTGCCTCTTGAGCTTTTAAAGCAAATTTTACGCTACTTACTACATGAACAACTGTAATACCTTTTTCTTTTAACCACTTGGTCCATGTTTTAGGATTTCCGGCAGATGTAAAAACAATCTTTACACCTTCATTTACAATAATATCCATAATCTCTTCAATGTTTGGATATAGCATTGGTACGTTTACACCAAAAGGTTTTGTTGTAGCTTTTTTACACTTTTGAATATGCTCTCGAAGCACTTCTGGATACATCGATCCAGCACCAATTAATCCTAGTATTCCAGCATTACTGGAAGCTGAAGCCAATCGCCAGCCACTATTCCAAATCATTCCAGCTTGTATGATTGGATATTGTATATTAAAAAGTTCGGTTATTCTATTTTTCATTTACTCTTTAATGAGTTTAAATGTTTTTGATTTTTTGTTATCAGCTTGAAGTCTTACAATATAAATTCCGCTTGATAAACTTTCTAAATTAATAGATGGTTCATTTTTATAAATAGTCTTATAAATTACTTGTTTCCCAAGAATATTATACAACTCTAACTTTATATTTTCTGTGTTTTCTGTAAATACTATATTCAACTTATGTTGTACAGGATTAGGATAAATACTTAATTCATTTTCTACATCTAAATCAATAGATAAGGCTGAATTTAAAGCCATTTGCAAATCAGGAATACCATAACCCAAAAAATAATCTGGTGTTGCGTATTGTGAAGCAGATTCTCTAACAAGTTGCATAATTTCGGCATTTGTTTTATTTGGTAATGCTTGCCATAAACAGGTAACACCTCCAGCCAAAATTGGCGAACTAAATGAGGTTCCGCTATTTTGAGCAATAGTATTATTTTGGTCTATAACAAAACTACTAGCTCCTCTAGCTACAACATCTGGTTTTTGTGTTGGTTGAATTGTACTTCCTTGAGAACTGAAAGACGCGTAATTACCATTAGAATCTACAGCACCAATAGATAATACATTTGCTGAATCTGCTGGTGCAATTACACCACTTGCTCCCGAATTTCCAGCGGAATTAACAAGTAGCATTCCTTTTTCGAATGCTATATTTGCACCTCTTGTGATAAAAGCAGTCAATCCATCCATATCTGTCGAACTATAACTATAATTAGGATTGTCATAACCTTTATAACCTAAAGACGTGTTTATAACATCTACACCTAAACTATCTGCACGTTCGGCTGCTTCTACCCAATAGCTTTCCTCAACTGGGTTTTCGCTTCCTACATCTTCAGTTAAAAATAAGTAATAAGATGTATCTGGTGCTGTGCCAACAAACTGATTTTCTATAAACCCAGCCATAGTACTTAATACTTTTGTACCATGACTACTTGAAGCTGAAGCATAAACATCTGGATTTCTATTTACAAAATCGTAACCATCAAGTAAATTTCCTGCATCTCTTAAGCGTTGAAAACCAGCCATTGTATTTACGTTTGGAAATCCAGCATCTAAAACAGCTACTACCATTCCTGTTCCTGTATAATCTAACAGATGTAAATCATCAGCATTAATCATTTCGACTTGATTTTGTGTGTTTCCGTAAACAAATGTGATTTGTGTGTCTTCAATTTCAAACTTATTGTTTACTACAAAACTTCTTTCAGTATTTAAGCTTCGATTTGCAAATTCAATATGATCGACAAAAGAAAGTAACAATAAATTATTTATATCAGTTTCGGTTCCTCGTACATGAACAGCATTAAACCATTTAGATTTTGCCATTACAGTAATTCCTGTAGCATTTTTAAGTTGAGTTATGTAGGTTTCATCTACAGGAACATCTCTAAAATCGATGACAACTCCATGATTGTTTTTTCTATCAATAGCATCTTGCGTAAGAATAGTTAAAGGGTTGGCTAATGCATTAGCAACATTAGCTTTGGCATTTAAAAACACCCAAGCATCTTCTTGTGCAAAAGCAAAAAATTGAAAGAAAATAAGACTGATAAAAAGTAATTTCTTCATCATAATAATAGATTTAGGCAATTGCAAGTTAAGAAATTACTCCTGAACCTACTAATTCGTCCTCTAAATACCATGCTGCAAATTGTCCTTCGGTAATTGCAGACTGTGGTTTTTCAAAGGCGACATACAAACCACTTTCAACTTTATGAAGCCTTGCTTTTTGTAAAGGTTGACGATAGCGAATTCTTGCTGAAACGTCTAAAGTTTCATTTGTTTTTAAAGCTAAATCTTCTCGAATCCAATGCAATTCTTCATTCGTTATAAACAGAGCTTTTTTATAAAGTCCAGGATGTGACTTGCCTTGTCCTGTATAAATAATATTCTCATCAACATTCGTATCAATAATAAACAATGGTTCAACCGTTCCGCCAACAGCTAAACCTTTACGCTGTCCTTTAGTAAAATAATGTGCACCTTGATGTTTGCCCACAACTTTACCATCGCTAATTGAATATGTTAATTTTCGAGATGCATACTGAAGTTTTTCTTCTTCTGAATTGAAATCAGGTACATCTTGTTTATAAATATCGTTATCTGAAAAAATCTCAACAATTACACCTTCTTTTGGTTTTAGTTTTTGCTGTAAAAAATCTGGGAGCTTGACTTTACCAATAAAACAAAGACCTTGTGAGTCTTTTTTTTCTGCTGTTATAAGATTTATTTTTGTAGCAATTTCCCTAACTTCTGGTTTTGTTAGCTCTCCAATTGGAAATAAGGTTTTTGCTAATTGCTGTTGCGATAACTGACATAAAAAATACGATTGATCCTTATTATCGTCCTTTCCAGCTAAAAGCTGATAGATTTTTTTACCGTCTTTTTCAAGAATTCCTTTTCTACAATAATGACCTGTTGCAACATAATCTGCTCCTAGTTCGAGAGCAATTTTCATAAAAACATCAAACTTTATTTCTCGATTGCAAAGCACATCTGGATTTGGTGTTCGTCCTCGCTCATATTCTTTAAACATATAGTCAACAATACGTTCTTTGTATTCTTTACTTAAGTCAACTGTTTGAAAAGGTATGCCTAATTTATTAGCAACGAGCATGGCATCGTTACTATCGTCTAACCAAGGACATTCATCGGAAATTGTTACAGAATCGTCGTGCCAGTTTTTCATAAACAAGCCAATGACTTCGTAACCTTGCTGCTTTAATAAATAAGCTGCAACGCTAGAATCCACTCCACCAGATAGTCCTACAATTACTCTTTGCATTCGGCAAATTTACAAATAAAAAAACATGAATTAACGATTAAATATTATTGAAAAAGATGTCTTCAATCATTCTTAATCAATTTCAGAAAAAAAGGCAAGAAAATAGAGATCTCACAGGTTTTACGCCTAAGGCGTACAGGTTAAAACCTGTGAGGTCTAAAATAATAATAAATCATTGCTTATTTTTATATTTTGGTATGTAGGTGAAATCTTTTTGTTTTACAAGCGTTCCTTCTTCATAGTACTTCCAAATACCTGTTTTTTTACCTCGCTTATAAGAGCCTTCAGTTAAAATCTCTCCTTTTCCATTATAATTCTTTGCGATACCATGAAGCTCATTGTTTTTGTAAACAAATTCCTTTAATACGGTTCCTTTTAAGGAGTACCATTTTGAAACACCTTCTATACTTCCTTCTTCATAATTAACCTCTTCAGCTAATTGTCCGTTTTCATAATATACAATACGTTTGCCTTGTAATCTTCCTTCATTATCGTATGTTTCGCGAGTCATAATTTTATTAGAATTATTATGATAATACGTCCACTCACCAACATGTAATTTACCATTCATCTTCCCTTCGCTAATAACTTTGCCTCTTGAAGACAAAAATTTCACATGAGCAGTATTGTCGCTTTCATTGAATTGCTTCGTAGCAGTTAAAACGCTTTTTTTCTTGATTAATTTATAGAACTTAAACAGTCCTGTTTCTTTTCCATGAGAAAACTCGCCTTGATACCTCAACTGATTAGTGCCTTCAAAAGTTTTTTTCCAGATACCATGACGCTTTCCATTAGCATCAAATTGATTGATGTCTTGTGCGGAAATAGAGGTAGAAATAAAAAACAAGATGGCTATTGAAATATACTTCATATTTTGATTAACGTTATAATCTATCTAAAATTGTTAATATCCTCAACAGACCTAACTTGTCCATTTTTTATCTTCATATTTTTCTCTTTCTCTACGTTTAAAATATTATACTGTAGCTACAACTATACTATAAATTTTAGCCTTGATAAAGAAAAAAATATTTTGCTAAAATTCTCGAAAAGTTAGGTCTGTTGAGTATTAAAAAAGCTGCCAAAATGATATTATGACAGCTAAATTTAATATTATTTTATTAATTAAAATTCTTATTTCTTTCGTTTTTGCTGTGCTTGTTTTTGTTCTTCGGCTTTCTCCATCATTTCTGCCATTTTTCTTTGGAACTTGCCCTGTTTTCTAGGTTTTTTCTTGTTTACTTGTATTTGTGCATGGATTTTATCTTCATCCAAAATGTAGTTTTTAATTACTAACATAATCCCTATTGTAATTAAATTAGAAATGAAGTAATACAAACTCAATCCACTTGCATAGTTATTAAAGAAAAAGAGCATCATAATTGGAGATAAGTAAATCATATACTTCATCATTTTTGCCATATCTGGCATACCTTCTTGTGTTGGTGTAGATGCCATTTGCTGTCCAGTAGTCATTTTCATATAAAAGAATATAGCGATAGATGCTAATATTGGAAATAAACTTACATGGTCACCATAAAGTGGGATATTAAATGGAAGCTCTGCTATTGTATCGTAAGACGATAAATCTTCTGCCCATAGGAAACTTTTTTGACGTAACTCGAATGCTGTTGGGAAAAACATAAATAAGGCATAAAACACAGGAAGTTGTACCAATGCTGGTAAACATCCTGCCATAGGACTTGCTCCTGCCTTACTGTATAAAGCCATCGTTTCCTTTTGCTTTTTCATTGGGTTATCTTTGTGCTTTGCAGCGATTTCTGCAATCTCTGGCTTTAAAATTTTCATTTTTGCTTGAGATAAATACGACTTATAAAGTACAGGAGATAATACCAGTCTTACCAAAATTGTCATTACAATAATAGCAATTCCGTAAGGTAAAAATCCACTTAAAAATCCAAATAAAGGAATAAACAGTGCTTTATTTATCCATCCAAAAAGTCCCCAACCAAATGGAATACTTTCCTCTAAATTTCTGTCGTATTGTTTTAAAGTCTGGCTGTCGGTAGGACCATAATACATATTTAAAGACTCATTGATTTCGCCTCCAATAAGCTCTAATGGAATAGAAACCGCGTAGCTTTTAGTGAATATAGTATCAATTTCTTCATCTATAGCCAGAGTTTCAGATTTTAAAAATGCTGTTTTAAACGGCTTGTCTGTAAGAAGTATTGAACTAAAAAAATGCTGTCTAAAAGATAGCCATTCTATATCTTTTTCAGTTTCATCATCATCTCCCCTTTCCCCAAGTTTACTAACTTTACCTCCATCGTGCTGATACGTTAATCTGGTATATCTGTTTTCGTAAGCTACACTTTTTGCATGCCGATATCCTTTTAATCTCCAATCTAAAGTTACTTGTTGCGAACTATTAATTACATTATTTAAACCTTGAGACTTTACTGAAAGCCCTAACATATAATCGTTAGGTTTTAACTCGTATCTATATTCTAAAAATTGGGTTTCAGAAACTTTAAGTTTCATAGACAATATTTGATTGTCTCCACTTTTTGTAATTGTTGGTTGAAAATAAAGGTCTTGTGTGTTTAATATTCTGTTATCAGTCGTGCTAAAATTTAAATTAAAAATAGCATTTTGGTCTTTTATTAAATAAATAGGAACCGAATCGTAGTTTACAAATTGTTTTAATTTTACTTCGGATAAATAACCACCTTTGTTATTTACTTTTAAGTATAATACTTCATTTTCAATAATAGTTTCTTCAGGAGTAGTAGAAGATAGTGAAGAAGAATATGCAAAAGCTCCAATCCTATTTTTTAAATTGGCTAATTGTATTGAGTCGTTTGTTGGTATAGCTGAAAAATCTTCTGGAGTTGCTACAAATGTTTCAGCTGATTTTTCTTGTGCTATTGCTTCAGCATCTATCTGTTCTTGCTTAGCTTTTGCTTGTGCTTCTAATTCTTCTGGTGTTGGCTGGTTTTGCCAAAGCATGTACATTAATATTGCAGCAATAAGTATAAAACCTATTATTGAATTAATGTCTAATTTCTTTTCTTCCATTCTATATTTTTTAATAACCCTTTCTTTAATAGGATTTTAACCACTCTGTCCTTCGGACATCTCTCCTTAATTCCGATAACTATCGGAAGGAGAGGACAAATTTTGAATACTCAAAAAGCTGTCCAATATACGTTTTATGTCATACTGACACTATTTTTTTTCAATGAATGCTTTAATGCTGCTTTTATAAAAGCCACAAATAAAGGATGCGGATTAGATACAGTACTCTTGTATTCTGGGTGATATTGTACGCCAATAAACCAAGGATGTTTAGGTATTTCGATAATTTCTACCAAACCTGTTTCAGGATTTAATCCTGTAGCTTTCATTCCAGCAGCTTCTAATTGTGCCTTGTATGTGTTGTTATATTCGTATCTGTGTCGATGGCGTTCTTCTATATTTATTTTATTATAAACTTGTGAAACAATGGTATCTTCTTTCAATTTACAATCCCAAGCACCTAATCGCATTGTGCCTCCTTTATTGGTTATTGCTTTTTGTTCTTCCATTAAATAAATAACTGGATAAGATGTGTTTTTATCCATTTCGGTAGAATTTGCACCTTCTAATCCCAAAACATTTCGTGCATATTCTATAACTGCCATTTGCATACCGAGACAAATACCTAAAAACGGAATATTGTTTTCACGTACATATCTAACAGCTTCTATTTTTCCTTCAATACCACGTTCGCCAAAACCTGGAGCAACTAAAGCACCATCAAGATGAGATAGTTTTTCTTTTATATTATCTTTATTTAGATATTCCGAATGAACAGATTCTACTTTAACCTTTACTTCATTTACAGCTCCTGCATGAATGAAAGATTCTAAAATAGATTTGTACGAATCTTGTAATTCTACATATTTACCAATTAAGCCAATAGTAACTTCGCTTTTTGGATTTTTATGTCGTGATAAAAATTCGTTCCAACTGGTTAAATCTGGCGTTGAACTTTTTAAGCCTAATTTTTTAAGCACCACTTTATCCAAACCTTCTTCCAACATCATATTAGGCACATCGTAAATGGTTGAAGCATCTATAGATTGTATCACTGCTTCTTTTTGCACATTACAAAAACGCGCGAGTTTAGTACGAATACCATCACCTATTTCGTGTTCTGTTCTACACACCAATACATCAGCCTGTACACCACTTTCCATGAGTGTTTTTACACTATGCTGTGTTGGTTTTGTTTTTAATTCGCCTGCTGCTGACAAATATGGAATAAGTGTTAAGTGCACTACAATAACATTGTGTTCTCCCAAGTCCCATTTTAATTGTCTTACAGCTTCTATATAAGGTAAGGATTCAATATCTCCTACAGTACCACCAATTTCGGTGATTACAATATCGAAATCTCCTGAATTACCCAAAATTTGAATACGTTCTTTAATCTCGTTTGTAATATGCGGAATGACCTGTACTGTTTTTCCTAAAAATTCTCCTCGTCTTTCTTTTTCTATAACACTTTGGTAAATTTTTCCTGTGGTAACATTATTAGCTTGTGAAGTTGGTACATTTAAAAAGCGTTCGTAATGACCCAAATCCAAATCGGTTTCGGCACCATCGTTAGTTACATAGCATTCGCCATGCTCGTAAGGATTTAAAGTTCCAGGATCTACGTTAATATATGGATCTAATTTTTGAATGGTAACACGATAACCTTGTGCTTGAAGCAGTTTTGCCAGAGAGGCTGCGATAATCCCTTTACCAAGTGATGAAGTTACTCCTCCAGTAACAAAAATATATTTAGTAGTCCTCTTCATGTTGCGCTTATAAACGCGGACAAATTTACAAAATTTTTGCAGTTATTAGTTGATTGTTATTTGTTATTTATAGACTAGGATAAATAATTTGCTTTTGTGCTAAAATTAGGTAAGGTTACGTATTGATTTTTATATTAAAAAAAGCTAAATTCGTTTATCGTTTGATATAATCAATTAAAACTGAACATATCATTACATTGGTAGCAATTAGACAGAAGAAAGTGAATTTAAGATCATCCCACTTACGGAATTAAAAATAAAAAAGGAATTTACTCTTTTGAAAAGTAAAATTGTACTATTAACAAAAAGTCGAAAACGTGGAAAGACCACAATTTGAGAATAGCGACTTAATAATCTATTCTTTCTAATATTAACTTATAAATCATTTATTATGAAATTATTAAGAAAAATTGTGTTACTAACTACCTTTAGTGCACTCCTTACAACAGGGATTAAATTGGCAAACAACGAAGTTGAAAATGGAAAAGCCTATGTAGCTATAACTTATTATATGGCGGAAAATGGCTATTCAAATGGAGAAACTGCTTTCGTGGGTGCTTTAGGAGTAGGTCAAGGAGCTGCTTATTCTTGGTTAGCTACTGCAATTGCTGGAGGACCTGTTGGTTGGGCTGTAGGTATTGGCTTTGGCTTATAATTATGATAGGACTACACGAGTTAAGTTCTCTTTAATTCGTGTAGTTTATAAAATAAGAGTAAATGAAATATAATTTAATATCAATATTCATTTTTTTATTAGGGCTTATCATAGGTCTATTCTATTTTAATAACGATTTGCCAAATATCAACACTTTTGAGTCTAGCAATTCTAATACATTAAATCTAAAAGAAAACTTAACTCTATATAATATTTTATATACTAATTTGAAGGTAGTTATAATAAATATCTTTGGAGGTCTTACTTTTGGCTTATTAACAAGCGTAAACCTTCTATATAATGGTATTTTCTTGTCTTATCTTTTAAAAGTAATTTATACTATTGACACAAAATTATATTTAATCCTTTTGCCTCATTCAATGGAATTTTTAGGTTTTATTTTAGCAGGTGCAATAGGTATTGAAATAGGATTGTTTTTATTTAACTACATTTTTTTATCAAAAAAGATTAAGTTAGATTTCGTTAAACTATTAAAAAAAACAATAATCTCAATATTAATCATATTTGTGGCTGGTTTAATTGAGGTTTATGTATCTCCAAACATTATTTAATATGAAAGTAAATAAAATTTTTATTGTTTTTTTTCTAATAGTTTTCGGTTATTCTATTTCATCATTAAGAAAAGAGTTTATTTTTAAAACTAACATATCAGATACTAATTCAAGTTTGCAGGAGTTGATTTTAACAATTGATTTTGTATCTGGTTTTATGTATCCTTTTCTGTTTTTTACCTTTTTTTATATATTATTTAATGTATGTTCTTTTGTTGTAATTGATAAAAAAATAGATGGCTTAAGTGAGATAATTACTTTTTCTATGTTGCCAAATTTTATTTTTATTATCTTAAATTTTTATTATCTTTTAGATTTAAACAGCATTGATGTCGAAGGTATTATATTATATAAAAATAGATCTATAGTACCTTTTATAGATTTTGAGTTTTCATCTATAATTTCAAATTATATTGTCTATATAATTCCTTCAATATTTCTATTTTTTTATTTGATTTTTGAAAAGAAAATATCTCTTGCAAATACGTTCTTAATAACTTTTTTACCTATTATTATTGTTTTTATAACCTACAAACTTTTAACACTATGAAAAATAGTTATACTTGCCCCAATTGTCATTCAAAACAAAAAATTAAACATTTATTCTTAATGTCTAATACTACTTCTTGGCATTGCCACAAATGTAATACTTTACTGAAACCTGAAAGAATGACAACTCTTACATTTATTGGTGGTTTTTTATCCACAGTAATACCTTCCTATTATAGTATTATATTTTTAAAAAATAAACTTGCCAAATCCCTTTTTATTGGTCTAATTTTTGGTGTAATTGGATATTTTTTAATCGTATTATATTATTACTTTTATATCAAATTGGAAGAAATATAACTGCTACCAACAATGTATAAAAATAATAGCGGTTTAATCGCTAAAACGAAAGGAAGTAAATATAAAAAAGGTCTGTGTAAAACCGAAAAGGAAGTGCGTGAAAATCCGCTACTATTCTTATACTAGACCGATAAACGATCTCCCAAAATCCTTACTTTACATCCAACTTTCTAATATTCCTAATTAAATGTTCCAAGCCATTTAATTTTAGTTCGTAAACCATTTGCAACATAGTGCCTAATTGCCCTTTTGGGAAACCTTTATTATGGTACCAAACTATATAATGTTCTGGCAAGTCGATAAGAAATCTGTCTTTATACTTACCATAAGGCATTTTGGTATTGGCTAATTTTATTAAAAAATCTGGATTTGGTTTAACTTCCATAATTAGACAACTTGTTAAGCTCTATAGCAATAAGCTTTTGCCAGACCAATTGTTTTTCTATATTTTGAGAATGGTTGGTTTCGGCATCATACTTTTTTTGTATTTCGCCTAACTCAACATTAATCGCATTATGAATGTGTTCCATTTCATTGTTAATAGCATTTGTAAATGTAGTGTTAGATACACGCTGTCTAAACTTTCGTGCATAGAGTTCGGTAATATCAAAATGTAAACGTTCGTGTGTTAACACAATATTGCTTAAGGGTTCGTTAATGCTCCAAGATTTTTCTGGATAAAAATGTGCTATTATACTAAAAGAATAATCTACTAATCTGCTTGAAGTTTTAGTTGTGGAATAGCCAAACGAAATACCAGAAGCTGTAGTTGCTACAGCATCTCCAACTGGTTTTGGTTCGCCTTTAAAGTCGTTCCATTCCAGTTTTAAATCTTCTTGCCAAGTTATGGTTTGTTCTTCTTGAACCAAAAAACAAGTAAAAAAAGTAAGGATAAAAAATTTATACATTGTAACAATTGAATTATTTTTTAATCAACTAACATTTAAAAATATAACTGTATAAAAAGTAAAATCTTATGTCATATTGAGCTTGTCGAAATATTTAACACATAGATAATCAATATTGGTTTCGACAAGCTCAACCTGACACTTAAATTATTATGACTTTTTAGGCATTAACCCAGTTAAAAGATATGTCTTTCTCAATTTCTGGATGCAAACTGTAAAGTACTGGACAGGTTTTTGCTGTGTTTTCTAATATTTTTTTGTGCTTGGTATCTGCTTGAAAAGGCAAATTTAAAACAACTTTAATTTTAGAAATTCGTCTAGGATTAGAAGCCATAATTTTAGTGACTTCGGCAGTTGTACCAGACATATCAATATTCAAATCACGAGCTTTAATTCCCATTATAGTTAACATACAATTTGCTAATCCAGTAGCAATAGTATCTGTTGGAGAAAACGCTTCTCCTTTCCCATTATTGTCTGTTGGAGCATCTGTAATGTAAGTGTCTCCCGATTTAAGATGTGTGTTTTCAGTACGAAGATTTCCTAAATATGTTACTTTAGATGTCATTGTTTAGCTTCAACAATTTTAAGTTCGTCATACTTTACAATATAAACGGCTTCGTTATAGTAGCCTCCAAACAGTTTTTTGGAATAACGGAACTTATTTTCGACATATTCAGTTTCTATATCATTATTCGACGCTTTATACAAATCTTCATCGATAGCCAATCGCAATAAAACATCCATAGTTAAATCGAAACCTCTTATGGCATATTTGTTAGGTTCAGTTTTCCAAACACGTTTATAACGAGTTACAAAACTATTTGATTTTTCGATATCGAACGCTCTATTTACTGAAGGATAGTGAAACTTTAATTTAGATAAATCGTAGTTTGAAATGTTTACACCTTCAAACGCTTTGTTTTTATTTGTAGTCATCAAGATAATTTCTCGTTCTATTTCCAGCTCTTCATCAACACCATTAAATCCATTAATCATACTTGAAACGTTAGAGACAAATCCTTCATTTTCAGTTTCCAAAAACACAATATTCAGTCCTTCTTTAAACTGCTCTTCAATATCTTCTAACAAAATGTAATGACTCTCATTTCCATCTTCGTCTTTTCTGGAGAAAATTTGTTTAGCAGTTGGAAATTCTCGTTTAAGTATATCACTTACCTTTCTATGTTTAGAATCTGAAATAATAAGAATGTGTTTTGGTATTGTATCTGTACTTGATTTTACGAATTGAATTATTTTTTTTCGTAACAACTCATCGGAAGGAATTGTTTGAAACACATTATTATATAACTTTTCAGGTTTGGTTACAGGAGAAATTATTGGAACATTATCGCTTTTTAACATTGAAGCAGCACGCTCAAAATTATTAGCAGTAAATGGTCCTATTACAGCATCATAGTTGCAGAAATCATTGTTACTTAAAATACTTGTTACTTGAGTAATCTGTGCTCTGGTATCATAAACGTCTAATTTTGTAGATATGCCTAACTGCTTTGCAGAATCTAATGCCATAAGCACTCCTGTATGAAAATCTAAAGACACACTTAATAAGCCTTCTTTGCGAATCATATCTTTTACTTCCTGAACCGAATCTAAATCAACACGATTCAGTCTAAAAGGAAGCATTACAGCAATGCGTTTAGTTTCAAAATTGTTTAATCTGTCTGCTAAAATTGAGCGTTCTACGTCTGCACTCTCAATATTACTTGCTACATCTAAAGGGACTTTTAAAATCATGCCTTCTTTGAGTCCACTATCGGCTAATTCTGGGTTAAGAGTTTCAAGTTGGTCTTGAGTTAAACCTAATTTTATTTTTAATCTAAAAAAGCCTTCTTTTGGTAAAACTGTATAATAACCAAAGGTTTCTTCTACTGTTTTTTCTTCGTTGTTTGCTATATTAGGTACATTAATCTCTTCATCTTCTTGAAGAGTTTCTCCCAAATCTGGATTTAGTTTTTCTAATTCAGCAACCGTAATTCCAAACTTATAAGCCACACGCCATTTGCCTTCTTTTGGTAAAACCTTATACTTTTTTATAGTATTACCTACATTACTTGAAACCAAAACTGTTTTATAGCGCGGAATATTTATTCTATCCCCTTTTCGCAAATTATCGGAATATAATCTTGTATTGTGCTTTTTAATATCGTCAATCGTAATATTATATTTTTTTGAAATGCTATATAAGGTTTCCTTGCGCTTAACTTTATGCGTTTTATAATTTAAAAGTTGTTGTGTTTCAACTTTAATGGGATTTTTTAAAACTTTTGATTTTGGTATTATTAAAACGATGTTGGGCTGAAAGTTTGTTTTAGCATCTGGATTTAAGGCATAAATATCGTAAGGTGTTACCAAATAGATTTTGGCTATACTTTCAATGGTTTCTCCTGCTTTAACTTTATGGGTTTTGTAATCTTGAGCAATTGCAGTAACACAAAACAAGAAAATTAAACTAAAACTTATAAAAAATTTCTTCATATTAATTATATACGATAACTATTTATTTAAAGACTACTGAACACTGCAAACTTCTTTTATTCCCATTCAATGGTTGCTGGTGGTTTTGAGCTAATATCGTACACTACTCTATTAACGCCTTTAACTTTATTTATTATATCGTTGGATACCTTCTGCAAAAACTCATAAGGTAAATTAACCCAATCGGCTGTCATACCATCTGTACTTTCTACAGCTCTTAGTGCGACACATTTTTCGTAAGTACGCTCGTCTCCCATCACACCAACACTATTTACAGGGAGCAACATTGCTCCAGCTTGCCATACTTTATCGTATAGATTCCACTCTTTTAAACCGTTAATAAAAATGGCATCTACTTCTTGCAAAATACGAACTTTTTCTGGTGTAATATCTCCTAATATTCTAATCGCCAAACCAGGTCCTGGAAATGGATGACGACCTAAAATCTCTGGATCTATTCCTAAAGAAGCACCAACACGTCGCACCTCATCTTTAAATATTGTTTTAAGTGGCTCTACGACTTTTAGCTTCATAAAATCTGGTAAACCTCCTACATTATGATGACTCTTTATTGTGGCACTTGGTCCTCCAGTTGCCGAAATACTTTCGATTACATCTGGATAAATAGTACCTTGAGCTAACCATTTTACATCTTCAATACGATGCGACTCATCATCAAAAACTTCTATAAAAGAACGACCAATAGCTTTTCGTTTTAGCTCTGGTTCTTCAATTCCAGCTAATGCATCCAAAAAGCGTGCCGAAGCATCTACGCCTTTTACGTTTAAACCCATACCTTCGTATTGAGCAAGTACATTCTCGAATTCATTTTTGCGCAATAACCCATTATTTACGAACACACAAAATAAATTTTTGCCTATAGCTTTATTGAGCAAAATAGCTGCCACAGTAGAATCTACACCACCTGAAAGTCCTAAAACAACTTTATCGTTTCCTAATTTTGTTTTTAAATCATTAACTGTTTCTTCAACAAAAGAATCTGGTGTCCAATCTTGTTCTATTTTGGCAATGTGTACTAAAAAGTTTTCCAGTAATTGCTTACCATCTGTTGTATGATAAACTTCTGGATGAAACTGTATGGCATAGGTCTGTTCGCCTTCAATTCTATATGCTGCATTTTTAACATCGTTAGTGCTTGCTAACAAAACGCCATTGGTTGGCAGCTCTGTAATAGTATCTCCATGACTCATCCAAACCTGGCTGCCTTCACTTATATTCTGAAAAAATAATTCTTCGCTTTTAATATATGATAAGTTAGCTCTACCATATTCTCTTGTATTTGAAGGCGAAACATTTCCACCTGAAAAGTGTGCTAAATATTGCGCTCCATAACACACCGCCAAAAGTGGTTTTTGACCTCTAATTTTTGATAAGTCTGGATGCAATGCTTCATTACCTCTTACAGAAAAAGGACTTCCTGAAAGAATTACTGCTTTATAATCTTCTATAGTATCAGGAATTTTATTGAATGGATGTATTTCGGAATAGATGTTAAGCTCTCTAACTCTACGCGCAATAAGTTGTGTGTATTGTGATCCGAAGTCTAAAATTAATACCTTGTCGTGTTGCATGCCCAAAAATAGAAATGATTTTTGATTAACTATTTACAATTTATGTTTTTTTTGCCACGAATACACGAATATTTTTTTGTGATTTTGTTATCTCACTGAGTTTCTCAAAGCAACACAGAGATTGACAGAGTTTTACTAAAAAGTCACTATTAAAAACTCATCTTTAAGGGGTTTTAATTCTTGTATCAACTTCGGAATTAATTGTTCTCCAAACTCAAGATAAAGTTCAGAAAAATTAAGGTTGCGTTCTTGTAAACTTTGTCCTGGAAATAGCTCGTTTTGAAGATTTATAATTCTTGTAATTTGCTCGTTTAGTTTTCTTTTTTGAGCTTTTAGTAACCGTTTCTCCAGATGAGTTAAGCCATTTATTTGCTTCTTTTCTTGTGCTGCAACAGCACCTAAAAAAGATTTGTCGGTTTGCTCTGCTAATTTATAAAGAGCTTTGAATTGCTGATTAAGATGTTCTTTTTGACTTGTAAAATCTATATCAATTTTGGAAAGTGTATTGATTTGTTTATTGATTAAATCGTCTTGTTTTAAAAACAAATCTTGTAATGTTAGATTAAATTTTTTAAGCTTCTGTGTTTGCTTTTTTGTCCTTATTAAAACAGAATTCCGCAATAACAACATTGGAAACGGAATCTTTACAGTTTCAAAATAACTTTTTAATTGCAACCAATAGGCTAATTCTCCTCCACCTCCAATATAACAGAGATTTGGTAAAACTACTTCCTGATACAATGGTCTCATAATTACATTTGGCGAAAAACGTTCGGGATGCTCATGTACTTCTTTAAGCAAGTCTTCTTTACTCCATGAAAATTCTGTGTCATTTACTTTATACAAACCATTGGTTTCAACAATACGTTCACGAAGTCCTTTATTTAAATAAAACAAATTAATTTCTCTTGGATTAACTTGAACCTTGTAATTAGATGTTAAGCTATTAAGCCGTTTAGAGGTTTCAATAACCTTTTTGTATGATGTTTGACTCACTAATTCTTCTTCAATAAAAGGAATAAATAATCGTTTTAAATCTGAATCATTTCCATCGAGGATTACCAAACCATAATCTCTAAATAGCTCATTAGCCAAATAACGTGTTGCTTCTGCTAAATTGTTATGTTGCAGATATGCGTTTTTGAATAAATCCTTCAAAAAATCTGCATTGGCACCTAGACCGATTTCCGAAGCAACTATTTTAAAAACGTCTTCTAATCCTTTTGTATCCAACTCGCCTACTGCTCCACTGGATTCAACATTCCAATGTATTTTTTTACCCTTGAAATTGAAATAGTTGATCTCTTCAAAATCATGGTCTTCGGTTGCCATCCAGTAGATTGGCACAAAATTATACTCTGGATATTTTGCTTTTAATGCTTTGGTTAGATTTATAGTGGAAATAATTTTATATAAAAAATATAAAGGTCCAGTAAATAAATTTAATTGATGACCAGTTGTAATGGTAAAGGTGTTTTGCTGCTTTAAATCTTCAATATTTTGATTTGTAAGCGATGAAGCGTTTATATTTTGATATTGTTTTTTTAAAACTTTTGAGAGAATTAATCTATGAGATTCTGAAACAAGTTCAGAATGACATTTTTCGTCAATTTGCTTTTTAAAATTTTCAAGGTTTGGAAAACGATTATAGAACGATTGTAAATCAGGATTTTCATCCAAATAATCACAAATCAACGACGAAAAATAGTTGGTATCTTTAAACGGAATACAGTCTGTTGGCATAGCAAATATTAAATTCTTTTGTAAATATAATGTACTTTCATCTATTAAAAGTTCTTGTTTTGGTTAAAAAAAATCTAAAACTTTGAGCTTCAACAAGAATGCTAAAATTTTGCAAATAAAATGTTAAAATCAGTTTATATCATTTATGCTTTTTATCTTTACTTTCATTTTAAAAAATCAAAATTAAACCAATGCAAAAGTTTTATCAAGTTCTATTAGTCGTATTAAGCTCAATTTACATTACAACTGCACAGCAAATTCAATCTCCTGACAATTTTTTAGGCTACGAATTAGGAACACAATTTACAAGACACCATAAAGTTATCGATTATTTTAAACACGTGGCTTCGCAAATGCCTAATCAAATACAGTTAGAGCAATATGGAGAAACTTATGAGGGACGACCTTTATATGTGTCTTATATTTCTTCAGAAGAGAATATAAAAAATCTTGAAACCATAAGAGAAAACAACCTTAAAAATATTGGAATTCTTGAAGGTAATGTCACAAACGATGTTGCTATTGTTTGGCTAAGTTATAATGTGCATGGTAACGAAGCATCGAGTGCAGAAGCATCCATGAAAACGATTTATACTTTATTGACCCAAAAACAAGATTGGTTAAAAAATACAGTTGTTATTATCGATCCTTGTATAAATCCTGATGGTCGTGATCGTTATGTTAATTGGTACAATGAAACCAAAAGCACACCTTACAACACAGACCAACAAGCAAGCGAACATAAAGAACCTTGGCCAGGTGGAAGAGCAAATCATTATTTATTTGATCTTAATCGCGATTGGGTTTGGGCAACACAAGTTGAGTCTTCTTCTCGATTAAAAATATATAACAAATGGTTACCACATATTCATGTTGATTTTCATGAACAAGGCATAAACGAACCTTATTATTTTGCGCCTGCTTCTGAACCTTATCATGAAATTGTTAGTGATTGGCAAAGTAATTTTCAAACACAAATTGGTAAAAATCATGCTAAATATTTTGATGCAGAAGGTTGGTTATATTTTACTCGCGAACGTTTCGATTTATTTTATCCAAGTTATGGAGACACCTATCCTACATTTATGGGAGCTATTGGCATGACTTACGAACAAGCTGGACATGGTCGAGCTGGTTTAGGTGTTTTAAATGATGAAGGAGAGGTTTTAACTTTGGTCGATCGTGTTGCGCATCATACAACAACTGGATTATCGACCGTTGAAATTTCTTCTAAAAACGCTTCACAATTAAATACTGAGTTTAAAAAGTTCTTTAATACTTCTGGACTTAAATATAAAAGCTATGTGCTACAAGGAAATATTGATAAAATTGAAGCTTTAAAATCTTTATTAGACAAACACGAAATAAAATATGGCAATGCTTCAAACGGAAAAGTTAGCGGTTTAAAATATTCTTTAAACGCACAAGGAAGCATGAACACAACGTCTAACGATTTGGTAGTAAGCACAAATCAGCCTAAAGGAAAAATGGTTAAAGTACTGTTTGAACCAAATTCAAAACTAAGCGATTCGCTTACTTACGATATTACTGCCTGGAGTTTACCTTATGTTTATGGACTTGAAGCAATTGCTACTACAAGTTTTATAGCTTCAAATACTTCAACTTCTAAAACGGTTTCTAATAGCAAGAACAATAATGCTACTGGTTATATTGCACGTTGGAATAGTTTAAAAGACGCTGAATTTCTAACTGATTTATTAAAGCAAAACATTAAAGTCCGTTTTACCGAAAAACCGTTAACAGCAGATGGAAATACCTTTGATAGAGGCTCACTAATTATTGTGAGAGGAGATAACAAAAAAGTTGTCGATTTTGATAATTTGTTAGTAAATACTGCCAACAAATACAATCGTAAACTCAAAGCTGTGGCTTCTGGGTTTTCAACCAATGGGCCTGATTTTGGTTCGCCTGATGTTAAGTTGGTGAACAAGCAAAAAATAGCAATACTCTCTGGAAAAGGAACATCATCTTTAAGCTATGGAGCTTTATGGCATTTCTTTGAACAACAATTACATTATCCTGTAACTTCTATAAACACCGAAAACTTTAGCCGAATAAATTTAGATAAATACAATGTACTTATCATGCCAAGCGGAAATTACAAAAGCATTTTAAATGAAGCTGGAATGGAAAAACTACAATCATGGATTAAAAAAGGTGGTAAAGTAATTGCTATAGATCGTGCATTAAGAGCTTTTGCCGACAAAAAAGGGTTTGGGTTAAAACGTAATAAAGATGAAGATGATGAAGAAAACGAAGATAAAAACAACCTAATTCCTTATGCAGAAAGAGAACGGGAAAAAGCCAAACAAATGATAACTGGAGCTATTTTTAAAACCAAAGTGGATAATACACATCCAATGGCATTTGGTTATGCTAATACTTATTTTTCGCTTAAATTAGGAAACGCATCGTATAAATTACTGGACAAAGGTTATAATGTTGCACACATAGGAAACAACCCTAACAAAGTTTCTGGGTTTGCTGGAAGTGAAGCCATGGAAGAGTTAAACAATACGCTTGTTTTTGGAGAAGAACGTTTGGGTAAAGGAAGTATAATTTATATGGTCGATAATACCTTATTTAGAAGCTTTTGGGAAAACGGAAAGCTGTTTCTCGTAAACGCTATTTTTTTTGTAAATAATAATGCGTTTGAATTATAATATCACTTAATACCTTAATTTTTCAACACATGAAACTATTCAAAATAAAGTACATAGTAGTCATACTTTTTATGGCAATCCTATCTTGTGAAAAGGATACTACTTCAGGAACAACAGAATTTAATGTTGACTTTGAAAAATTCACTTTGGATAATGGACTACAAGTTATTTTTCATATAGACAGATCAGATCCAGTCGTTGCTGTAGCACTGACCAGTCATGTTGGTTCTGCTAGAGAAATAGAAGGACGTACAGGTTTTGCACATTTATTTGAGCACTTACTTTTTTTAGAATCGGAAAACTTAGGAAAAGGAGGCTTAGACAAGATGAGCGCTCGTATTGGAGGTTCAGGAGCTAATGGTTCTACAAGTAGAGATAGAACTAATTATTTTCAAACAGTCCCAAAGGATGCACTCGAAAAAATGATTTGGGCAGAAGCCGATAAATTAGGTTTCTTTATCAATACTGTAACCGAACAGGTTCTGGCTAAAGAAAAGCAAGTTGTTAAAAACGAAAAAAGACAAAGTGTAGATAATCGTCCTTATGGACATAACTTTTATGTAATAGGCAAAAATTTATATCCAGCAAATCACCCTTACAATTGGCAAGTTATTGGCTCTTTAGAAGATTTGCAAAATGCAACGCTTCAAGATGTAAAAGATTTTTACAATCGTTGGTATGTGCCAAATAATGTAACGCTTACTATTGCTGGAGATTTCGATACTAAGCAAGCCAAAGCATGGGTAAAAAAATACTTTGACGAAATAAAAAGAGGTGAAGATATTCCTGAAATGGAAAAACGAGCAGTACAACTATCTGAAACTAAAAAATTGTATTATGAAGATAACTTTGCACGATTACCACAATTAACTTTAACATGGCCATCTGTATATCAATATCATTCCGATTCTTATGCTTTAGAAGTTTTGGCAAGTTACTTATCTAAAGGAAAAGGAGCTCCACTTTATAAAAGTTTGGTAGAAGACAATCAATTAACCGATAATGTAAGAATGTTTCAATTCAACTCTGAAATTGCTGGACAGTTTATGTTAAGTGTAACGGCCTTTAACAACACTAATTTAGACAATGTACAGAGCGCTATAAATAATGCTTTTACAACGTTTGAAGCTGAAGGGATTTCACAAAAAGATTTAGATCGCATTAAAGCTAGTCAAGAAACCCGTTTTTATAATGGCTTATCTAGTGTTCTCGGAAAAGGATTTAAGTTAGCGCAATATGAAATATTTGCTGGTGACCCAGGATTTATTAATCAAGATGTTAAAAATATTTTAGCTGTAACAACCGATGATGTTATGCGTGTTTATAACACTTACATAAAAGATCAACATTATGTAGCAACGAGTTTTGTACCTAAAGGTGAAGTGAATCTAGCTTTAAAAGATTCAAAATTAGCTCAAGTTACAGAAGAACAAATAGTAGAAAATGCCGAAGATACTTTTGATGCTAATATTACAGCTACTTATGAAAAAACACCTTCTAGTTTTGACCGTTCTGTTGAACCAGAATATGGAGAAAGTCCTGATGTAAAAGTGCCAACAGTATGGAAAGAAACATTTTCTTCTGGATTAAATGTCTTCGGAATTGAAAACAATGAAGTGCCTTTAGTACAATTTCGCTTACAAATTAAAGGAGGAATGCTTCTCGAGAATCAAAACAAAATAGGAGTTTCAAATCTTTTAGCAGATATGCTTACAAAAGGAACACGAAACAAAACTCCAAAGCAATTAGAGAATGCCATTGAAAGTTTAGGTGCTTCAATTAATGCGTTTGCTACTAATGAAGCCATAATAATTACAGGAAATACTTTAGCAAAAAACTATAATGCAACGATGAATCTTGTACAAGAAATTATATTAGAACCTCGTTGGGATGTTAAAGAATTTGATTTAGTAAAACAAAGTACATTGAGTCAAATTCAGCGTCAAAAAGGAAATCCGAATAGCATTGCAGCAAACGAGTATGCAAAACTAATTTATGGCGAAGATCATATTCTATCTCATAACAATATCGGAACAGAAGCATCAGTAAATGCAATTACAATAGAAGATTTAGAAAGCTATTACAACCAAAATATATCACCAACAGTTTCTAATTTTCATGTGGTTGGTGATATTTCTAATGCTGATGTCAATAATTCATTAGTAGCTTTAAACGATAATTGGGAAATTAAAGATGTTGTATTCCCTGAAATAAAAACGCCAACTGCTCCTGAAACTTCAAAAGTCTATTTTTATGATGTTCCTAATGCCAAACAATCTGTAATTCAGTTTGGCTATCCTGCACTTGCAGTAACTGATGCCGATTATTATACAGCAAGAGTTATGAATTACCGTTTAGGAGGAGGTGGTTTTGCTTCTCAACTTACACAGCAATTACGTGAAGGAAAAGGATATACTTATGGGATTTGGTCTGAATTTTCAGGAACAAATATTAAAGGTCCTTTTACAATATCCAGTAATGTACGAACTAACGTTACTTTGGAGTCAGCAACTTTGGTTAAAGAGATTGTAGAGCAATATGGTACAAATTATAATCAAAACGATCTTGATATTACAAAAGGGTTTATGGTTAAAAGTAATGCCAGAGCATTTGAAACTATGCGCTCAAAATTAAGTATGCTTAGCAATATTAGTAATTACAATCTTCCTGACGATTATGCAAAACAACGTGAAGCAATAGTAAAAGAAATGACTGTTGAAGACATTCAAAAGCTTGCAGAAAAATACTTAAACGTTAATAAGATGAATTATTTATTTGTTGGTGATGCTGCTACACAGATGGAAAAACTTGAAGCTTTAGGCTATGGAAAACCATTGCTTTTAAATGAAATCGAAATGCAAGATAACATAGATTAATATTGACTTTGTGCTAAAAAAGACTAGCTTCGTTTAGCTATCAATAAAGTCAATTGAAACTGAATTTATCTTAATATTGGCAATAATTATGAAGAATATCCCGATAATATTATTACTATTCATTTCAAATTTGATTTTCTGTCAAGAAAAGTTCGACAATGAAAAAGGAATAAAGAATATTCAAAACTATAACGTTGAGGGAATAAGTAAAAAAATCAATGAAACAACTACAATTTTCGGAACATTATTAACCCCAAAATCCGATTTTAATAAAATCCTTGTAATCATATCTGGAACTGGAAAAATTTCTCAAAAAGCTCATAATTATTTGACTGAATTTTTACTTGAAAATAATATTAGCGTTTTCAAATTTGACAAAAGAGGAGTTGGAAAATCTACAGGAGAATATAATGATCAACCAAAAAATTACACGAGTGATTTCATTGAAATTTACAGCGAGTTTAAAAAAATAGAAACTATCAAAAATAAAAAAATAGGTTTTTTAGGACACAGTTTGGGTGGAATAGTAACAACTCTATCAATTGAGCAGAATGTAAAACCTGATTTCTTAATTCAATGGTCAACACCAATTGGAAAACCAAGAGAATTATTGAAATATCAAATTGAAAATGGAATAAAAAATTATGACAAGTTAATAATTGGTAAAAACGCAGAAGAACGAATAAATGCTTTAAATTATGTCTATGAATTGATTGACAAAAATCCAGATAAAACTGCTTGGGACTTATGGAAAATTGGAAAGAAAGAATCTAAAAAAGTAAACGTAAATAAAAAATCTTTTTCTAATTACCTTATGCCTCATAATGTTGAATTTGCTCGAATTGATAATACAAAAACCTATCAGAATATTGATTTTCCAACTTTAGTAATTATTGGAAAAGAAGATATTTTAGTTGACCCAAAACAAAGTAAAACCGAACTAAATAGAATTGGAAACTCGAATGTTGAATTTAAAGAAATTGAAAAGTTAGACCACTTTATGACCAAAAAAGGAACTAATCAACTAACAAATGAAATTTATGATATTGATTTATCATTTAAAGAGTATTTAGTGAATTGGATAATAGAACTGAAAAAGTAACTATTGCCAACACCGTGTAAAATTCATTGCTAAGTTTTGGCTTACTTTGGAAAATCCTATCGGATTTTCAAGTTGGTTTTGTACTTGTGAAGTTTATCGCTAATTTCACGCAACGAAATCTTACACATAACCGTTAAACGACTCTTTAAAAATCTTTACTTTAAACTTGCTAAACTCGCTTTAAGTGTTTCAATTTTTGCTAAAGCATCTGCTTCTTTTTTCTTTTCGCTAACCACAACTTGCTCTGGTGCTCCAGCTACAAATCGCTCGTTAGTGAGTTTCTTTTGTACCGATTTTAAAAAGCCTTCGGTGTAATTTAATTCTTCCGTTAGTTTAGTAATCTCTGCTTCTACATCAATATTGCCTTGCATTGGTACAAAATACTCGTTTGCTTTTACTCTAAAGGTCAATGCTCCTTCAACTTTAGCATCTGTGTAGTTTAGTGTTGAAATATTTCCTAGCTTACTAATCACAACATCAAAGGTTGTTCCTATATTCTCATTATTTAAGATGTGAAGTTCAATAGCATCTTTAAATGCAATGCTTTTTTGCTTT
>JAKITV010000025.1 GCA_021647885.1 Flavobacteriaceae bacterium | reverse complement strand
AATGTTGAGTTAATGAATCAACTTTATCTTTGGCTGAACGAATTTTCTGAAAAATATGAAATAAAAGAACCTACAATATTTGAGCAAAGTATGAAAGTTGCTAAAATCATGGGAGGTATGACTGATGAAAAAATTGAAGAAATGAAAACGACCTACAATAATAAGTAAACATAATCCTGGCTATCGCTTCGGACTCTGTTTACTTTACCCGTATATCTCATAATAAAAAGAACACCTCCTCAACCAAAAACCGTTATATTTGGAAACTAAATATTAGAAATGGATATAAGAGCTGAAAAATTAAGATTAATTGAGTTGCTTTTACATACGAACAATCCTTCTATCATAAGAAAAGTAATGTCTATTTTTCAAACGGAAGAAACTCAGGATATTTGGGAGGAACTTAATGATAATCAACAACAAGAAATAGATAAAGCGTTAGAAGAAGTTAATAATGGACAAACAGTTCCATTTGAATCTTTTATTAAGAAAGATTATTTAAAGGGTGTAACAATAACTCCAATTGTAAAGAATTTTAAAGTGTTTAGCGAAGTAAACGATGTCGCTAAAGAACATGGTGCCGACCTTATAGTAATGGGGTCTCATGGTGCAAGTGGAGTTAAAGAATTTTTTGTAGGTTCTAATACTGAAAGAGTTGTTAGAAATGCAGATATTCCTGTTTTGGTAGTAAAAAACGATGTGGTAAATGCAAATTTTGAAACTGTAGTTTTTGCAACTGATTTTGATGAAGAATGTATTAAGCCTTATATTAAAGCTACTAAATTGTTTGATAAATTTGGAGCAATATTAAAATTGCTCTATATAAATCTACCCAACGAGCATTTTAGAAGTAGCGTAGAAATTGAAAAACGGATAGCAGTTTTTTTACAAAAAGCTGATGGTAATCTTAATAAAATGAACGATGTTGCTTATCAAGCAGACTATACTGTCGAACATGGTATAATTAATTATTCGAATAAAATTGGTGCAGATTTAATTGCAATTCCAACCCATGGAAGGAAAGGCGTTTCTCATTTTTTTGCAGGAAGCATTGGAGAAGATATTGTTAATCACGCTTCTTTGCCTGTGATAACATTTAAGATTTAAAATAGCATTTCTCACAAATATATATTTTCTAACTAGGAGAGGTTATAAAACACTAAAGCGAGTAGGAATATACTCGCTTTAGGCTTAAACATCTTTCGGATTGTATTCTGTGTCAATTGCTATTAATCCATATTAAATGAAAAAGATGTTACTATTAATCAATATTTTTATTTACTGCCTTCTATCTATGCATAATTATCTGTTTTTATAACATTGTTGAGGCATTAGGGTTTGTTGCGGTTCTAATGCCTACTTTAATAACAATGCTAGTGCTATTAACACTTCTTAGTAATTGGATTATTATGTCTAGGTAATTGTAATTCAAAGTTTTAATATTCTATATTATTTAAGAATTAATATTTAGTTTTTTTGATATTAAAAGGTCTTTTATTTTTTCTTTTGTTAAAGGCTTTACTAAATAGCCCGAACAAAATTTAATATTTAGAGCTTCAGTTATATCCTCTTCATTATCGGATGATGATAAAAAATACACATCAAAAGGGTTTCTTAAAAAGGGTTTTATTTTACTCAATTTATTTAAAAACTCAAACCCATTCATTACTGGCATGTTAATATCCAACAATATTAAATCAGTGAGCATAACAGGGTGCGTTTTTGAATCTTTAGGGTTTGTGTTAAAATATTCAAAGGCAGAAACACTACTATTAAACAGTTTTGTAATAACGTTGCTATTAACAAGGGAAATAATTTTTTGATTGACAAAGCCATCAACTTTATTATCGTCTATAAGCACTATGTTATTTATTTTTCTCATGCACTATATAGATTTGGCAATAGGATGTTAAATTGTGTTTCTTTATTGATAATACTTGTAGCAGTAATGTTGCCATTTAGTTTTTCAACAGCATTTTTAGTAATGTACAATCCTAAACCAGTTCCATCTACTGTATGGTTGCTTCTATAATACAGATCAAATATTTTATCAGTCTCTTCTTTTTTTATGCCCATACCATTATCTTTAATGGTAATTTTTATACCTTCTTTAGTTTTTAATGCATTTAATATTATAAAAGGGGTATGCGTTGTAGTATTAGGTCTTCTATATTTAATAGCGTTTTGCAATACTGATTGCAAAATTGAGTTTAGCATTTCAGGATTTGAATAAATTTTTAATTCTTTTGGAATGTTTATATTAAAACTAATGTCATTGAACCCATTTATATGCTTAAGTGAATTAAAAATTTGTTTTATTAGTGTATTAAAATCTATGGTCTTGTATTCAATCGACTTGTTTAAAGTTTTCGAAGCAGTCTCTAAGTTTTCTACCAGTATTTTCCCAATATTTAATGTTTGTTCAAACATCTCTAGAAGCTCTTTGGTACTGTCTTCAAGAGTTTCATGCTTCATTAGTGTTACTAATCCTTCTAAAGAGGTATAAGGGCTTTTCAAATCATGACTTGAGCGATACAAAAACATTTCTAGCTCTTTAGTTTTTTCTTTTAGTTTATTACTGGTTGTTTTAAGTTTGGTAATGTCATGAGCAATATGTAGTACTACGTTTTCGCCATCAATAACAACTTGATGAGAAATTATTTCTATAATTATTTTTTTACCTTGTTTTGTAGCGATTTCAAATTCATGTTTTTGAGGTGTTTTTGATAGAATTTTTAAAGAATTAATAAAAAATGTTCGATCTGTTTTAGACAATAAAATTGAATTGCCTATATATTTGTTAATAAGTTGTTTTTTTGAATAACCAGACATTTTCTGGGCAGCAATATTGCAGTTTTTAATTAAACCGTCCTTATCACTAATGAAATAAGCATTAGGAGCTGCGTCAAAAAATAGTTTAAATTTCTTTTCAGCTATTTTTAAGTGCTCAATATTTTCTTTGTTTTTTGTTATGTTAAAACGTATGGCTACGTATTTTTCAATATTGCCATCATTGTCTGTAAATGGTACAATAGTAGCTTTATGCCAATAAAAACTACCATCTTTTCTCTTGTTGCACATTTCTCCTGCCCAAACTTTTTTAGAGCTAATAGCTTTCCATAAGCCTTTAAACAAACCATCAGGTTGCTTACCAGATTTTAAGATTCGGTGATTTTGTCCCAATAATTCTTGCTCATCATAACCAGATTCTTTGCAAAAAGCGTCATTTACATATATAATAATCCCTTTTGGGTCGGTTATTGACACCATAGAAGATTTGTTCAACGATTTTATGAGTTGATCTTCTTGATTATCATACCATATGGATTTAGAACTTATTTCCACATTAAGTTTTGAGTTTATATTGCAAAAATATATACATACTTATATTATACTTTTGCTAATTTTAAAATTATTTAATAGTAACAAAGCAGTCAGAACTTATAAACATTAAAGCTTTGCAATAACAATAGACAACAGTTGTGCCAAAGAAGGGATATAACGGTTAATATATTAAAGGTCAGATATATAACTATTTGGGTAGAATTATTTATAAAAAAATAACACGGAATACCGTGATATTAAAAATATTTGCATCGGCAACTCACGAAATAACGTGGCTATTTCTTAGGTCTTGTTATTCCTAATTTCTTCATTCGGTCTCGTAATGTACTGGGTTTAATATTTAATTTTACTGCGGCACCTTTTTTGCCTTCAATTTTCCATTGGGATTCTTCAAGAATTTTGATAATATGATTGTGCTGTATTTCTTCTAGTTCAACGGTATTATGCTTAATTATAGTTTTTTTTATTTGATTATTATTAAATTCATTAATTATTAAATAATCTTCATTAGAAATGATAACAGCACGTTCAATTAAGTTTTCCAATTCCCTGACATTTCCTGGCCAGTTATAAGATTTCATTTGTTTTGCGGTAGCTTCTGAAATATACTTTATTTCTTTTCCATATTTTTTGCAATATTTTTTAACAAAATAATCGATTAAAGTTGGGATGTCTTCAATACGTTCTCTAAGTGGAGGTATGGTTATTGGAAATACGTTGAGTCTAAAGTACAGATCTTCTCTAAACCGTTTTTCTTCGGCTTCTTTTTTTAAGTCCTTATTAGTAGCTGCAATAATTCTTACATTAAGTTTACGAATCTTCGAACTACCAATAGGCTCAATTTCACCTTCTTGTATGGCTCTTAATAGTTTGGGTTGCAATGCTAAAGGCATTTCTCCTATTTCATCTAAAAATAATGTGCCTTTATTAGCTAACTCAAATTTACCTATTCTATTATTAATGGCACCTGTAAACGAGCCTTTTATATGTCCAAACAACTCACTTTCAATAAGTTCAGTAGGTATGGCTGCACAATTTACACGTATTAATGGTTTGTCCTTGCGGTCACTAATATTATGGATTGCTTTGGCTATAAGCTCTTTTCCAGTTCCAGTTTCACCTAGTATAAGTACAGTTGCATCAGTTTTAGACACTTGCTCTACTTGCGTTAAAACCTCACTAAACTCTAAGCTAGAGTACACCATATCCTCATAATTAAAAGATAGGGCAATCTCATCTTTTAAAGAAATATTTTCTTCTAGTAATTGATTTTTCAACCGTTCTACTTCGGAGTAGGCTTTTTGTAAATCAATTTCAGTTATTTTTTTTTGAGTTATATCTTGTATAGTGCCAAAAAAATTTGTGGGCTTCCCATTTTTATAAATAACTTCTCCTAATCCATGTATCCATTTCAATTCCTGAGTGTTCTTTGTTAAAATTCTATATTCTAAATCAAACTTTTCTCCAGTTTTTAAACACTTTTCTAATGCTTTTTGATTTGTAGGTATGTCTTCGGGATGAGTAATTGTTCTCCAAAGAGCAAATGTTAATACACAGTTTGAATCAATCCCAACAATTTCATTGAAAACAGCTGAAGTTTCAACCACATTTGTTTTTAAATCTAGATTATAACTGCCAATTTTTGCTATTCTTTGTGCTTCTAATAAAGATTTTTCGCTTTTCTTTAGTTCTATTTCTTGAAATTTGCGTTCAGTAATATCGCGCCATACACAATAAATCACTTTATTATTTTGCTCATTATGAATTGTTGTGAGTAAAACTTCAACAGGAAAATCTTCTCCACTTTTTTTTGTATGCATCCATTCAAATCTATGTGAACCTTTTTTAAAGGCTATGCTCATCGTTTCTTCAGATTTTTTAAATGATTCTTTACCATCAGGTTGTATTTTTGGTGATAATTTAGAAGGGTGAACATTTATAAACTCATTTTTTGATGCATAACCTAGCATTTTACTTGTGGCAATATTACAATCAACAAAAATGTTGTTTTTAATGATTAAAAGTGCATCATCTGATTTTTCAAAAAGATCTTTAAACTTTGCTTCGCTCATTTTTAAATTATTTTCAGCTAGTTTACGTTCTGTAATGTCTATAATAAAAGCTGAAAAATATTGATTTTTCCCTTTAGAGTTTAATTGTAAATGAACTTCAACAGGATAAAACGTTCCGTTCTTCCTTTTATGATTTGTGTAAAATTGAATTTTTGTTTTTTTCTTATTTCTAAGGGGCAAGATTAACTTTTCAAAAGAATTAATATCATGATCTGGTTTAATATTTATAGGAGTAAGTTCAATCATTTCCTCCATTGTGTACCCAAGATTATTCAGTGCAGATGTATTTAGGAAGATAAATTTATATGATACTGCATCAAATGTATATATTTCATTAAAACTATCAGTAACTAAATTTTTGTAAAACTGACTATTCTTTACTATTCTCTCCATTTATAGTATAAATTATAGTAAAATAATATCAAAAGAGTTTATAATATCTACTTTGGTTCTTATTACCTTTTATATGTGTTTCCTGTTTTATTATAGGATTAGCTTAAGCTAAAGTATAAAAAATATAAAAAATATAAAAATTATTCAAAATTTATAATTTAAAAGATATGTTAAAATAGATATTAAGGTGTTACACAATCTATTGCAGAATTAGTAATGTCATGTATAGGAGCAGGAGAGATGTAAGGAATACCTAATCCAAGACCTCGCAAAATAAAAAGAACACCAATTAGGATTACAAACACTGGAATAACTTTTTGAATTTTTTGTCGAACCGAACCTTTTAAAAAAGTACTAAAATAAATAGCAGTGGTCATAAGTGGTATTGTTCCTAATCCAAAAATTAGCATATAAAGGCTTCCTTGTAAAGTGCTTCCTGTTGCAATTGCAGCAAACAGCGCCATATAAACTAAACCACAAGGTAAAAACCCATTTAAGAAACCAATAGTAAGAAAGGTGTCAGGTGTTTTTTTTTTAAGGGCTTTACCAAGAGAGCTTTTTAATTTAGAAATAATTTTAAAAACTGGTTTTGAGAAATTATAATTGTTAAAAGTTTTATGTGGAATTAAAACCACAATAATCATTAAAATACCAATAACTATAGATAATTGCTGTTGAAAACCAAAAATATAAAGACTTTTCCCTACTAACCCAAAAACAAGTCCAATAATACTATACGAAATAAGTCGCCCAATATGGTAGATTGTAATTTGAGTAACCTTTTTAACAGTATTTGTTCGATCTACAGGAAGCATAAAAGCAATGGGCCCACACATGCCTACACAGTGAAAGCTTCCTAATAAACCTAAAACAAATGCAGAGATTAACATGATTAATAAACTAAAGTTTCTTTAAATAAATAAGATTTTCCATTATATTGCCAATCTATTTTAATGTTCCAACGACCATCTACCAAACGATTGTCAGGTATGAGCAAATATGTATTAGATAATGAAATAAGAGTTTCAAAATCTAATTGTTTGTTAGATGGTCTATATAGGAACACTTTTCCTGTAATTTTTTTAGCTTCAAAATCTTCTGGAAATTGAATAACTATGCCTTGGTCAGTTTTACTATAAGTAATATTTTCGTTTAATGTTTTTGCATTATTGAGCTTATCAATATCGTTTTGATATTCTAATTCTGCTTTATAATACTCTTCTGTAACTAAATCATGAATGTTTTTGTTTGCATTCATGTTTATCACGAAGTACATTATAAAAACTATAAAGATTATAAACGCTATTACGATTCCTGTTCCCCAATTTATTTTCATAATTACTTCCTGCGTAGGCAGGAATCTTTTTTTAGTTAATACTTTTTTATTTTTTCAATACCTACCAAGGTGTCAAAAAACCTTGCAGGACATAATTAATTATAACCTCTAGGCCCTAAAAAATTTGCTTTAGTTGTTTCTATTAATATATCACCACTATAAACACCTATTTTTAGTGTGTTTCTATCTTTAGATAAGACTGAATTGTTTATTTCTATAAATATAGTTCCTTCAGTAATATCTTGTTTTTTAACAATAAAACTATCTTTAGTAGATACTATTTTTATAGTTCCTTCATGTGATATTAGTTTAAAACTAACGTTTTTAATGTCATTAGTTGTTTTATTAACTAATTTGTATGTAAAAACGTTACTAATAATATTATTGTCCTTGTGCTCATACAATTGTCCAGGCAATCTTAAGATTGTGGCTTCAACATCATTTCTTAAGAATAACATTCCTGTTAAAAGACCAGTTAAAATAGCTAACACAGCAATATATCCTTTAAGTCTTGCTGTAAGTTTAAATGGTGTTTTCTTTTCTATATTATCTTCGCTGGTGTACTTTATTAATCCTTTTGGTAAGTTCACCTTTTCCATGATAATATCACATTCGTCTATACAAGCAGTACAGTTTATACATTCTAACTGTGTACCATTTCTTATATCTATTCCTGTTGGGCAAACATGTACACATTGAAAACAATCTATACAATCTCCATAACCTAAAGCTTTCCTGTCCTCATTTTTTCTAATTATCTTTCGTCCTTTTTCACCTTCGCCTCGTTTATGGTCGTAGGCAACAATAACAGATTTGTTATCTAATAACACACCTTGTAGCCTTCCGTAAGGACAAGCAATAATACATACTTGTTCTCTAAACCAAGCAAACACAAAATAAAATACAGCTGTAAAAATCACTAATGAAATTAGTGTATTTACATGCTCTAAAGGACCATCAATTATATATCTAATTAGTTCATCTCCGCTAATTAAATAGGCTAAAAAAATATTGGCTATTATAAAGGATATAGATGCAAAAATGATTTGCTTTAAAACTTTCTTTCTAATTTTTTCGGCATTCCAAGGTTGTTTGTCCAGCCTAATTTGTTTCCCTCTATCACCTTCAATCCAATATTCTATGCGTCTAAACACCATTTCCATAAAAATGGTTTGTGGACAAACCCAACCACAAAACAATCTGCCAAAAGCGACGGTAAATAGTGTAATGAATATAACACCAATTATCATCGATATAACAAAAAGATGAAAATCTTGTGGCCAAAAGGGAAAACCAAAAATGTTAAAACGTCTTTCAAGAACGTTAAACATTAAGAATTGATTTCCATTAATTTTAATAAATGGAGCAGAAAACAAGAAAGCTAATAAGCCGTAGCTCACCCATTTTCTATAATTATAAAACCTTCCACTGGGTTTTTTAGGAAATACCCAAGCACGTTTACCTTTGTCATCTATTGTTCCAATAGAATCTCTGAAAATTTCGTTTTTGGGCGTTTCCAAGAGTATTAGTTAATTATATTAAATACTTGTTTTTTGATACAATTCCGATATTTTGGAATTGCTCAAAATGACGCTTTTTAGTTTTCAATAACCGAAGTTGTATCTACCTCTTGAGTATTTGTTTCAATAGTCGCTTCAGTTTCTTTAACCCAAATTATTTCGCCTTCGGCTGCTTTTGGATTTGCAGGTGTTGTACCTTGTAAAGTTAGTAAGTAACTTGATACTTGTACTATTTCTGAAGGTTTTAAAATCTGTTTCCATGCAATCATTCCTTTTCCATCACGACCACCATCAGACACAGTTTTAAACACATTTTTTATACCTCCGCCTAGAATCCAGTTTTTATCTGTAAGATTTGGACCAATGCCTCCGCCACCATCAGCCATATGGCAAGCTACACAATTTAGCTCAAAAATGGTTTTACCAGCACTTAAATCGGATGCTTCAGTAAGTAAAGTAACTGTATTTACATCTATCAAATCTTTAGCTGTTTTTTTGTACTCTTCAATTGCTATTTTTGCTTCAGCCAATTCAGTTTCATATTCTTCAATTTGGCTTGGGCCATCAAGTATTTCATATCTTACTAAATACACTATGGCAAAAATAATTGTAATGTAAAAAGCATATACCCACCATGGCGGAAGATCATTATCCAGTTCTTTAATACCGTCATAATTATGATCGATTATAATTTCGTCTTCAGATTCAATGGGTTTAGCTTTTGTAAGCTTTTTATATATATTTTTCCACCATGTAAACTCAAATCTTTTCTCTTTTTCTGCCAAGAAGCGTGCTTTAGCTTCTGCATCTAGGCTTTTTAGCATTACATTTTCTAAAGCTCCAACAATAACTTCTATTGCAATTAAAATGATGAGTACTAATACTAAAAATAGCATTACCATTGGATATTCCATGAATGCTGGTTTTTCTCCAGAATCTATTAAATACTCTATTATTCCAAAAATAATAAAGAATATAACTGGGACTCTTATAAATGAAGGAATTAAGTTTTTCATGATTTTTCTTGGTTTAGGTTATTGTCTAATGGAATGTTACTAACGGTTTCTATGTATTCTTTTTTTGCAGTAAAAACCCACCAAAACAAGATTACAAAAAATATAAAAAAGATGAGTAACGAAATCATAGGATAAATCTCGATTCCTGTAATACTCTCCATATGGTTTTTTACAAATTTTAACATGAGGTATTATTTTTAAGGGTTAATTTTCTACGGTTTCTACTTTAATATCTGTTCCCAAACGCTGTAAATAAGCGATAAGTGCAACAATTTCTCTGTTACGCATTTCAACAAAGTCTTCACCACCAGATTGTTTGTCGGCTTCATAGTTTGTAGCAAAATCAGGATCTGCATATAGATTTTGCTCTATTTGAGTTCCTTGATCTAACATATTGTCTTGCGCATTAGCTATATCTTCATCTGTATATGGTACACCTAGTTTTACCATAACTCTCATTTTTGCTTCAGTGTCCGATTTATCGAGTTCATTTCTAACCAACCATTGATATGCTGGCATAATTGAACCAGATGAGGTACTTTGTGGATCGTACATGTGGCTTAAATGCCAACTATCGGAATATTTTCCACCTATACGATGTAAATCTGGTCCTGTACGTTTACTTCCCCAAAGGAAAGGATGGTCGTACACAAATTCTCCAGCTTTTGAGTATTCGCCATAGCGTTCTACTTCACTTCTAAACGGTCTAATCATTTGAGAATGGCAACCAGCACAACCTTCGCGAATATAAATATCACGTCCCTCTAATTCTAAAGGCGTATATGGCTGTACACTAGTTATGGTAGGGATATTGGATTTTACCATAATAGTTGGTACAATTTGCACGATTCCTCCAATTAAAATAGTTACAGTTGCAAGAAGTGTTAATTGTACTGGACGACGTTCTAGCCAAGTATGCCATCCTTCTCCAGCTAAACGCTTTTTTGATATGCTTTGTAATGCAGGAGCTTCAGCTAATTCATCAGTTACTTCACTACCTTGTTTAATGGTAACTATTATGTTATAAACCATTATTAACATTCCTGTTAAGAATAATGTTCCACCAATGGCACGCATCCAATACATTGGCATAATTTCGGTAACTGTTTCTAAAAAGTTTCCATAAACTAAAGTTCCGTCTGGATTAAACTGTTTCCACATACTTGCTTGGGTAAATCCAGCAACATACATTGGTAATGTGTACATGATAATACCTAGAGTACCAATCCAAAAATGAAGATTTGCCAGCTTAACAGAAAACAGCTTTGATTTAAATAGTCTTGGTACTAACCAGTAAATCATACCAAAGGTCAGAAATCCGTTCCAAGCTAATGCACCAACATGAACGTGAGCAATAATCCAATCGGTATAATGCGCTATTGCGTTTACGTTTTTAAGAGCAAGCATTGGACCTTCAAAAGTTGCCATACCATAACCTGTAATTGCCACAACCATGAATTTTAAAACAGGATCTGTTCTTACTTTATCCCATGCTCCACGAAGGGTTAGTAAACCATTTATCATTCCACCCCAAGAAGGCAATATTAGCATTATAGAAAATGCGACTCCTAAATTTTGAGCCCATTCTGGTAAAGCAGTATATAATAAATGATGAGGCCCAGCCCAGATGTATATAAAAATTAAAGACCAAAAATGTATTATGGATAATCTATAAGAATATACAGGTCTGTTTGCTGCTTTTGGCACAAAATAGTACATCAAACCTAAGAATGGAGTGGTTAAGAAAAATGCAACCGCATTATGACCATACCACCATTGTACTAAGGCATCTTGTACACCTGCATAAACAGAATAACTTTTTAGTGCACTTACAGGAAGTGCTAAACTATTAAAAATATGAAGTACTGCAACCGTTACAAATGTTGCCAGATAAAACCAAATAGCAACATATAAATGGCGTTGTCTTCTTTTTAAAATAGTACCAATTAAGTTAGCTCCAAAGACTACCCAAATTAATGCAATAGCAATATCAAAAGGCCATTCCAGTTCGGCATATTCTTTAGAAGTAGTAAAGCCTAAAGGAAGTGTTATGGCAGCACCAACAATTATGAGTTGCCACCCCCAAAAGTTAATTTTACTAAATAAGTCGCTAAACATTCTAGCTTTAAGTAATCGTTGAGAAGAGTAGTACACACCTGCAAAAATGGCATTCCCTACAAAGGCAAAAATCACAGCGTTAGTATGCAATGGTCTTAAACGACCAAAGCTTAACCAAGAGATGCCATCGGTTAGGTTAGGGAAAATAAACATGAATGCTAGTAGTAGTCCTACTAACATACCTACAACTCCCCAAAGCAAAGTAGCGTAAATAAAATTTTTAACGATTTTATTATCGTAATGAAACTGTTGTACTTCCATAGTTGTTTGTATTAGTCTTTTTTGGTTAGTATTGATTTTTTGGATTTTTCTTTGACGAGTTCGTCTTCGAATAACATACGAACGGAATGAGAATAACTATCATCAAACTGTCCTTTTTTAACAGCAATAATAAAAGCTATAAAAAATGCAATGGCTATAAGGATGCTTATAGTTAGCAATACATAAATTACACTCATACCTCTACCTGAATTTATGGTTCAAAAATACTTTCATTTGTATTTTAAAAACATGACATTTGTCATGTTTTTAGTTTTTAATCCTCCTTCGCGTTCCGCTTTGGCGGACGAAAAGAATTGGTTTAATTCCCCAACCCTCTGGGTCGAAATTATGATGTTTGCGCAGCAAACTCCATTCAACACCTCGTATGCTTGCGTCGAGGTAGTTTATTTTATTTTAGTCTCTTACCTAAAATGTTTGAAGCAATTGTTGTAAATATAACAATACTTATTGAACTTAAAGGCATTAAAATTGCTGCAATAACAGGTTCTAATTGTCCAGTTACGGCAAAATATAATCCTATAATATTATATAAAAATGACAGCATAAAACTCCATTTCACAATTTTTATAGCTGATTTTGAAGCTTTTATATAATGATATAATTGATTGAATTTTGAGGCATCTAAAATTGCATCACATGCTGGAGAGAATACATTTACATTTTCAGAAAGTGCAATCCCAACATTGCTTTGTGCCAAGGCTCCAGCATCATTTAAGCCATCTCCAACCATTAAAATATTTGCACCTTCATTTTGATGGTATTTTATATATTCTAATTTATCTTCTGGCTTTTGGTTGAATAATAACTTGGTTTTTGTAGGTAATAATTTTGTTAAATTATCTTTTTCACCTTCATTATCGCCTGAAAGAATTGCAATATCATAATCTTTTTTTAACGCATTAAATAATTTGGATAATCCTTTTCTGTATGCATTGTAGAAAGTAAATTTTCCTTTGTAGGTATTATTTTTGCTAATATGTACAGTTGTATTTAAGGTTGCTACATTTGTTGTAAGACCAACAAAAGGTGCAGAGCCTACTTTTAAATGATCAGATTTATACCTAGCCTCTATACCTTTTCCAGTGTGTTCCTGAAAAGTGTCTAAAGTAACAATGTTATGCTTGTCTAAAAGCGTATATAAAGCTCTGCTTAATGGATGGTTTGAACCTCTTAATGTGCTTTTTAACAGCGACTCTTCGCAAGTCGAAAGTTCTAATCCTTCGTAGTTGATTTTCGTTTCTTTATTGGCTGTAATAGTTCCGGTTTTGTCAAAAATTACTGTATTAATTTTGGCTAATTGCTCTATTACACGGGCATTTTTTAAGTAGAATTTTTTCTTACCAAATATGCGCAATAAATTCCCAAAAGTAAAAGGAGCAGATAAGGCTATTGCACAAGGGCATGCAATAATTAAAACTGCAGTAAAAACGTTTATGGCTTTACTACTGTCTGTTAATAACCAAAAAGTTGTGGCAACTAAAGCAATTAACAAAATAGCTATGGTAAAATGTTTGCTTATGCTATTTGTTAAAGAGGTAAAAGAGTCATCTTTGTTTGCTTCAAACACATCATTACTCCAAAGCTGTGTTAAATAACTTTGCTCTACAGATTTTAATACGTCAACCTCTATAATGCCATCAAGTTGTTTTCCTCCAGCAAAGAGTTTGTCGCCAGATTGTTTTGAAACTGTTTCAGATTCTCCTGTAACAAAACTATAATCTATACGAGCATTTCCGTTTATTAAAATACAATCGACAGGAATAAGTTCTTCGTTTCGTATTAATAATCGATCTCCTTTTTTTATATCGTAAACCTGAATGGATTCTTCTTTTCCTTCCGAAGAAATTTTAGTGATCCCAATTGGGAAATACGATTTGTAATCGCGTTCAAACGATAAAAATGAATAAGTTTTTTGCTGAAAAAACTTTCCTAGCAATAAAAAGAAAACCAGTCCTGTTAAGCTATCAAAAAACCCAGTTCCTAAATCGAAAATAATTTCGACAGTACTTCTTATAAATAAAACAGCAATTCCTAAAGCTAATGGAACATCTATGTTTAAAATCTTGGAACGCAATCCTTTGTAAGCCGATGTAAAATAATCTTGTGATGCATAGAACACCACAGGAAGCGAAAATGCAAACATTAACCATCTAAATATTGGTTTGTATTTTTCCAGCCAAAAGCCATCTACTTGAAAGTATTCGGGAAACGATAAAAACATAACATTGCCAAAGGCAAAACCAGCAACGCCAAGCTTGTAAATTATAGATCTGTTAATTTTATTTTTACCAGTTTTAAAATCTTCTAAACTTATATAAGGTTCGTAACCAATTCGGCTTAAAAATTCAGCTATTTTCTTTAGAGAAAGGGTTTCACTTTTATAAGTTATTCGAACTGTTTTTTCTCCAAAGTTTACTTGAGATGTTATTACTGCAGGAAGTAACTTGTTTAGGTTCTCTAAAATCCAGATGCAAGAACTACAATGAATATGTGGAATAAATAGAGTGACAATTTGAGTATTCTCGTTATTAAACTCCAAAAGTTTTTCTACGATTTTTTCATTATTTAAAAAGTCGTATTTGCCTTCAATTTCTTTGGGTGTTGCACCTGGCGCATTTTGTAAATCGTAATAACTGGTTAAGTCGTTTATAGAAAAGATTTCGTAAACGGTTTTACATCCATTACAACAAAACGATTTACTGTCAAAAGAAATAGGATAAGACTCACAATCTAATCCACAGTGGAAACATGTTTTGTGTTTCATGTGAGGGTGTTTATTTGATTATTATCTGACAGATGCAATTCGTCAATAGACAGACCGAATGGAATCAAAATTTTATAATGACTCATTTCATAAATATTTGCTCATTTATACCTGCAACAAAAGTCAAAGATAATATAAGTAAATTATATGATAATTGTCATGTTTTAAGTATTTTTACACATTGTTAAAAAAAGGGTATGGGTAAGTGCGAATCATGTATTATTAGACAGTTTAATTCTCTTAAGTCTTTGACAAATGATGAATTGATTAGAATTACAAAATTAAAGACATTAAGAATAGTTAAAAAAGGGGACGTTATCTTTGAAGAAGGAGAGATGTTAAATGGGGTGTATTGCGTAAGAAAGGGTATTTGTAAGCTTACAAAATTAAGCGCTAATGGCAAAGACCAAATTATTAAGTTGGTAGAAAAGGGTGAGTTATTAGGGCAACGCTCTGTGGTAAGTGATGAAAGAACAAATTTACGTGCTACAGCTATAAAAGATATGGAATTGTGTTTTATCCCTAAAAATGAAATTATTAGAGATTTAACTAAAAACTCTGAATTTGCTTTTGATGTATTAAAGCATATGGCTAATGATTTAAAAGAGTCAGACGATATTATTGTTAATATGGCTCAAAAATCTGTTAGACAGCGTTTAGCAGAGACTTTAATAAATATTAACGATAGCTTTGGTACAAATCCTGATGGTACATTAAGTGTTTTATTATCCCGTGAAGATTTTGCGAGCATTGTTGGTACAGCAACAGAATCGGCAATTAGGGTCTTGTCTCAATTTAAAAAAGAAGGTTTAATATCTACTATTGGTAAGCAAATAAAAATTGAAGACCTTGAAGGGTTGAAACGTATAGAATAAAAAAGCACTCAAATGAGCGCTTTTTTATTAGTTTGTTTCCGTTTCTGGTTTTAGTTTCCTTTATTTGAGATTTCACCATCAATTGGCTCATCTACTTTTTTTAAATACACATCTAAAAACTTAAGAATGCTACTATAAGCTTCTATTTGATTTTCCTTTTTTACAAAACCATGACCTTCATCTTCAAATAAAACATACTCAACAGGAACGCCATTTTTTCTAACTCCAGCAACAATCTCATCAGATTCAACCTGCAACACACGAGGATCTTGAGCACCTTGTAAAACAATAAGTGGTTTAGTTACTTTGTCAGTATGAAATAAAGGCGAAATTTGTCTTAAACGAACAGAGTCAACTGAAAAAGGATCACCTAATTCTAAATATAACGATTTTCTAAAAGATTCCCAATATGGAGGAATGCTTTTAAGGGTTCGAATCCAATTGGTCACACCATATATATTTACACCAACATCAAATTCTTCTGGAGCGAAAGTTAATGCAGCCATTGTCATGTAACCACCATATGAGCCTCCAATAATTCCTATTTTTTCACCATCGATTTCAGGTTGTTCAGCTAACCAATTTTTACCTTCAACACAATCTTGTAAATCTTTTTCTCCATGATTTAAGTCGTCCATTTGAAAAAATGTTTTTCCATAACCACTGCTACCACGATTATTAACTGCTAAAACTGCATAACCATGATTCACCATATATTGAATTAATGAACTAAATCCTTGACGTGATTGTCCACCTGGTCCACCATGAACCCAAACCATTGCAGGTACTTTATTTTCGACAGATGCTTGATGTGGTAGATAATATATTGCAGGAATTTCTACTCCATCAAACGACTTAAAGCGAATCACTTTTGCAGTTACCAAATCATCAGCATTAATGTCTTTATTAAGCACATTAGTAAGTTTTATCAACTTTTTTGATTCTAAATTATAGGAATATAAATCGGAAGGACTATTAGATCCTCCAGCATACAAACGCATCATTGTTTCATCATTTGAAAAAGCTACACTTGTAATGCTTTTACCTTCAAAATCTGGAAGATTAATTGGTTTTTGAGTAGCAACATCAATCACTTCAATAGCATTTTTTCCATCTTCGTTAACATATACAACCATATATGTGCTGTTTTCTGTAAATCCGATTCCACTAATATCCCAAGATTTTTCTAATACTTTTTTCTTTTCATTTGTGTTAAGATTGTACGTCATTAAATATGAAAATTCAGCACCATCATCAGTTGTATAATAAAAAACTGAATTGTCATTAGAGAATGCTTGTGCTGAATTGGCACTTAAATTGTCATTCACTTTAGTTTTTTCTTTTGTTTCTATACTGTAAACAAACAAATCACTATCATTGGTATTGACCGATTTTGTTAAAGCAATATACTGTTCATCATCAGATATTCCACTAAAATTTAATCCATCATTATTTTCATAAACTAATTCCGAATTAAAACCATCTATTGATATTTTGTACACATCAAAGTAGCGAGGGTCTCTTTTATTTGATCCATAAAAGAAGTTTTTCTTGTCTTTTGCCCAGCCATAAAAAGATGCTTTTGCTCCTTCAGTTGGAGTCAGGTTTGTGATTGTTCCATTAATATCTCTTAAAAATAAATGGTTAATTTCATCACCATTTCCATCGGCACTAAATAGCATACGTTCATCATTTGGGAAATAAGAAACCGCAAAAACAGACGTACTATCTGATGTTGTGATTGGTGTAAAATCTCCATTATTAGCATTTACTGTGTACATATTATATATTCCAGTACGATTGCTTGTTACTAATAATTTAGAGTTGTCTGGTGAAAAACTTCCGCCAAATACAGATTCGTTATCCATAAATTGTTCTATGGTATATTGTTTTAAATTAGCAGCAATATCATCTTGTTTATTAGTTTCTGAATTGTTTTTACAAGAAGCTAAAAGTATGAGGCAACATAATATTAATAATTGTTTCATAATTTTTGTTTTAATTGGTTAATTTAAAAGCTTTTATTTCTTTAAAAGGAGTTGTATTTAAATCTTCCATTTTTGTTTGATACGGTTTCCATACTTCGTTAAAGAAAGTATTGGTTTTGTCTAATGCTTCTTTTACAGCATCTTTAGCATGCTTAATTAATGTTTTTTCTGTAGTAGTTAAACCATTTGGTCTCGATCCAGCATAAAAACTTGCATTTCTAATACGTTGGTTAACATTAACTTCTGGATTACGGGTTATTCCTTGGCGTTTGTCAACTTTGCCTAAATAAATCGCAATAACTGTATCAATTTCTTTAATGATATCTTTTGAAGCTTTTATTTGATCTTTGTATTTTTTCTTGTCTAATTTTGCTAAACTTTTACTGTAATCTGTTGCGATATTTTTACTTTCTACTAATTGCTTCACAGCATCTGCAGCAGCTTGTCTAATACTTTGAATTTCTTTTGAAGCATTATAAGTTTCGTTGATTGCTTTAGTTGAGACATTTAATCGTGGATCACTTTTTATAGTAATCATTTCTTCTGATGTTTGGTCTCCAAAACTCATAACTACTTTATACGTTCCAGGTTTTACTCTTGCTCCACTCGGTTCTCGAGTACGTTTTTTAATGGTTCTTGAAGGGCTATCTCCTCCTTTTTCATTCATTCTCCAAGACCATTTATGTACACCACTTTCTTTAGGAGCTTTTTGTTTTAAAGTTCTTATTAATCGCTCGCCATCATAAATGTTCATAGTTAAAGAATCCCATTTAACGACATTTTTGTCGTCATCCTGAACTTGATTCAGGATATCATCTTCACTTTCTGAATTTTCATCTCCATCATCTTTCTTTTTATCATCTTCTTTTTTCTCATCAATGATAACATAATAAGAAAGTTGAGCGCCACGACCACGATTTTCACCATTATAAAGAGCATCACCACCAAAACGACTTCCTGTTGGTTGTTGGTAAGCAGCTTGATAAGCTGTTGGAGGAGAGAATAATTCTAATTTAGTATTGAGCACTTGGCTATTCTTAGCAATAGCTCTTAATGGTCTAATATCGTCTAAAACCCATGCTGCACGTCCAAAAGTGCCTATTACCAAATCGTGTTCGCGAGGTTGAATCACTAAATCTTTTACAGAAACCGTTGGAAATCCTTCCGTCCATTTCGTCCATTTTTCTCCTGCATTAACAGAAACGTATAATCCATCATCTGTACCTAAAAATAGGAGGTTAGGTTCTTCAATATCTTCTACAATAGATAGCGCAAAACTTTCAACATCATTTCCGTCAACAATGCGCTTCCAAGTTTTACCATAATCTTTAGTTCTATATGCATAAGGCGTAAAGTTAAAACGTCTGTAATCGTTAGCGATTAATAGTGCTTCGCCTTTATTTTTATTTGATGCTTTTATTTGCGGTATCCAACTGCCATTAGGCAATCCTTTAATATTTTTTGAGACATCTGTGTAGGTTGCACCTCCATTTTGTGTGATATGCACTCGACCATCATCTGTGCTAATCCAAAACATATTTTTTTCGATAGGAGAAGGCTCAATCACTAAAATGGTACAATGGTTTTCTGCTCCAGTTGCGTCCATTGTTAAACCACCACTTTCACTTTGTTTTAATTTTTCAGGATCGTTGGTTGTTAAATCTTCTGAAATTATTTGCCATGTTAATCCTTTATCTGTCGATTTGTGTACAAATTGACTTCCGAAGTAAATAGTGCTATTATTAAATGGGTCTATATTTATTGCAGAATTCCAGTTGAAACGTAATTTTACATCAGCATCAGGATGTGTTGGTCGTACAATATAATTGTTGCCTGTTTGCCAATCGTAACGACTTACAAATCCTTGTTGGCTCATAGTCCATCCATAACGAGAATCGTCTCTGTCCGGAACAACATCAAAACCATCTCCAAACGAAATTTCTTGCCAATACGAATTACGAATACCTTGTACTCGCCATACATAAGCAGGACCACGCCAAGAACCATTATCTTGCATACCTCCATAAACGTTATAAGGATACTCGTTATCTACACTAATATGATAAAATTGTGCTACTGGTAAGTTGCCAATAAAACGCCAAGTTTTACCTCCATCTTTAGTAATATTTAATCCACCATCATTTCCATCAATCATAAATTGACCATTTGTTGGATGGATCCACCATGCATGATGATCGGGATGAATCCCATTACTTACACCATAAGCAGGCATTAATTGTGTGAATTTTTTTCCGCCATCTTCGCTTACGTTTACATAAGTGTAAATTGAATACACACGATTTTCATTTTGTGGATCTACATAAATTTCAGCATAATAGAATGGTCTGTTGCCAATTTCGCTCATTTTGTCGTTGACTTTTTTCCATTTTACACCACCATCTACACTTTTGTAGAGCGCATTTTTTTTAGCTTCAACCAAAGCATAAACAATATTTGGTTTATTTGGAGCAATGGCAACACCAATACGTCCTAAATCTCCTTTAGGGAAACCATCCTCATCAGTAATTTTTTTCCAAGTGTTTCCACCATCGTGAGTAATGTGTAAACCAGAACCTTCACCACCAGATTTAAAGAACCAAGGATCGCGTTTGTGTTCCCACATGGCAGCAATTAATTTATTCGGGTTTGTAGGATCCATTACTAAATCGGCTGCTCCTGTTCTATTATTTGCAAACAAAATTTTATTCCAAGTTTTCCCTCCATCAATAGTTTTATAAACACCACGTTCAGGATGTTCTCCCCAAGGTGAGCCAATCGCTCCTACATAAACCACATCTGGATTTGTAGGATCGATTATTACACGATGAATGTGCCTTGTTTTCTCCAATCCCATTGCAATCCAGTTTTTGCCACCATCTAAAGATTTATAAATTCCATAACCACCATTTAGGCTGTTTCTAGGATTTCCTTCTCCAGTTCCTACCCAAATTACACTAGGGTTTGATTGTTGAATTGCAACTGCACCAATGGATGCTGTAACTTCTTTATCAAAAATGGGTTTCCATGTTATACCTCCTGAATTAGATTTCCATAAACCACCAGAAGCAGTCCCAACATACATTATATCTGGATTATTAAGTACTACATCTATTGCAGTTACACGACCAGACATACCTCCAGGACCAATGTTGCGAGGTTTCATGTTTTTGACTAAATCCATTGAGAATTCTTGTGCAGAAAGGAATGTAATGCAAAACAACATTACAAGAGAAATGACTTTTTTCATTTTGAGTTAAAGTTGGTTATTAAAAGTTCTAAAGTTAAATAAAAGCACTCATATATTTCTTAATGAGATGTTAATGCTTTTTTATTTTTATTTTTTTCATTTTTTTTGGTTTTAGCCATAGCCAAAAACCACTAAAAGCTAATAAAATTAGACCTAACGAAGTTAAAGTAGAATAAATTAGTTTAATATTTTCGGACTTGCTTTTAAAAAGATAATCTATAATAGAACCATCATGAATCATTTCTATAACACTATCGGTTCGTTGTTTTACTGAAATAATTTTTCCTGTATAGCCATCTATTTGAAGCTCGGTAAAATGATTTTCAAAACGTATTTTAGCAATGCCTTTTGCAGGGCGATAATCTATTCTATTTATTGTTGAAGATAATTGTAAAGAATCTGCATATCGTATTGCATTTTGCTCTATTACAGATAATGAAACTAGAGACTGATTTGTAAATGCACTTTTTTGTGAAGCTGGTTGCAGTTTTAATTCTGACTTCCATGTTAAAAGCAAACCTGTACTGCCTAATAATAGCATAAAAAACAACATAGGAACAGCAATAAACTTATGAAACCTTCTATAGAAGCGTGTTTGTTTAGCTAATTTCCGAATGTTCTTACTCATTTATGGAGTTTGATTTAGCTGCCGAAAATATGAAATTTATAGCAAAAAAACCTTAAAAACGTGTTAACTAAAGTATCCCTTCCAGAGTTCTAAACTCTAGAAGGGATTTTTGTTGGAGTTTTAAACTCTGGAGGGATCTGGTGAAGATGAGATTAATCTAAATTCAAGTTTTATAATAATTGTAGTGAAAATCTATTTTATTTTAATCTAAAGAATTCCTCGACGCTCTGCGTCAAGGTTTCCGTTGAAATTGTCATTCCCGCGAAAGCGGGAATCTAAATACAGAATTTTGGTTTTTGACCTTTTTAGGGCAAAATGAAACCAGCGAAATACCTCTATGGCTCTGCCTCGAGGATAGTTGGTTCAAAAAAATCTTTATTTATTTTGAAGCTTCTCAATAATTGTATTAAAATCCGTTGTGTAGTCAAACCACAAAATGGTTTTATCTTTTTTAAACCATGTAAGTTGACGTTTGGCAAAACGTCGCGTGTTTTTTTTAATTTCAGAAATGGCAAAATCCAAAGTCCATTCTCCATTGAGGAATTTAAATAATTCTTTATAACCAACAGTATTTAATGCATTTAAATGTTGTTTTGGCAATAAGGATTTTACTTCGTCTAATAAACCATTTTCTATCATACTATCTACACGTTTATTAATTCTATCATAGATAATCTCACGATTTGCTGATAAACCAATAGATATGTTTTTGAAATTTCGTTTTGGTTTTTCTTTATTTAAAAAGGATGAATAGGGAAGTCCTGTTCCAATGCAAATTTCTAAAGCTCTAATTAAACGATGTGGATTATCTATAGCAATTGTATTGTACGAATCTATGTCTAATTCTTTAAGCTGATTTTGAAGTGGCTCTAAACCATCTGTTTTAAGTTTTTTATTAAGTGTTTCCCTTATTGAAGTATCAATTTCTGGGAAAACATCAAGACCTTTTGTTACAGCATCTACATAAAGTCCAGAGCCTCCAACCATAATAACTACATTATGAGTTTTAAAAAGTGTATCTAAATGTTGTATTGCATCTTTTTCAAAAGCTCCAACGTTATAACTGTCTTCTATAGATTTATGATGAATAAAATGATGTTTTATTTGTGATAATTCTTCACTTGTTGGAGCAGCAGTACCAATTTGCATCTCTTTATAAAACTGCCGAGAATCGGCTGAAATTATTTCGGTTTTAAAATATTGTGCCAATTTTATACTTAAATCAGTTTTACCAATAGCAGTTGGCCCAACAATGGAAATAAGGTAATTACTCATGCTTAAGTGTATGTCCGCATTTATAACAGAATTCAGCATTATCTCTATGTTTATCTACCGAACAGCTTGGGCAAGATTGTGTGTTTGTTTGTACACTTTTTATGCTATCTTTAACTAATTCGGAAGTAATAATTCCTGTAGGTATTACAATAATTGCATAACCCAATATCATAACTAAAGAAGCGATAAATTGCCCAAATGGTGTAATAGGAGCAATGTCTCCATAACCTACAGTGGTAAGTGTTACGATTGCCCAATAGACACTTTCGGGAATGCTGGTAAAACCACTAGCATCATCTTCAATTAAATACATGATGGTACCTAAGATTGTGCAAAGAATTATTATGAATGAAATGAATACAGCAATTCTTACCCTACTTGCTTTTAGTGCTATTATTAAGTTGTTGGATTCACCAATATAACGTGCTAATTTTAAAATACGAAAAACACGCAATAATCGCAACGCTCTTAATGCCACTAAATGGTGTGAGCCAACAAATAGTATGGATAAATATTTTGGTATAGTAGATAACAAATCTATAATACCGTAAAAGCTTGTAATATATTTAAGAGGTTTTTTTACTGAAATTATTCTGGCTATATACTCTATTGTGAAGAGGATTGTTATAACCCATTCTGAAATATTAAGAAAATTGTGATATTTAATATCAATGCTTTTTACACTTTCTAGCATTACAAAAACAATACTTGCTATAATAACTATAAGCAGAATTACATCAAATAATTTTCCGGATGGAGTATCGGCTTCATAAATAATTTCATGAAGCTTTTGTTGCCATTTTCTTTGAGGTTTATTATTTTTCATTAAATCAAAAGTAATAAAAGATTAGTTATTTTTATCATTTGTTTCTAATTCAACAATCTTAATCTTTTTATTTTTCCTTAAATAATTTTGTATAATATGTTGTGTATCTCCATTGTGTTCCATAGTAGTAATAATGGATTGCAAGACATCTAAATTATTAATCTGGTAATTGAGATTGTAAAACCCAAAACCTTTATACATACCATTCTCAATAAGTATAGCACTGCGCTCATCTATAGCTCGACCACGATCTATAATAACCATACTTTTGCTTTCAAAATCATGTTTATTAATAATTTTAGACACACGTTTATTGTAATCTATTTGAGTTTCTTCTTCAATACAAGCACCAAAACATTGTTTTATGGTGTAATTAAAACAGCTGTTTTTAGTTTTATATAAACCATTCAGTTTTTGACATAGTTGCTGTTCATCAGTAATTCTGGTTATAAAACTTTTTGCACTTTTATAATTTGAAAACGTTGTTATTGGTGTTTCTCTTCCGTTTACTTGATCGATTCTTAAATTTGTATAACCTTTTTCATCTGTGAAACTATATAATCCATGAGAAAATGAAGTTTGTTTTAATGCGCGATTAAAAATGGGTTTATTGCGTTTTATTTCTTCACTTTCTTTTAATAGAGCAATAAGTTCATTTCCAGTATATTCATAAGTAACTGTTGCTACTAAAAGTTGTATTTTTTTTGATTTTGGAGCTTGACTTGTAAAGTGTTGATTTACACGCTTTTTTATGTTTTTACTTTTGCCAATGTAAATAATTTCTCCGTTGGCTTTATGTATATAATATACACCAGTTTTTGTTGGTAATTGTTCTACAATATCTAATAGCCTTGGTTCAATATTCAATTTAATTCCTGACTTAATCGACTCTTTGATAATAATTTTTTGTAAATCTTTAGCGAGTAATAATTTGAAAAGTTTTACAGTTGCCATGGCATCTCCAGCGGCTCTATGCCTTCCACTTACAGGAATGCCTAAAGCTCTTGTGAGCTTACCTAAACTATAGGATGATTGATCTGGGATTAGAGATTTTGCAAGCTCAATAGTACAAAGAGTTTTACGCTTATATTCAAAACCGAGACGTTTAAATTCTGTTTTTAATATTCGGTTGTCAAATTGAGAGTTATGAGCTACTACAATACAATCTTCAGTAATTTCAATAATACGTTTTGCAATTTCATAAAACTTTGGTGCATTACGAAGCATATTACTGTTTATACCTGTAAGATTAACAACAAATGGTTGAATTTCTTTTTCTGGATTAACCAAGCTAATAAATTGATCTATAACTTCGTGACCGTCAAATTTATAAATAGCAATTTCGGTGATACCTTCTTCATTGTATTTTCCGCCAGTAGTTTCTATGTCTAAAATTGCGTACAAATAGTTAATTAAAAGTTTAAATTTTTGTCATTCTGAACAAAGTGAAGGTTAATTATAATAGATATTTCGACTGCGCTCAATTTGACAAATGATATTAAGTTGAATAATTTCGTTCTCCAAATATACTACTTCCTACACGAATCATTGTGCTACCACAATCGATGGCTAAATGGTAATCGTCACTCATTCCCATTGAAATAGTTTTTAATTCACAGTTGTTAGTTGAAATAGTTTTCAATTCATTAAATGTGTGTTTTAATAATTGAAATTCTTTCTTTACTTGTGCTTTATCATCGGTAAATGTTGCCATTCCCATAACTCCAGTAATATTAATATGTTTTAATCCTGAAAATTCTTCAGAGCGTAAAATATTTGAAGCTTCTTGTGTTGTCATTCCAAATTTAGAATCTTCTGAAGCAATTTTTATTTGAAGCAAACAATCTATTATTCTGTGATGTTTCTCTGCTTGTTTGTTAATTTCTTTGAGCAGTTTAAAATTGTCAATGCCGTGAATTAAACTCACAAAACTCGCCATATATTTTACTTTGTTTCGTTGTACATGACCAATCATATGCCATTCGATATCTTTAGGTAGCTGCTCATATTTTTCTACCATTTCCTGTATTTTGTTTTCACCAAAAACACGTTGTCCTGCGTTATAAGCTTCCATTATATCGCTTATTGGCTTGGTTTTAGTAACAGCAACTAAAGCCACTTCTTGAGGAAGTGTAGAAAGTATTTTATTAAGATTTTGCTTGATGCTCATTAAAGGAGTTTATGTGTTTATTAGCCACGAATTTACTAATGATTATATTATTTTGATCTCTATCTTTTATTTTTTACATAAACTTTAAACTTCTAAACATAAGATTCCTTCCCGATAGCTCCCGATAACTATCGGGACGGGATTCGCAGGGATTTATCAAAACTCATAAATTGTAACGCCACTTCTTAATTTAGGTTCAATAAACGTGCTTTTTGGAGGCATGGTTAAACCTTCGTTAGCAATGGTTTTCATTTCGTTTATAGAAATGGGAACTAATCCGAAACCTACAACAAATTCATTACTATCTATTGCGCTTTTAATGTTTACTAAACTATTCTTGCCATGAGAATATTCTATACGTTTATTATTTCGTAAGTCAGAAATCCCTAATATAGGTTCAAGAATTGTTTTGTAAAGTATTTGAGTATCTAATTTATCAAGAGAGTTTTTAAACAAGTAATTGGCTTTACGCAAATATAACGAATAAAATTCTCCATCTAAATACATGCTAAAATGATGCTTTTTAGTGGGTTTATATAAATCAGAACCACGATTTTCTATGCGATATATTGTATCTAATTGAATTAAAAACTCCTCCTTGCTTAAACCATTTAAATCCTTTATCATGCGATTAAACTCATAAATCTTTAAATCGGATTCTGGAATTAAATAGCTCATAAAGAAATTATAAGATGCTTCGGTTTTTTGTTTTTTATCGTTTGATTCTAAATCTTTAGCAAGTAAACTGGAAGATGCCAGACGATGATGCCCATCGGCAATATAAATTGTTGTCATTGCTTCAAATTCTTTTTTAATAATTTCTATAGTTGGAGAATCTTCTACTAACCATAAGTAATGTGTGTCTTTATATGTTGTGGTAAATTCAAATTCGGCTCTTACAAGTTGTGCTTTTAATATTATATTTTTAATAATAGAATTATCAGGATAAGTGAGAAGTATTGGCTCTGCATTAAAACCAACAGTCTTTAAATAATCTTTAAAAATATTCTCTCGATATTCTATTGTGTCTTCATGTTTTTTGATAATATCATTCTTATAATCCTCAACACTTGCAGCAGCTATAATTCCAGAAAATATATTACCATTCCGATTTACAATTTTATAAATGTAATAACAAGGTGATTTATCTTGAACTAAAATATTATTTTCTTTAAATTCAGAATAACGATTCTTGACTAATGTATAGCGTTCTTTTCCTGTTATTTGTTTTTCGTATTTATAACCAGGATTTACAATGTGTAAAAAAGAAAATGGATTGTAGTCTAATCTTGCCTCACGCTCTTGTTGAGTATATGTTTGATACGAGCGAGAAGCTACAAGGCTTACTTTGTCTCGTGTTGGGCGAACTGCTTTAAAAGGAATTATTTTAGCCAAATTATTATGATGAAAATTGTTTTGCCACTTTTTCGGCACTTCTACTTTCGGTATAATCATAAAATCCTTCTCCAGATTTTATACCTAATTTTCCAGCTCTTACCATATTTACTAGTAAAGGACAAGGTGCATATTTAGGGTTTTTAAATCCGTCGTACATTACGTTTAATATTGATAAACATACATCTAGACCAATAAAATCTGCTAATTGTAATGGTCCCATTGGATGTGCCATTCCTAATTTCATAACAGTATCTATTTCGCCAACTCCAGCTACACCATTATATAGTGTTTCAATAGATTCGTTAAGCATTGGCATTAATATTCGGTTGGCTACAAATCCAGGATAATCGTTTACTTCTACAGGAACTTTTCCTAAAGTTTTAGACATATCCATAATGAGATTAGTAACTTCATTACTAGTATTATAGCCACGAATTATCTCTATCAGTTTCATGATTGGCACAGGATTCATAAAGTGCATACCAATCACCATTTCTGGACGAGAAGTTACAGCTGCTATTTGCGTTATAGAAATTGAAGATGTATTGGTTGCCAGAATAGTGTCGTCAGGACAATCTTCATCCAATTGTTTAAAAATCTTAAGTTTTAAGTCTAAATTTTCGGTAGCAGCTTCAACTACCAGACTCGCATATTCAACACCTTCTGTAATATTAGTAAACGTTGTAATGTTGTTTAGGGTTTCTTCTTTTTGAGTTTCAGAAATTTTCTCTTTGGCAACCATTCTATCTAAATTTTTAGCAATGGTGTCCAGCCCTTTTTTAAGTGCAGCTTCACTTACATCTATTAGTTGTACTTTAAATCCACTTTGAGCAAACGTATGGGCAATACCATTTCCCATGGTTCCAGCTCCAATAACTGCTACATTTTTCATTGAATAATTTTTATTCATTCCCTCGAAGGAGGGAATCTTTTTAGTTAATAATTAGTTTTTTATCATTTCTTTTAATCCCGATAGCTGTCGGGAGGCATCTCATTCTTTTTCATACCTGCAAGGTTTTAGAAACCTTGCAGGAGAGTTTATTAAAAACAATTTATTATTTGTGTTGCAACACGTAAGGCTTCAGTACCATCATGAAGTGTTACAATAGGTTTTGTATTGTTGTTTATGGCATCTGCAAAAGTTTCTAATTCGTCAAGGATGGCGTTGTTATTAGAAATTTTGGGATTATCGAAATAGATTTGCTTTTTTATACCTTCGGCATTTTGGAGAATCATATCGAAATCTCCAGGTGTTTCAGGTGCATCCTGCATTTTTACAACTTCGCATTTCTTTTCTAAAAAATCAACTGAAATATAAGCATCGCGTTGAAAAAACCGTGTTTTACGCATATTTTTTAATGATATTCTACTCGCAGTTAAATTAGCTACGCAACCATTTTCAAATTCTATTCTAGCATTTGCTATATCTGGTGTGTCACTAATTACCGAAACTCCACTTGCACTAATTTGTTTTACTTTTGAATTTACTACACTTAAAATAATATCTATATCGTGTATCATTAAATCTAATACTACAGGTACATCTGTACCACGAGGATTAAATTCTGCCAATCGATGAGTTTCTATAAACATAGGTGCATTAATCATGTCCTTTACTGCAATAAATGCAGGATTAAAACGCTCTACATGTCCTACTTGTCCTTTTACATTGTGAGTTGCTACTAAGGTTCTAATTTCTTCTGCTTCTTCAACAGTTTTAGTAATGGGTTTTTCTAAAAAAATATGTTTGCCTTTAGCAATAGCCAGTTTTGCGCAATCGTAATGCGATAAAGTTGGTGTAACAATATCTACAACATCTACAGCATTAATAAGCGTTTCAATGGAATTGAAATAGGTGTAACCAAATTCGGCTTCAACTTTTTTGGCATTGTTTTCGTCGGCATCATAAAAACCTACAAGCTCATATTTTTCAGATTGATTTAGAAGTCTTAAATGAATTTTTCCAAGGTGACCAGCACCTAGTACACCAGCTTTTAGCATCCTATATTTTGTTTTCAACAAAAATAAGATTTTAATATTTATTAGTTTAAAATGTTTGATTAATTTTAGCTTCGAAAAATAACACCACTATTGAAAGATACATTTAAGCATAAAGGATTACGACAACAGTTAGTTGATGTAATTGAATCTAAAGGAATAAAAGACAAGAATGTTATAAATGCTATTGGTAAAGTGCCAAGGCATTTGTTTATGGACTCTGGGTTTTTAGATCATGCATACAAAGATACAGCCTTTCCTATTGCAGCAGATCAAACCATTTCTCAACCTTTTACAGTAGCATATCAAACGGAATTGTTACAAGTTAAGAAAGGCGATAAAGTTCTTGAAATTGGTACAGGAAGCGGTTATCAAGCTGCTATTTTATGTGAGCTTGGAGCTAAAGTATATAGTATAGAACGCCAACTGGAACTTTTTAAAAAAACCAGTAAGTTTTTACCCAAATTAGGATATGGCGTTAAAAAATTCATTTTTGGTGATGGTTATAAAGGTTTGGAAGACGAAGCACCTTTTGATAGTATTGTAGTTACAGCTGGAGCACCTTTTGTGCCTAAACCGTTGTTGAGTCAGTTAAAAATAGGAGGACGACTTGTTATTCCTATAGGTGATGATGTACAAACTATGACTCTATTTATAAGAAAAGACATCAAGGAATTTGAAAAGCACGAATTTGATAAATTTAGGTTTGTACCTTTGTTAGAGGATAAGAATTAAAAAGTTATCTTATAAAATTATATCTTTTAATACATTATAGTCTTTAAATATTTATATCATGATAAAAAAGTATCTATTTCTGCCTTTGTTGTCTCTTCTGTCTTTTTCTGTTTTTTCGCAAGAAATAATGGATGAAGATCTTAATAAACTATCATTAGAATATGCCAAAGCATCTTTTGATGAATTGAAAGATTTTTTTAGTTTGCCTAACGATGCTTACTACCCAGAAGATATAGAAGTAAATGTAAAATGGTGTGAAAAAGCGTTTGAAAAAAGAGGATTTAAAACGCAACGATTAGAAACTGAAACGGTTCCCTTATTACTGGCTTCAAGAGATTATCCAAATGCAAAGCGTACAGTTTTAGTATATCTCCAAGTTGATGGTCAGCCTGTAGATACTACAAAATGGTTTCAAGATGATCCTTATGTTCCAGTTTTAAAAGAAAAAAATGAGTATGGAGATTGGAACATTATTGATTGGAACAAGTTAAAAGGTGATATTAATCCTGATTGGCGAATTTTTTCACGTTCTGCTTCAGATGCTCGAGGTCCTGACATGATGTTTTTAAAAGCTATGGATATTATTAATGACCATGAGTATGAACCTAATTTCAATATTAAGGTTATTTTGGACTTTGAGGAAGAGTTGGGTTCGCCTCGATTACCTAATGCTGTATTAGAATATAAAGAGCAGTTGGCTGCGGATATGTTGGTCATCTTTGATGGTCCTAGACATTTATCAAATCAACCAACCTTAAGCTATGGAGCACGAGGAATAGCAAAAATCTCGCTCGAAGTTATAGGGCCAAGAACTCCTTTACATAGTGGAAATTATGGTAATTATGTGCCAAATCCTGCAATGAAATTATCTCAATTGTTAGCAACTATGTGGCAAGAAGATGGTAGAGTAGCGATTAAGGGTTGGTATGATGGAATAACAATTTCGGATGATGTTAAGACTATTCTAGAACAAGTGCCAGATGATGAAGCTCAAATACAAAAAGACTTTGGAATTGCAGGTACAGATAATATTGGAAATAATTTTCAGGAAGCCATTCAATATCCAGCACTTGGTATTTTAGGACTTGAAGCTGCTTGGGTTGGTAAAGAAACAAGAACTATTATTCCTAAATCTGCTATTGCTGAAATGAATATAAGATTAGTGAAAGAAACGAATGGCGAACATATGGTCAAATTGTTGAAAGATCATATTATTAATCAAGGATATTATTTGGTGGACAAAGCTCCAACTGAAGCAGAACGAATGACTCATGATAAAATAGCAAGGTTCAACTCTAAAATTTCTTATGGTGCTTTTCGAACAGATTTTAATACCGAAATAGGTGATTGGCTTCGAAAAGGAATGAATAGGGCTTTTGGGCAAGATCCTATTCAAATTAGAACAATGGGTGGCTCAATACCAATTTCTCCGTTTGTAATTACATTAGATATTCCTGCTGTAGCTGTGCCAACTGTTAATCCAGACAACAATCAACATAGTCCAAATGAAAATATAAGACTAGGGAATTATATTGATGGTATTAAAACCATTACAGCTATTTTAATGCAGAAATTTTAAAGGTTTCACTTATAGTTAAATATAAAATCAGAACATTTTAATTTCCATTAATTGGTGGAGGACCTTCAGGAATAATTGCTTTATATACTTCGTCACCTTTACGTTCTTTATATTCGGCTTTTACTTTTTCTACAAGCTCTGGGTTTTCAAATAAATCAGCTATAGTCATTGCCATTGCTTTAGATCCATAGATTAATCCTTTATGTCCAATACTCATTCCTCCACAAGCAACAACTGCCCAAGAATGCCAAGGTGTGTCTTTTGGTGCCATAGTTACTCGAAGGTTAATATTTGCTACATTCCAGCTTACATCACCAACATCTGTCGAGCCTCCTCCAGGATGTTCTTTAGTGGCTTCAAGGGGTTTAATTTTGCTATCCATACCTACTTGTTCTTTTCCTGTAACTTCTTGTATTTTTTTGCCAAATGCAGTTTCTTCTTCTGTATATTCTATTGGACCAAGAAGCTCTAGATTAGCTTGCATAATTTTTCCGCCTTCACGATTTACAAGCACTTCATATATTCCTGAGATAAGCGACACTTTATAATCTACATTTGCCATAATTGCTGCACCTTTTACCATTTCCATAGTACGTTCGTAAACTGGCATCAATCCCGAGCGTTTTGTGTCACGTACACGCATCCATAACCTTGAGTAATCGGGAACTACATTTACCACTTGTCCACCATCTTGAATGTGATAATGCATTCTAACAGTAGGCTTAACGTGTTCTCTATAATAGTTAATTCCTGTAGTGTAAATTTCTAAAGCATCAGAAGCACTTCTACCATTCCAAGGATCTCCAGAGGCATGAGCAGCCTGACCAAAAAATTCTATTTTATAATCTACAAGAGCTAAAGAACTTTGTACATCTGCCTCAATTGCAGATGAAGGATGCCAACTAATATTTACATCTACATCGTCCCAAAGTCCTGCATTTACCATCCATATTTTGCCAAAATATTTTTCTTCACTCGGTGTGCCCATAAATTTAACTGTACCCTTTATAGCACCACTTTCAATAAGTTCTTTTATGGCTATAGCAGCTCCTAAACTCCCAGCACCAAAGATATTATGTCCGCAACCATGACCTGCAGCACCTTCATTTAAAGGCGATTTTGTTGGTTGTGCTTTTTGTGATATTCCTGGAAGCGCATCAAATTCTCCCAGCACACTTATTACTGGTTTTCCCGAACCGTAAGTTGCTACAAAAGCCGTTGGCATTCCTGCAACACCTCGCTCTACTGTGAAACCTTGTTGTTCGGCATAATCTGAAAGTAATCTTGAAGATGTATGTTCTTCGAAAGCTGTTTCTGCCAAAGCCCAAATTTCGTCACTTATTTTTATAAGATTGGCTTCGTGTTTTTCAACAGAAGTAATAATGGCTTGTTTTGTTTTGCCTATTTTATTTTGTGCAAAAGAAGTACATATGGCTAAACAAAAGATAATGGTTAGTGTAAATTTGATTTTCATTTTGGTTCAGTTTTAAATTTATTTAAAGGTATAAAAAACTTTTAATGAATTGCAATTTCATAAGCCAGATGTTTAATGATGAAAGCTGCTTAATCTTCTGTGTTATTTTAAGGTTTCATTAACATTTTACGGTAATACAAATCCGTAATTTAGAGGACAATTATTTATGAACACTTAAACATAATCACAATGAAAAAATTACTATTAATTACATTAGCATTTACAATGTCTTATGCTGTAAATGCACAAATAACAACGCCACAACCTAGCCCATTTTCTAAAATTGAACAGAAAGTTGGTTTAACAGATGTTACACTCGAATATTCTCGCCCTTCAATGAGAGGTCGTGTTATTTTTGGAGATTTGGTTCCTTTTGGAAAAGTTTGGAGAACTGGAGCAAATGCAAGAACTAAAATTACCTTTAGTGAAGATGTAACTGTTGGAGGAACGAGTTTAAAAGCAGGAAGCTATGCAATTCTAACTATTCCTCAAGCAGACAAATGGGACGTGATTTTTTACACAGATTATGAAAGTAGTGGAGCACCAAAAGAATTGGATGAAACTAAAGTAGCTGCAAGAACTACTGTTGAGGTATATCCTATCGAAATGGATATTCAATCGTTTACAATCTCTTTTGATGATTTAACAACCAGTTCTGCAGTTTTAGGGATGCTTTGGGAAAAAGTGTATGTAGGTGTTAAATTTGAAGTACCAACAGATGATGCAGTAATGACTTCTATCGATAAGGTTATGAGTGGTCCTGGATTTGGAGACTACTATGCAGCAGCAGGTTATTTTTTAAGTGAAGGAAAAGATCTTGATAAAGCTAAAAAATGGATTGATAAAGCAATGGCAATGAATGACAATCCACGTTTTTGGCAATTAAGACAACAGTCTTTAATCTATGCTGCGGCAGGTGATAAAGCTGGAGCAATTGACCTAGCAAAAAAGTCATTAGCAGCAGCCGAAGAAGCTGGTAATGCTGACTATGTAAAAATGAACAAAGAATCTATCGCTGAATGGATGCAGTAATAGAATAATAATTTTTAAAAGTTAAAGAAGGCGAGCAATATTTTACGTTGCTCGCCTTTTTTTATAAGGCACTTTCAGAAGTAATCAAATTTTGAAAAAAGCATAGATTTTAATCTTGATGATTTATCTAAAATCATCAGGATTTTTGTTTTTTGTTAATTATTCAGATAATTTGATGTTTTAAGAACCAACA
>JAKITV010000024.1 GCA_021647885.1 Flavobacteriaceae bacterium | reverse complement strand
CAATGAAGACACTATTTCTTGTTGAACTGCTGAAGAACTTGAAACAAAAAAATCTCTGAAATCTGTAGGTATCATATAAAATGTATTTTTAACAAAGATATAACATATTTATATTAGAACTTAGCCAAAAAGTTTAATGTAAATTCTTTCCAAAAAACTCAAGCTTCACATCGTATTAAAAATCAAATAATCATGAAGCCAATTAGCAGAATGATTGAGAAAATAAAAGAAAAAAAATCTCTTCTCGATGTTATTCTTTTAAGAACTGACTGGTTAAATAGTAATGAGAAAAATGTTTATCTGAAAGCAAGTAATTTTGAAACAGAGCAAATGTATTATCAAAACGATAATAACAAATTAAAACCTAAAGGCTATTTATGGGTAGACGATATTTTTGTATTGCTTTATAATGATACGAATACTTTTTTTAGCAAAATTAACGAGCCGAAAGATATTTTAAAAAATGATAAAGAAATTAAATTGTTAGTAGATGTACATACATCCTATTATCATTATATTTATCGAAAAGATACTATTTATAGCAATATTGAAGAATATATTGAACTTAAAGGAGAGATGGATGAAATTGAAAATTAGTTAACTGTAAAAATGATTATATATCCTTCTAAAATAATTCAAGCAACAGATTCCTGTCTACTAAAAACCGCAAACTAGTTTCACTTCATTTTTAGATGCAAAAATTGTACTTTTGCAAACTTGCCTGCCGAATTTAGGAAGGTTTGCCATTTTATGACCAATTTTAAAGACTATATTGAGGTTCAGGGAGCCAGAGTACACAACCTAAAAAACATAGACGTTTCTATTCCTAGAGAAAAGCTGGTTGTAATTACTGGACTTTCTGGAAGTGGAAAATCTTCTTTAGCTTTCGATACCATTTATGCCGAAGGACAACGTCGTTATATCGAAACATTTTCGGCTTATGCCAGACAATTTTTGGGTGGATTAGAGCGTCCTGATGTCGATAAAATTGATGGTCTTTCTCCTGTGATAGCCATAGAGCAAAAAACAACAAGCAAATCGCCACGTTCTACAGTTGGAACTATTACAGAAATCTATGATTTTCTGCGTTTATTTTTTGCTCGTGCCAGTGATGCATTTAGTTACAATACTGGCAAAAAAATGGTAAGTTATAATGATGAACAAATTAAAGCGCTTATTATTAAAAGTTTTAATGGTAAACGTATAAATGTGTTATCTCCTGTAGTGCGTTCCAGAAAAGGACACTATCGAGAACTCTTCGAGCAAATTGCCAAACAAGGTTTCGTGAAAGTAAGAACAGATGGCGAAATTCATGAGCTCGTTAAAGGTATGAAGCTAGATCGTTATAAAACACATGATATAGAAATTGTTATAGATCGTTTAAAAATTGACGAGAACACAGATATTGACAAACGTCTAACCGAAACCATAAAGACTGCCATGTATCATGGTGATAATGTGTTAATGATTATTGACCAAGACACCAACGAAGTGCGTTATTTTAGCCGAGATTTGATGTGCCCGACTTCTGGGATTTCATATCCAAATCCAGAACCTAATAATTTTTCATTTAATTCTCCAAAAGGTGCTTGTGGCAACTGTAATGGTATTGGCACGTTATATAAAGTTAATATAGATAAAATAATTCCAGATAGTTCAGTCTCGATAAAAAATGGAGGATTAGCACCTCAAGGTTCTCAAAAAGACAGTTGGATCTTTAAACAATTGGAACTTATAGCGCAACGTTTCAAATTTAGTTTGGGTGATCCTATTAAATCCATTCCAAAGGAAGCTATGGAAATGATACTTTATGGTGGCAATGAAAAATTTTCAGTAGAAAGTAAAGCACTTGGTATAACGCGTAATTACGATATAGATTTTGAAGGCATTGCCAATTTTATCGAAAACCAATACAAACATACCGATTCAACTTCAATAAAACGCTGGGCAAAAGACTATATGGATAAAGTAGCTTGTTCAGTATGTAAAGGATCACGATTAAAAAAAGAATCGCTTTATTTTAAAGTGAATGGGAAAAACATTTCAGAATTAGCACAATTGGATATTTCGGATTTAGCACAATGGTTTAATGATTTAGACAATCATTTATCCGAAAAGCAAAACAAAATAGCTTCAGAAATTATTAAAGAAATAAAATCCAGAATTCAATTTTTACTGGACGTTGGCTTAAATTATTTGTCTTTAGACAGAAGTTCTAAATCCCTTTCAGGTGGTGAAGCACAACGTATAAGATTGGCTACGCAAATTGGTTCTCAACTTGTAGGTGTGCTTTATATATTGGACGAACCAAGTGTTGGATTACATCAGCGTGACAATGCAAAATTGATTAACTCATTAATCTCACTTCGTGATATTGGTAATTCTATAATTGTTGTAGAGCACGACAAAGAAATGATAGAACGAGCAGACCATGTTATAGATCTTGGTCCTAAAGCAGGAAAACATGGTGGAGAAATTATAAGCGAAGGCACTCCCGAAGATTTAAAACAACACCATACACTTACAGCCGACTATTTAAATGGTACAAAGAGGATTGAGGTTCCAACAAAACGCCGAAAAGGTAACGGAAAAAAAATTGTACTTAAAGGCTGTACAGGAAACAATTTAAAGAATGTTGATTTAACAATCCCTCTTGGTAAAATGATTGGTGTAACAGGTGTTTCTGGAAGTGGAAAATCTACGCTTATCAACGAAACACTTTATCCAATTTTGAATAATTATTATTTTAATGGTAAAAAAACACCTCTACCTTATAAAAGCATTCAAGGTTTAAAACATATAGATAAAGTTATAGAGATTAATCAATCTCCTATTGGGAGAACTCCACGTAGTAATCCTGCTACTTATACTGGCGTATTTAGTGAAATTAGAAGTTTATATGCTAAAATACCTGAAGCTATGATACGTGGTTACAAACCTGGACGATTTAGCTTTAATGTGGCTGGTGGTCGTTGCGAAACTTGTAAAGGTGGTGGTTTAAGAGTTATTGAAATGAATTTCCTTCCAGATGTGTATGTGGAATGCGAAACCTGCCAAGGTAAACGTTTTAACAGAGAAACTTTGGAAATTCGCTACAAAGGAAAATCGATTAGTGATGTATTAAATATGACTATAGATGAAGCTGTTCCTTTTTTTAAACACATTCCCAAGATATACAGAAAACTTAAAACCATACAAGATGTAGGTTTAGGTTATATCTCTCTTGGTCAACAAAGTACTACGCTTTCTGGAGGTGAAGCACAACGCATTAAATTAGCTTCCGAATTATCTAAAAAAGATACAGGCAACACATTCTATATTCTTGATGAACCTACTACAGGGCTACATTTTGAAGACATTAGAGTCCTTATGTTAGTCCTAAACAAACTTGTAAATAAAGGCAATACGGTTATAATTATTGAACATAATTTAGATGTTATAAAAATGGTAGATTATATTATTGATATTGGTTATGAAGGTGGAAAATGTGGAGGTGAAATTATAGTAGAAGGCACACCAGAATACGTCGCTAAACACAAAAAGAGTTATACTGCTCATTTCCTTAAAAAAGAATTAAATTAGCGAGTTATTAAAATTTAAACGTATGAAAAAGCAGCAACATCATAAAGGATGGAATGAAACAAAAACAAACGACTCTTGGGCGATTTTTAAAATTATGGGAGAGTTTGTTAGTGGTTATGAAAAAATGAGCAGAATAGGGCCTTGTGTGTCCATATTTGGTTCGGCAAGAACCAAACCAGACAATAAATATTATAAATTAACAGAAAAAATTGCTGAAAAAATTGTTGAAGCAGGTTATGGTGTAATTACTGGAGGTGGTCCTGGAATTATGGAAGCAGGTAATAAAGGTGCACATCTTGCTGGAGGAACTTCGGTTGGATTAAATATAGAACTGCCTTTCGAGCAGCACGACAATCCTTATATTGATGCTAATAAGAATTTAGATTTCGATTATTTCTTTGTGCGTAAAGTAATGTTCGTTAAATATTCTCAAGGATTTGTGGTCATGCCTGGAGGTTTTGGAACTCTAGACGAACTTTTTGAAGCATTGACTTTAATCCAAACCAAAAAAATTGAGAAGTTCCCAATTATTATGGTTGGAACAGAATTTTGGAAAGGTGTTATTGATTGGATAAAAGATACGCTACTCAAAAAATTTGGAAATGTAAGCGCAACCGATTTAGATTTATTTCATCTAGTGGATACAGAAGATGAAGTTATAGAAATATTAGATTCTTTTTATAAAAAACACGGTTCTAGAATTAATTTCTAATATATCAGACTTTCTCCTAAAGAAAAATGAAAAAGAAACTTTTAATAGCATTTATAGTATTTGCATGTAGTTTAAGCAATGTGTTTTCGCAAGAAACATTTAAGCTTATGTTTTACAATTTGCTTAATTATCCTTTGCAAGATGCTTCAAAATTGCAATATCTGGAAATTATATTGGATGATTATAGACCAGATTTGTTTATGGTTTGCGAACTTAATAATCAAACAGGAGCTAATGCTATATTGAATTCCTTACAATTTATTAATCCAAATTATGAAAGTGCAGTTTTTGTAACAAATTCATCAGACGATACTTTTGGAGATCAAAACGATTTACAAAATTTTATATATTTTGACAGTTCAAAATTTATTTTAGAAAGCCAATCAGTAGTAACAACCCTTTATAGAGACTTTAATCTTTACACATTCAAATTAAATACAGCAAACCAAGTATCAAACCCTATATATATTCATGCAATAGTTTGTCATTTAAAAGCTTCCCGAGATGACCCAAACCCTGATTTAAGATTGCAAATGGTTAATGATTTAGTAAACTATCTAGAAACTTTACCAAGTAATGACTATGTAATTTTAGGAGGTGATTTAAATGTATATACTAATTCTGAACCTGCTTTTTTAGAGCTAACAGATGTAACAAACAATATCGCTTTTGTAGATCCAGCAAATAGAGTTGGTAGTTGGCATAATAACACAACATATATTGACGTGTTTACACAATCTACGAGAACACAATCAGGTTTAGGAGGTGCAACTGGAGGTTTTGACGATCGTTTCGATTTTATTTTAACTTCAGAAAACATGCTTACAAATCCTGATATTTTTTATGTAAATAATTCGTATCAGGTTTATGGGAACAACGGAAATATAAACTGTTATAATCAAGAAATAAATACCAGCAATTGTGATGGTACTAATTTTGATTCAGCAATTAGAGATGTACTTTATAATATGAGCGATCATTTACCAGTTACTTTAGAGTTGCAAACCAATGAAACTTTAAGCACAAATAATTTTAATTTAAAGCAAGCGTTTAGTATTATTGGAAGCAATATCATAAAAAACGAGCTTTCAATACAAATAAACACTGCGATTTTTAAAAGTGACTTTATTTATATTTTTAATACATTAGGGCAAAAAATAGCAACTTATAAAGTAGAAAATATAAACCTTTTGCAATTAGATGTATCTAATTTATCAAATGGTATTTATTATATAGTAGTCTCAAACTATAATTTAAAACCTTTAAAATTTATTAAATCGAATTGAAAATTAAACTACTTTTCCTACTTATTTGTTCGCTATGTCAATTTAGTGCAGTATGTCAAAATAGAATTGACATCAATGCTGTGTTTGATATTGAGAATAATCAAATTCAAATAAATCAAAGTATAGAATACAAAAACACAAGTAAAGATACTTTAAAAACCATTTATTTAAACGATTGGAGTAATAGTTATTCTACTAAAAGTACTCCTTTAGCAAATAGATTTTCTGAAGAATTTAATAATAATTTCCATTTTGCAGAAAATGAAGATAGAGGTTTTACTGTTATAACTGCTTTAACTAATAACAACAACACAAATTTAATATTCGAACGTTTGGCTTTACAGCCCGATGTTGTAAAAGTAGAATTAGAAAATCCTTTATTTCCAGAAACAAGTTATATTTTAAACCTAACCTATACTTTACATATTCCTAAAGACAAGTTTACTCGATATGGTGTAACATCGCTGCAAGATTATAATTTAAAATATTGGTACATTACTCCAGCAATTTATAATGGCAGTTGGCAATATTATAGCAATAAAAATCTAGACGATCTTTACATTCCAAAAGCAGATATTAATTTGCAAGTTGAATTCCCTAGAAACTATCTTCTAACTTCTGAATTAGATCTTTTAAATACGGTTCAACACACAAATACGCAAACGGTTTTACTTTCTGGTAAAGATCGCATTGATAGTAAATTATTTTTAAACAAATTACCTGTATATAAAACGATACAAACCGATAATTTTTCTCTCATTTCAAATATTACCGAAAAAGATTTAGAAGCAACCGACAAAGCTGTAATTACAGATAAGATTACTAGTTTTATTTCTAAATATTTAGGGAATTATCCTCACAAAAAACTTATAGTTTCTGTGATTGACACTAAAAAAGATCCCATTTATGGCTTAAATCAGTTACCCGAATTTATTAGACCTTTTCCCATACATTTTCAATACGAATTAATATTATTAAAAAGCACACTTAACAATTTTTTAGACAATACTTTACTTATTAATCCAAGAAAAGAACAATGGTTAAAAGATGGAATTCAAATTTATTTTTTAATAAAATATATTGAAGACTACTATCCAGACATGAAGCTTTTAGGATCATTAGCCAATGTGTGGGGAATTAGATCTTTTCATGCTGCCGATTTAAAATTTAACGAACAATATGGTTTGGTTTATATGCATATGGCTAGAACAAACCTGGATCAGCCATTAACTATGCATAAAGATTCGCTTTTAAAATTCAATAAAAATTTAGCGAACAAATATAAAGCTGGTGTTGGGCTAAAATATCTTGATGATTACATTAATGAAGATATTTTAGAAGTAAGCATTAAGTCTTTTTTAGATAAGAATAGAATAAAAACAACTACAGCAAAAGATTTTGAGATTTTTTTGAAATCGCAAACAACTAAAAACATAGATTGGTTTTTTGAAGATTTTATAACCACAAGAAAGAAAATTGATTTTAAAATTAAAAATGTTAAAAAAACTAACGACTCTATAACTTTAACAATAAAGAATAAGCGCGAGAACAAAATGCCTGTATCGCTGTTCACACTTAACAATGATTCCATTATTTCTAAAACATGGATTGATAATGTTAATGGAGAAAAAACGCTAACCATACCAAGAAATAACGCGAATAAATTGGTGTTAAATTATGATAATACCATACCTGAATTTAACTTAAGAGATAACTGGAAATCTTTAAAAGGATTCTTTTTTAATAATAAACCTTTTCAGTTAAGACTTATAAAAGATGTCGAAGACCCTTATTACAATCAAGTTTTTATTATGCCTTTAATTGAGTTTAGAAACATCTATGATGGATTAATTTTGGGAGCAAAACTTCATAATAAAACTTTATTAAGAAAAGGGTTTAATTACAGATTATCGCCTCAATATGGCACAAAATCTAAATCTTTAACAGGTGGAGCAACAGTATTTTACCTTAAATATATTGAAGACAAAAACCTTTATAATATAACTTATGGACTTACTGGAAGTTATTCTTCTTATGCTGAAGATTTATTTGTAAAAAGAATCACTCCTTTTTTAACTTTTAATTTTAGAGATAATACCAACTTTAGATCAAATAAATTTCAAGCTTTAAAGTTTAGATTTATAGACATAACCAGAGATGAAGATATTAATAACATCTCAAATAATACAGAGCCAAATTTTAAAGTATTTAATGCTAGATATATTAATACCAACCCTGGATTAATTAATTACTACAAATGGTTTACAGATTTTCAACTATCTAAAGACTTTGGAAAACTATCTTTTAATTATGAATATCGCAAATTATTTGAAAGCAACAGACAATTAAATATTCGCTTTTTTGCTGGTACTTTTCTATATAATAACAACCCAACGAACTCAGATTTTTTTAGTTTTGCTCTAGATAGACCAACCGATTATTTGTTCGATTATAATTATTTAGGACGTTCGGAAGCTTCAGGTATTTTTAGCCAGCAATTAATAATTGCCGAAGGAGGATTTAAATCTAAACTAGACACACCTTTTGCAAACCAATGGATTTCTACATTTAATTTAAGTACAACACTCTGGAAATACGTACAAGCCTATGGAGACATTGGTCTTGTAAAGAACAAGCATCAAGACGCAAATTTTGTTTACGATTCTGGCATACGTTTAAATCTGGTAACCGATTATTTTGAAATTTACTTCCCAATATATTCAAATTTAGGATGGGAAATAGGTAACCCAAATTATGACCAAAAAATACGATTTCTTTTTACTGTAGATCCTGAAGTATTACTCGGCCTATTTAGACGAAAATGGTATTAAATTACTATTATATCATTTTGAATTATTCTTAATAAAATTTTCCTTTTATATTTTTTAATGCATTATTATCACGAAACTATGCTTATTTCTGATGATTTTTCATTTTTTTAACAATTAAACACATTGCTAAAACCATAAAATTTGAGTAGTTTTGTAGCTTAACAATTTTCTGTTCAATGCATTTAGATTCTAATATAACTTCAAACATTTCTTATAATGATTTTAAACAAGAAGTCATTAAGGATTACACTATTGCTGTAATTAGTAGAGAATGTAGTTTATTAGGAAGACGAGAAGTACTTACTGGAAAAGCGAAATTTGGAATTTTTGGAGATGGCAAAGAAGTACCTCAACTCGCATTGGCAAAAGCCTTTAAAAATGGAGATTTTAGATCTGGTTATTATAGAGATCAAACCTTCATGATGGCGATTGGAGAGCTTACTATCCAACAGTTTTTTGCTGGTTTATATGGTCATCCTGAAATTGAAGCTGACCCAATGAGTGCTGGTCGGCAAATGGGAGGACACTTTGGCACTCATAGTTTAGATGATGATTATAATTGGAAAGACCTTACCAAGCAAAAAAACTCTAGTGCAGATGTATCTCCTACTGCATCTCAAATGCCTCGATTATTAGGATTGGCACAAGCTTCTAAAATTTATAGAAACATAAAAGAAATTGATCCAACAAATTTTTCTATTAATGGAAATGAAGTGTCATGGGGAACTATTGGCAATGCAAGCACAAGTGAAGGATTATTTTTCGAAACTATTAATGCAGCAGGTGTTTTACAAGTACCAATGGTTATAAGCGTTTGGGATGATGAATATGGAATTTCGGTTCATGCAAAATATCAAACCACTAAAGAAAATATTTCTGAAATTTTAAAAGGGTTTCAGCGTGATGAGAATTCTAACGGTTATGAAATCTTTAGAGTAAAAGGTTGGGATTATCCTTCATTAATAGACACCTATCAAAGAGCTGCACAAATTGCTCGTAATAAACATGTTCCTGTTTTAATTCATGTGTCAGAATTAACACAACCTCAAGGGCACTCTTCTTCTGGATCACACGAACGCTATAAAGACAAAAACCGATTAGCACTAGAAAAAGAATTAGATTGCATTGTAAAAATGCGCCAATGGATGATTGCAAATAATTTTGCAACAGAAGAAGAATTAAACATCCTTGGTAAAAACCTAAAAAAAGAAGTTCGAGAAGGCAAAAAAGCAGCTTGGAGCAATTTTATAGCACCAATGCTTAAAGAACGTAAAGAACTTGTTAGTTTACTCCAAAATGTAGTAGAAAAAACGTCTAATAAAGCTTTTATAATTAAAATACTAAACGATTTAAATACTATTGAAGAGCCAATAAGAAAAGATATTTTATCTGCTGCTCGTAAGACATTACGTTATATTACTTTTGATGTTTCAACCGAAAAAGAGCAATTACAAAATTGGATAAACTCCTATTTTGAAATTAACCAACCAAAATATAGCTCTCATCTTTATAGCGAATCGAAGCTTAACGCTTTATCAATAAAAGAAGTTCTTCCAACATATAGTGATAATGCCAAAAACGTTGATGGACGAATTATTATTAGAGATAATTTTGACTCGCTTTTAAGCAAACACCCAAAGGCTTTAATATTTGGCGAAGACGCTGGAGCCATTGGAGACGTTAATCAAGGTTTAGAGGGCTTACAAGAAAAATATGGCGAATTACGAGTTGCAGATGCTGGCATTCGTGAAGCTACAATTCTTGGTCAGGGCATTGGTATGGCAATGCGAGGATTGCGTCCAATTGCCGAAATACAATATCTGGATTATTTAATGTATGCGCTTCAAATTATAAGCGACGATTTAGCTACACTTCATTATAGATCTAAAGGAAAGCAAAAAGCACCTTTAATTATTAGAACTCGTGGTCATAGATTAGAAGGCATTTGGCATTCTGGTTCGCAACTTGGTGGTATTATTAATCTGGTTCGTGGCATCCTTGTTTTAGTTCCAAGAAATATGGCTAAAGCAGCGGGATTCTACAATACCATAATGGAAAGCGATCAACCTGCTTTAATAGTAGAATGTCTTAATGGCTATCGTTTAAAGGAAAAAATGCCTAATAATATTAGCGAGCTTAAAACACCTGTTGGAGTTGTTGAAACTGTAAAAAATGGTAGCGATATCACTTTAGTATCGTATGGTTCTACATTGCGTATGGTTGAACATACTGCAAAAGAATTAATGGAAGTTGGGATAGATGCAGAAGTGATTGATGTGCAATCTTTATTGCCTTTTGATTTAAACCATGATATAGTAAAAAGTGTTAAGAAAACCAATCGTTTAATGATTATTGATGAAGATGTTCCTGGAGGAGCTTCTGCTTATATTTTAAACGAAGTTTTAAATACCCAAAACGCTTATCAATATTTAGATGGCCAACCCAAAACACTTACTGCAAAACCACATCGTCCTGCTTACGGAACAGATGGAGATTATTTCTCTAAACCTTCAAACGAAGATATTTTTGAAGCTGTTTATAATGTGATGCATGAAGCAAATCCTGAAGATTATCCTGAATTGAGATAGTTAAATTTCATATTAACAAGAGTATATTCTATTTAATACAAAGAAAAAGTTGATTATTTATTCGATGTTTAAAGTTAATATAGTTCTCACTTTTTTCTTAAGTTAGACAGAATTTCAGAAGATATTTCTTAGATAGGCTTTTGAGTAACATTTACAATCGTCCATTTTGGGTTTGATTGCTGGAATTCTGTATTCATTTGGTTGATTAATAATTGACACACTTGTGAGTATTGGATGGATTACCTTTTCTACATTAGGTTTAAGTTTTGGTACAGTACTAGCATCTGGAGCTCTATTAGGGATGACCATAATATTTGTAGCAATTGGATTAATCATAGAACTTATTGAAGATTTTCTATATAACTTATCTGCAAGTTGGATCGGCGTATTGGAAATAGATTTTAAATTATGAGTAATGGCTAACTTAAAACTATCGTAACAATTGCTATAAATAATTGCTTGCCCTCGCATACTCGGAAAATTTGGTTTTATAAATTCAAAAATGCACTAATCTTCAATAGTTGACTTTTGTCATACTTTATGCAATAAATTAATCATAATTTTGAGAATTGTGAAATTCCAATGATGTAATTGTATAATAAATTATCAAAATGGCAAAAGTTAAAGGTGCTATCGTTGTTGATACAGAAATATGTAAAGGCTGTGAAATTTGTATGCCTGTTTGTCTAGATAACGTTATAAGCATGTCTAAAGAAGTTAATCGCAAAGGATACCATTATGCGTATATGAGCGATCCAGATGCTTGCAATGGTTGTACTAATTGTGCCATTGTTTGCCCAGACAGAGCAATATCTGTGTATAGAATAAAAGTTGAATCATAATCTTTTTTAATAGTATTATAATGTCCGAATTAAAATTAATGAAAGGGAATGAGGCTCTTGCTGAAGCTGCTATTAGAGCTGGTGTAGATGCTTATTTTGGCTATCCAATTACACCACAATCTGAAGTTATTGAATATTTAATGACCGAACGTCCTGAAAAAAGAACAGGAATGATTGTATTGCAAGCAGAAAGCGAAATCGCTGCGATAAATATGGTGTATGGTGCTGCCAGTACAGGCAAACGAGCAATGACTTCATCATCCAGTCCTGGCATATCACTTAAATTAGAAGGTATCTCTTATCTGGCTGGTGCCGAATTACCAGCAGTTATTGTTAATGTTGTACGAGGTGGTCCTGGTTTGGGAACGATACAGCCTTCACAAGCCGATTATTTTCAGTCGGTTAAAGGTGGTGGTCATGGTGATTATAAATTATATGTCTTAGCTCCTGCCTCTGTGCAAGAAATGGCAGATTTTGTTGAGGATGCTTTCGATATTGCTTTTAAATATAGAGCTCCTGTATTAATTCTGTCAGATGGATTAATAGGTCAAATGATGGAAAAAGTAATGCTAAAAGACCAAAAGGAAAGAATGACTAATGAAGCGATTATTAAAAAATATGGAGATTGGGCAACTACAGGTAAAACAGATAGAGAGCGTAATATTATTACTTCCCTCTATTTACAGCCTGAAAAAATGGAAGCCAAAGTTCGTAAATTAATGAAAAAGTACGAGCAAATGGAAAACGAAGATTTACGTTTTGAAAAAATAAATTGTGAGGATGCCGATTATTTAATTGTAGCTTATGGATCAAGTGCTCGAATTGCCCAAAAAACAGTCGAATTAGCCAGAGAAAAAGGAATAAAAGTAGGATTACTACGTCCTATTACGCTATTCCCTTTCCCAAAACAACAATTACTAGATTTATCAAATCAAGTAAAAGGAATTTTAAGTGTTGAGTTAAATGCTGGACAAATGGTAGAAGATGTTAAACTAGCTGTAGAACATAAAGTCCCTGTTGAACATTTTGGAAGAACTGGAGGAATTATTCATACTCCAGAAGAAATTTTAGAAGCATTAGAAGAAAAAATTATAAAAAATGAACATGCTAGACATCATAAAATCTGAAAATCAAGTATTCTGTAAAACAAAATTAATGACAGATACGCCCTTGTCTTATTGTCCGGGTTGTGGTCATGGAACTGCTCATAATATAACTATGGAAGTTATAGAAGAAATGGGTATTGTAGAAGACACTATTGGTGTTGCTCCTGTTGGCTGTTCTGTTTTAGCTTACGATTTTATGGATATAGATATGACGCAAGCTGCTCATGGACGTGCTCCTGCGGTTGCCACAGCAATTGCAAGAACATGGCCAGAAAAATATGTATTTACATATCAAGGCGATGGTGATTTAGCTGCTATTGGTACAGCCGAAACCATTCATGCTTGTAACAGAGGTGAAAACATAGTTATAATATTTGTTAATAATGGTATTTATGGCATGACAGGTGGACAAATGGCACCAACTACTTTGGAAGGAATGCATTCTTCTACGTCCCCTTATGGTAGAGACATAGAAACCATGGGTTCGCCTCTAAAAATCACAGAGTTAGTTGCTAATCTTCCAGGAGTATATTATGTAGCACGTCATGCGGTACACACTCATAAACATGCTCGAAAAGCTAAAAAAGCGATTAGAAAGGCATTTGAAAACACACGGCTAAACAAGGGAGTTTCATTTGTAGAAATTGTTTCTAATTGTAATTCGGGTTGGAAAATGAATCCTATAGAATCTAATGAATGGATGGTAGAAAATATGTTTGCATACTTCCCTCTAGGAGATATAAAAGTAAATGGAAAATTAAAATAATTATGACAGAAGAAATTATTATTGCAGGTTTTGGTGGACAAGGTGTCTTATCGATGGGCAAAATTTTGGCATATTCTGGTATAATGCAAGACCAAGAAGTCAGTTGGATGCCATCTTACGGACCAGAAATGCGTGGCGGAACTGCTAATGTAACTGTTATTTTAAGTGATGATAGAATAAGTTCTCCTTACTTAAAAGTATTCGATACTGCAATTATCTTAAATCAGCAATCGATGGATAAGTTTGAAGAGTCTGTAAAACCGGGAGGAATTTTAATTTATGATCCTAACGGAATTTCTCATCATCCTACAAGAACAGATATTAAAATTTTTAAAATTGAAGGCACAAAATTGGCTTCTGAAATGGGGAATAAAAAAATATTCAACATGGTAATTTTAGGAGGCTTTTTAAAAGTAAAACCCATTGTTAAACTTGAAAATGTTATTGAAGGTTTAAAAAAATCGCTGTCGGAACGTTACCATCACTTAATTCCGTTAAATAAAGATGCTATTACAATGGGAATGAATCGAGTAACTCCATATAAAATAGAGGCAAAAGCTTATTAATTTCAAAACTGCTTTTAGCAACTTTTGTAACAAATTTAATAAATCACCTACTAATTTAATAACAACTAAATTATAAGAAGATGATTATTTCTACTACAGATAAAATACCAAACAAAGAAGTTATTAAAATTTTAGGAATTGCAAGGGGAAATAGTGTAAGAGCCAGACATATTGGTAGAGACATCTTTGCTAGTCTAAAAAATATTGTTGGTGGAGAGATTGATGAGTATACAAAATTATTAGATAAATCAAGAGAACAAGCCATGCAACGATTGATTAAAGATGCGGAAAAAATGAATGCTGATGCCATAATTAATATAAGATTTACAACATCGATGGTTATGCAAGCAACTTCTGAAATTCTAGCTTACGGAACAGCTGTCAAACTTTCATGAATTAAAATATAAAAAAAAGCCACTTCATTGGGATATGAAGTAGCTTGTACATATTTGGTTAAGTGCATTATATTAGTAAATGTTTCTTTTTAGTGACATGAAAAACATGTTTACTTTATGTTTCATTTAAATATTTAATAACCTACAATAGTATATACAAAATCTATGCCAATTTCACATTCCAATCTCTAAAATAATCTATATTTTAGTATGTTTTCAGCAGATATTAAAGTGGTGCAAGTTGAAGATGAATCTGCTTGGGATCATAAATAGTAATTAAGTGTATTCAGGTACTTTACCAACAGCATCTTTAAAAAAACTTCTCATAAATTTAAAATCGGCTTCTTTGTCATCTGTTGGATAAAATGGTTCTGAAATTTTATTTTCTTTTTTCCCAAAATCCAGCGTTACCATAAGTATTGGAACTTTAGCTGTTTTAGCAATATAATAAAATCCCGTTCGCCACTCCTCTACTTTTTTCCGTGTGCCTTCTGGCGACATTGCCATTCTAAACTCTTCTTTATCACTAAATAGATTAGCTATTGCCTGTACTTTGTTTTCTTTAGTATGTCTGTCTATTGGTGCGCCTCCAAGTGCTCTGAAAATCCAACCAAACGGAAAGGCAAACAATTCTTTTTTACCCACAAAATTTGTTTTTAAACCTACAACCGAACGTAATAAAATACCAAGCGGAAAATCTATCCAACTTGTGTGTGGTGCTGCTATAATGACTGCTTTTTTTATAGTATTATTTGACATGTTGGTGTTGCCAACCACTTTCCATCCTAAAATTTTATAATAAATAAACCTGGATAACCACTGCATAACTACATTTTTTGGTACAAATTTTTGAGCTTCTCTCTTGTTATGGATTTTCTCCAATCTTTACCAATAGCGTTTTCCCAGAGTGGCTCTAAACTTAAAGCAATATCAATCATAATATCAAATTCGGCATCACTTAAATTGGCGCAAATACCTTGAGGCAATTCAATATTGTGTTCCTTTTTCATTTGTTTAAAAAGCTTCACGCCTTCAGGGTAAAATTCTTCAAGATAATCGAAAACTATACAGTTTCCAATGCCGTGTTTTGTACCTAATAAAAATGATAAGCCATAACTCATTGCATGAGCAACACCAACCTGAGAATATGCAATACTCATTCCTCCATGCCATGAAGCCATCATAAGCTTATCTTGAGCTTCTTTTAATGACAACTCATTATCTACAAAAATCTCTATACATAAATCATACGCTTTCTCACCATAACTTTGACTAAATGCATTTAAATATGTTCCATTTAGAGATTCTATACAATGAATATAACAATCCATACCTGTATAAAACCATTGGTTTTTTGGAACATTTTTAACTAACTCTGGATCTAATATAACCTGATCGAAAGGCGTGAAGTCACTATTAATCCCTAATTTTAGTTTTGGTCCTTTAAGTACAGTTGTTCTTGATACTTCGGCTCCTGTACCAGAAATTGTTGGAATACCTACATGGTATATAGCTGGATTCTTTACTAAATCCCAGCCTTGATAATCACTCGTATTACCATCGTTTGTTAACATTATTGAAACCGCTTTCGCAATATCTAAAATAGTTCCGCCTCCAATTCCTATAATACCTGAAGGTCTTTCGTTTGTTGTTAAAATGATATGTTCTACCATTTTATCAACTTGTGATGTTGTGGGTTCTTCTTTTGCTGAAACATATATTATCTTATCCTCATAAGACAATGGAATTCTTGATGTAATCGAAGGCTTCCCTTTAAAAACATCGTCCACAATAAAAATAAAAGGGGCTTTAGTATTCAATCGTTTTGGGGAAAGAATCTCATTTAATTGGTTAAAGCAACCTCTGCCAAAAATTACTCTTGGCACCATTGGAAAATTCTTATAATTCATTTAATTTATTCATTTTAAAAAAATAAAAGTAGTATTATTTTTTAGTATTATGCATTTAAAAAAAATTGGAATTTATCTGAAAACACTCCTATATGATAACCATCCACCAATGCATGATTGACATTTATGGCAACATTCATTATTAATTTATCGTTTACTTTTTCCGCTTTGCTAAAAGCGACTTTTGGCACAGAATTATCTTCTCCCGAAAACGGTTCTTTATGTGCAATAAAATTTAACCAAGGCATTGCAGAGCAATAAACACAATCTATCCCATTATTTGGAGGGAACAAATCTGTTGAGTTTTGGATGCGCTCTTTTTCTGCTTCATAATTTTCTATAAACACGTTAAGGTTTTCATCAAATTCAATAAAAGAAAACCCGAAAGAATTATCTTTTCTTGCTAATGTTGGTGAAGCATGTATAATATCGTATGCTACAATTTTATCATCTATAATTCTGTATTTTAAGTTTTCGACTTCATTAATGGCTTTCATACAATCATGCAAATATTTTGCAAAAAAACTAATTTTATTATGTTTAGAAAACTGGTAAGCCTTCGTAACATCAAAAGGAATGGTTACTGCAAAGGACGAATCTACTAATCCGCTAAAGTGATTATAATGCTGTTTCCTATTCCACGTATCTAAATCTATTACTTTCATTTAATTTAATAATTCTAAAATGTCTCTTAAACTATTTACAGTTTTATAAATCTTTCCATTTGTTTCTTCCTCTTTAACTTGTTCATGTTCCCAAGTTGTATGATAAGGCACATGAATTGCATTTGCTTTAATATTTACTAATGGCAACACATCAGACTTTAACGAATTTCCAATCATTAAAAATTCGGAGGGATTTACATCCAAGTGATTTAATAAATTAGAATAATTAGCTTCTTTTTTGTCGCTTAAAACTTCTATATGATGAAAATATTTGGTCAATCCAGACTTTTCAAGTTTCCGTTCTTGGTCTAACAAATCGCCTTTTGTAGCTAAAATCAATCTGTATTTTGGAGCTAATTTATTTAATACTTCTTCTACACCTTCCAGTAATTCAACAGGTTTATTTATCATCGTTTTACCAATATCTATAATTTTTTTAATAGCATTATTTGAAATCGTATTGTTTGAAATTTCAATTGCTGAATCTATCATAGACAACACAAAACTTTTTATTCCATAACCATACAAGTGCAAGTCTTGCATTTCTTTTTTAAATAGTTCTTGGTTTATTTTGTTTGGCGTTTCAAAAGCTTCCAAGATTTTTGCAAATTCTTTTTCGGCTTCTCGATAATAGGTTTCGTTAACCCAAAGCGTATCGTCTGCATCTAAGCCAATTACTTTAATATTTTCGTATTCTTTATTCAATTTCGTATATTTAATAGATTTCCTTTTTCAAGGGAATGACATCGTCATTTCCACAACTTTTTTGCTTTTTCCAAATCTTCGGGAGTATCAATTTCTACGCCTTCAATATTGGTCTCTACCATTTTAATTTTCTTGCCGTATTCTAAATAACGAATACATTCAATTTTTTCGGAAGCTTCAATAAATCGCATTGGCAGATTGTAAAAATCTATAAGGGCTTGTTTTCTAAAAGCATAAATGCCTTTATGTTTATAATATTTTGTTGCAACTTCTTTATCTCTAGGATACGGAATTGGGCTACGAGAAAAATATAACGCAAAATTGTTTTGATCTACAATTACTTTAACAGTATTAGGATTTATAATTTCATCCCAATCATTGATTTCTACCATTAAAGAGGCAAGGTCAATCTCTTTTGCTTCGTCATTTTTAAAAACATTTAATACCTTTTCCAGGCTTTCTCTTTCTGTAAAAGGTTCGTCGCCTTGAACATTAACAATAATATCTACATCCAATTCCTGAACAGCTTCTGCAATACGATCGCTACCAGATTCGTGTTCCTTTTTACTCATTATGGCTTTGCCTCCATGATTTGTAATCTCTTTAAAAATAATGTCGCTATCTGTAACCACGTAAACATCATCGAACAAATTTGTTGCAACTGTAGCTTCGTAGGTTCTACGAATTACTGTTTTACCTTCAAGGTCTTGCATGAGTTTTCCCGGAAATCGAGATGCACTATAACGTGCAGGAATCATTGAGATTATTTTCATTTAAACATTGCTTTCAATTTCAAAAATACTGTTTTTTAGGTGAAAGTAAATTATAATTGTTTTAAACTTTTTCTATTACGAAGCGAGCTAATTCTCCTCAAAAAAATCGTCTTTAAAACCAATAAGATACAATTTTTCTTTTGCTCTGGTCACTGCTGTATATAACCAACGCAAATATTCTTTATCGATGCCGTTTGGCAAATAGGGTTGTTCTACAAAAACCGTGTTCCATTGTCCTCCTTGAGATTTATGACAGGTTATTGCATAGGAGAACTTTACTTGTAAAGCATTAAAATATTGATTGTTTTTTACTTTTAGGAACTTTCTATACTTAGAGGTTTCATTTTCGTAATCTTTTAAGACTTCTTGGTAGAGCCTGTTAGATTCTTCATAAGGCAATGAAGGTGCTTCAACAGTAATTGTATCTAACATTAAGGTTGTTTCAAAAGTGCTCATTTTGGGATAATCTACCATTCTCACTTTTACTTCGGCAAATCGGAAGCCATATAATTCTTTTATATGAAAAATTTCCAGTACTTCAATAATATCTCCATTTGCAATAAATCCAGCTTCGGTTGTAGGTTTAATCCAAAAATAATTATTTTTTACAACCATTAAATAATCACCAGCTGTAAGCTCGTGGTCGTTAAACAAGATTCTTGAACGTATTTGCTGATTGTATAAATTTGCGCGTTTGTTGGAACGTACAATAATTGCAGTTTCTTCGTTGCCCAAACTACTATAAGAATCGTTAATGGCATCCATTATCTCATAGCCATCAATTAGTCGTACAATATCTTTAAAGTCTTTTAAATCGAATTTAAAACTATCGTAAAACTCATTTTCTATAGACTCTCTTATCGCTGTGGCGTTAATTAGTATTCCAGAATTTTGTTCTTGCCTTACAACTTCGTCGAGTTCCATTTTTATAACATCCTTATTGTAATTTATTTCTATAAGGTCTTCGTTTAAGGCAGGACTTAAATCTAATTTTACAGGTGGCAATTGTGCTGTATCGCCTATTAAGAGCAGCTTACACTGATGCCCAGAATATACATATTGCATAAGGTCGTCTAACAATGATCCGTTTTCGAATAATTTAGATTCTGAAGGAACATCTGGAATCATCGATGCTTCATCAACAATAAAAATAGTTTTTTTATGCTTGTTAGGTTGTAATACAAATTTTACTGCGCCACTTTTCTCTTTTTTTGGAAAATATATTTTTTTATGTATTGTAAAAGCTTCTTTGCCCGAATAGTTTGAAATCACTTTTGCAGCTCTACCAGTTGGAGCCATAAGAACCGAACTTTTTTTTGCTTTCCATAAATTAGCAACAATAGTTCCTATTATTGATGTTTTTCCTGTTCCAGCATAACCCTTAAGAACATAGAGAGCGTTTGGTGCACTATTTAGAACAAAATCCGATAGTTGCTGTAAAACGATATCTTGCTTAAGTGTAGGCTCAAAAGGGAACTGTTTTTTAATTAAAGAATAAAATTCTGATGAATTCATTAAATTTGTTTATAAAATTTGGATTTATCAAAGATAAAAATGATTTTTACTAACAATAACTTTCGTGAATAAAAAAAATTTGTAGATTTGCGTAAGACCATTAAATAAATTTTAATAAACTCACTATGTTAACAATAATTATTGGAGCTATTGTAGTAATATTACTTACAATTGGAATTGTTAAGGCAATCGATAAATTTCTTCCATCAAAATTTAAACCAGTTATTATGATTGTTCTTTGGGCACTTATAGTATATCTTGGCTATATAACTTTTATGTCTGTTTATGGCGAAATTAAATTTAATAAGTTAAAAGAAAAGCGATATGCTCAAGTAATTACTAATCTAATTGATATTAGAGATGCCGAATTAGCGCATAGAACTGTAACCGGAAAATTTCAAGGCAACTGGGATGATTTAATTAAGTTTATAGATACAGCTCAATTTACGATTACACAGCGTCGTGATTCAACTGTTATAGATAAAGAGGCCACTCGTCGTTTTGGTGGTGTTGAAACAACAAAGGAGATTATTATTATTGATACTTTGGGCTATGTTCCTGTAAAAGACTCTTTATTTGGAGCTGACCCAAGATATAAAACCATGATGAATATTCCTGTTGGCAAACCAGGTGAAAAATTTGAATTACAAGCAGGATTTTTAGAACAAAACGGATTTCAAATTCCTGTATTTGAAGCTAAAGCACTAAAATCTATAATATTATATGGTGAGGATTTAAACCTTATTGCTAAAGAAAATCAAGCCCAATCTGTTGAAGCTGTTAATGGTGACGCTTTAAGAGTTGGATCTATGGAAGAAGTAAATACAAATGGAAACTGGCCAAAAAATTATTCAAACAAACAATAAAATAGACCAAAACAAATGTTTTATATTGTCCATTCAAGTTAGCTTGAGTGGACTTTCTTTTTGTGTTTTAAATACAGATTCAAATAGAATTCTGTTTTTTAAACAACTTAAGTTTGATAAAAAACTCACACCACAAGATACTTTAGACAAACTTATTAATTGCTTCAATACAGAAGAAAAATTACAACAAGACTTTAAATCTGTAAAAATTATTCATGAGAACGAATTATCTTCTCTTGTCCCTAAAGCTATTTTTGACAAGGATTGTATTGCAGATTATTTAAAGTTCAACACAAAAATTTTAAGAACAGATTATATTACTTACGATGCTGTTTTAGCAAACGACAGTATTAATGTTTATGTACCTTACGTAAATATCAATAATTATCTATACGACCGTTTTGGAGAGTTTGAATTCAAACACTTTTCCACTATTTTAATAGAAACTATTTTAGCTTTAGAAAAACATTCTTCTTCTACAAAAATGTATGTAAATGTTTGTGAATCACATTTTGAAATCATTATTGTCGAAAACAACAAATTAAAATTATATAATACGTTTGAATATAATACCAAAGAAGACTTTATTTACTATATACTTTTTACTGCAGAACAACTTCAGCTTAATCCAGAAGAGTTTCAGCTCATTTTAATTGGACATATAAATACCGAAGATGATTTATACAAAATAGCTTATAACTATGTAAGACATGTAGAAATACATGTGCCCAAACATGAGTATAACTTTAGCACAGAAAATAAGTCGCAATTGTTAAACGAATTTATTCTTCTAAACAGTTTTTAAATGCGGATAGTCTCAGGGACATTTAAAGGCAGAAGAATTAGTGCTCCAAAAAAGCTGCCAGTTCGCCCAACAACAGATATGGCAAAAGAAGCTTTGTTTAATATTCTAAACAATCTATATTATTTTAATGAGGTTTCTATAATAGATTTATTTGCTGGCACAGGAAGCATAAGCTACGAATTTGCATCAAGAGGGACTAAACAAATTATTGCTGTAGATCAAAACTTTAACTGCATAAAGTTCATTAATAAAACTTCTGAAGACTTTAAAATGCCCATTCAAACTATTAAAAGTGATGCATTTAAGTTTTTAGAAAAAACAAAGCTAAAAGCCAACATAATTTTTGCCGATCCACCTTATGCCAATACAGAAGATCAATTTTCAAGGATTCCAATACTTGTATTTCAAAATGATTTATTAGAAGATAATGGACTTTTAATTATAGAACATTCCAAACATACAGATCTCTCGAATCTGGAACATTTTAGCTATTCCAAACACTATGGAGGTTGTGTGTTTAGTTTTTTTGAATAAATATTGTAATTAAAAACAATAAGTGTGGTCAAAGACCACACTTATGTTTAATTAAGCAAATCTATAAGCCGAATTCTGTATATCCTGTCCCGATAACTATCGGGATCGTTTCAGGATTTCTCCAAAAAAAGTTCAAAATACCCTTATCATTTATCTACGTTTGTTGTTGCCAACAAACTTTAGCTGCCTACCCTCCAACATCGAGCGTGCAACTCTCTCCCAATAACAATTGGAACGCTGGTTTACATGACATTGCACCACATAGAGTTTACCTGATTTCACTACAGCATAACCTGTACATTCTTTCTGTTGCACTTTTCCTAATCTCACGATTGGTGGCTGTTAACCACTATGTTGCACTATGGTGTTCGGACTTTCCTCCATGCCAAAAGCATGGCGATAAGGCGATTTACTTATTAGCAAAATTACGATATAAAAATTCCAAATTCCAACTTTACAAGAATATTGTTTTTTTCCTTGTAAAACTCTCTCCCTTTGGATGAAATCGAAGATTCGACGAATCAAAATAAAATAAATTCAATGAGTCAGATGTCACGAAGTGACAGAGTGGTAAAATTGTTAATAACTCAACCCAAATTCTGAATTCGAAATTCTAAATTCTGAATTGATTTTTTAACTTTGTTATTCAAGAAATTTCAATGGAGCACTTCATCGTATCAGCAAGAAAGTACAGGCCTCAAACATTTAGCGATGTTGTTGGGCAGAAGGCTATTACCAACACGCTTCTTAATGCTATAGAAAATAATCATTTAGCTCAAGCCTTACTGTTTACTGGACCTCGAGGTGTAGGTAAAACAACTTGTGCTCGTATTTTGGCAAAAATGATAAACCAAAATGGAGATGAAGTACAAGATGAAGATTACGCTTTTAATATTTTTGAATTGGATGCCGCTTCAAATAATTCGGTAGATGATATTAGAAATTTAACAGACCAAGTTCGTATTCCACCACAAGTAGGCAAGTATAAAGTGTATATTATTGATGAAGTTCATATGCTTTCGCAATCTGCATTTAATGCTTTTTTAAAAACGTTGGAAGAACCTCCAAAGCATTGTATTTTTATTCTAGCCACAACAGAGAAACATAAAATTATTCCTACCATTTTATCACGTTGTCAAATATTCGATTTTAAAAGAATTACTGTTAAAGATGCTAAAGAGTATTTAAAATATATTGCCAAAGAGCAAGGTGTAACTGCCGATGATGATGCATTACATATAATTGCTCAAAAAGCTGATGGTGCCATGCGTGATGCACTTTCAATTTTTGATCGAGTGGTAAGTTTTTCAGGGAAAAATCTAACACGTCAAGCAGTAACCGAAAATTTGAACGTTCTTGATTATGAAACTTATTTTACGAGTACAGATTTAATATTAGAAAATAAAATCCCCGAATTGTTGATACAATTTAACAATACCTTATCAAAAGGATTCGATGGACATCATTACATAGCTGGATTGGCATCGCATTTTAGGGATTTGCTGGTTTGCAAAACTCCCGAAACTATAGATTTATTAGAAGTTGGCGAACAAACCAAAACAAAGTATTTAGAGCAATCTAAAAGTGCTACCCAAGAGTTTTTACTCAAAGCCATTCAACTCGCTAACGACTGTGACCTTAAATATAAAACAAGTAGAAACCAACGCTTACTTGTAGAATTATGTCTTATGCAACTCGCCTCAATTAATTTTGAACCTGAAAAAAAAAACAATAAACCCTTCATAATTCCTGCATCCTACTTTGAAAAAAAAGGAATTAAGCCTGTCGCAATCAACAAGCCTATTTTAGATGCTGTTAAAGAATTAAAAGAAGAATACTTAACCGAAGAATCAACTACTAAAGAAGTATTTGAAACTAAACCTATAGTAACAACTGAACCTCTTGAAGTAGCACAAAAAATTGCACAAGAACGACCAAAAATAATTTTAAACAAGCAACATAAAAGTACTTCCGGTTTATCTTTAAGTAGTATTAAAAAGAAAAAAGAGCATCTTATTAAACAGATGGATGTTGTTCTTGAAGAAGACGATTTACCAAAAGAAGCCTTTACCGAAAAGCAAATGCGCCAAGCTTGGGATAACTTTGTTTTAAAAACTGAAAAACAAGGCAAATTTAATTTAGCTTCGATATTACAAATAGACACTCCAAAACTGGAAGGAACAACGATTCATTTAGAATTCCCCAATGCCACAAATAAAGTAGAAGTAGAACGCCAACAATATGAGCTTTTAGGGTCTTTAAGAAAAGAACTTAACAATTTTGATATAAGCTTATCCATTACTGTAAACGAAGAACTGGAGAAGAATTATGCCTATTCAACTATTGAAAAATTTGAAAAATTAAAAGAGAAGAACTCTAAAATTGAACTTTTAAGGAAAACATTTGATTTAGATATTTAAGATGAAATATTTTACGCTTTTTGTAAGCAAAGAATTGAACTTATAGAATCCTCATAACACTATATTATATGCTAGGTTTAAAACTACCAACCGATCCACGTTGGGTAAATATTGTAGAAAAAAACATTGAAGAAATTTTAACAGATCATGCTTTTTGTGAACAAAAAGCAACAAGTACAGCTATTTCCTTAATTATAAGTTTTCCTGAATATACAGAGCTTGTGCAGGAAATGACTGCTTTGGTTAAAGAAGAGATGAGTCATTTTAAAATGGTTCATGATATCATTATTAAACGTGGTTGGGTTTTAGGAAGAGATAGAAAAGATGATTATGTGTTACAGCTCATAAAATTCTTCCCAAAAGGCGGAAGTAGAACGACTCAACTGGTACATCGTTTGTTATATGCAGCATTGATTGAAGCCAGAAGCTGTGAGCGTTTCAGATTATTATCGGAAGAATTACAAGATAAAGAATTAGCCAAATTCTATGGAAGCCTAATGGCAAGTGAAGCTAGTCACTATACCATGTTTTTAGGTTTTGCAAGACAATATGGAAACAGAAAAGAGGTTGATGAAAAATGGGAGCGACTTTTAGATTTTGAAGCTGAAATCATGAAGGATTTGGGCAAAAAAGAAACTGTACACGGTTAATTTTCTTATATTTACGTAGGAAAATTATTGTTATGAAACGAGCATGCTAAAATGTTTATCACCTAAAGAAATGATTAATAGCGAACAGCATGTGACCATTAAAAAACAATAAATATTAACACATGAAAAAGATTTACTTTCTTTTTATTTGGTTTTTCAGTTTAATTTCTTTTGCTCAAAACCCTGATTTGTTAGGAGAATGGTTTTTGCACACTATTACTGAAAATGGTAATTCATCAATTGTAACAACACCATATATTTATACTCTAAATTTCAATATAAATAGTACAAATAATACTATTTACGATAATTTTGGTGACCTTGAATGTAATGGTTACAATGCCACTACAACGTTTCTATCTGAAACAACCATAAGTATTCAATTTGGTGGAGCCACTCTTGCAGACTGTAGTCCTAGTGAGGAAGGCTTATACCTAAATATTTTAACAGGTTTTGACTTCATGGTTCACACATATGTAATTACTGGGACTAGTAATGATTCAACCTTAACTTTAACAAATAGCAATAACGATGTTTTAATTTTTGGGAGGCAATCACTTTCTGTATTAGAAAGGTCATTAAATAACTTATCAATTGATTTGATTGAAAACCCTATTCGTAATGTTATTAATCTTTCAATTTCTAAACAGATATCAGTAAATTTATATTATGTTATATACTCCATAGATGGAAAAATAATAAGGAACTACTCTCTATTGAATAATGACAAAATAGATGTAGAATACTTGAATTCTGGCATGTACTTTTTAAGTATTAAAACAAAAGAAAATCAACATAAAATGATAAAGTTTGTGAAAAAATAGTTTTGTATTAAGCATCAACCAATTTTAAAATATTCTTTTTAAACAATTTTATCGAAATTATAGTCATTACTAAACCAATTCCAACTAGAACACCCATTTTTGGAAGTATATCAATTAATGGTAAATTTCTCCAGAATATATCGTAAAATCCTTGTATTCCCCAATAATTTACACTTACTACAGCAATTTTTTGCATAATTGCTGGCATTACAAAAAGTGGAATCATACTTCCACCTATAGCAGACATTGTTAAAATAATAATAGTACTTAAACTTTGCAGTTGTTGACGAGATTTTGCAATGGCAACTAAAAATATTCCAAAACTTGAAACAGCAAATGCAGTTGTTAAAATCATTAATAGCAATGCAGTTATATCCTTAAATATAGGTAAGCCAAACACTAACCAAGAGAATACAAACATTACCACTAATTGCAAAATTGCCAATACTAATGCAGCTCCCATTTTTCCAAATAAAATATCGGTTGGTTTAAGTGGAGAATAAAATAACCGTTTTAATGTTCCAGATTCTTTTTCGTCAAGCAATCCTCCACCAATTGCAGCTATACTAAACAATAGCATCATAATTGCTGTGCCAGCAACAGCTTGTATTAATCCTAAATTTCCTTTTTTTGTGTCTTCTTTTGTTATGGATGTCATCTTTAAACTCGTATTATTCATAGAAGCACTCATATTGCTATTGCCAGAAACCATATCATTAAAAATCTTTTCTTTCATTGCTTTTGGCATTCCAGAGAAATTTTCATCAAAATAACTACTCATTTTAGCTTTAGCACTTTTTTCGCCAACTGTGCTCATTAAATTTTGAATTAAAACAGATTGCAACATTCTCATTTCAATCTCGCGAGTAGCATCATATTTTAATTCAATAGGCAAACTATTTCCAGCATTTATTGAATCTTGAAACCCTTTTTCAAAAATTAACACACCAACATATTTTCCTTTTCGAACTAAATTTGTTGCTTCTTTAATTTCCTTCGGAATTATTGCTAAACTACTCAAGGCTTCTAAACTTGTGATGACGCTTTTAGAATCGGTAGAATTATCGATATCTACAACTAGTAATTTAATTGGTTTTTTAGCCTGTCTACTACCAGAAATTCCACCAAAAGCAAATGCAAATAAAGAGATTAATAATATTGGCATTAAAAAGGTAAGCAATACTGCTCTCTTATCTGAAAAGAATAGTTTTATATCTTTCTTGAAAATTGTTAGTATCATTTTGTTTGGTCTAATTGATGGTTACTATTTTAATCTCGTAGTTGTTTCCCTGTTAAGCTTAAAAAAATTGCCTCAAGATTTACTTTTTTTACTACTATATCTTCAATTTTTAAATTGCTGTTATTACATGCCGAAATAATATTTGATAAATCTTTATTTACATCACATTCAATTATAAGTTTCAGATTATTTTGTGAGATTTTAAGCTGTAATTGTTCTTTTAATTGCACTATTTGGTTTTCGGAAATCGATTGAAACGCAATTTCTACTGCTTCTTTTACATTGCTGTGTTGTTGTAATTCTGCTTGTGTGCCTTGAGCTATAATTCTTCCAGAATCCATTATAGCTATTCTATTACATAAACGTTCTACTTCTTCCATATAATGCGTAGTATATATAATAGTTATTCCTTGTTGATTTAGGGTTTCTATAATTTCGAAAATTCTATTTCTACTTTGTGGATCAACGCCTACTGTAGGTTCGTCCAAAAATAATATTTCAGGTTTATGTAGCAAAGCAGCTGCAATATTTATTCGACGTTTCATTCCGCCAGAATATGTTTTAATTAAATCATCCTTTCTGTCTATTAACCCAATTAATTCTAAAATTTCTAAAATTTTATGTTTTAATTCTTTAGCAGGAATTTTATATAAACTTCCCCAAAACATAAGATTGTCGTACGCTGTAAAATCATCATATAACGATATTTCTTGAGGCACTACACCTATAAGTTGTTTGCAAATATTTGGGTTTTGTTTTATATCATTTCCATTAATATAAACTTCTCCTTCATCACTTTTTAAAATAGTACTCATCATGTTAATAGTAGTGGATTTTCCAGCTCCATTTGGACCTAAAAGTCCAAATACTTCTCCTCTTTTTATGGTAAAGCTAATATTATTCACAGCGTGAATATTTTCAAAAGACTTGGATAGGTTAGTAACTTGTATCATCATAAATTATTTTTGATGATTTAAAAGTCTTATAAAATATAATTTTTAAGAATTTATTATGCCTGAACTGTTGTTTTTGTAAGATAAAATGTAAAAAATGGTTAAAACAAATTTTTACCAGATACGATATCGTAATACAAACTTTTAATTATTCCGTCAGACAACCCAATTTTAGGCACATATAAATGTTTTGCATTACTCCATTTCATTGCAGAAAGATAAATATGTGTGGCGTGAATAATAACATCTGCCCTATCTTGATTTAAATCTAATTTGGTTATGCGCTCTTCGTAAGAATACGATTTTAATAAATTATAATAAGCCGTTAAATAAAAATAAGTTAACGGTTTACCAAAAGTTTTACCAGAAATTTTAAAAATCTTATTTATATTTCCACCAGAACCAATCACCTCAATATCTTCATATGCTTTAGTGTTACATTTAATCCATTGTTTTAAATCTATCCAAGTGTTTTTCTTTACAATATTGTTTAAAAGTCTTACTGTTCCTATTCTGGCAGATTTAGAAGCTATTACTTCTCCATTACTAATAACTGTAAATTCTGTACTACCACCACCAACATCTACATACAAATAGGTTTTGTTTTTGTCTATAAAGTTATTTAAATCTGTAGCTGCAATAATAGCAGCCTCCTCTTCTCCATCTATAATATCAATTTCAATATTTGATTGCTTAAGAATAAGTTTTGTAATATCCTTTCCATTAGTAGCTTCTCTCATTGCAGATGTTGCACAGGCTTTATATCGCTCTACTCTATGAGATTTCATTAAAAGCCTAAATGCTGTCATTGTATCTAATAATCGTTCTATGTTTTCTGAAGAAATAGTATTATTTATAAACACATCTGCTCCAAGACGAATTGGTACACGAACTAATGAGCTTTTTTTAAACTTTACTGGTTTATCTTGTTCTTCAATAATATTAGAAATTAATAAGCGTACCGCATTTGATCCAATATCGATAGCAGCATATTTTTTTATTGATAGCATATTAATTAATAGTCTAAATTGAATCTAAAAGATAAGATAACTTTCCCATTCAAATATATAAAGTCTTTTGTTTATAGAAAATATATTTATGCAGCAAATCTATTGAAATAGTATTACTACTAAATACAAAATTAAAACAGTTGTTATTCTAATAGAGGAGATTATAAAAGACTGAAATTAGTTACAAATATTAGTAAATAAAGAACTATTTGAACTTGGTTGCGACTTTGAAAACAAGTTTTAAAAATTTTACTTTAAATGCCTTGGAAAAAGGATTAATTCAGTTTTTCCGTTTTCAATATCTTTCCAAGAATCAATTTCAAATTTAATTATTACCAATCCAGACGTTGGTAAATTATCAATATTAATATCTCCATATGTATTCACAATTGCTGTTAAAGCATGGTTATGTCCAAAAATCATAATACTTTTATGATTTTTGTCCAATGACTTGATAAAATTGACGACTTTATTGCCTCCAAAATCATAAAGTTGGTCAGAAATCTGTATATTTTTGTTGGAATATCCCATATTTGCTATAAAAATCTTACAAGTTTCAAACGCTCTTTTTGCAGGACTTGAAAATATAGTTTCTGGTTTATAATCACCCATTTTAAATTTATTAGAAACTAATGCTGCATCAGTAATACCAACACTTTTAAGTGGTCTATCTATATCTGAAACATCATATTTCCATGATGATTTTGCGTGTCTAACTACAATTAATATTTTCATGAATCATCGTTTAAATGCAAATTTTATCGATAAAATGTTGCTTTTTATCGTCTTAACGATTATTTTAGCCATTTAACATTTAAATTTGTGTAAGAATTAACATATGGTTTGCTTTGTAATACAAATCGATGAATAATGACTCCAAATCTAATTCAATTCTTTAATCCATTCACACCTTTTATTGGTGTACTTCCCTCAATTAAAATTAGAATTATATCATTACAGTTATTCTGTTTATGATAATTTATTAATTCTAATGACTAAATAATTAAAATTTAATATCGCACAGCGAAAGATAATACAACATGTAAAGTTATGAAAACAACAACTACTCTACTATTATTAGTTTGTTTTAATGTGTTAAGCACTTTTGGACAACAAAGATTAGAACTTTCTTTAAAAAAGGATACTGATAAACCAACCTCTAAAACAGAACATGTTTATGTTATAGAAGTTAAAAATGTATCAAACAATCCAGGAACATTTTATTTAAATGCAAATAACATTTCTTGTAATCAAATTAATATTTCTCAAGTGGATCTTAAACAGGAATTATTACAAATTAATAATTTGAAAATTGAATCAAATAGAATAACTCTTAAAAGTAAAGAGAGCTACGAATTTATTGTTAAAATATCTAGACCACTTAATACAAAATTAAATACATGGAATTGCACAGAAATAACTGCTGTATCACAAGATATGCGTTTATCAAGTAATCCATTAACAATAAAAACATTTATACCAAATCCAAAAGATTTTAATTAGACTTTACTAATTATTTTTTAAAAACCTAAAATTGGGGCTTATGAAAACTGCTATTAATCATAATAAAATATTCAAATCTGTATTCCTCTTTGCATTTTTGCTTTGTGGCTTTTTTGTTAAAGCTCAAGTTCAAGAAGCATTTACACCACGTTTTAATGAAAACGTTAAAGGAGATATTACAATCATAGCTAATAATATGCTATCGAGAACTGCTACTACCAATTATAATGGAAATGATGGAAATCATGACTTTACTAATAATGTTTATGTTGATATAGATAATGATAGCAGTACATTTAATTCCAGTAGTGCCAATTTTACAAATCCAGAACCAACCATAGAGTGTTTGGCTATAAAAAAAGTTTTTTTGTATTGGGCTGCTGCCGATAAAGAACAAGATAATGGTGATGATAATCAACCAAGTTGGAATTACAACGATGTAAAATTAATGTTACCAGGTCAATCTAACTATACAACAATTACTGCAGACGATGTGATTTTTAGAGGTAGGGACACTCATTTTAGTAACGATCCATATATATGTGTAAAAGATATAACAGCTAATGTAATTGGTTTAGGCACACCTTATGGGAAATACCAAATTGCAAATGTAGAGGCAAAAACTGGAAGTTTAGCGGCTCATCCTAGTGGGAATACAGGAACTTCAGGTGGTTGGCAAGTTGTTTTTATATACGAAAGTCAAACATTACCTTCAAAAAACATTACGCTATTTGATGGTTATGCTCATGTAACTAAAGATGTTAACGATTTTGATATAAACTTTAGCGGTTTCCAAACTGCTGCAACAGGTAATGTAAATGTAAATGTTGTAATTGGTTCTTTGGAAGGAGATCGAGATTTAAGCGGAGACAGACTTCAAATAAGGAATACTTCAAATAATTTTGTGAATATTTCTGCACCTCAAAGAAGTTCTAACAACTTTTTTAATAGTAGAATAACAATTGGAAATTCAGATTTTGTAGATAGAAACCCTGCAAGTACAAACACATTGGGTTTTGATGCTGCCGTTTTTACTTTAGACAATTCAGGAAATAGTATTATTGGTAATAATCAAACCTCAGCTACAATAAGGCTTACATCAAATCAAGAAACTTATGGCTTATATTTGATTGGTTTATCAGCTGATGTTTGGGAACCAAATTTTTCTCCAATTCTTTTAGAAGCCAATACTTCAAATACTATAGAAAACCCTGGAGGAATCATCCCATTTACATTTAATTTACATAATAATGGAAATGATGATGCTATAAACGTTGAGATAAAATCAACTTTACCTCCTCAAGTAATATTGATGGAGCCAATAAGTAATTTACCAAGTGGAGTAACATATACTTATAATAGTATCACAAATGAACTTACATTTAATGCTCAAGATGGATTATTAAATGTTGGCTCACCGGAATTAAATATAGATTTTAATCTTCAAGTAAAAGATGAATGTTATTTTCTTGAAGATAATTGTGATTTAGATTTCGAATTGCAATTTATTGCTACTTATAATGGTGTTCTAAATCCAACTTTACAGTCAACCGACTCTTCTGCAAATTTAGATGCATGTAATGTAGGTGATGAACTTCCAGTCATTATTAACATTTTACAACCAACAGTAGATTGGGCAACAACTTCTAATGCATTAGATCGTGTTATTGAATGTAATGATAATCAAGGATTGGCAGACGCTCTAGCTTTATTTCCTGAAACGAATAAATGTGATTTTATACTATCAAAAACTACAGGTCCTTTTGTAGCTGATGCAGATTGTCCTTCAACTGGAAGCTATACTAACACTTGGTCATTTACTGATGCATGTGGTGTTACAATTGCTGATTATGTTCAAACCATTACTGTAATCGATACAACAAATCCAACGTTTGTAGAAGCGCTTCCTGCTGATGCAACTGTAGAGTGTGATAATGTACCTGCTGCTGATACCCTTACTGCTATAGATAACTGTGGTACTGCTTCAGTGACTTTTGGCGAAGTCAATAACGCTGGTGCTTGTCCTGGAGAATATGAACTCGTAAGAACTTGGACGGCAACAGATCAGTGTGGAAATGAAACTGTTCATACACAAACCATTACTGTAATCGATACAACAAATCCAACGTTTGTAGAAGCTCTTCCTGCCGATGCAACTGTGGAATGTGACAGTGTCCCTGCTGCCAATACCCTTACTGCTATAGATAACTGTGGTACGGCTACTGTAACCTTCGGTGAAGTGAACAATGCTGGTGCTTGTCCTGGAGAATACGAACTGGTAAGAACTTGGACGGCAACCGATCAGTGTGGTAACGAAACTGTTCATACACAAACCATTACTGTGGTAGATACGACTGCGCCAACGTTTACTGCTCCAGCTGATTTAACTATTAACTGTGAGGACGATGAAACTAATTTAACGTTAACTGGAGATGTTACTGATGAAGCTGATAATTGTGATACAACTCTTGATGCTACCTATTCTGATAGTGTGGCTGCTGGAAGCTGTGCTAACGAATCTGTCATTACGCGTACGTGGTCATTAACTGACGATTGTGGTAACATGACAACTCATGACCAAACCATTACTGTACAAGATATTACGCCTCCTACAATTGATAATGAGGCTAGTGATTTAACCGTTGAATGTGACGGAAGTGGAAATACCTCAGATTTAAATAATTGGTTAAATACTAACGGAGGAGCAACATCATCAGATATTTGTGGAAATATTACTTGGACAAATAACTATTCTGCTTTAAGCGATGATTGTGGTGCAACAGGCTCAGCAACTGTTACCTTTACAGCTACTGATAGCTGTGGTAACGCTAGTTCAACTACTGCTACTTTTACAATTGAAGATACGGTTAATCCAACGTTTGTAGAAAATCTTCCTACAGATGCAACTGTAGAATGTGATAATGTACCTGCTGCTGATACGCTTACGGCTACTGATAATTGTTGCGCAGTTGATGTAACTTTTGATGAAGTCAATAATGCTGGTACTTGTCCTGGAGAATATGAACTCGTAAGAACTTGGACGGCAACAGATCAGTGTGGAAATGAAACAATCCATACACAAACCATTACTGTAATCGATACAACCAATCCAACCTTTGTAGAAGCACTTCCTGCCGATGCAACTGTGGAATGTGACAATGTTCCTGCTGCTGATACACTAACGGCTACTGATAACTGTGGTACTGCCTCAGTGACTTTCGGTGAAGTCAACAACGCTGGTGCTTGTCCTGGAGAATATGAACTCGTAAGAACTTGGACGGCAACCGATC
>JAKITV010000066.1 GCA_021647885.1 Flavobacteriaceae bacterium | reverse complement strand
TAATCCATCCCAAGGAATGGCAGTATGGATTTTTCCTAAATCACTCGATAAAAAATTATTGAAGTAAACATCAAAATTCTCTGATGGATTATAAAATGAAAATTCGTGCTGTAAATCGGAGATTCTTTGTATTTTAGACATAGACTAGTAAATTAAAACCCCGATTTTTAAGGATTATGCTCCTTTTCGGGGTTTTGTTTTATCTAAAATACAACTTATTTGACTGATAAACAAGTGTTTAATTAGTTGTGAATGTGCCTTATAAAAAAGATTTTAAGATTTATATAATATTGTAAGCAACAAAACCTAAAAGTGCAGTTAATAGATATAAAGGTAACTTACCTTTTTTGTCTAAAGTGTTATATGATAATAATAGAGCTATGAATATTACAATGATACAACCTACAAAATTTAACCATAAAAACGGAAGGTTAATAATTTCATATTCATTTAAGAAAAATAAGCCAATAACTATAATTTGAGTAATTAATGCTCCTAAAAATACAGCATTAGCCTTTATATATTTAAAGAAGAATGCTAATAAGAAAATACCAAGAACATTACCATAAAAAATGGAGCCTATAATATTTACAAGTTGTATTAAATTTTCGGCTAAATTTGCAACACAAGCAATACCAATAGCGAGAATTCCCCAACCCAATGTAAACCATTTTGTAGCATTAACATAATGTTTTTCATTTCGCGTTCCGTTAAGATTACGTTTATATAAATCTATTGTAGTTGTAGATGCCAAAGCATTAAGTTCGCTTGCTGTACTAGACATTGCAGCGCTTAAAATAACTGCTAATAAAAGTCCAATTAAACCTCTAGGCAAGTTGTTTAATATAAAATGTATAAACACATAATCTTTATCGTTAGATTCTATTTTTACATCTGTTTCAGTCGATACTTTTTTAATAATTTCTTTTGCAGTTTCTCTATTTTCTTTATCTGCTTCATTAGCCAGCGACACATATTGTGCTAACTTTTCGTCTTTAGTTTCTAAAAATCTGTTTATTATTAATTCCTTGTCCCGAAATATTTTGTCTTGTTCTAATTGCAAATCGTTGTATTCTTCAGCATAAGAAGAATTCATTACTGCTTTTGTAGCTTCTGGATTAAAATTTAGTGGTGAAGCATTAAACTGATAAAACACAAATACCATGACACCAACCAATAAAATAAAGAACTGCATTGGTACTTTTACCAATCCGTTAAAAATCATTCCTAAACGCATTTCCCTTATCGATTTCCCAGACAAATAACGCTGCACTTGACTTTGATCTGTGCCAAAGTAGGAGAGTGCTAAAAAAGTTCCGCCAATAATTCCACTCCAAAACGTATATCGATTGTCCAAGCTAAACGAGAAATCCAAAACGTCCATTTTGCCACTTGCTCCAGCAATATCGAGAGCTTTTGTAAATGTAATGCCTTCAGGAAGAGAATTAAGAATTATAAAAAATGCGATAAACATTCCAGTAAAAATAACTGCCATTTGGTATTTTTGAGTTACACTTACTGCTTTTGTACCACCTGAAACTGTATAGATAATTACTAAAACACCAATAATAATATTGAGTAAAGTGAGATTCCAACCCAGAACAGCGGATAAGATAATGGCAGGAGCAAAAATGGTAATTCCAGCAGCTAAACCACGTTGTATTAAGAATAGAATTGCGGTAAGAATCCGTGTTTTTAAATCGAAACGCCCTTCTAAATATTCATAAGCTGTATAGACTTTTAAGCGATGATATAGTGGAATAAACACCATGCATATCACAACCATTGCTATTGGTAAACCAAAGTAGAATTGCACAAATCCCATTCCTGAATGAAATGCTTGCCCTGGCGTTGATAAAAATGTTATAGCACTTGCTTGTGTTGCCATAACCGATAAACCTATCGTCCACCATTTCGATTCATTTCCGCCACGAATATAATCTTGCACATTTTTACTTCCTCGTGTTTTCCATGTGCCATAACCAACAATAAATAGTAATGTAGCAGCTAAAACAATCCAATCTAACGTTTGCATATTAAGAGAAAGTATTCATTAAAAAATAGAACAAAATAATATAGGCAGCATTAGCTACTAAAACTATAGTGTAAATTGATTTCCATTCATGTTTTTCAGAGGTTTTCATATGTTTAGATTTGTTGTTTTTTAGCCACTAATTCACAAATGTTTGTTTATTGTTATGATGAATTTTAAAAATAATAAATTAGTCTTTATAACTTGCATCTACTGGACCGTCTTCAAGTACATCATCACAATTAATTTTTTCTCCTGTATCTACTTCGTTAAAAGTACCTTCTATTGGATCCCACACACTAATTATTACTGGGCAAAGTTCATCTTTTTTGCAACTCATTAGAGATAAAGCTAAAATTGAGATAATAAAGAATAAATTTTTCATTGTTGTCGATTTAAAAGTTATAAAAATATAAAAATTAAAACTATAGTTTTCTGTCTATTCTTTAATGCCTATTATGGGCTAATCATTTAATTTTTCATCAATATTTATATGACCTTTCCCAATAGAAAGCATATTGGCAAACAGTCTATACGCACCAGAAACACCTGCAGGAAACTCTCTAAAAAAGCTTAATCCTGTGTATATATAATTCCCTTTGCCATATTTGGCAACTAATAAACTTCCATCTTTTGGTGTCTCTCCAGCATCGTTCATAGATAAAATAGGAGTGAACTCGTTGGACCATTCATCTGGAAAATATAAACCACGTTCTTGTGTCCAACCTTCAAAATCTTTTTGTGTGATTTTATTCGGATAGTTTAAAAGTTCATGTTCTGGATTTATAAAGCGCACTTCAGCATTTTCGTCTGTAACTCTATCTCTGGATAGTTTTAAATTGTAAGGTGAAAATTGATTTGCGTTTAATCCTCTACTTGTATTGTATTGCACAATCATGTTACCACCATTTTTTACAAAGTCTAATAAATATTTTTGTTTGAATTTGAGTTCATCAACTATATTATAAGCACGAATACCAACAACAATGGCATCAAATCTTGAAAGATGTTCAGGAGTAATATCTTCTGGTTTTATGGTAATAACGTTATAACCTATTTGCTGTAAACTTTCAGGGACTGCATCTCCAGCACCTTTTATATAACCAATATTCTCACCATTTTTATGTATATCTAAACGTACAATTTTACTTTCGCTTGGGAGTAATACTGTTTGAAAAGGAATGTGGCTATAATCTATTTCGATGAGTTTTCTGGTATAAATATTTCCATCTATGTGAGCCATAGGAGTGAGTAAACCTTCACTTTGAAATTTGGGCGGAATAACCGTAAAAATAACAGTTTGTTCTTGTCCTTTATTTGCTATGTAAATTTTTTGTTTTTCTGGATAAACATTCCAATCTTTTGGATAAGCCATACTTACAAAACCTTCCAAATTATCACGTCCAGCTTTTACAACTACAGTAATATCACGTTGTTTGTCGTTTTCGAAAATAATTACTTTTTCTGTGATTTTTGCTGAAACTTCTGGTACAATTTCAAAAGGACGATATAATTCTCCTTTGTCAGGTTTAGAATATCTGTAAATAACATCTTTAGTAATTCTAATAGGAGTATTGTTTATTTTTAAATTAAAATCCACAGTTATGCCTCGTGGTGTTTCAGGCAACCCAATAAGATTTTGCTCATCTACTTTATACATTCCGAGTGTGCCTTTGCTTTCGAGCCAATAAGGTGCTGTATTCTTCAAATTATTAGATAAAGTGATGGTGTCTTTAATGTTTTGCTTAACGTTAGGCAAAAGAATAGTGTTCTTATTGAATGAATTTGATTCTGAGGAAAAAGTATAAGACACTAATTCTATAGAGCGATTACTTCTGTTTAAAGCTTCAATATTTAATATTACATTACTACCATTACTAACACTTGAAGTATTTGCTGAAGCTTCTAAATACAAACCAGCACAGGCTTCAATTATAGATTTTATTTCTTTGGCTTTAATAGCTTTCCAATGTTCATTCTCTAAATTTTGTATCAATTTATAGGCTTCAATAAGTTCTGGAATTGAAGCTGATGGATTTCTAAAATCGAAGCCCTTTTCAACTTTATATAAAATATTACCAATGGCTTGTCCGCCTTTTATCCGATTCCAAGTGGTGTCAATACCAGAAAAAACATTGTTTTTATCTTCTGGAAAATCCCCTTTTAAAAACTCTATATATTCTTTTTGTGAACCACGCTGTGATAACCTTCCAAAGCCTTGTGATAAATGCTGACTACTTGCTAAAGCTGCTAGTTCGTTATTCGATACACCTTTTTGCGGATAATAAACACCAATATCAAAACTCATCATATTGCTTTTGTCTACCTTTTCAAAGTTTTCAGGGCTTCCATAAAACCACCAAGATGTGTTGTAAAACAAACGTTTTGGTTGCCACAAGCTAGCTTGTTCCAATTGCTCGGCGTATGCAGACTTTTTGTTAGAAAGGTCGAATGCTTCCATGCTCAACATGGCAGAACTTGTATGGTGTCCATGTGTTCTTCTACCTGAAGTTTTATGGTTAAAACGGTTAATTATTACGTCTGGTTTAAATTTTCTAATTGCCCAAACCACATCGCTTAATACTTTGTCTTTATCCCAAATTTTCAGCGTTTCGTTTGGGTGTTTTGAGTATCCAAAATCGTTTGCCCTTGTAAATAGTTGTTCGCCACCATCAATACGACGAGCTGCCAAAAGCTCTTGTGTACGAATTACACCCAAGAGTTCTCTAATTTCTGGACCTATAAGGTTTTGCCCACCATCTCCTCGAGTAATGGACAGATAACCCGTTCTGGCTTTTACATGGTTGGACATATAAGAAATAAGGCGCGTGTTTTCGTCATCAGGATGTGCAGCAACATATAAAACTGAACCCAAAAAGTTGAGTTTAGTTATGGATTCATATATTTCAGAAGAATTGTGTTTTTTAGGTTGTTGAGCTTGAATTAATACTAGACTGAAAAAGAATATTAAAAAGGCAAGTATGGGTTTTCTCATGCTTTAATTGGTTGTTAAAAACCAAATATATAAAAGATAAGTAGGTTAAGGACTTGTTTTAATGTTTCTTTAACTTATACTTAAAGAGCCAAATCTCTTATTTATCAAAAGCATCTTTTTTAATAAGAGTTACTGCCTTTTGTAAAATGAGATTATTTGGATAAGTGACCAAATCACCATTGTCTAAACGCAAATGTAACTGAAACGCTCTAATGTCTTCAATAATAGCTTCAATAGGAAAGTCTTTATCATGGATTTTTATTTTATCTCCAACTTTATAAGGAAAGGAAAAGAACATTATTACTCCAGAAGTAATATTGCTTAAAATGGACCAAATCGCGAATAAGGCAAGTCCTAAAATTGCAAATACCGAAGAGAATAAAACAACAAGTTCTTCAATTCTTGCACCTAATATAAAGGATTCGATAAGAGACGCAATAAGAAGCAATGCTACTGTTACATAGCGCCCAATAAGTTTAACACGAGCTTCAATTATATTACTTCGCTTTCCAATCCGTCGTAAAATAATTTTAATAATAACATTTATAATTAAAAGTATTCCGAAGAGGATTACAGTATTTATTATTTCTGGTCGATAGTTTTGAAAAAATGTTTCCATGATTGGTAAGTTATAAGAAACAAAGATAATGTAGTTGTTAAAATTACAATCTAATTAATACCAATTTAAATTTATAAGGTCGCATTATATTGTTTCTTTTTCACAATATTTTTGTAAAAATTATTTACCATAACAAAGGCTATGCTAAATAATTTTCTCTTCAATCTTGCAAAAAATAACTCAA
>JAKITV010000023.1 GCA_021647885.1 Flavobacteriaceae bacterium | reverse complement strand
CTTTACTTTCTATATTAACTTTTACGATGTCTCAATCCCGATAACTATCGAGGAGAACGCCGTTAATCAAGGCTTTCAGGAGACATAAAGCTTTCCTACCTAGTAGGACGAAGCTAATCTTACTATAATTCAGATTATGCAGCTAAAGCGTAGTTATTCTCGCCGTTTAAAATTTGATCTAGCCTTTAACGTGTTTCAATGTCATTACACGACGTGCTTACCATTCAATTAATCTCGCTGTCAAAACCAGTCGACCCCGTTTTTAAAAGAATCTATCCAAAATTGATAGAATGCAAAGTTATCAAAAAGTTTGTATAAGCTTACAAATCATCTTATTTTCGCTCAAAAAATGTACCATTTTTTAGTTGGCAGTATTCAGTTGCAGTATTCAGTAATACTTTTAATGTATAATCGTGTATTTGTGGCAAGAAATCAAAATTGCTAATATGTAGATTTTTTTCTCAACAACTTAACAGCTTACAAATGAACATAAAATTTGCATTAATAAAAGAACGTAAAAATCCACCAGATCGTCGTGTTGTATTATCTCCACAAGCCTGTCAAAAAATTATAAATGATTTTCCAAAAGCTGAAATTATTGTAGAATCGAGCGATATTCGTGTGTTTAAAGATGAAGAATATTCCAATTTGGGCTTTCAAGTTTCAGATGATGTTTCAGATGCAGATGTAATGCTTGGTGTAAAGGAAGTACCAATTGAAGTACTTATTCCGAATAAAAAATATTTCTTCTTTTCACATACCATAAAAAAACAGCCATACAATAGAAATCTGTTGAAAGCAATTTTAGAAAAGAATATTGAATTTTATGATCACGAAACTATAGTTAATTCAGATAATTTAAGACTTATAGGATTTGGATATTATGCAGGAGTTGTAGGAGCATACAATGGTTTGAGAGCTTATGGTTTAAAATTTGGTGATTTTAACTTACCAAAAGCTGGAACTTTCAAAAATAGAACTGAACTTGAAGCTTTTTTAGATACAATAAAACTGCCAAACATTAAAATAGTGCTTACAGGAAAAGGTAGAGTTGGAAATGGAGCTAAAGAAATTTTAGACCATTTAAAGATTAAAGAAGTGTCAGTTGAAGAATATTTATCTAATGAGTTTAATGAAGCCGTTTACACACAAATAGATGCATTGGACTATAATGAACGTGAAGACGGAATTCTTTTAGATATTAATGATTTTTTTAATAATGCAGAAGATTACAAATCTACATTTATGCGCTTTGCAAAAGTAAGTGATTTGTATATCGCTGGACATTTTTATGGCGATGGAGCACCTTTTTTGTTTACACGAGAAGATGCTAAATCTAAAGATTTTAATATTAAAGTTGTTGCTGACATAAGTTGCGATATTGATGGTCCTGTTGCTTCTACAATTCGTCCTTCAACTATTGCAAATCCAATTTATGGTTATGATCCAATAACTGAAACAGAGGTTGATTATAAAAGCAAAAATGCAATTGTAGTAATGGCAGTTGATAATTTACCTTGCGAATTACCAGATAATGCAAGTAGAGGTTTTGGAGACATGTTTTTAGAGTATGTTATACCAGCATTTTATAATAATGATAAAGATGGTGTTTTAGAAAGAGCAAAAATGACTGAAAACGGAAAACTTACCTCTCGTTTTTCTTATTTACAAGATTATGTTGATGGAATAGAGCACTAATTGGTATTAGATTTTTTAAAATTTATTAGCTACATTTAGGTTCTTAATTTTTGAGGATGAAAAACGAATACATTGATATAGACACATTAAAGTTCTTATTATATAATGTGCATCACACCGAAGACTTATTAACTCGAGACCGTTTTAGCGATTACGATAAAACCTCTATCGATATTTTTTTAGACTCGGTTAAAACTTTTTCCGATACAGCATTATTTCCATTTATAAAAGATATGGATGAAAAACCATCGTATTTTAAGGAAGGAAAAATAAACGTGCATCCGCAATTTGAAAACATACTAAAAATTGGTGGCGAATTAGGATTGGTAGGATCTTCCTTTGATTATGATGATGGAGGAATACAAATGCCATCTACCATTTTTCATGCGGCATATTTTATTATGGAAGCAGCCAATAATCATGTTCCAGGTTATTTTGGATTGACTGCAGGTTCGGCTAATTTAATTTTGTCTTTTGGTAGTCAGGAACTCAAAGAGACTTATGTGCCAAAGATGTTAGACTTAACTTGGGGAGGCACCATGTGTTTAACCGAACCTCAAGCTGGAAGTTCGCTTTCTGATGTTAAAACAACTGCAACTCCAACCAACGAAGGTTACCATTTAATTAAAGGGCAAAAAATATTTATTTCGGCTGGAGACCACCAGTTTTCCAGCAATTTTGTGCATTTGGTATTGGCACGAATTGAAGGTGCGCCAAAAGGCATAAAAGGTGTTTCGTTATTTGTGGTTCCTAAAAAGCGACCTATCCAAAATGGAGAGTTAGTTTATAATAGTGCTGATATTGTTGGAGAATTTGAAAAAATGGGTCAAAAAGGCTATTGTACTACTCATATTGTTTTTGGTGATAATAACGATTGTAGAGGCTGGCTTGTTGGCGAACCTAATAAAGGCTTATCCTATATGTTTCAAATGATGAACGAAGCTCGTATCGCAACAGGAAGAATGGGAGCAGCAATTGCTTCAGCTGCATATTACTCCTCATTAAAATATGCAAATGAAAGACCTCAAGGACGAAAATTAAACCGTTCAGGACAAAAAAATGCTGATGAAGAGCAAACGTTAATCATTAATCATCCTGATATTAAAAGATTGTTATTTAGTCAAAAAGCAATAGTAGAAGGGGCGTTGAGTTTAATTTTTCAAACATCAAATTATTTTGATAAAGAAATAACAAGTACTTCAGTAGAAGAAAAAGAAAAGTATAATTTGTTATTAGAATTGTTAACTCCAATTGCAAAAACATATCCAGCCGAAAAGGGAATAGAATCGACAAGCAATGCAGTTCAAATTTTAGGAGGTTATGGTTTTTGTTCGGATTTTATGCCACAACAATATTATCGGGATATACGGATTATTGCTTTATATGAAGGTACTACAGGTATTCAATCTTTAGATTTATTAGGTAGAAAAGTAACGATTAATAATGGAAAGGCTGTCGAATTATTAGCAGAAGAAATTCAGCAAACAATTAAAGATGCAAATAACCATGGCGATTTAAAACCTTATGCTAATGTGTTGTTAGAAAATTTAGGTTTAGTACAAAATGTATTAGGAACTTTAATGCCACATGCACAAAAAGGGAATTTTGAACGTTTTCTTGCAGATGCTACGGTTTTTATGGATTTTTTAGGAACGATTGTAATAGGTTGGCAGTGGTTAAAAATTGCAAATGAAGCAAAACAAGTTTTAGAGAAAGATAATGGTAATCAACCTAATGGGTTTTATGAAAGTAAAATTCATACAATGAAGTTTTTCTATACCTATGAATTGATAAAAACAAAAGGTCTAGCAAAAACCTTGATGAACACAGAAGAGCTTACAATTTCTATATCCAAAGATGTTTTTAATTAACTAGTACATTCTTTAATAGTAATCCAACATGATACAACAATTTGATTCACCACTTTTAGCTTTTGAGCATTGGGAAAACACAATACCTAATAATGAATATTTACGACAGTATATTAATGGCGAACTCAAAATATACACATTTAAAGAAAGTGGCGATGAAGCCAGACGAATTGCTTCTGCAATAAAAGCGTTTAACTTAACACCACAAAGCAAGATTGCATTACTCTCTAAAAATTGTGCACATTGGGTTATGGCAGATTTGGCAATAATGATGTCAGGGCACATTTCTGTGCCAATTTATCCAACCTTACAAGCTGATACTATTTCGTTTATTTTAGAGCATAGCGAATCTAAAGCCATTATAGTTGGGAAGTTAGATGATTTTGAATCGCAAAAACCAGCAATTAAAGATATTCCTATTATTAGTGTAGAGCTATATGATATAAAAGAAGTGCTCACATGGGAAAACCTGGTTTCTCATAATAAACCTTTACAAAATATTGCAGTACAAGATCCAGAGAATATAATTACTATTATTTATACTTCTGGGACAACAGGAAATCCAAAAGGAGCAATGCATACTGTTGGGAGTTTTACTAATGCTTCAAACACTTTTTTAAAGACAATAACACTTAAAAGCCAGCCTAGATTTTTCTCATATTTACCATTGTCACATATTGCGGAACGGATTGGTTTAGAAATTGGAGCTATGTTTAGAGGTGCTTCTATGACTTTTTATGAGTCTTTGAAAACTTTTGCCAATAATTTGGAAGCCACTCAACCCGATTTATTTTTTGCAGTTCCTAGAATTTGGGCAAAATTTCAAGAGAAAATATTAATTGGGATGCCTCAAAGTAAGTTGAACAAATTGTTACGAATTCCTATTCTCGGAGGTTTCATTAAGAAAAAGATAAAAAAGAAATTAGGGCTCTCCAATGCTACATATATTCTTTCTGGAGCTGCTCCATTAGCTGTAAGTATTATGGAATGGTATAAAAAGATTGGCATTACTATTATACAAGGATATGGGATGACTGAAGATTGTATAGTTTCGCATAGTAATTTACCACATGCCAACAAGATAGGAACTGTTGGAAAACCAATGCAAGGTGCTAAAACTAAATTATCACCAGAAGGTGAGATTTGTATCTTGAATAATTGTTTAATGAAAGGCTATTACAAGAATCCTGAAGATACTGCAGAAGCATTTGATGAAGATGGTTATTTAAAAACAGGAGATATTGGAGAGTATGATCATGATGGCTATTTAACTATAACAGGACGCTCTAAAGACCAATTTAAAACTGATAAGGGAAAATATATTTCTCCTGCTCCAATTGAGTTAGAACTCTCAAAAAACCCTAATATTGAGCAAATATGTATAGTTGGCATGGGAATTCCGCAGCCTATATTATTAGTGGTTCCATCATTAGAAGGAAAGAAAAAAAGTAATGAAGAATTGAGTGAAAATCTAATAAAAGCTATAAATATTATCAATCCAACATTAGAGAAACATGAAAAAATTGAAAAAGCGGTAGTTATGAGTGAAGAATGGACAGTTGAAAATGGATTGATGACGCCAACACTTAAAATTAAGCGAAGTCAGGTAGAAAAAATACATATGCCAATGTATAAATCATGGTTTGATGATGATGTCAAAGTGGTTTTTGAGTAAAATACAATGGAAACAAAAAATGCCTATCGATTTCGATAGGCATTTCTGTAATAAAAAATAAAGAATAATTAGGCAACTTTAACGTTTACCGCATTCATTCCTTTTTTACCTTCTTTTAATTCAAATTCTACTGCGTCACCTTCGTTAATTTCATCAATTAAACCTGTTACGTGAACAAAGAATTCCTCTTTTGTTTCGTCTTCAATAATGAAACCAAATCCTTTAGCTCCATTGAAAAATTTTACTGTACCGTTTTTCACTTTTTAAGAATAAATAATTTATAAAGAACAAATGTAGTGTTTAAATAGTGTTTTAGGCTATTTTTTTGATTAAATTTTGCTTAATTCTAATATTTATTGTCGAAATTTATTACAATAAAGTTTATAAAAGATTATCTGTTTTTTTCTTGTGTCATTGATTTCAGTATTGCTATTTTCATTATTCTCGTCTTCTTTTTTGATTTTATTATAATTAATCACAAGCCTTACACCCAACCTTGCAAATAAGATAATGGCGATAATCATAACGATGTCCAATTCCATTCATCGGTAATAGTTTTATGTGTTTTGAGCTAGTTTATAAAGGTTCCTTTAATAGTATTTTACAAATTTGATAATTACCATTTTTATTTTTTGTAATAAGCAAATTAGTATCATTTGGTGACCAACTTGGCAAGGTGTCTTCATCGCTATTAAAAGTTATTCTTTGTTTAGCTTTACCGTCTTTTTTCATAAGGTAAATTTCTGGTTCATTATCTTCCACAGAAGATGAATAAGCAATTAGTTCACCATTATTAGACCATATTGGGCTAAAATTATGTTGAGGCATTTTTGTTAAACGTGTTTCAGTTTCGAGAATTATATTATAAGCATAAATTTCATCATCCTTATTTTTTGTGTGTTTTCTTGAAAAGTAAACAATTTCATCACCTTTTGGCGAATAGCGAGGATATAGATTTTTATAGGTATTATCAATAATTTTTTTAAGCCTTTTCCCTTTATAATATATGATATAAATATCAAAATTATTATCACTTATCTTGTAGTTAAAAGCAATTTCTTTTCCATTAGGCGCAAATTGTGCGAATGTTTTATTGCCTTTAAGAGGTATTGGTATTTTAGTTGTTATTCCTTTAGATAAATCGAATGTGTATAACTCATTAGTGCCACTTCTGTCCGATTCGAATAAAATAATACTTTTATAAGGATGCCATGTTGGTCGTCTATCGTTAGAAGCGCTTTTAATTATTCTTTTTTGGTTACTGCCATTAGTGCTCATAATATAAATTTGCCAATGTCCATCTCGATTGGATTCAAATACTATGCTGTTACCATATTTATTATAGCTGGCAAATCTATTGTCGAAATCATTGTTTGTTAATTGTACTTCTTTATATCCAGAATCTTGAGCTATCGATTTGAGTGAAAACAGAAAAAGAATAGTAAAAATGTAAAATAGTTTAATAGTATTCATGATTCGTTTTATTTATAGTCATCATTTTAAGATGAGATTAAGCAAATATTTTTTCATAAGTAGTATAAACATTAATCATTATGATATAAATCATATTCTATTTGCTTTTAATAGACTACCTTAAGTGGCAAATTGGAGTAAATATAAATATTTAAAACTTATAGCCATGAATCCATTAACGATATTTTCCGTAATTTTTATTTTGTTCTTATTATCAGGAATACGCATTGTGTTCGAATATAAACGTGCCTTAAAGTTCAGGTTTGGTAAGTATATAAAAATACTCCGACCAGGATTTAGATGGATTATTCCTTTAGTAGAAACAATTCAGATTGTTGATATTCGTGTTATTACCATCAACATTGTTTCACAAGAAGTAATGACCGAAGATAATGTGCCTTGCAGTATTGATGGCGTTGTCTTTTTTAAGATTAACGATCCCGAAAAAGCTGTTTTAGAGGTCGAGGAATATAAATTTGCCATTACCCAACTTTCTCAAGCTGCTTTAAGAGATGTTTGTGGTAAAGTTGAATTGGATACCATTTTGTCTAAACGTGAGGAAATGGGTAAGAATATTAAAAAAATTGTTGAACAAGAAACTTCAGAATGGGGAATTGAAATAATTGATGTTAAGATTAAAGACATTCAGCTCCCAGAAAATATGAGACGCATGATGGCTAGTCAAGCAGAAGCAGAACGTTCAAGACGTGCCAGAATAATTTTAGCATTGGCTGAAGAGCAAGCAGCTGGTAAACTGTTAGAAGCTGGTAAATTGATTGATCAATCACCATCGGCAATTAAATTAAGACTTTACCAAACCTTGTCTAATATTGCAGCAGAGAAGAATTCAACGATTCTTTTCCCATTCCCAGAGGAGGTATTACCAAGAGGCACTAAGCATGAAAAAGATTAATGGTTTAGTTTAAAAATTATTTTTAACACAATAATTTAATTGCTTAAAACTTCAAGTTCCTTATTAATTTCTTGGTTAAGTTCTTTAACACGTTTGAGCATATCATTATAAAGGTCAATTTTTACTTGTCTAAAAAAAATGCTTTCGTTAAGCTCAATTTTAAAAGCTTCATCGTTTTTTGCACCTTTTATATCCTTAAATTCCATATCTACTTTAATAAAGTTTGGATTAAAGTAATCTTCATTAATCGTTTGTTGGTCTTTGTACATATAAAATGTTTCAGTTAGTTTAAAGTACTTTTGAAAAAAAACTTTTTTAGAGCTATAGGTTTCATAAACAGATTTTTCATTTTCAACCATTAATATTGCTTCAAAAAAGAAATCATATAATCGAGAAATATTTTTTTTCAATAGGTTATTTGTTAAAATTCCTATTTGATTGTTCTGGAGATTGGTAAATGTAGATTTATGTAGAGCAACCAATAAAGGAACACTTAATGCATCAGAGTAATTAATAGAATCTCTAGGCTCTTGGAGATTGCTTTGTAAAAATTGAAGTAATCTTTTTTCAGCATTTATAAAATTTCTATGAAATTTTATATTATAATTAAAATCTAAAGTATCTAATGAGATGTCCTCTTGAATATTTTTAAGTATCGTAATTTCCTGAATACGTGCTTTTCTGTTTTCATTAGCATTATTAATACTTAAAGCAATTAAAATACCAATTACCACAAGCACAATTTCGCCAATGGCGTAGCGAGCGTATTTTAAAGTTTTGTTGTCGTCTGCCAATTTTTTTCTCTTTTTTCTGAAGAAGTTAATCATGTTTTTCGTTTTCTAATTCTTTAATTAATGATTTCGTATTAGACTTTGCGCTTAGCAAAAATTCATAATGACCAAGTGCTAAAGTCTGTCTTAAAGTAATAGCATTCATTAATGCTAATTTATTTTCATCTTTTAAAATTACATTTTTAGAGATTTCTTGAATATCAGTTTCATAGTTAGGGACTACCACATGACCTGGGAATTTTGCTAAGCTTTCACCATATACTTCAAACAGATTTTCATAACTATAACCATTTTTTAAAAAGGCCGCTATATAATGCTGATCAACTATTAAAGAGTTATTGTTTTGAATTATTTTTTCAATGCGCTCTAATTCTTGATAAAAGTTTAAAAGTTGGTTTTTATAGGCTTGATTTTTTATAATATTAATGTTTCCAGAAGAAATTAAATCGGTATAGGTTGGGTCTGTAATTACAAATGTTTTTCTATAAATTAACAAAGTAGCGCGTTTATAAAAAATACTGTCTAAAGTAAACTCATGGTCTTTATTGTAATCTTCTATTAAATAACTTGCAGCTTCATAAAAGTTTTGCTCCATTTGCATTTGCGTCTCAATAGAGTTCAACTGCTCGTTAAGATCTCTAACAATGTTATTTAAGTATTGTGTTTCAATTCGTTTTTCTTTTTGAGATTGGTTCCAATTATTAATTGAAAGCGCAATTAAAATCCCAATAACTACGAGTACAATTTCGCCAATAGCATAAAGCATATACTTTGAGGCTTTATTTTCTTTAATCATGTTTTGGCGTATTTTTCTAAAGAATTTAATCATCTTTTAAACTGTAATTTTTAACAATACTTGAAACATCGTCTATGGTTTTCCATGTTTTAGGTCTTTCAAAATCTTGTCCAGATTTTAGTACTTGTGCTTTAGGATAGTTGTCTTTTATGGCTTTCCAGGTTGTGTCTTCCCAATTAGCCTTATCTTTTTCTAATAGTTCTACACCTTTTAGTGGTCCAGAAACAGCCTTATCAATAAGTGGCCACCACAAGCTTTCGGTTTCACGATCCCATAATATAAATCCATCCAAACCATCCCAAACTTCTTTATCGTAATACGTATAACCACTTAATGCAAAAGTGAGTTCTTTATCGCCATATTGCCTGTCGTAAATAGCACCTAAATCGGCGAGAATACAATACACAGCCATTATAGGCTCACCATTTAAAACGTCGTTTACAACTTCATGTCTTGTCAGGTCTTTTACAGAGTAAGCTTTTACATCTTTACCAGCATAGGCTAAAATGAACCGAGTGGTATCAGCCCAAACTGAGTCGGCTTCCTGTACCGAAATAAACTCAGGTTCTAGTAGTGCAGGAAAACGTTCTCGACCAATACCATAATGAAACTGCTCATCTTTTAAATCGTAATCTGTTATATTATAATGTTGTAAACTGTCTTTTCCTTCATAGAGCATTTTTTTATCATCTACTTCAAAAAATTTACCGTTATTAAAAGCAATTGGTCTTTGTTTTTTAGGAGTTACTGTTGCATTTGTGTCTTCTTTTTTAGAGTCTTCAACTTTTTTCTGGTTTGCATTATTGCATCCTATAAAAGTGTTAATGCAAAAATTAAAAAATACGATTTCATATGATTTTTTTTAGTGTTTAGAATATAAGAGTTTGATTGATTTGCATTTCAAGATACTAAAAAAGCGCTAACTTAAAAAAGTTAACGCTTAGTCGGTTTTAAGAGTTATTCTTTTTAAATGGATGCTTTTTTAAATAGCTTAAATTTCTCCATATCCATTCTAATGGTCCAAATTGATAATATTTTAACCATATTGGACTTATAATTAATTGAATAATCCAAATTGAAAACACAATATATAATAATTCATAACGCTGAAATGTTCCAAACAGTCCAAAACCTACACCTGTAAAAATAAACATGGCAAAAACCGAATGCATTACATAATTGGTAAGTGCCATTTTTCCTACTGCAGCCAAGCTGCTTTTTAACCATTTTAAAAACGGTAGTTTACAGAATAGCATTATGAGTCCAATATGACCTATGGCAACAGGAACTCTTCCTAAATCGTAAGTAATATTTGATTTAGAAAAGCTTAAAAACGAAAAATCACCTTCTATAATTGATAGAATTTCATAATAATTTATGCTTAACCCAATTAAGTAACCTATTACAGCCATTGTGCCATAGAACTTATATGACTTTTCTGCCGAGAGAATATTCCATTTAAATAAAGCAATTCCTAATAGCATCATACTAAAAATATCCCATAGGTCGTACCTATAAGTCCAATACTTGTCAGTATATTGATTTTCGGGTGCAAGAAACACCAACACATCTAAATATCCTTTACGCATATTTGTGTTAAAATCTTCAATACCTTCTGGAGATCTTTTCCATTCTCGCTCTTCCCATTTAGCAGTGGCTTCTTTTAGCTCTTTAGTTAGTTCTTTACCTTCAACTTTATAACTTTCAGCTAATTCAACTTGATTCACTAATTTCACATCCTTTTTATAATCGGCATAGTTCCATAGCGCACCTATTGAAAAGAGCAAAAACGCAGTAAGAATTAATTTTTTAGGAGATAAGTTTCTAAATGAAAACACCATAAAGCCCATTAAGGCATAATCATATAGAATTTCACCTGTCCAAAGCAACAAATATCCATGTATTAATCCAAAAATCAACAGCCAAATAAGCCTTCTAAAATAAATGTTTGCTGCTTTTATTCCAGCTCCTTTTTTTTCAAGCCTATCTAGAAAGATAAACATTCCTACACCAAATAATAGTGAAAAAAGGGCTCTCATAGTACCTTCAAAAGATAGATTTGTAGTAATCCATGTTGTAAGATTCCATCCTGTATCTCCACCTGAAACTGTTGGATCACTATAAGAGCCAGCGAGTCCCATGCCATTAATGTTCATTAAAAGAATTCCGAATAATACAATACCTCTCATTACATCAAGAGATATAATACGCTCTGATGCTTTATGTGAAGTAAAAGAATTTGTTTGTGTATTCATTTTGGTTGTTTTTTGTCAGTTCTTAATTAAGAATAATTCCATTCTTTTAGTTGATTAAAATTGAAAATAGATAAACTGTTCACCACTACCTTGAGCTATAACAATAAGCATAAACATAATAGTCCACACAATGCCTAAAACCCATGGAGATGTTTTTAGAGACACTTCTTTTACTGAAGTATTGCGCATTACCCAATGGCATAAAAATAAAATAGCAATAACTACACTAACTTTTAAAATTTCGAAAGAGCCTAGTATTTTTTCACCATCAGTTTGCATATAGAACATAGATTTAAACATATTCCATGCTTTATCAAAATTAGGAGCTCTAAAGAAAATCCAAGTTATATTAACACAGGTATATGTTGTGAGCGCCAGAAACATGCCGTTCCATTTGGTTATTTTAAAGGGTAGATATTGCCTTTGTAATCTTTCTAAAATTAAATAAGTGCCATGAAGTCCACCCCAAACTATAAATGTCCAAGCGGCTCCATGCCAAAGCCCTCCTAATAACATCGTGAGCATTAAGGCAACATATAGTCGTGTTATGCCATGACGATTACCACCTAACGGAATGTATAAATAATCTCGTAACCAGCTTGAGAGTGTAATATGCCATCTTTTCCATAGATCGGAAAAACCTAATGACGCATAAGGATATCTAAAGTTGTCTGGTAATATAATACCAAGCATTAATGCAATACCAATTGCACAGGTTGAATAACCAGCAAAGTCAAAAAATATTTGTCCAGAAAATGCTAATGTTCCTGTCCAAGCATCAACACCATGTAATAATTTATCTGATCCAAAAACATCATCGGCTGTTCCCGATAACAACGTATCTGCCATTACTACTTTTTGGAACAGTCCTAAAGTTAAAAGGAACAATCCCCAAACAAATTGGTTTACAGTAGCTTTTTTAGGCTCATAGAATTGTGTGATCAATTCTTTTGCTCTCACAATTGGTCCAGCTACTAACTGAGGGAAGAATGTAACATACAACGCAAAATCTAAAAAGGTTTTGGCACGTTCTGTCTTTCTTTTATACATATCTATGGTATACGACATGGTTTGGAAGGTGTAAAATGAAATCCCCATTGGTAAAATAATATCCATTGGTCTCGCTTGAAAATCGATACCAACCGAATTTACCAAAACTGTAAAATTCTCTAAAAAGAAATCTCCATATTTAAAGAACGCTAAAAAGCCTAGATTTACACACATGCTTAAGAGTAACCAGAGCTTTCTCTTTTTTTTGTTTGTTTCAACAGCTAACCTTTTTCCAGCTGTCCAATCAATCATAGTAGAAATCCAAAGCAGAATAATTAAAGGCGGATTCCACATACCATAAAAAATATAACTTGCCAAAAGAAGCATTCTTTTTTTATTGGTCCAATTAAATAGTTTGGAATAATAAAGTGCCAAAACAATAACTAAAAACACGATGAAACTTAATGAGTTAAATAACATAATTAGTTGGTTTTAGAGTTAGTAATTGCACCATCAGCAATCATTATTTTTGCTAATTCTGTAGTAAAAAATCGTGCGTCTTCGGCCGAAAGGTGTGACCATTCTGGGCATTCGAGATTTTTAAATTGATTATAATCTTCAAAATGATAGGCTTTTACATTGGTTTGTTTAACCAAATCATCCCAAAAATCTTTTCTTGGTAAACCATGGCTTTCTCCAATTCTACCACCACCACTTGATGGACAACGTAGTAAAATTAAATTTCCACCTCTTGCTTTAAATTTTTCAGCATCTTTTAAAAAGAAAGCCATAGTAGCTTCTTTATCTGGAGGAGGAGCGCCTTTACCATAAAACATCCAAACTTTTTTGATTGTGTTAGCGAATGCTGTGTCTGTGACAGTTTTTTCCATCATTACTAAATTTCTATCAATAGAAGTAAATTTGCCAAATTCATAAAAAGGAGGCATACCTTCTGGTATCCGATTGCCAATTTTTATTCTTTTTAAAAGTGCTTTTAAGTCTATATTATCATCCATATCAACTTCACCAGCCGACATTAAAACCAAATTCTTCTGTAGAGGTAACGACAATAGATGATTTAATCGTTGAGCATAAGTTCTGTCCTTAAAAAAATCTACTCGGGATTGAGGCCATTCCCAAGGTTGTGCTTTAGGGAAGGTAGTTGAAAAAAACAGACCAGGAGTTACACCAACTACAAGAGTACCGTAATAATCTGTATTATTAACAATATCGTGGAAAATGGGTAATGGTGAACTTCCTACAGAAGCCAATTGTACTGGTCGTTTACCAGTTTCTTGTTCCCATTCATTTAATTGAATATCAAAAAGTACGCGTGAAGAACCTGTAAATATTATATCTTGAGGTGTCAGATTTTTTACTCTGGAACGTTGTACTGCCCATAAGGCCTTATTATCATCAATAGTTGGAAAAAATCCTTGAGAACGCCAATACATTTCCCAGGCTGTTAATCCAGTAATACTTAAAATAAGCGCGATGATTAGTGTTTGCTTTAATTTCATATTGGTTGTTTTAGTGTTTATGGATTCTTATGCTTGATAAAAATTAAATTTCGATCAATAGTTTTTATAGATGAGATAAATCTCTTAGAAAGAGTGAAATAAATTTTTTATGCTTTTTTTGTTGGATAATAATTACCAAAAAAACAGATAGATTGGTATTTGTTTCATGCCATACTTTTGTTAAAAAATATTAGCTTTAAAACACTAACCCCAAATTTTTGAAAACAGTTTTTATATTTCCAAAATAAAAACAAAAACCAATGCTATCTGCTATAATATAGATTGTTACTCGGTTGTAGCTTTTTCTTCAGCCATTTTAGTAGCTTCAATTTTTTGTAGTGCAGCAGTAAATTCTGAAAGATTATAAAAGCCTTCTTCACGAGCAATTTTGCCATCAGCAAATCTTAAAGCAAGATGTACTGGGATTTCGAGTTCCTTATTATTAGCTGCTAAAGTACCTTTCCAGTTTCCCCAAAAGTAAACCCAAGTATTCCCTTTATCAGTAGTGACCATTTCATACCAAGGAAGATCATCTTCTTCTACAAAATGATAGCTAGAGGTATTAGAAAGTATTACTTTTAAGGATTCTACAGTTTCTTTTGGAGAAACGCCATCTTTCCAAGTATTGTGGTAAATCTTTGCTGTATCTGCATAATGGGTTAGCCACGCTTCCCAATTACCGTCATGGTAATCTTTATTAATGCTTTAACTACATCAATTTCTGGCGAAGTTTTGGTGTATTGTTTCGATGCATTACTTTGACAAGCTGCAAAAAGAATTACAGTAAGTCCTAATAAAACTAGGTTTTTTAAGCTTTTCATTGTTTTAGTGTTTAAAGTTATTTTAAGCCTAACAGTTTTTTATTAATCTGTTAGGCTTTATGGTTGATTTTATATTATTCTGATGAATATCCTAAATCTGGTCTTAAAGCACCTGTAAAAGCTTCAAACTTTGAGACAAGTTTAAAAACTTCACTAAATAGGGCTTCACCTTCTTCGCCTAAAAGGGCATTGTTTTCGGCACTTTTCTTTTCGTATTCTGCACCATCGGTTGCTGCAACGGCTACCATAATGTAATTGCCAATTACACCAAATCCTGCGTGATAAACTCTGTAATTAACTTTAGATCCTTTTGTTGTATAAAGTTCTTTAAGAGCTTTCATTTTTTCTGTTAGATTGCTGTAGTTTTCTGGTGTTACATGTAAATAGAAGAATCTTCGGTAGTTTTCTCCTTCAGGTGTTAGTGTAATGCCTTCTGGCATGTAGGAAAGGTTCTTGTCTAAATGTATAACATAGTTGCCATGATTATCGTAGCATTTATTCATGTCATCAAATATTTTTCCCATAGCTTCTCCACCCATTTTTTCTGCTAAAGCAGCAAATGGTCTATTGTCTAGGTCTGCCATATTATCTATTGGAGTTACATAAAGATATCTACCGCCTTGTGTAGTGGAAGTAATCCAGTTTACATCTTGTATATTGTGCTCTTTTAATTTTGCAACCAGCTCTTTGCTTGCCTTTTCATATTCGGCAATCATAGATGGTTTTACTTGATCTTCGTGTACCGAAAATGCTTGAGAATCGTTGTTTTGTGCTATTGCAAAATTTGTAGAGAATACAAAAGCTAATGCAATAAGCAATGTTGTTTTTAGTGTTTTCATAATGTTTAAATTTAATTGGTTAGTACTCTATTTTAAATATTTAGCTACATCTATATAAAATAAATGAAGTGTAAATGATTTCAACTTTAAAAAATGGGGAGTAATTAAGCTTTGTTTTATGAACTACATTTAGGTTGTTTTTCTTTACATGAATTACATTGTTAAGAATTTTAAGCTAAAGTAATTTGAAATGTAGGCTTTGTCAACCACATATTAATGTGATATTGTAACTGTTAAGTTTTTGTATATTTGAATTCTTTGTACACAATCACTAACTAAACCCACTCTTTTGAGAAGAAATTTCTTAATATTTTATTTGTGCTTTCTTGTTGCTTTAATGTGGTTTCCCAACGGTTTACACTCTCAAAACATTCTGCAGATAGAAGTATTAACCACAGAGCAAGGACTCACCTTTAGAGATGTACGAGCCATTGCTCAAGATACTTTTGGATTAATGTGGTTTGGCACACAACAAGGGCTTAATAGGTATGATGGTTATACTTTTAAAGTGTATAACAGCAATAAAGACAATACTAATTTTATTGAAAGAGAAAAGATTTCGCCTCAAATAAAAATTGTTAAAAGCACTAATGAGCTCTGGTATGTCGCCAATGAACACATTTTTAAATTAAATTTAGAAACCGATAACATTAATTCCTATACTGAATCTAACGGAATAAAAGGTGATGTGCTTTTTTTACATCAAGATGATAAAGAACAAATTTGGATTGTAACGGATGATTATTGGACTGCAACTGAAGGGAACGCCAAACAATATCTCCAAAAGCTTAACGAAAAAGATTCCTTTGATGTCATTGCAGAAACACCTCGTGGCAGCAGGGAATTTACCCATATAACCTCCGATAGGGAAAACAATATTTTTTGGGGAACAATTCTTAAAGGGGTTTTAAAATATTCGCAAAATGGGATCCTTTTAAACGAACAAAAAATTGATAGTTTTAATTGGTATGGTGACGAAATGTTTTTTGGTCAATCTTTTTTTGATAAAGCAAACCATCAATATTATTTTGTAAAAGGAAAAGGTGGTGTTATAAAGTATAATAAAACTGCACAATCTTTTGAACCGTTTTTAGATGTTTCAGAGGTGGTTTATCACGCTATTGAAGATGGTCAAGGTGATTTGTGGTTTGCTGGGTCCGAAAATCTTTATCGAAGTGACACCAAAGGAAATATTCAAAGTTTTACTAATGAATTAAAAAAGCATTTCGATTACTCCAGAATAAATGCATTGTTTCTGGATTCAAATAATTTGCTTTGGGTTGGGACAGATAATGGATTGTTTAAAATAAGAATCAAGGAACAATTGTTTAGTCAGTTGTTTAAATCAAAAAAAGAAGGTTGGGGAAATACCACCAGAAGTATTTTTGAAACCAAAGATGGAAGCATTATTACTTTGTGTGAAAGCCAGAATAAACTTTTAGGCATAGATACCCTCGGAAATGAATTTGAATTAAAATTAAAAACCCCAGGAAATGCTTTATTTGCTTCTCGATTTTTTGTTTTAAATAAAGATAAAACTTCTGTTTTTACCATTAACAAAAATTTAATAGAAATTAGACTAAAAGATGGACAAACAGATATAAATACTGACTTTACTTCTCGTTTAAACATTACTAGTGCTAACCCATTATTAGGATTAAAAAACGGAAATTTATTGTTTGGTTATTCTTTATCTAAATTAACCCTTTACAATCCTGAAACTAATGAAGACCATCTTGTGTTTCCAAACATTGAAGCAGAACATAATATTTCAGAATTACGTTATTTTTTAGAAAGTAAAGAAGATAACATAGTTTGGATTGGCACTCAAAACAACGGTCTTTTAAAAGTAAATTTAAACGGAATTATCGAAGCACATTATGACGTTAATTCGTCTCCTAAACTGTCTAATAATACTGTGTTGGTTTTATTTGAAGATGAAAATAAATTGTGGATTGGTACTTTTGGAGGAGGCTTAGATGGTTTAAATGTTAATCAACATAAAATCACTAATTTTAAAAAAGAACAAGGGCTTTCAGATAATAATGTGGTTGGGATTTTGCCATATAAAGAAGATTTTATATGGATAAGCACCTATAATGGTCTGTCTCTTTTCAACAAAAAGACTAGTAGTTTTCAGAATTTTTATTTAGAAGATGGGTTAACACATAATGAGTTTAATTACACTTCTTTTTTTATAGATAGTAAAGGGAGTTATTATTTTGGAGGGATGAATGGGGTTACGAAATTTAATCCCAAACCCATCTTACAAAAAACAAAAGTTCCTCCTTTGCGATTTACAGAATATTCAAGATTTAGTAGTCAAACAAATCGAATCTATCAATATGATTGGGCACAGCAAAAGGTTTCAGAAATAGAAATTTCACCTTACGATCAGTATTTTACAATTAATTGGACGATGCCTAATTACTTTCAGAATATAAAAAATAAATATTATACTAAGCTAGAAGGCTTTGAGGACCGATGGTTTTTTCAAGGAAATTTGGCTTCAATAAGATATAATAAACTACCTGCGGGAGATTATACGCTTCGAGTAAGAGGGACAGATTCTAACGGAAACTTAAGTAGTAAAGAATTAGCATTGCCAATTTCAGTTAGGCAAATATTTTATAAAACGTGGTGGTTTATTAGTTTGTTAGTATTGGCAACTTTTGCTATAATGTCTTCAGTTTTTCACTACAGATTACAACAATTAAAAGCATTAGATAAATTACGAACAAAAATTTCGAGCGATTTGCACGATGATGTAGGTTCTTTGCTATCTGGATTAGCAATGAAAACCGAAATGTTAGAAATGAGTGCTAACGACAAAGACAAACCCAAACTTCATAAAATCACCAAAATAAGTCGCGAAGCAATTTCTAAAATGCGCGATTTGGTTTGGAGTATCGATAATAGGAGAGAGCGAACGCTCGACCTTATAGAACGTATGGAAGAACTCGCTGAAGAAATGTTGCTTCCTAAAGACATTTCCTATCAAATACATAAAGGGAATTTAAACACAAACAGAAAATTACCAATTGAAGTAAAACAACATTTGTTTTTTATTTTTAAAGAAGCCGTTACCAATATTTTAAAACACTCCAATGCTACTAAAGTTACTGTAGATTTTAAAAATAAACTGGGTTTAGGAACACTCATTATTAAAGATAATGGTACAGAAAGTAAAAATAATACAAAAACAGGTTTTGGTATAGAAAATATGAAAATGCGAGCCGAGAAAATAGGCGCAACAATCACCTTTCAAAATAACAATGGGTTTAGTATTCGTATAAAATTGCCGTTTTCGTTATAGCGTAAAACCACATTATTATGTTATTGAAAATAAGCGAAAATTATTGTAGTTTTATTTTTGTTGAAGTTTAGCAAAAAAAGTTTTAGTATAATTTATTTTAAAGAAAGTGGAATAGAAAATAGTTATGAAGCCAATTTATCTAGCAATTATTGAAGATGATCTTGTAGTACAAGAAAGCTTGGTAGAGTTTTTTGGTTTACATCCTACTATTGAAACTGTTGTAGTTACGAACTCGGTTGAAGATTTTTTAAAGTTGATAAACTCTTGTGAGAAAGTACCCGAAATTTTGCTTTTAGATATAAATCTTCCAGGTATTTCTGGATTAAAAGGTCTTCCACTAATAAAAAACGAATTGCCGAATCTTGATATTATAATGCTCACCACTTTTGACGAAACCGATAATATTTTTAAAGCCCTTTCTTGCGGAGCATGCTCTTATTTATCAAAACGAGCTTCTTTGCAAAACATATTAGATGCTGTGTTGGTTGTAAGTGAAGGAGGATCGTATATGTCGCCTGCTATTGCTAGAAAAATCGCAAATTTTTATGCGCCAAAAAAGAAATCAATTTTAACCTCTCGACAATTGGAAATTGTTGATGGAATTGTAGCTGGTAAAAGTTATAAAATGATAGCTTCAGATTTGTTTGTCTCCATAGATACTGTTAGAAGTCATATAAAAAACATTTATAAAACCCTCGAGATAAATTGTAAAGCAGAATTAATACGAAAATCGTTTAATAAAGAGATTTAATAAATGTCTTTTGGCTAGAACAATCAATATAATTGTTTCAGGATTTAAATTTTTAAAGTTGTATTTCAATTTGATTGTTTAAGATGTCATCAAAGGTTTCACGTTCTCTAATTAAATGAGCTTGTTCGTTATGCCATAATACTTCAGCAGGACGATAACGCGAATTATAATTACTCGCCATAGTAAAACAATAGGCTCCGGCATTTTTAAAAGCTAAAATATCTCCTTCGCTTATTTCAGTAATACGTCTATTATTTGCAAACGTATCGGTTTCGCATATATAACCTACAACCGAATAAAAACGTTGTTTTCCTTTAGGATTGGATATATTATAAATTTCGTGTTGCGAACCATATAGCATAGGTCTAATAAGATGATTAAAACCAGAATCTATTTGAGCAAAAACTGTGGATGTGGTTTGTTTTACTACATTAACTTTAGTTAAAAAGTATCCTGCTTCGCTAACTAAAAATTTTCCTGGTTCGAATGCCAATGTTAATTCTCGTCCATAATTTTTGCAAAATGCTTTAAAACGAGCAGTTAATTTTTCGCCAAATTCTTCAATATCAGTTTCAATATCACCTTCTTTATATGGAACTTTAAAACCAGAACCAAAATCAATAAATTCAAGGTTTTTAAAATTCTTTGCAGTTTCAAAAAGAATTTCGCTTGCATATAAAAACACATCAATATCTAAAATATCACTGCCTGTATGCATGTGTATTCCGTTAATGTGCATTCCTGTATTTTCTACAATGCGTAGAATATGCGGAATTTGATGAATTGAAATTCCGAATTTAGAATCGATATGTCCTACTGAAATGTTTGTATTACCTCCAGCCATAACATGTGGATTTATACGAATACAAACTGGAATATTTGGATGTCGTGTTCCAAATTGCTCTAATATTGATAAGTTGTCTATGTTAATTTGAACACCAAGTTTTGCAACATCTTCAATTTCTTCAATAGAAACGCCATTAGGTGTATAAATAATATTCTGCACATCAAAACCAGCAGCTAAGCCTAATTTTACTTCTTGAATAGAAACCGTATCTAAACCAGCTCCTAATTTTTTCATCAATTTTAAAACTGAAATATTAGATAAAGCTTTTACTGCGTAATTAATTTTTAATTGCTTTACCTTACTAAATGCAGAAGTTAAGCGTTTATATTGTGCTTCAATTTTATTGGCATTATAAACATAAACTGGGCTTCCAAACTCTTTAGCGATATTTAGTAAAGTTTCATTTTTCATAATCTTAAAAATTAATGGTTTTGCATAATTAGGTTCTATTTTTATTTAAAAAAAATTTTTGTAAAACTATAACCTTTTTTCTAATCAAACCTTAATGAATTCATAAAAAAATAGTCAAAAAAAATGGGTGATTATAATTGAAAATAATGAGTAATAAATAATATTGGTTTAAAGTTTAAGGATGTTTACTTTTGTGTCATTAAAAATTAAGAGATTCCCTCCCGATAGCTATCGGGATTAAAGGGAATAACAAAAAATTTAATTAAAAATGAATTTACACGAATATCAAGGAAAAGATATATTAAGTAGTTTTGGTGTACGCATACAACGTGGTATCGTAGCTCAAAATGCTAAAGAAGCTGTTACAGCTGCAAAACAACTAACAGCAGAAACAGGTACAAGTTGGCATGTTATTAAAGCTCAAATTCATGCAGGAGGAAGAGGAAAAGGTGGAGGCGTTAAACTTGCTAAAAACCTTAAAGAAGTTGAAGACATTGCAGGACAAATTATTGGCATGAATCTTATTACACCACAAACTTCGGCTGAAGGTAAAAGGGTACATCAAGTTTTAGTTACAGAAGATGTGTATTATCCTGGCGAAAGTGAAACAGACGAGTATTATATGTCTGTGCTTTTAAATCGTGGTACAGGACGTAATATGGTTATGTATTCTACTGAAGGTGGAATGGATATTGAAACTGTTGCCGAAGAAACACCTCACTTAATTTTTAAGGAAGAAATAGATCCTGCTACAGGATTATTGCCATTTCAAGCGCGTCGTATTGCTTTTAATTTAGGTTTATCTGGAGTAGCTTTTAAAGAGATGACAAAGTTTGTTACTGCTCTATATACAGCTTATGTTAAATCGGATGCATCTTTATTCGAAATCAATCCTGTTTTAAAAACAAGCGATAATAAAATAATGGCAGTAGATGCGAAAGTCACAATAGATGATAATGCACTTTACAGACATAAAGATTATGTTGACTTACGTGATTTGCGAGAAGAAAACCCAATAGAAGTAGAAGCTAACGAATTAGGTTTAAACTATGTAGATTTAGATGGAAATGTTGGTTGTATGGTTAATGGAGCTGGACTAGCAATGGCAACAATGGATTTAATTAAACAAGCAGGAGGAGAGCCAGCAAATTTTCTTGATGTAGGTGGAACTGCTGATGCAACTCGTGTTGAAGCCGCATTTAGAATTATATTAAAAGATCCTAACGTAAAGGCAATACTCATAAATATTTTTGGAGGCATTGTACGCTGCGATCGTGTGGCACAAGGCATTGTTGATGCTTATAAGAATATGGGAGATGCTATTAATATCCCAATTATTGTACGATTACAAGGTACTAATGCAGATATTGCTAAAGAATTAATAGATAGTTCTGGGTTAGATGTACAAAGTGCAGTAGAATTTCAAGAGGCTGCAGATAAAGTACAAGCGGTTTTAAATTAAATAGATAATTAAATAAAATAATTAAAGAGCAATGTGCAAACATTGCTCTTTTTTATTGAATTATTATTGCTTCTTTATTAGAAGTGGTATCTAAATATTCATCTATTTTTCATTCTCCTACAAAAGACGTTTCTGCATCAAACAAGTTTTGAGCATCATACATATAGATGACTGGATACAATTTATTTGATGTTTTATAAGATTTTGGTAAATACACCCAAATCTTTTTTTGAGTATTTAATTGTGGTGCTTCAATAATAAAAGTATTGTGATTGCGTAAACAAAAAAAATTCATATAAAAAATTTCATTATTTCTGAAAAGTAAATGAAAAGTAGTCATTATATAAAATTTATATAATACGCTGTAAATCAATATTATAATTTAAAAAAGAGTATTAAAGTAATAAAACTTCGATGAAACAACTTTTTTTTTTCGTTAAGTTACATTATATCTACGATTATAAAAATAAGATAATATTTAATTTTATAGTGTAATAATTAATCCTCTCAACAGTAATGATAAATAGAGTAGAAAAATTAAGTTTGTTATCCGAAATGATAGCATTTGCAAGAATAGATAATAATTTAAGAGCCATAGAGCATAAATTTTTAATAGGAGTTGCTAAACAATTAGAAATTACTAGAGAAGATTATGACTACTTATTAGAAAATCCTGTAACTCATATAAATTTAAAATCTCATAGTGAGCGTATAGTTCAGTTTCACAGATTAATTTTATTAATGAACCTCGATAATGTAATTACAAACAAAGAACTGATTAGGCTTCATAATTTTGGACTTAGAATGGGATTAAGTCATGAATCAATAAATCGCGTATTAGATTTAATGGAAAGCTTTCCAAATAAAATTGTTCCGCCAGATTTCTTGATAGATATTTTTAAAACACAGTATAACTAATTCAGAATTCAGAATTCAGAATTTTTAATTTGTTTTGGTAAGCTTTTATTTCATCTCGTAATTTGGCAGCAAGAATAAAATCTAATTCTTTTGCAGCCTGTTCCATAAGCTTTCGTCTTTCGCGAATATTCTTTTCTAATTGTGGTTTTGTTAAATACTCGCTTTCAGGTTCGGCAGCTTTTAAAGCTTCTAATTCGTAATAATAACTACTTACTGAGTTTTTGGTCAAGGCATTATCTAGGCTTTTTTGTATTGCAGTTGGTGTAATATTATTTGCTGTATTATATGCTGTTTGCTTTTCACGTCTGTAATTTGTTTCGTCAATTGTTTTTTGCATACTATTGGTGATTTTATCGGCATACATTATGGCTTTTCCATTTAAGTGACGAGCTGCTCTACCAACAGTTTGAGTTAAGGAACGTGCCGAACGTAAAAAACCTTCTTTATCTGCATCAAGAATAGCAACTAACGATACTTCTGGTAAATCCAACCCTTCACGTAAGAGATTTACTCCAACTAACACATCAAACAAACCTTTACGCAGGTCTTGCATAATTTCAACACGTTCTAAAGTATCAACATCACTATGTATATAGCGACAACGAACCTGTAATCTATCTAAATATTTGGTCAATTCTTCAGCCATTCGTTTAGTTAGTGTTGTAACCAAAGTGCGTTCATCTTTTTCTACACGTAGCTGAATTTCTTCAATTAAATCATCAATCTGGTTGAGGCTTGGTCGCACTTCAATTTCTGGGTCTAAAAGTCCAGTTGGACGAATGACTTGTTCTATATAAACACCATCGGTTTTTTGCAATTCGTAATCTGCAGGAGTTGCACTTACGTAAATTACTTGATTTTGAATAGCTTCAAATTCGTCAAACTTTAAAGGACGATTATCCATTGCAGCAGGTAAACGAAACCCATATTCTACTAAATTTTCTTTTCGGCTTCTATCGCCTCCATACATGGCGTGAACTTGTGAAATGGTAACATGGCTTTCGTCCACAACCATTAAATAATCATCTGGAAAATAATCTAATAAGCAGAAAGGTCGTGTCCCTGGCTCTCTACCATCTAAATATCTCGAATAGTTTTCGATACCAGAACAGTAACCCAATTCTCGAATCATCTCCAAATCGAATTCAGTACGTTCTTTAAGGCGTTTGGCTTCCAGGTGTTTGCCAATCTCTTTAAAATAATCGACTTGTTTTACCATATCTTCTTGAATGTCATGAATGGCATTTTGTAATACGTCTGGCGAGGTTACAAACATATTTGCAGGATAAATGGTGAGTAAATCGTATTTTTCAATCACTTCATTGGTTTGAATATTAAAGGCTTCAATGTCTTCAATTTCATCGCCAAAAAAGTGAATACGGAACGCATCATCAGCATAGCTTGGAAATATATCTACTGTATCTCCTTTTATTCTGAAATTACCATGTTTAAATTCGGCTTCAGTACGAGAGTATAAACTTTGTACCAGTTGATGTAATAATTTTGTGCGAGAGATAACTTGGTCACGTTTTAATGTGATGACATTTTTTTGAAACTCCACAGGATTTCCTATACCATATATGCAAGAAACAGAGGAAACCACAATGATATCACGACGACCAGACAGTAGGGATGAGGTAGCACTTAACCGCATTTTTTCAATCTCTTCGTTTATGGATAAATCTTTTTCTATATAAACTCCAGACACAGGAATATAAGCTTCTGGTTGATAATAATCGTAATACGACACAAAATATTCTACTGCATTATTAGGAAAGAATTGTTTGAATTCAGAATACAGTTGCGCTGCCAATGTTTTATTATGTGCTAAAACCAAAGTTGGTTGTTGCACGTTTTCAATAACATTTGCAACTGTAAAGGTTTTGCCAGAACCTGTTACACCCAAAAGCGTTTGGTATTTTTCGTTGGAGAGGATGCCTTTTGTAAGCTGCTTGATAGCTTCAGGTTGGTCTCCTGTTGGTGTAAATTCTGATTTAATTTTGAATTTCATTAAAAAAATATGGTTTTGTCATTCTGTCCCGATAACTATCGGGATAGTTTCAGAATCTACAAAGTAACAAAATGGATTTCTGCCTGCACAGGAATGACAGTAAATTTTGAAAGATTTCTTCTTTTACTTCGTCAACACTTCGACAAGCTCAGTGTGACATTGTAAGTGTGACATGTAGGAATAAAGCTATCTTCTCAACGCAAAATGTCCTTTTACTTGAAACTGTAAATCGCCATTAACCACATTGGCTACAAACCAATAATCGTTTGCTGGCATTTTATGTCCATTGTAGTTACCATTCCAACCTTGAGAAGTATGTGTTAAAAATGCTAACTGTTTTCCATAACGATCAAAGATATTTATCGTTGTACCAACAAGTTGATCGACTCCAGAAATATGCCAAGTATCAAAATATCCATCACCATTTGGAGTAACAAAATGAGGAGTGTCAATTATAACCAAATCTTTTGTTGTGGAGTCACAACCATTAAGATCTATTACTGTAATGGTATGAGGTCCAATTGAAACATTTTCAAAAAAGTTGGACTCTTGTGGTTCTCCATCATCTAGAACGTATTGATAATTTCCAATTCCGCTCACTGTTATTGTAATGTTATTTGGGTCTGAAAAATCTACAGTTTCTGTAAATTCTATTATTGCAGGTTCAGATTCTATAACGTTAAATATTGTAGTTGTCTGGCACCCTAAAGGCGTTGTAACAGTTACAGAATATTCGCCTATTTCTGTAATTTCTATTTCTGATGTAATTGCATTGGTGGACCATAAATAGCTATCTCCTTCAACAGTTTCTACAGCAAAAACAGTTAGTGGTAAATTATCTAAACAAACGACTTGATCTGGAATATCTACAAACGGTTTTCGGTTTACTATAGTTGTAAACAATGTTGTATCAAAGCATCCTGTTATATTATGTTCTATTCTAACATAAATAATTTGACCATTAAAGGCATTATAAATTAAGTCTTGTATTTCGTTTTCGCCTGTTATTACATCGTTTTCATTTTCATAATAAGTGACAGTAAATTGTGATACATTTTGATTTCCTAAAACAGTTGCAGTTTGTTGAGACAAATCGAATATTAATTCTAAATCATAATCATCATCACAATCTTCTAAATTTGGAGGTGTATTTGCTATTGGGTTAAGATTTACTATTAAATTAAAAGATGAAACGATAAAACAAAATGTGTTGCTGTTTTCGGCTCTAATAAATAGGGTTACACTATCTGAATTATAATTGTAAGTATCTCCAATAGCATTTTGAGCATTTTCGGCATCAACTATGTTTAAATAATATGAAACATTAACATCAGTAAGGTCATCAATAAGAATATTTGTTGCTTCAGCTAAGTCATAAGCACTAGCTTCGTTATCGCATATTTCTATTGAAGGAATATCGTTTATTGCTGGTGGAAGGTTAATACTTAAATCTAAAGATAATGCAACGTGACAGTTAGAGATAACGTTAGTTATCTTTACATAAACTGTTTGAGGATTACTAATGTTGTTGTAATTTTCAGGATTTTGAATAGGATTTGTATTTGCTTCTAAATCTTCTTCAGTTTCAAAATAAGAAATAACAATATCATCATTTCTTATATCCAAGATTTCAAATTCTGAAACGGTTAAATCGAAGGTTGAAACGCCATCATAATCACTATCGCAGGTCACAAGTGCAGAAGGTAAATTAACTGTAGGAACTTGTATTACATTAAGTCCAAACTCGGCAATCGCATGGCAATAGGTTCCATTTTCTATACGAACATATATTTGTTGTGGATTATCTATATTGGTATATTCTAAACTTATTTCATTTAGAGCATTTTCAGCATCATTAAAAGAGGTGTAAAAAGTGATGCTTAAGTTTTCTGGACTTCCTTGAGATATTTCGGTTATTTTTTCATTCAAATCGAAAACTTCAAATCCATCATTAGAAATGTCATCACAAATAATATAGTTTGTTGGTGCATTAAAAATTGGAATAGAACCTACTTCAATAACAAAAGATGAAACGCCGTAACACTCTTGATCTGTAAAATTTTCTACTCTTACATAAATTGTTTGTGGACTAGAAGTATTACTATAATTAGAGTTTTTATCAATGATGTTGGTTCTATTTATGGCATCATTTTCAGTTTCAAAATAGAGCACTTGTTTTCCAGTTTGGTTGTTTAAAATTTCAGTATCTTTTAGATTAAATAGGAAATCTGCTGTTTGGTCTCCATCGGATTCACAGTTTTCAAAATTACTTATTGGGATAAACTCTGGGAGTGTATTTACAATAATGTTTATTTCGGCTGATGCAAAACATCCAGTAATAGTACTTTCTACTCTTGTATAAATGGTTTGAGTTGTAGCGTTAAACGCATTAGGCACTAATATTGGGTTAGTGTTATTTTGTTGGTCGTTTAATGTAGTATGAAAGCTAATTACTAAATCTGTTGTGTTAGCTACAATATTTGGTATCATGGCATCCAGATTTACTATATAAAATGCATCTTGATCATCATCACAGATAATAATATCTAAAGGGGAGTTTACTGTTGGAGCAGGAATTACATTTACATCAAAGGCTATTGTATTATAACACGATGTAGTATTTGATGTAACTCTTGCATATAGTGTTTGAGGATTTGCAGTATTTGTATAGGTTTGTGGTAAAGCGTTTACATTATTATTGGCATTAGCATCATTTATAAAATAGTTTACTGTAACTCCTGTTAATCCATTGCGAACAATTGCATCAAAGGTTGAAAGATCTAAAGTCATGATTCCATCATCATCAGTGTCGCAATAATCTATTGGAGATATGGATTGCAAAATTATTGGAGGATTAATAAAAAGGTTAATTTCAGCTTCATAGGCACAAGTTGCAGTACCAATTCTTATATAGATTAGTTTAGGACTAGATGTAACTACATAAGGCACATTTTGATCAATAGGGTTTATGCTATTATCTAAATCAAATTGAGTTTCGTAAAATGCGACAGTAACATCTGCTAAATTATTTATTATTTGTGATGCGATATCGAGTAAATCAAATTCTGCAATACCATCACCACTATCATCATCACATACATAAAAATTTTGTATGGCAGTACCTGTAATTAACAAATTAGTATGTATTGCTATAGGAACAATTGTTGCACAACCTGTTATATCATCTACAATTCTTACATATATGGTTTGAACATCAGCTATCGTATTTTGAAAATTTGAAGCATTGGCAACTGGATTGTTTCCTGTTTGTGCATCTGCATTTGTGACATGAAATGTTACAGTAACACCAGTTAAACCTTGAAGAATATCTGAAATAACAGTAGTTAAATCAAAAAACGCAAAACCATCATTATCACTATCACAAGCATTTAAAGGCGGTATGTTTATGTTTACATTTGGTCTGTCTAGTACTGTAATACTTATTGTTGTTGTAGAATAACAGTCTGTAGTTGAATCCTGAACTCTAACAAATAGTTGTTCGTTTGGAAGTGTGTTTACATAAGGCGATGGAATTGGGTTATTTCCATTGTCAGCATCATTTTGGGTGTAATGGTAGCTTACTATTAAGTTTGTATCTCCTTGTGTGATTTCAGCATCCGCTTGTGTTAAATCTATTTGAGTTGAGCCATCAGCAATGGCATCATCACACACTACTATTGGAGTTGGTGCTGTAATTTGTGGAAGCGGATTTACAACTAGGTTAAAGTTAGTATATGCCAAACAACCACCATTAGTATCTTCAATTCTCACATAAATTGTTTGCGGATTTGATGAATTTTGAATGGGGTTTGTAATTGCATTTGTATTGTTCTGTGCATCAGTATCTGTTAGGTGATATGAAAAACTGTAGTTTCCAGGAGACACAGCATTTAAGACTTCACTATCTTTTATAGATAAATTAAAAGTTTCAATACCATCGCCACTACTATCATCGCAAAGCTGGTAATCTGCAATTACTGTTGCTGTTTGTTCAGAGCTTAGGTTAATAATCACACTATCTTCGATAACACAATTTATATTATTAAGTATAATTGAAATTTCTACAGTATAATTTCCCGAAGCAGTAACTGTAAGTGTTGGATTTGTTTCTCCTGAAATTAAAATACCATCTTGATACCAAGCATAAGTAGCTAATGGATTTTGGATATCTCCATTCAACTCATAACTTTCTGCACAAGTTGTAATATCCGAACCTAAATCTACAGTTGCATTAAAACTATTTCCTTGTATAAAAACAGCCGAATCATAGTTTTCATCGGTTTGGTCGGCAATAATGAGCTTGATATGATACTGAACATTTGGGACAATATTTGCTGTTGCCGAAAGGACAGTTGTTCTTCCATTATAGTTTGTGTCTCCCATGCTATAACCATCAAAATATTGGTCGTTTTCTGCTGCACAAAATCCTACAATTTCATCGTGTATTGTATTTGTATTAACAGGAATGTTTGTTCCAGGAATTAGTGCAATGTTTGTATAAGGATCGTTAGTTCCAGCTTGTCGAATTAAAAAAGCGAAGCCATCGGAATACTCACAAGGAAAATTCCCAAAATATTCTTCTGAAGCCAGAATGTAATTAAACTGAATAAGGTTTGAAATTGAAATAAAATCAAATTCAATAGACGTAGCATTTAGAGTATTTGTAATTCCTAATGCAGTTTCCAAATCTGGATCTGTTCCCCAATTTGTTTCACCTTCGTTTAAAATGTTTGTATTAGTTGTATTTCCTCCAGAATTTGCATTTCCTGTAGAGAGTACAATACCATTTTGAAAAGGGAAATTAGAATTTGCTCTTTCAAAAAAACCAAAACTGGAAAAACCATTAATAGAGCCATTTACAGATGATGATATGTTAGATACTTCCACACAGCCTTCGACCAAATTATTTTCGATAAGTTCTTGAGCTGATTGTGTGTTATCTATTAATATTTTTTGTGAGAAAATAATGTTAATACAGGTCAAACTGATGATTAGTAGAATGTAGGTTTGTTTTTTCATTTAATACATTAGTTGACTTTTAAAATTTAGCTTTTTAAAAGTCAATGGATTAGATTTGGGTTTCAGCTTCGAAAACTATGCAACATGTAGATGAAATGCAAATAAAATCGATGAAATACACTAATTTTTAAGAGTTATCAATCTATTGTGCTTAAATAGGTTGAAATTTATAATCGTGATTTACTAATAAGGACATTATAAAACATGTCAGCAAGAAGTAACTTGTTAAGTTTTTAAAGAATTAGTTTGCCAGACCTTGACGGAAATTGCTTTATCTTTTTAAAGTAAAATGGCTTTTAAAGATTCTACCATCTTGAAGAGTAACATGAAACCAGTAATCACTAGAAGGGAGATTTAAACCATTAAAAGTCCCATCCCAACCAAGACTGGTTGGATCGAGTTGTTTTAATAACTTGCCAAAGCGATCATAAATATATATAGTAGAGTTTGGTTGAAACTGGTTAGAGATACCAAAGACTTGCCAAGTATCGTTGTAAGAATCATTATTTGGTGTAAAAAATTTAGGAAAGCCAATAACAGAAACAATTTCTTCAACAATACCACAATTATTTTTGGTATCCATTACATAAACAGTATAGATTCCAGGAGCTACATTTTCAAAAATATTACTGTCTTGATAAGGGCCATTTATATCGTTTAAAGCAAAAGCATAAGTGCCTTCTCCAGAAACCAAAACAGTAATGGTATTATTTTGAGTTGCATCAACTACTTCAATATTTTCAATGGTTGCAATATTAGATGGTAAAACAATTATTTCTCTACTAGATGAGCACCCATTTTGATATGTAACTGTTACAGAATACGTTCCAACTTGATTGACTTCAATTTCAGAAGTAGTTTCTCCAGTTGACCATAAGTATGTATAATTACTGGGTAAATCATTAATTATACCAGCAGTTAAGGTTATTGTTTGTGGAAAGAAATTTAGGCAATAAAACAGTTCTTCATTTGGCAGAAGTAAAGGCGTAAAAAGGACATTTAGTGTAATAGGACTTAAGGCGTAACATTGGTTATTGGCTGTTATTTTAACATAAAGAACTTCGGAATTTGGTATAGCATTAATGTAGTTTCCGTTTACAGCATTTACTTCATTGAATGCATCTTCTTCATTTAGATAAAACATTATTGAAGCATTAGCTGGCACATTTGGTTCAATTTGAATTCTTAAATCGTTTAAATTAAATGTTGAAAACCCATCAACAATTTCGTCATCACAAACTTCAAAAGGTGGAATGGTTAACGTATTTGTAGAAATATCTAAAATAACTTCAGTTATTGAAACACAACGTGATTGATTTTCTACTCTTGCATAAATAGTTTGTAAAGGAGTTATATTTTGGTAAGAAGTTGGATTATTGATTTCATTTATATTTTGAATAGCGTCAGTTTCATCAAGATAAAAATTAGTAATAATTAATGATGAATCGTTGTTCGTAACTGCTTGTTCGGCATTAAATAAGTTATAAAATGTTAGCCCATCTTGATCGATATCGCATTCAATCAATGTCGTGTTTAATACAATAGGATTTTGATCATATTCAATTATTATCTCTCCAAAAGAAACACAGTTGTTTTCAAAAGTGATTTCAACATTATATACACCTGCATCAACAACTGTGTAAGTTGAATTAATTTCTCCAGAAAGCTCTACAGAATCTTTAAACCATTTATAGGAATTATTGCCAACTTGAAAAGCATTTAAGTCTAATGTTTCATTTTCACAAAGCGGATTATTTGTTGCTAACAAACGATCTACACCAATATCTGTACTTAATTGAAAGCTTCCAGCTTCTAGAAAAACAGCCGAATCATATCTGTAATTTTGTTCATCTGCAATTACAAGTTTTACATGATAAGTTTCGTTAGGTATAACAGTTGCTGTTGCTGTAAGCACTTTTGTTTGTCCATTAAAATTAATTGGAGAAACTGTACCATTCCAGCTTTCGAAATAAAATTCGTTCTCTGCAGGACAGCCATTAGGGATTTCTGGATGTACAGTTGTGACTTTAACAGGAGTTTGTGTGTTTGGCACTAAAGCGATATTAGTGTATTGTTGTTCGTTTACAGGACGAATTAAAAAACCAAATAAATCGGAGTATTGACATGTGTTTGGATTGTTTTCTTGGTATTCTTCTGAAGCAAAAATATATCTAAAACTTACTTGGTCTGCTATTGTTGTAAAATCGAATTCAATAATAGTTGCATTTAAAGTATTAGCTTCATTCAAAATTGTTTCTAAATCGTTATCTCCAACCCAATTTGGCGCATCATCATCACTTAAAGTTGTATTTGGGCCTTGAGTGTTAATCAATCTGCCAGTGCTTAATACTAAACCACTTTGAAAAGGAAAGGTTGTTCCTGTAGCATCAAAAAAACCATAACTTTGATCTGTATTATTAAAATCACCTCCAATAACATTAGTAACCAAAACGTTAGTAATACAATCGCTATCAATTAAAATATCTTCAATTAATTGTTGAGGCGTGTAGGTTTGACTATCAACTTGTATATTTTGACTTAATCCTAAATTGGATATGAGGATAGTTAAAATAAAGAATGATCGTTTCATTTATAAAAATAGAATTCAAAGGTACATAGTAAACCTGTTTTAACGAACTAAAACAGGTTAAAAATATGATAGGAGAATTACTTTATCTTTTTAGCGTAAAATGGCTTTTAAAGATTCTACCATCTTGAAGAGTTACATGAAACCAGTAATCGCTAGATGGAAGCCTGAGACCATTAAAAGTCCCATCCCAACCAAGACTGGTAGGATCGAGTTGTTTTAATAACTTACCATAGCGATCATAAATAAATATAGTAGAGTTTGGCTGAAATTGATTAGAAAGTCCATAAACTTGCCAAGTATCATTATAAGAGTCGTTATTTGGTGTAAAGAATTTAGGGAAGCCAATAACAGAAACAATTTCTTCAACAATACCACAATTATTTTTGGTATCCATTACATAAACAGTATGAAGACCAGGTGCAACATTTTCGAACAAGTTACTGTCTTGATAAGGACCATTTATGTCATCTAAAGCAAAAGCATAAGTACCTTCTCCAGAAACCAAAACAGTAATGGTATTATTTAGGGTAGCATCGACTACTTCAATGTTTTCTATGGTTGCAATGTTTGAAGGCAATATAGTAACAATTCTGTCTTTCGAGCATCCATTAGTGTTAGTTACAGTTACAGAATATGTTCCAGCTTGATTGATTTGAATTTCCTGAGTGGTTTCACCAGTTGACCATAAATATGTAAAGTCGCTAGGTAAATTGTTAATGAGTCCAGCATTAAGTGTTATTGTTTGAGGAAAAATATTTAGGCAATAAAAGAGTTCCTCTTCAATTTCAATATCAGGAAGCTCGTAAACAGTTAATTGCACTTGATTAATACCAAAGCAAGCATTATCATCTTCAACGCGAACATATATTGTATGATTATATGCAATAGTATTCGTGTAGGAATTATTTAAAGGATTTTGTTCTAACAATGCATCGTTATAAGTTTCGTAATAGTTAATAGTAAGATCTGCAGGTAATCCGTTTAAAACATCAGCATCAGCATCAGGTAGATTAAAAGTGTAAAAACCATCTTCAATTCCATCATTATCACAAGTGGAAAGAGAAGCATCGAAGGCATTAGTTGTACTTACATCTAAAATTAATTCGGCAAAATCAAGACAGCCTGTAATATCATTAATAACTTGTACATAAATAGTTTGAGGATTAACAATGTTATCATATGAGTTTCCATCAATTTCATTTGTACTAGTTTGAGCTTCAGCAGGAGTTAGGAAAAACTTTGTAGATCTGTCTGTAATTCCACCAGTGAGGACACCATTAGCTTCGGTTAAATTAAAGGTTGTAAAACCATCTACGTTACCATCTTCATCACATTGTAAAAGTGTGGTGTTAAATGTTTCGGGTGCTATATTTACAATTAAATTAAAAGACAGAGTGTCATAGCAACTTGAATTTAAAATATTTTCAATTCTAACAAAAATCGGTTCACTATTTGGTATTGTATTGTAGTAATAAAAAGGTAATGCAGCAATACCTGAATCAGCATTTAATTGCGAACTATGATATGTAATATTGTATAATGATGCATTTTGAGTTCCTAAAACTAGAGTGCTGATGTCTAATAAATTTATTGTGGTTTGACCATCCATATTGTCACCATCTGAAATATCATCACAAACTTCAAAATCTCCAAATGAATTGGCTGTTGGTGAATCAAATATTTCAATGAAAAAAGATGTTGTATCAAAACAATCGGTAAAACCATCGTTATCAATTCTCACAAATATTTCTTGTGGATTGTTAATGTTTTGGTAAGGCATTATAATTTCATTCGTATTATTGATAGCATCATTTGGAGTCTCAAAATAATGCACGCTAAATGTAGAAGGGTCTTGAGCACCTAATACTTGTGCATCAACATCAATAGTAAAATCGAACATAAATAAACCATCATTATCATCATCGCAAATATCAACATTTATAGGCTGGTTAGCAATTGGAGGTGTAAAATAGCTTACAGTTGCTTCACCTTCAATGGGACAATCACCATTATTTGGGTCTATATAAGCTTGATAAAGACCAGCTTGAGTTACAATAAGGCTTGTGCCAGTTTCAGCTAATGGGCTACCATCCAAAGTCCAGCTATAAGTTGCGCCTACAATATCATCTGCAACAAGAGTATATATATCACCATCACATAGTAAAAGGTTAGTTACACTCAACCCATTTCTAATGATATCTATTTCTGAATTAAAAATAGATTGAATAAAAGGAGGAAGTCCTTGTGTAGATACATTAGGAGAAAGATTGACTGCATTATGTTGGTAGTTTGCTGCAGCACCTATATTATTAGGGTTATTTATTACGCCAAGAAAAGGTAAGCCTTGCTGATAAGTAGCACTTAAAGCGCGATATATTTTACCATTAGGTCCAAGTTGTAAACCTCCTCTGTATAATTGTCTTCCATCTAATTCAAACTCACTGGCTTGAATATCTGCTACAGCTAAATTAAATTGAGTTAGAACAGAAGAATGGTTTGTTGGATCAGCTCCAGCATTACCTACAATATCATTTGAAGAATGAACATAAAGCACTTGACTATTTGGAGAAAACTCTACACCATAAGGACGATTACTTTGAGAATTAATAAAGAGGCGTTGCTGATTACTTACAATTCCAGTATTCTCATCAAAATCATATAAAAATAATTGATCTATACTATTAGGATTATTAAATTCACCTCTCATATTTGCACATACCATTTTAGTACCATCCGGAGAAAGTTTTAAATAACCGCGCCGATCTGTAATATTTAGATTAAAAGTTGATTTGATCGAAGTTGTAATTACTCCAGTATTATTTACTTCAAACGCATGGTAGGTATCAAAAATATCACCTAAACCATCTTGAGAAGCTAAAGTTACTACCCAAATAGATTTTGAAACACAATCTTTTAGTACGGCAGTTATTTTTTCAGAACTATCAGCGAGCAAATTTATATTTTTATCTACTGTAACATCACCTAAACCACCATCGAGTGTCATATCAATAACAGAATAGTTTAAACCAAAATTATTGCCATCTACAAAATTATCAACAGTAAAAATATAATATATGTTAGGATCGTCTGGTTTTGGAACTACTAATGCCGATTGTGTGCTGGAAGAATCACCAAATAACCCATTTCCGTTTGGCATGACTTGATGATTTCTATTCCAAACTGTTGTACCATCTGAATAAAAAAGTAAGTTTCCGTTGGCATCAGATATTGTAGAACA
>JAKITV010000065.1 GCA_021647885.1 Flavobacteriaceae bacterium | reverse complement strand
ATTTTCTAAAAGGATAATTAAACTCTTTCAAAATTTGCTGTAAAATGACGTAAAAATTTTGACTCGTATGTAATCTTAATTCCTTTAGAGTTTTGTTTTTCCTTTAAAATTTCTTCAAAGGTTTCTATAACATAGTCAATATGGCTTTGTGTATATACTCTTCGAGGGATTGCAAGACGAACCAATTCCATTGGAGCAGGAATCAGCTTGTTGTTTTTATCATATTTGCCAAACATTACAGATCCTATTTCGCAACCTCTAATGCCTCCTTTTAAATATAGATCGCAAGCTAGAGCTTGTCCGGGATATTCATGTACAGGAATGTGTTTGTATAATGCTTTGGCATCAATATAAACAGCATGTCCGCCAACTGGCCTTATAATAGGAACTCCCATTTCTAATAATTTGTTTCCTAAATAAGTAGTGCTGGTAATTCGGTAGTGTAAATAATCCTTATCGAAAACTTCTTGAAGCCCTATAGCTATTGCTTCCATATCTCTTCCAGACAAGCCTCCATAGGTTACAAATCCTTCTTTTATAATTAAAGTAGTGGTACAAGCATCTGCAATCTCTTTACTTTTTAAGGCTATAAATCCGCCCATATTTACCAAAGCATCTTTTTTTGCACTCATTACAGCTCCATCTGCCAATGCAAACATTTCTTGTGCAATAGCTTTATAACTTACATTTTTATAGTCTTCTTCTCTTTGAGCAATAAAATAAGCATTTTCGGCAATTCGGCAACAATCCAAAATATATAAAACATTGTATTTGTCACAAATGGTTCTTACATCTTTAGCATTTTTCATACTAACAGGTTGTCCACCTCCACTATTGTTAGTAACCGTTAGTATTACAGCACCAATGTTTTCTGAACCATATTGTATAATGGTGTCTTCGAGCTTTTTAATGTCAATGTTGCCTTTAAATGGATACTCTAGAGATGGTTGCATTCCTTCTTCTATAATACAATCAATAGCTGTTGCGCCAGAATATTCAATGTTAGCTCTTGTAGTATCGAAATGAGTGTTACTTATAAAAACCTTTCCTTTCCCTCCTAAATAAGAATATAATATACTTTCGCCAGCTCTACCTTGGTGAGTCGGAATAATGTGAGGATATCCTGTAAGTTCACTAACTGCATCTCGCATCCTTTCCCAACTTTTTGCTCCAGCATAAGATTCGTCCCCTCTCATTATACCAGCCCATTGTTCGGCGCTCATAGCTGTTGTGCCACTATCGGTTAACAGATCAATAATTACTTTTCTGGATTCAAGTAAAAACAAATTATGCTTGGCTTTCTTTAAGTAATTAAGCCTTTCCTCTTCGGTTGACATATATATAGGTTCAACCATTTTTATTCTGAAAGGTTCTATGATGGTTTTGTGCTGCATACTGATTTAATTTTATTAAATATAGTGTTTAGTGTAAAAGTATGTTTTGTTCGCTTTAATTACAATTTTTCAAATCTGGCTTGGAAAAATCTCAAATATTCAGGTTCATAAATCATTTTCATCCCTTTAATTGAATCTCTTTTTTCATAAACCCGTTGAACAGATTCTGCAATAACGTCCATGTGAGCTTGCGTATAAACTCTTCTAGGAATGGTTAATCTAACAAGTTCTAATTTTGGATAATTATGTTCTCCAGTTTCTTTATTCCTACCTGCCGAAACCACACCTCTTTCCATTGCTCTCACGCCTGAATCAACATATATTTCAAATGCAAGTGTTTGCGCTGGAAAATTGTTTTGCGGAATATGTGATAAGAATTTTTTTGCATCAATAAAAATGCCATGGGTTCCAATAGGTTTAACTATAGGAATTCCCATTTCAAGAAGTTTTTCTCCAAGATAGAAAACTTGTCCGACTCTAGCTTTTATATGCTCATCTTGTACAGATTCTTTAATACCAATAGCAAGAGCTTCCATATCTCTTCCTGCCATACCACCATAAGTATGTAGTCCTTCATAAACTACAACCATATTTTGAGCTTTAGCATAAACATCAATGTCATTCACGGCAAGAAAACCTCCAATATTTACCATTGCATCCTTTTTAGCACTCATAGTAGCTCCATCTGTTAGGGAACATATTTCATAAACAATTTCTGCTACTGTATTATTTTTATATCCTTCTTCATTTTGTTGAATCATAAATGCGTTTTCTGCAACACGAGTCATATCATGAATAATTTTAATGCCATATTTATTGGTGAGTTTACGAAGAGCTTTCAGGTTGCTTAGAGATATAGGTTGACCTCCAGCCATATTAACAGTTGTTGCTATAGATACATAAGGAATTTTATCAGCTCCAACTTTATCAATAAGAGCTTCTAATTTTTCAAGGTTTACGTTTCCCTTAAATTTGTATAAATTATCAGGATCATGTGCTTCATCCACAATAATATCTACAAATTTGCCGCCTGCAAGTTCTTGATGAAGTTTTGTTGTGGTAAAGTACATGTTTCCAGGTAAATAATCTCCTTCAGTAATTAAAATTTGTGATAAAATATGTTCAGCACCTCTGCCTTGATGAGTAGGAACAACATGCTTATAGCTATAATATTTTTGTATGGTTTCTTCCAGATGATAATAGTTTCTGCTACCAGCATAAGCTTCATCTCCCATCATAAGACCTGCCCATTGGCGATCGCTCATTGCAGAAGTGCCACTATCTGTAAGCAAATCTATATAAACATCAACCGATTTAAGTAAAAAGGTGTTATATCCAGCTTCTTCTATAGCTTTTCTTCTATGAGCTTCAGTAGTCATAAAGACAGGTTCAACCATTTTTATTTTATAGGGTTCTGCCCAAGTACGTTTTAGTGACATAAATTTTATTTTTTGATAAGATTTGTAAGGATTCAAAGGTTAAATAATAGTAGAGGATATAATATGATATTTATCATAACTTTTATCTAAATTTCTACCCATTGCAGAACTTGAAAAGGGTTTTGCATTTAGTAATTTTTACTCCTATTTTTGTCCTAATGCAAAACACACTTCAACAATATATTCCTCTAGAGGCTTTACAAAAAGTCTTACAGCTTTTAAAGCATGACAATCTAACAGTTAAGATTAAAAAGGAACGTAAAACAAGACATGGTGATTATAAAAGATTACTAAACGGAAAGCATCAAATAACGATTAATTCTAACTTAAATCAGTATAGGTTTTTAATTACATTAATTCATGAGATTGCACATTTTGAAGCTTATGTAAAATATGGAAGATTTATAAAACCACATGGTTTGGAGTGGAAACGAAGCTTTCAGCATTTAATGTTACCTTTTATTAATCCTGAAATTTTCCCAAGTAAATTATTACCACTTATAGCAAATCACTTTAAAAACCCTAAAGCAACAAGTGATACTGATTCAAAATTGGCGTTAGCTTTAAAACAATTTGACCAAGCTAACGATAAAACGTATATTTTTGAAGTACCTTTTGGGAGCACATTTAAACTATACAATGGAAAAGTGTTTACAAAAGGGAACAAACGTGTAAAGCGTTTTGAGTGTATTGAGAATAATACAGGAAAATTGTATCTTTTCAACCCAAATGCTGAAGTGCAATTACTTGAGTAATTGCATTCCCATGAAAATGGGAATCTTATGAATTGAACTAAAATTATTAATAGATTCCCTCCTTCGAGGGAATGACAAAATAGATTTCCACCTTCGTGGAAATGAAAAAATAGATTTTCAATGAACAAAAATTATTACGCAATATTAATGGCTGGAGGAGTAGGTTCAAGGTTTTGGCCAGTAAGTACTCAAGATTTCCCAAAACAGTTTCATGATATGTTAGGAACTGGAGAAACGCTTATACAAAAAACATTTAGTCGATTAAGTAAGTTAATTCCGAGCGAAAATATTTTCATTTTAACCAACGAACGTTATAACGATTTGGTGTTTAGGCAATTACCAGAAGTTACAAAACGTCAGGTGGTTTTAGAACCTGCTATGCGTAATACTGCACCTTGTATCTTGTATGCTTCTTTAAAAATCCAGAAGGAAAATCCAGATGCTGTAATGATTGTTGCACCAAGTGACCATTGGATTGAAGATGAAACTGCTTTTACTAAAAACGTGCAGCAAGCATTCGATTTTTGCTCCCAAAACGATGCGTTAATGACTTTGGGTATTCAACCAACATTCGCAAATACAGGTTATGGTTATATCGAATATGATAAGTCTGCAAACAACGCAATTAAACCTGTAAGTCAGTTTAGAGAAAAACCAGATTACGATACTGCAAAAGAGTTTATAGCACAAGGTAATTTCCTTTGGAATGCAGGAATTTTTATGTGGAGTGTTAATAGCGTTGTTAAAGCATTTCAAAATAATCAACCAGAATTATTTGAATTATTTAAAAAAGGAATTGAAGTTTATAATACCGATTTTGAAGACGATTTTGTACGAGATAATTATGCTAAAGCCGAAAACATTTCGGTAGATTATGCCATTATGGAAATGTCTAAAAATGTATTTGTGCTTCCTGCTGAATTTGATTGGAACGACTTAGGAACTTGGGGAAGTTTATATGATAAATTAGATAAGGATGACAATGGAAATGCTGTTGTGAACGCAAGAACCTTAACCGAAGATGCTTCAGGAAATATGATAAGAACCAAAAACGATAAAATAGTTGTTGTTGATGGTTTACAAGATTATATTATTGTAGATAAAGATGACGTTTTACTTATCATACCTAAATCAAAAGAGCAAGACATTAAAAAAGTACTCCAAAAAGTAAAAGATAAATTTGGAGAATATTATGGTTGAAGTTAGTAAGTGGTATTCAATCAGTAGTTTGCAGCAGGTAATAGTAATTTAAAGCTTGGAATTTGGGTTTTAAATATTGGAATTTTTTATACAATTATGGAAGAAAATAAATTCAACTTTTCTGAAGAAGAAAATAGTCAGGATCAAAATATAGAACAAACAAAAGAAGCTATAAAAGAAGATGCAAAAGGATTATTTGTTAGTTTAAAGCAATTTTTATTTGGACTTTTAGATTTTCGTTTGGATACTGATAGAGATGCTACAATTGAAGCTATAAAATTAGATATCCCATTTAAAGGCGCAACCGCTTGGATCTTAATTTGTTCCATATTTGTTGCTTCAGTTGGACTTAATGCAAACTCTACAGCTGTTGTTATCGGAGCCATGTTAATTTCTCCATTAATGGGTCCAATTTTAGGTGTAGGACTTTCAGTTGCCATAAACGATATTGACACTTTAAGAAAGTCGCTTATTAATTTTGGAGTTATGATTATATTAAGCATCATAACTGCTTTTTTATTCTTTTGGATATTTCCTTTAAGTGAAGAAACTTCAGAGCTTTTAGGCAGGACAAAACCAGATATTCGCGATGTACTTATTGCATTTTTTGGTGGTTTAGCTTTAATAATAGCAAGAACTAAAAAAGGAACTATTGCTTCGGTGATTTTTGGAGTAGCTATTGCAACGGCTTTAATGCCACCATTGTGTACAGCAGGTTATGGGTTGGCAATAGGTAACTGGAAATATTTTTTTGGAGCCATGTATTTGTTTACTATAAATTCCATATTTATTGCATTAGCTACTTTTTTAGTGTTGAAACTGTTGCGTTTTCCGATGCTTAAATATGCAAATTCAGCAAAACGTAAGCGCACAGCAAGAATTGCTTCATTTTTAGCAATTTTAGTCATGATTCCTGCTGGTTTCACTTTTGTTAATGTTTTAAATGAAAGTAACTTTAAAAGAGATGCCAGAAATTTTATTAATAATGAGTTAGTTGCTTTGCCACACCATGAGTATATAAAGAAAAATGCGTTTTATGAGTTTTCTAAAGACAGTATTTCTTATATAGAATTAAATACCTTTGGATTAGATGAAATACCAGAATCTACAATAGCTGTGCTTAGAAACAGGATGAAGTCTACCGATTACAAAGCATTAAATGAAAGCAAACTTA
>JAKITV010000064.1 GCA_021647885.1 Flavobacteriaceae bacterium | reverse complement strand
AGATTCAAATTTTTGCTCCGCTAATTTTAAAAAGTAAATAGCTTTTAGCTGTTGTTCAGAATCTGTTTTAGTAAGTAATACATCAGACATTTCCAACATATGTAATGCCAAAATTTGGGCATTATTCTTTTTAGCCAATTTTGCAGCAACCTTTATAGCATATTCTGAATGTTTAGAAAAATCTATAGGAACAATAATTTTTTTCATAATTAATAGGTTTTAGTGTTTTAATGCTAAATAGTCATTGAGAATAATTGTGTTTCTGGACTATTTCTCTGCAATAATAAATCGAAAGCCATACAAATATTTCTAACAAAAGGATAACCCTTTTTAGTGACTTCGATAGAATTTGAGCTTATAATAAGCAACTCATCTGCCTCCATTTCATTTAATTTCACAAGTACTTGTGGTAGTTCTTCAAAATAAAGATCATTCTCACCCCATGAAGTCTTAAAGTTACACATTAAATTAAGAATATGTTTTCTTATAATAAGGTCTTCGTTGTTTAAAATATGTCCCCTATAAACTGGCAAAATATTCTCGCTCATTAAATGATAATATTCTTCAATACCTTTTACGTTTTGAGCAAAACCATACCAACTATCGCTAATTGAAGACACACCTAACCCAATCATTACCTTTGTTTTAGATGCTGTATAGCCCATAAAATTTCTATGTAATGTTTTATTAGTCATGGCTTGGTAGAGCGAATCTGTTGGTAATGCAAAATGATCCATACCAATTTCATGATAACCAACTTCACTCAATAATTTTTTACCCAATTCGTATTGTTTACGCTTCAATTTTGGTGAAGGTAAATTAGATTCATTAAAACCTCGCTGTCCACTCCCTTTTATCCAAGGTACATGCGCATAACTGTAAAACGCCAAACGATCTGGAAGTAATTCTTTGGTTTTTAAAATGGTGTGTTCTACATGTTCTAAGGTTTGAAATGGCAATCCAAAAATAATATCATGACTTACAGATGTATAGCCAATTTCTCTTGCTGTTTCTGTAGCTTTTTTTACGTTTTCGAAAGGTTGGATTCTATGTATTGCTTTTTGTACAGTTTCGTTATAATCTTGTACACCATAACTTGCACGTCTAAAGCCAACATCGTATAACGCTTGTAAATGTTCTCTTGTGGTATTATTAGGGTGTCCTTCAAAGCTAAATTCAAAATCTTCTGCAAGAACAGAACGACTTGTAATCCCTGTTATTAATCGTTTTAAATTTTCTGGACTAAAAAATGTTGGTGTGCCTCCACCAAGATGCAATTCTTTAATTTTGGGTTTTGCTTCTAATAATTCACAATATAAATCCCATTCTTTTAAAAGCGCACTTATATAAGGAGATTCAACCTCATGTCTTTTGGTTATACGTTTGTTACAACCACAAAACGTACACAAACTTTCACAGTAAGGTAAATGAATATAAATACTTATACCTTCTTCTTCATTACTTTCATTAAATGACTGTATTAAAGACGCTTTCCAGAGCTTTAAAGAAAAGGTATCGTTGTCCCAATAAGGTACAGTTGGGTAACTTGTGTACCTTGGGCCAGCTATATTATATTTTTCTACTAACGAATTCATACCTAACAATAGTACGCAAATTTAGTAGAAATTATATTCATTTCCATAATAATTATCATAGTAATTGAAGTCTCTGGAAGTGCTGAAATAAAACAATCACAAATTTGATTGAGTAGAAGAAACTTGCAATTAGCGAATTATCTACTTAACTTTCAATCAAAATTCATTAAAACACTAATTCTATGAAAAAAACATCAATTTTTATTCTAATAATGGCTATAGTTTTTGCAGTTGCTTGCAAAGGCGAAAAAAAAGAAAACGAAACAACTACTGATACTGAAGTTGAAATAACCCAAGAACAAACTGAAACCACAACTTCAGAAACAAAACATATTTCTGTTACTCTAGAAGCAAAAAGCAGCAGTAATGTTGCTGGAAATGTTGTTTTTACACAAGAAGATGATATCGTTACTATGATTGCTACTATAAGTGGCTTAAGTGAAGGTACTCATGCTATACACTTACATGAAAAAGCAGACTGTTCTTCAGACGATGGAAAATCCTCTGGTGGACACTGGAACCCAACTGCACAACCTCACGGAAAATGGGGAGCATCCGAAGGTTTTCATAAAGGAGATATAGGTAATTTTGAAGCAGATGCCGAAGGAAATGGTTCTATTACCTTCTCCACAGACCAATGGTGTATTGGTTGTGGCGACGAAACCAAAGACATTATAGGCAAAGCAATTATTGTACACCAAGGCACAGACGATTTTACCTCTCAACCAAGTGGTGCAGCAGGAAGCAGAATTAGCTGTGGTGGCGTAATTCAATAATAAAATTTAATTAAACCATACAAAAGCTGCTTAACAAGTAGCTTTTTTTATTTTTATACTTTAAATAGTTGCCCATGAATCCGTCTGCAAGTGGTTGGATAAAAAAATTACTTAAGGAAGTATCACTTTCTAACTCTTTTTTGGAATGTCCGAAGGAAGATTTCTATTATGCATTAAGGCAAAGTGGATTTATATATGGAAGTAATGTAAACGTCATTAAAGATTTTGTTATAAAAAAAGACTTAACTGCTGATGAGATTTGTAAAATAAATCTTCTTCTCACACTGCTACATACACATCACAATTCAGATTCTACACTTTCTCCAATAACTAGCATTATTAATTTTTATTCTGAAATAGATAAACGTAAGGCTTCTTTTTTTCAAGGAATTTTAAAAGGAAAAAAGTCTAATGCTCAACTTGAAAAGATTATACACAAACGCATTCAAATAAATGATAATATCATCACCAAAAATTTTAATTATTTTGTTATTAATGCTTTATTATTTGTAGATGTTTTAGCCTATAAAGAATATCTTAAAAACCAATCTATTTCTAACTCATATATAAAACAATTAGAAGCTTCGATAGAAAATATTTCCATTAGTGTTTTAAAATCTAAAGTGCATAAAACCAAATACGATAATAGTTTAATTGATTTATTTGAGTCGTCTTTGCGCTATCAAAACAACCCAAATGTAAATTATAAGGAAGCCATACAGCAAATTAATACTACTCAAGAAAAGCATTACATTTTAGATATTGCCTGCATGGCAACTTGGAGCGATAGAATTATTGATGAAGATGAGCAACTCTTTTTGTACCAATTAGGTAAAGACTTTAAACTAGACCGTATCGTCGTAAAACAATCTATTAATACTGTTAATCAATTTTACAATTCTCATGAAGAAGATATTGCTTTATTAAGCTCAAAAAATATTGTAGAGACCTTTTACGACAACTCCAGTAAAATGGTAAGTAAACTCATTTCCAGAAATAGCAGACGACTAAAAAAAGAGTTGAACCAAAGTAAACAACTTATGGTTTTACTTACCCAATCTACAATAAGAGATTTAAGTGAAGACGAACAAAAACAAGTGCAAAGTCAATTGCTAGACGTTTTTAAATCCATTCCAAGTTTAGCTATATTTATGTTGCCAGGTGGTGCTTTGTTATTGCCTCTGTTCGTGAAATTTATTCCAAAATTACTCCCTTCTGCCTTTGATGATAATAGGATTGAAGATGAAAAATAAAACATTTACCTTTACACTATGGGTTTAACTAACAACGATATTTTTAAAAAATTACGTGTCGCACACAAATTACGTGATGACGATATTGTAAAAATTTGTGCTTTAAAAGATTTTAGAGTTTCAAAAAGTGAAATTGGTGCCATTTTTAGAAATGAAAACCATCCAAAATATGTGGAGTGTGGCGATCAATTTTTACGTAATTTTCTTGATGGACTTATTATTCATTTGCGAGGTCCAATGCCAGAAAAAAAGAAGTAAAAACTCAAGAACGTTTCCTTGTTCTTGAGTTTATATAATCTATAACTGCTTTTTTGGTAGTAAACCAATTACGCCCTTCTTTATGCGCATCAATTTTTCCTTGTCTTGCTAATAAACTTATATATTCCTGTCCATAAGGTATATCAGGCTCTTTAACAATATTTGAAATAATCTCGTAATCAGCATCAGTATCTGGTAAAGCACTTAAATAAATGTTTAAAGATCGCTCTACTGCCTGACACATTAACAACATTAACTTATAATAGCTACCATTGTTTGCTTGATTTAAAGCTTCATAATACTTTTTTCTATCATTTTTTAAAATAATAGCAGGCGGAAACCCATCACGCATTAAAAGCAAGTTCATTGCCAAACGTACAGTACGACCATTACCATCAAAAAAAGGATGAATCCAAACAAACTGATGATGAAAAACCGCAGCCAGTTCAATGCTATTTAACTGCAATGGATTTATGTTAACAAAACTTACCAAATCATCTAATAACTGAGACACTTTTCTAGCATTTGGTGGAACAAAATTTGCACCAGAAATCCTAACACCTGCATTTCTTAAACGCCCTGCAAATTCATCTTCAATAGAACGTAGCACCAAAGCGTGTAATGATAGTATATCTTTACTTGATAGCTTATAATTTTTTTTAATTAAACTGTATAAATAATTAATAGCAAACTCATGATTTTTCGCTTCAAAATGCTCTCTCAAAGACTTCCCTTTTATAGTAATGCCTTCTTGCAAAACCATTTGTGTTTCTCGCAAACTTAAGGTATTGCCTTCAATACTATTAGAGTTATAAGTCCACTCTATAAGCAATGCTTCTCTTATGCTTTGTAACGCTATATTTGGTAAAGGTCTGGCTGCATTTAAAAGCATTACTTTTTCTTGTAAGCGCTTAAATGTAGGTTCTAAATTTTGCCTATATGCTGTATTTATTTGTATCACAACACAAAAATACAAAATAATCGGATACTTTAAAAATAAATACTATCCGATATCAATAAAAATCTTTTGTACATTTAATAAGACTCATGTTTACTCCAACCAAAATTTAAAATCTTTTACACGCTCACGTGCTACTATAACGTCTTGCTCGTTATAAGAATTAAGTTTTATTTGTAGTCGCGAATTGGTATAGCTTACCATATCTTTTATAGCATTAATGTTTACAAAGAATTTTCGGTTTATGCGAAAAAAGGTTTGTGGCTCTAATTCGTCTTCAAGTTGTTCTAAAGTGGTATCTAAAAGATAGTTTCTACCTTCTTTTGTATATAAATACGTACCTTTATTTTCGCTGTAAAAACACTCAATATCATCTATGTTTATTAGCTTTAAATGTTGCCCAACTTTTATTGAAAAACGCTTTTTATATTCGCGATCTAATGGGTTAACAAGCAACTTTTTTATATCATTAAAATCTAACGTAACGGATTTTTTTTCAAATGAACGTTCTTTGTATTTGTTAACTGCTTTTTCAAGTTCATCATCATCAATGGGTTTTAACAAATAATCAATACTATTAAGTTTAAAGGCTTGCAGAGCATACTCATCGTAAGCAGTCGTAAAAATTATTGCTGATTTAATTTCTATAGCTTCAAATATTTCAAAAGACAAGCCATCACTTAATTGTATATCCAGAAAAATTAAATCTGGATGTTCGTTATTTTGAAACCAGGCAATAGATTCTTCAACCGAATGTAGCATTGTTTCAGCCTTTACATCTAAAACATTAAGCATACGTTGTAGTCGTCTTGCTGAAGGTTTTTCGTCTTCAATAATAATTACGTTCATTGTTTTAATTGTTATTATTTTTTTGCCACGAATGCACAAATATTTGCATTACATAAGTTTTTCTTTAATAAAAAGTATTAACTAAAACCTGTAAACTGTGGACTGTAAACTGCTGACTGAACATTATTCCCAATGTCTTTTGTCTTTATTCATAAACTCATCTATCTTACGTTCTTCCCAGCCTTTACCAAATAATAAATCTGGACCAAATACGCCAAAAAAATGAAAAGTAAGTCCGATTCCCCAAAAAATTGCAGTTGCAAAAGTTTTTAATTGCCAGAAAGATTCATTTTCATCTAAATGCGTGGTAAAC
>JAKITV010000022.1 GCA_021647885.1 Flavobacteriaceae bacterium | reverse complement strand
ATTGTGTGCTGGAAGAATCACCAAATAACCCATTTCCGTTTGGCATGACTTGATGATTTCTATTCCAAACTGTTGTACCATCTGAATAAAAAAGTAAGTTTCCGTTGGCATCAGATATTGTAGAACAACCTTCATTAGTGCTTAATTGTCCATCGTTTAAAGCTGTAGTATTACCTGTTGCCAGATCAAATTGCATTCCTGCACCAAAGCCAAAGTACCAATTGGCAGCTTCGCCTTGACCAGCTACATTTATAGAAATGAAGAGGGTTAGGATTAATAATATCTTTTTCACACGTTTAATTTTTAATAAACTTAACGACAACTTTTTATTAAAAATGAGGACGTGCGTAACCACTTCGTTCTCATACTAAAAATTTAAATATGGATAAAAATAATATTTAAATATTATTAGCAACCGTTTCATTTATAAACAAATAAAGCCTATAAATATATTATAAATCTCTCTTTTTTAATAATCTGTACGATAAAAAGATAAATAAAGCTGTCCAAGCAAGTACGATTACTATTTCGTACGAATGTACAGCATAGTCATGGATGAATTCTTTATTATCAGGTATTTTAGTTGAAGCAATTCTTAAAAATGGCCAATCTATAAGTTTATACATTGATTTTAAAGGAAAGAAATTCTGAATTTTGGTAGCTAGTTCTTCTGTGCTAAACTTCCACATTATCAAATAAATAATCCATTCTAAAATAAAATCTATAAAAAGAAAAGCTAAAGCAAAGGCCGAACGTTTTGCCAACATACCTAAAAATAAACAGAAAGAGAAGAATCCTAATAGTTTTACAAAATAACCTAATAAGAATTCAGTTTCTTGTATGATTATATTAAGCTCATTATAGCTAGAATAAATTAGACCTATTGTTAATGATATGAAAAATATTATGATTGTAGAAACCAATGAAAAGAATATAATTGTATAAAACTTGGAAAGGATGAATTCTTTTTTGCTCAATCCATCTATTAAGTTTTGTTTTATGGTTTTATTACTGTATTCATTTCCAATCATTGATACGACAACAATAGCAAAGAAAAATTTAAATTGTGAAGCAAAAAAGGTGGTAAGATGCCAAATTATAGGGAAATTGAAAACTCCTAATTCACCTAATTCTAAAGTGAAATATCCAAAAAAAGGTATTTTAAAAGAGGATAATAATATGACAAAAAACGGTAAAATAAACGATATGAATATGAGTATTTTACTGGTTTTATTAAGTAAAAGTTTTTGTAATTCTAAATTTAAAAGACGTAACATTCTCTAGATTGATTTTTGATTAGTTGTTATCGGTTAATTGAAGGAATTGTTCTTCAAGACTTTCCTTGCGTTTTACCAAATGCGAAAGTGTAATGTCTTTTTCAAACATTAGTTTGTTAAATGAAGTCGAATCCATTGGTTTGTTTAAAAATGCGGTGATTAAACCATCTTCAATTTTAATGTTACCAAAATCATCATCGTTTTCTAGAAGTTTAATTAACTCGTCTTGTTTTTCAGCTTTTAATTCGAAAAAACCATGACTGGAAATCATTTCGTCAACTCTTCCAGAGTATAGTTTTTCCCCTTTACTCAATACTACAACATGTGTGCATACTTTTTCTACTTCGTCCAATAGGTGAGAAGCCAGTAAAATGGTTGTGCCATTATTTGCAATCTCTTTTATGATTTCCCTAACTTGATGTATGCCTTGTGGATCAAGACCATTAGTTGGTTCGTCAAGAATTAATATTTCAGGCTCGTTAAGCAATGCAGATGCTATTGCCAAACGTTGTTTCATACCCAAAGAAAATGTTTTAAAAGTATCATCTCTTCTGTCTAGTAAATCAACAATTTCTAGTTTTTCATCTATTTTGGAAAAATCAACACCTTTAATTTTACAAACCAATTTTAAATTTTGATATGCAGTCATGTAAGGATAAAAATTTGGACGCTCTATAATGGCACCAACTTTTTTAAGAGCTTCGTGAGTAGAAAGTTTTCCATCGTACCACGAAAAATCTCCACTAGTTTTATTTACTACATTTAAAACAATTCCTAATGTTGTAGATTTTCCGCTTCCGTTAGGTCCAAGAATGCCATAAATATTGCCTTTTTCTATATTAAACGAAAGGTTTTTTACAGCCGTTATATAACCGTATTTTTTAGTAAGGTTATTAATTGTTAGAATTGACTCCAAGATATATTTTTTGGTTGGTTATAAATGTAAGACGATAAAACTTAAAACTTGTTACAAAGGATTATCTTAACCATACAAAATATATTACTTTTGAAATATAGATAGTAATGAATGAAAGATTTAAAAATATCCAAAAGGAAACCATCTTATCCAGTAACCAGTAAGTTGCATTCATATCTTTCTGATTACAATAGAAATATTAGGTTCCCTATTTTTTATGAAGACTTACTACGCTTTCAAGGTTCTGTTGTGGTTTATGATAAAAATGGCGAGGATTCACTTTGGATACGTGTATATTACAATGAATTTGAACGTCAGGATATAGATTTAAGCTTAAAGAAAATATATACAAGCTTACATTCTGATGGGACAGAGATAACATTCCCTTTTTTAAATATTGATGCTATTGATTATTGCACTTTTGGTAATTCTAAACCCTTCAGAATTAAAGTTAGAAACATTATTAATGATAACTATATTTATTTTTATGTAAAAAAAGCTGATGCTTCTCGTATTTATGGATTAGAATTAGAGCATATGTTATCTCCATATAATCTAAATTTTTTAGTGTATAAGGATACTTTAATTGAAGAACATATTGCTGGGATTCCTGGAGATGAGTTTATTAAAAATATGCTAAATAAGTGTAGCTCATCGGAAAAAGCACAAATTGCAAAAGAGTTTGTAAAGTTTAACGAACGTTGTATGATACGGCTTTTGGGAGATATGAGATCGTATAATTATGTGATTGTGACAACTCACGATTTTGATCAAGTTGTTTATAAAATTAGGGCTATAGATTTTGATCAACAATGTTACGAAGGAAAATTTAATATCTATAGACCACAATTCTTTAAAGAAAATTTAGAAATGGTGGAATTAGTGTCCGAAAAATTTCAACAGGCTTCCATAGATCAATATAAAATAGAAGAACGTTCCATTGTTGCCAAACGTTTATTGAGCTATAATGATAGAATAAAAGGATTGTTGGACTGCATGATGAACGACACATTATCCACTAAAGAAAACGTAGAGCTGTTAAAATCTAAAATCTACGATTATACTTTAGATTTAAAATTCAAACACAGCAAAAATATGGGGGAAATTTTAAAGAATGCATTAGATTTTGTTAAGCGCAATTATGAAACTGTAAATACTTAATAGTTATAAAAAGGAACAATATTAATTCCAGTTTTCGTCGAAGTCTAAACTTTCGTAACCATCTACATCTAAATCGTTTTCAAATTCATCAAAATTTTCCGATTCTTCTGCTTCAAAAGATTTTTCTGGGGCTTCATCTGGAATTTGACCTTGAACAAACATAAGATTTGGATAATCTGCACCTTGATTTTCTTCTACAATTTCAGCTAATTCAACATAAAACGTCCACATATTTAAGAAATCGTAAACATAAATAAGTTTTGTGTTAGCTTCGTTAATAACATCTTCCAAAATAGTTTCACTCATTAAGCTAACAGAGTTTATCCCTTCGCTCATATCGAATAACGAAATTTCTTCGCCTTGATTCCATTCGTCGTCACTTCTGTAAAACGAAGCCATTTCTGTACCATCAAATCCGAATGATTGCGTAATAATGTTATGTAAATCTTCGAGATTATCTGTTTCACGAATTTCTAAATCTCGAAACACATCGTCTTCTGTATCATTGTCAAGTATAATTCTAAATCTATAAATCATATTTATTTCCTGCCAATCCCGATAGCTATCGGGAAGGAATCTTATTAATTAATTTGTAACGAATTGTTATGCAAAGGTATGTTTTTTTTGAATTATTTGCTGAAACGATGTAAAACAAATATCATGCTGCTTAATAAGAAAAAAGCACCAACTTGATGTGCCACACCAAGCCATACAGGGACTTGAAGTAAAATGGTAAATACTCCTAATAAAAATTGAATACCAACCATTATCAATAAAGAATTCACACCTGTTAGTTGATGTTTTGTGAGATTCATTTTTTTAGCTTTATACCAAATTGTAAAAATAAAAATGGTAACGATGTAGGCTAATATTCTGTGAACAAATTGCACACCACTTTTACCTTCTATAAAATTTTTATACAATGGGTTTTGTTCTATATAAACTGTTTCGTGCATAAATTTTCCTTCGTTCATCATTGGCCAATGGTTATGAATAAATCCAGCATCTAAACCAGCTACAAAAGCACCATAAATAATTTGTAGAATTAATACAGTTAAACCAATTCTTACTAATTTTCTGAAGCTTTTATTGATTTGTTTTTTATTAGGAAACATCAAGTCCAAAGCCACCCAAAATGTATAGGCAAACGTTATAAAAGCAACAGTTAAATGTGCTGCAAGTCTATAATGGCTCACATCTGGTCTATCTACCAAACCACTTTTTACCATATACCAACCCAAAAATCCTTGAAAAGCTCCTAAACCAAGTAGAATGATGGATTTTTTTATGGTTGATTTTGTGAGTTGCTTTTTAATTAAAAAATATAGAAAAGGTATAAAGAAAACTACACCAATAAAGCGACCAAGAACACGATGTAGCCATTCCCAAAAATAGATGTCTTTAAAATCTTCTAGAGAAAAATGATTGTTTAGTTTTTGATATTCTGGATACTGTTTATAGAGGTCAAAAGCTTCTTGCCACTCTACTTCATTCATTGGTGGAATTGTCCCAGAAATGAGTTTGTAATTTGAAATTGACAAACCAGAATGCGTTAGTCTTGTAATACCACCAATTACAACCATGATGAAAATTAACACACATCCTGTAAGTAGCCAATATACTACTTTATTGTTGTCCTTGTTTATCTTGTTTTTTGCCACGAATACACGAATATTAGTTTCTAGTTTCTGGTTTAATATCTTTCTTAATTCTTAATTAGAGTTAACCCTAATCGTTTTCCTTCATTTATCATAAGTTGCTTTGCTGCTTCGTATTCATTTGGAATAATGCCTTCTAAAATGGCTTCCTTAATAGCGTCTTTAATTAAACCAATTTCACGCGAAGGTTTTAAATTGAAAGTTTTCATAATCTCTTCTCCTGAAACTGGTGGCTGAAAATTACGAACATGGTCGCGTGCTTCAACTTCAATTATTTTTTGACGGACGATCTTAAAATTATTATGGTATTTATTAAATTTCTTAGGATTTTTTGTGGTAATATCGGCTTCGCAAAGTGTCATAAGATCATCTACATAATCACCAGCATCAAATACTAAACGTCTTACTGCAGAATCTGTAACTTTTTGAGCTAGTGCAATTGGACGCGAACTCATAAACACCAATTTTTGAACAAATTTCATTTTGTCGTTTAATGGCATTTTTAAACGTTTGAATAAGTGAAATACCATTTTAGAACCTTCAAATTCGTGACCATGAAAGGTCCAGCCATTTTTCTTATGAAACTTTTTAGTAGGTGCCTTTCCAATATCGTGCAATAAAGCAGCCCAACGTAACCACAAATTATTTGTGCTTTTTGCAATGTTATCTACAACTTCTAGAGTGTGGTAAAAATTATCCTTATGGCGTTGCCCTTCAACTTCGTCGATACCTTTTAGTGCTGTAAGTTCTGGTAAAATATAATCTAATAAACCTGTTTGTTCTAAAAGTAGAAATCCAACAGAAGGTATTTTGCTTTCAAGAATTTTATTGATTTCTACAACAATTCGCTCTTTTGTAATTATCTCAATTCTATGACTATTTTTTGTAATGGCTTTTAATGATTTTTCTTCAATTGTAAAATTGAGTTGTGTTGCAAAACGAATGGCTCGCATCATTCGTAAAGGATCGTCACTATAGGTAATATCTGGATTTAAAGGTGTGCGGATTATTTTATTTTTTAAATCTTTTAAGCCATCAAATGGATCTAACAAATCTCCAAAATTTTCTTCGCTTAAATCTAAAGCCAATGCATTGATAGTAAAATCACGACGGTTTTGATCGTCTTGAAGCGTTCCGTTTTCTACAACTGGATTTCTACTTTCTTTATTATAAGATTCTTTTCTGGCACCAACAAATTCAATTTCAATGTCTTCAAAACGAAGCATTGCAGTACCATAAGTTTTAAATATCTGTACTTTGGGCTTGTTAGGTAAATTTTTTGAAACTTGTTTTGCGAGATTAATTCCGCTGCCTATTGCAACAATATCAATATCTTTATGTGTACCACGCTGTAATATCAAATCTCTTACAAAGCCACCAATAACATATGCATCAAGTTGCAGTTCTTTTGCAGACTTTGATATAGTTTTAAAGATTTTATGTTGTAGTGCTTTTTTGTAATTCATTATTTTTTGCCACTAATACACGAATATTTGTTTCTGTTTACTCGGATGTTTATCAATTGTCTCTTATTACACGAACTACTATAAAACTATTCTTTTATGATCTAATAAATCTTTATGAAAGTTAGCTAAAATTGCTAATTTGCATTTCGATATTTTTAAATAGTTTAAACATTGTGCTAAATGTTGTCATTTAGATTTTCTACTGATTTGATTTCTAAAATAATTTTATCAAATATTACAAAACCTGCATAAAATTTATGTTTCAAAACAATTTCCTTATAATTTACAGTAAACTCTTTTTCTCTTTGAAATGGGATTTTTTGAAGTTTAAATTCGTATTCTAAAGCATCTTTGTAAACTATTTCAGAAAAGCCACATCCTAAATTATTATATACATCAAATAAAGCTCCAATAATAGCATAGCTTTCTTCTTTATAAATAATGTTTGACATAAATATTCGTGTATTTGTGGCTTATTATTTTCGTATTACTGTTACTTTCCCATCGTTTGTCAATTTAATTATTGATGATGGTTTTGTTGTCTTTTTTTCGTGAGGCAAATTTACAACATAGTCCACACCTTTTAAAATCTCTTGGCTTATTTCTTTAAACGATCTTGGTGTTGGTTTACCACTAATATTAGCAGAAGTAGAAACAATGGGTTTCTTTAATTTTCTTATAAGTTCGTTACAAAACCCATCTTTTACAACTCGAATTGCAAGTGTATTATCGTTTGCTATTAAGTTTTCGGTAATTCGTATTGGTTTGTCGTAGATAACTGTAGTTGGTTTTAAAGCATATTTTAATATGTCGTATGCAGCTTCTGGAATGTTTTCGATGTAATGATTTAACATTTTTAAATCGCTTACTAAACAAATCATACTTTTAGTTTCGGCACGTTGCTTGAGTTGAAATATTTTTTCAACAGCACCAAAATTTGTTGCATCACAGCCAATTCCCCAAACAGTATCTGTTGGATAAAGAATGATCCCGCCTTTTTTTAGAACGAATAGTGCATTATGTATTTCTTGATTCATAAAAGATTTAAACTAAACTATCTTTTTTCACTAATAAAATTTGATATGCATTAATTAAAATTTTCCAGTCTTTTTTCAGCATATATTCCACAACAGTTTTGCCTTTTCCACCTCCTGGTAATTTACAATCATCAATTAATACAATAGAGTTTTTGTGCAACTTATCTTCAATTACCTTAAATTCTTTGAGATGATGTTCTTGACTTTTTATTTGAATATCCTTATCGGTTTTTGAGTAGTCATAACTATCAAGATATAGAAAATCAATAGGATCTTTAAAATTTTTTAAAAAGGTAATGGAGTCACTTAAATGTATAGTTACTGCATTACTTAATCCTTGATTATTAATTTCTGTTTGCGACCCATTTACTGAAGCTTCACTAATATCAACAGAGTGTAGTTTAGCTCCATTTTGCTGTGCCCATTTTCCAAAAACTATAGTTGCAGCTCCATCGCTTTTTGTAGCATTAAGTCCATTTCTTGATGTACCAGTTTCGACCAATAATTTCGAGTTTCGTTGTTTTAATAGCTGTAATGTTTTTGCAAATGTCACACGTCTTCTTCTAAAATTATACTTAAAAGGCATAAAAGGAAATAATGATTTATGCTTGATGAATTTTAATACTAAAGGTGATATAGCTATTAAAAAGATAAAAAGAATAATATAATAATACATATTAGGTAAAAGTTGAGTTAATAAAAGCACAATAAGAATAGCTATTAGTTAATAAGGTTATTTTATACCTGCAACAGTTGCAAATTGTAAATATTTTATATCTGTAGCAGTAAACAGCAAAGGTATATTATAAAGAAATGGCTTTATTGATTTAGTTGGGTTTATTCCAACATGTTTCTTTACATCATATCCTAAATTTGTGTACATGTTATAAATACTCTTTTTTGTAAAAAACCGCAAGTGGGTTTTATCCATAACACCATGGTCTGTATATTCAAAATCTTTATTAAAAAGGAGTTTAACAAGAGCGCTATGGTATCTAATATTTGGTATTGAGCTAATAACAACTCCCTGAGGTGAGAGTTTAGATTTAATTTTTTGTAAAACAGTATAAGGGTCAACAAGATGCTCTAAAACATCATTAAAATAAATGGCATCAAAATATCCTTCGGGTAAATCATCAATATAATCTTCACAAGGACCTACAAAAGTTTTGTCTAAAATAGTTTTGGCTTCAATAGCTTCGTCTGCCATTAATTCTATCCCCCAAATTTCTGCATTATTGATTTCTTTTATTGCTTTTGCAAATGTGCCATTTCCACAACCAACATCTAAAATCTTTTTGGCATCTAAAGGTAAAAAAGATAACATTTCATTTCTTGGGTTATTAAAATAACCATCAGGTTTATTCTTGTAGCTCATAAAATTGGTTCTTAAAAAATAGTTAGACAATATACATCCTTTTTTAAGAAAAGGGTGTAATGAGTGAGTTGCCTGTTCATAAAGTTTTATTACATTTGAAAGCAAAAATAGTTTAATAAATGAAAATTACTTTAATAAGCCTTGATGTTTTAGGTATAAATGATGAAATTGTTAAAAGCCTAAAAAAACAAGGGCATGAAGTAAATCATATTAATTTTCATAATTTCAGGTATAAGTATCCTACATCATTTCATCGCATATTAAATTTTTTTGGAAAGACTTTTTTTAAGCATGATATAAAAAAGAAGCATTTAAATAATGAAATACTTAAAAGATTAGATAAATTAGGCAAACAGGATAAAATATTAATGCTTAATGCTAATTTTTTATTACCACATATCATAAAGAATATAAAGCCTTATGCTAATGAATTAATCGCTTTTTTTAATGATAATATTAAGAGAATACCTAAGATTTTAAAAGTTGCTCCTTTTTTTGATGTTGTATTTTCTTTTGAACCAAATGATGCTAAAATTCATGAGTTTAAGTTTGCTACAAATTATATCTTTAAAGAAATGAAGACTCCTGTAAAGGTAGATTATGAAGTGTTTAATATTAGTACATTTAGTGATAGATCGCAACTAATTGATGACATAGCCATAAAATTAGATCAATTAAATATTACCTATAAAATTATAAGTTTTGGGAATAAAAAAATTGAATCTAACAGTAGTGTAGCGTACGTAACAGAGCGAGTTAATATGAATGAGGTTAACAAATTAGTTGCTGCCAGCAATGTGCTTTTGGACATACACAGAGAAGGACAAGATGGTTTGTCCTTTAGAGTTTTTGAGAGTTTAGGAAATAAAAAAAAGCTGATTACAACTAATAAAGATATTATCAATTATGATTTTTATGACTCAAATAACATTTTAGTTATTGATAAGGATACGATAGAAATTCCGGTGTCATTTTTTAAAAACAAATACAAACAACCACCCGAAAACATATACCAACAATACCTTATCGATAATTGGGTAAAACGAATATTGGATATTCAATAAGTTATTTTAATAAGCTTCGATATACTTTTACATAAGCTTTCGCGGCATCATCCCAATTAAAACTTTTTGCATGAGCAATGTATTTTTCAGACAGTATATTTTTATTGTTTTGATATGTGTTTAATCCATCAATAACAATTTTTGCCATATACTCAGGATTGTAATTGTTCCAATAAAAAGCATGTTCGCCACCAATTTCTGGTAAAGAAGTATTGTTTGACAAAAATACGGGTTTGCCAAAACGCATGGCTTCAATTGGCGGAATACCAAAACCCTCACGTAAAGACGGAAACACAAAAGCTGTACAATTTTTTAAATAGTACTGTTTGTCTATATCGTTTATTTTTCCTGTAATTATAACACGATTTTTTAAACCCAATTGTTCTATGGTATTTTTAAGCGTACTATTGGCATAAGAAGTATTGTTATTTCCAGATAAAATTAAATTAAAATCAGGAAGATGAGTGAGCATTTCTACCAAGGTATGAAAGTTCTTCCGCTCAGTAAACTCACCAATACTAAATAAATAGGGTTTGTTAGAAATTAATTTTGGCAGGTAATTTTCAGGTAAAAAGATGTTTGTTATTGGGTTGCCATTGTAAATCACAAATTCTGGAACTTTAGGAACATCAAAATATTGATGTGTCGATTTTTTAGCGTATTCCGAAATGTAAGTAATAGCGTTACTTCTATCCAACTTATTTTGAAACCTTATATTTCGCTCATGATTTAAATCACGAGACACTTCATCAATAAAATTAACATCATGAACAGTAAGTAAATAAGGGATATTGTGATAAGGTTCAATTTTAATATTCTGATTTAATGAATGCCATAAATCATACTTTTTTTTAATCCTAAATAAAGGGTATCTTCTAAAAGAATAATACTTTTTATAATTAAAAAACGATCCAAACTCTGTTTGCAAAGGGTTTGAATCTTTAACATGAAGTGTAATTTTAAAATCATTAATATTTGCATTATAAAGCCCTTTAATTAAATGATAATTAAATTGACCAAAACCAAAATGTAGGTTTTTAATATTATGAGATTCTAAAAAAATAGTTGGCATCAAAGGGTTTTTGTGCAAAGTAAATAAAAAGGACTTATATTACAATTTCATAGTATTAAAAGAAAAAAAGTAATTGTAATATTGCAACATGCAACACGTATTTAATAAAACATTTAGTTTATACAAAAACCAACTGTCTAATTTTATTAATCATTTTGATAATGAAGGTGAAGCATTTGGTAATGGTGATAGAAATACTATTAAGTTAATTACAATTAATAACTTAAAGCTTAATGTAAAATCATTTAAAATACCTAATATATTTAATCAAATTGCTTATAAATTCTTTAGAAAAAATAAAGCACAACGTTCTTTTGAATATGCAAATAAATTAATGCTACTAGGTATTGGCACACCTCAACCAATAGCATATTACACGTTTACTACGTTATTGTTGTTTAAAAAAAGTTTTTACATTAGTGAACATTTAGAATGTGATTTGACCTATAGAGAATTGGTTGAAAATCCAGCCTTTAAAAATCACGAACAGATTTTGCGTGCTTTTACTCAATTTACTTTCCAGCTGCACGAAAAAGAAATATTATTTAAAGATCATTCTCCAGGAAACACGTTAATAAAAATTAAAGATGATGGCTACGACTTTTATATAGTCGATTTAAACAGAATGGAGTTTAAACCTTTAGATTTTGAAAATAGAATAAACAACTTCGCAAGGCTCACACCAAAAAAAGAAATGGTTAAAGTGATGGCAAACGAATATGCCAAACTAATTAATATTGAAGAATCAAAAGTTTTTGATAAAATGTGGAGTGCTACGAAAGCATTTCAGAAAAAATACCATGATAAAATAGCTTTAAAAAAGAAACTATTCTTTTGGAAAGAAAAATATAAAACTGCTTAATAAACACCGAATGTAGAACCGTAGAATATCGAATAATGAAGTTTTAATGAGAACTAACTACGCCTTTGCGAGAATATTTGAAGTCAACTTTGCATCTTTGCATTTTTGCGTCTTTGCGAGAAAAAACCTATTTTTTAGGATACCATAACCTATATAGCTTCACATACTTTAAATACGTTACATTAAATTGTTGTTTGCAAATTCTAAATCCTTTTTTACCATCCAAAAATCCTAATCTCAAAAAATAAGATTTAAAAAACGCCCAAGAAGGTCTAAAGATGATTTTAAAAATATTCGATTTAATTCCTAATCTATAGTATGCCTTTGAGGAGATGGTCGAAAAAATTGCTACTTTTTGTTTGTGTTCATCGTAGTCTCTATAAATCCAATGCAGTAAATCACCTTCCAATTTCCCTAATTTTTTTTCAGATTTTAAGGTGTAACTATCGTGAGGGTTTATACCTTTCCATTCGCCACTGCCTTTTTTAAACAACCGTAATTTTTTATCGGGATACCAATCGGAATGTTTAATCCACTGTCCGCAATAATTATTCAGTCTTTTCGAGTAATAGCCATCATAATCCCAATGAGGTTTTACTTTTAAAATAGACTCTTTTAGCTCATCAGACAAAGCCTCGTCACCATCAAGTGATAAAATATAATTATGAGTAGCTTGTTTAACGGCATAGTTTTTTTGCTCAATATATCCTTTAAATTTATGTTGAATAAAAGTTACATTATACTTTTTGCAAATAGCTTCTGTGTTATCTGTAGAATAAGAATCTACCACAATCACTTCGTCTGCAACACCAACCAAAGAAGCCAAGCATTTTTCTAAATGTTCTTCCTCATTATAAGTAATAATTACAGCCGAAAGAGGAAAAGTTTTATGTGCTGCATAAACTTCATTAAAATTGGTTTGGCTAACTTTTATAGTAGCTTCAGAAATGTTATAAGCCAAAAACGCAGCTAATTTATCTTTAAAAAAAGAAGGTTTTAAGTTGGGATAAAGTGCAATAGAATGCTTCTTTAATTGCCTCTCGGTTTTTCCTAAAATTAATTCGGGTTGGTAGTCTTTTAAATGTACAGAATCATGTAGTTTTCCGTCCTCAAAAGTGGACCACATTTCTTTTTTAATCCAAGGTGAAAAGATAATAAAAGAAGGTTTGCCCAATGCTTTTGCCATATTAATGGCACCACTATCGTTTCCGATAATAAAATCACAAGCATCCATAATGATGATGAATTCTCGTAAATTTTTACCTAATAAATTAAAAAATATCTTTTTCTTGGTTGCCTCTGAGCAATTGTCATATACTTTTTGAGCTAATTCTAATTGCTTCGGAATGTAATTAAAAAGAATATTCGCATCAATTTCCTCTGAAACATAATCTACTACCTTCGACATATATTCCAACGGATAGGTCTTGTTAGGACTACTCCCGATAATCGACATCATCACTGTTTTTTTAGTTCGATCTAATTGATATTCATCAAATAAATTGGAAGCAAATTGTTTTTCTTCTTCGGTAACGGTTAGCTTCGGAACCACATCTATTTCAATATCAAGTTTTAGAGGTTCTAACAATGATAAACGTTTTTCAATTACCAAACCTACATTTGATTTTGGCTCGTCTGAAAGGGGAACATTATGAGTGTATAAAAATGTTCTTCTTGTTTTTTTATATGAAATTTTTATAGATGCATTAGAAAAAAATACGGCTAACCAACTTTCAAGTTTTGAATACGCATCAATTATCAAATCATATTTTTCTTTCCGAATATTAAAAATAAACTTAAAAAATTGAAGCTTACTTTTTCGGTGTTTTTTTTCAAATAAAATATAATTGTCAACATTTGTATTTCCTTGTAAAACTGGCAAGGTGCTTTTATAGACCATATAATCTATTTGGGCATTGGGATATGCTTTTCGTAGATTATTGCATAACAATGTGCTTACCAACACATCGCCAATCATTTTTTGCTGTATTACAAGTATTTTCATTAAATAGAAAAGAGCTATTTATAAACGTTGAAAGATAAACTTTTTTGTTCTTAAAACATGAATTAAACCGCTACATCATACTCTCGAAGCGCATCATTCAACGAAGTTTTTTTGTTGGTGCTTTCTTTTCGTTTGCCAATAATTAAAGCACAAGGCACATTAAAATTTCCAGCAGGAAACGTTTTTTTGTAACTCCCAGGAATTACTACAGAACGCGAAGGCACAATACCTTTCATTTCAATAGGAGTCTCTCCTGTAACATCAATTATTTTTGTTGAAGCGGTAAGCACAACATTGGCACCTAGTACAGCTTCTTTTTCAACTTTTACACCTTCAACAACAATACAACGGCTACCAATAAAAGCATCATCTTCTATAATTACAGGAGCTGCTTGTAATGGTTCTAAAACGCCTCCAATTCCTACTCCTCCAGAAAGATGAACGTTTTTTCCTATTTGAGCACAACTACCAACAGTTGCCCAAGTATCTACCATAGTGCCTTCATCTACATAAGCACCAATATTTACATAACTAGGCATCATAATAACACCTTTTGAAATGTATGCGCCATGACGTGCAACAGCATGAGGAACTACTCTAATTCCTTTTTTAGCATAACCTGTTTTTAACGGAATTTTATCATGATATTCAAAAATACCAACTTCAAATGTTTCCATTTTTTGAATAGGAAAATATAATACCACTGCTTTTTTTACCCATTCGTTAACTTGCCAACCATTTGTTGTTGGCTCAGCAACTCTTAATTCACCTTTATCTAATAAATCTATAACATTTCTAATACTATCAATAGTAGTTTTATCTTTTAAAAAACCTCTGTTTTCCCAAGCATGTTCAATGATTTGTTGTAAATCTGTCATTATTATTATTATAGTTTAAGCAAATATAATAGCTTAATATCAATTACGGTACGAAATTTAAGAGTATAACAATATAAAAGTTAAATTTGCACAAAAATTATTAATGGCACGAATTTTAGCAATAGATTATGGATTAAAAAGAACAGGAATTGCTGTAACTGACGAATTACAAATTATTGCTTCGGGACTAACAACTGTTGCTACAAAAGAACTTATACCTTTTTTAAAAGATTATGTTGTAAAAGAGTCTGTTGAATTATTTTTGGTTGGGTTACCAAAGCAAATGAATAATGAACCTTCACAAAGTGAAGCGTTTATAAGTCCTTTTTTAAACAAGCTAAAAGTCACTTTCCCTAAAATTCCTGTTGAGCGTGTAGATGAACGATTTACTTCTAAAATTGCTTTTCAAACCATGATCGATAGTGGATTAAAAAAAAGCAAACGTAAAAATAAAGCTTTAGTTGATGAAATTAGTGCGACCCTTATTTTGCAAAGTTATTTGTATTCAAAATAAGATAAAAACACTTATAAACTTATACTATCTCGAATTTATTTCTTAATCAATTTAAATGTTTTTTGTTTATTATTTTGCTCAATTTTAAAAATATAAACTCCTGAAGAGAGATTACTTTTATTAAGATCTATAAAATTTATAACTGAAACATCTTCAATTACATTTTCTGTAATAACTCTTCCTAAAATATCATAGAGCGCATAAGTTATTGGCTTGTCTTGAAAAAGAGTTACAATCTTAATATTTAGATCTGTATCAAATGGATTTGGGAAAACTAATGCATTGAATCCTATTTCTTCATCAATTGTATCTGTAGGATCACCAAGTTCAATCTTTAACTCGCTAAACCCAAAACAATCACCTCCATAATTAGATGTTGGTGTTATAAGTAGATATCTCGCAGAAACATTATCGAAATCCGGACCATCTTCACCTTCAAAATTTGACAAACCATTTGCTTGATTTAGAGTAAAATTACCTAGATAAGACCAAGTATTGCCATCTAAAGAGTAGTCTATGGTGTAATCTTTAATTCCATAATCCAAATTATTTGGTTCGTTTGCATTCCATAATTTAGAAGTTGTTAATGCATAGATATAACCAAAATCATACATTATCCAATGAGTTTCTCCATAAACCGAATTTGGATTGATAGAGGTTTCACACGATACCCAACCATCAAACCAAGTTGTGCTATGTCTATCTGGATAGCATTGCGCATTCATGAACTGAAAGCTTAAGCTGAAAATTATTATATATATTAATTTCTTGTTCATCACTTATATATTCATAAATCCAATTGGTGGAATGCCAGAATTAGTATCGTAAAAATTAGATAAATTTGGAAAAATTGTATTCAAATCGGAATAAGATACTCCAAACCACAAAGCAAGTTCTGCCATATACAAATCTGCTGCTGTTGTTGGTATTAACACACCATCGAATAAAGCCAAATCACTATTTAAAGCTAGAGTAGGATAGTCACCATAGATTTCTTTACCTAAAACAGAGTCTCCCATTACAAAAGCATTTCCTCCCCAAGCATGATCTGTACCATTGCCATTTGATGTGAGTGTCCTTCCAAAATCCGATATACTAAAAGTTGTAACACAATCATTGGTATTTAGTTCATTCATTACATCATTAAAATATTTTAAAGCACTATTTACACCAGCCAATTTACTTGCATGATTAATCAGTAATTCGTCATGATGATCCCAACCTTGAGCTTCTACATAAAATGTTTGTCTTGAAAAACCTAAAGAGTCTCTTGCTGCAATTGTTTTTGCAACCATTCTTAATTGTGAGGCTAAATTATTGTATTCAGGGAGAATAGTAGAAAATTCTGGAACTGCATCTATTGCAGTTTGAAACTCTTCGCTAGATTCGTTAGAGGATTTTATAGTATTTATATAAGTATTTTTATAAATATCTTGATAGTCTCTATCCATCATAGAATTTAGAGCATCAGTACGCAATTGGTCAAAACCATTTTGTCCACCATAACCACTAATTCCAATACTTCCGTTGTTACTTATAGTATAAGGAATTATTTGATCTCCACGTTGAAAAATATTAGTGCCTTGCAATGAAATATTCATAGAAATGTTTTGGTTCGAATTCATTGATTGTACTAAATCTGCTATTCTTCCTCCCCAACCAATATTTGTTCTTTCATGAGGTCTTCCAGTATGCCATTGCTGTTGTTGGTCTGAATGTGAGAATAGACCTAGTGGAGTTTGAACACTTCCATTCAGTAATTCTGATTTTGTTGAAGGCTCAATTAAAGTTCCAACATTACTTATAAAAGCCAGATTATTATTTTCAAACAACTGTTGCATATCAGCCATTACTGGATGAACTCCAAAAACCCTTCCATCAGATGTTATTGGATTGATTTGTAGAATTTCGTTTTGTGGTATTGCTAAATTAGATCGAGTTACTGCATATTCGTTGTACTCTGTATTTCCTTTTGGGATGAGCATGTTAAATGAATCATTTCCACCATGTAACATGACATATACTAAAGCCTTATAATCTCCTGTTAGAAACGAGGAGTTATCCAAAGCAGCAGAAGCCATAGCTTTTAAATTTATTAAGGATGAAAAGAGTGTTGTATATCCAACTGCAGCACATGACTGCCCAATAAATTTTCTTCTCGATATATTTTGCTTCGGTTTACTCATTATTGTCTATTTTAATATGGCGTAATCTGGACTTATTAATATAAGATAAAGTGCCATTTTTACTCTGTAATGCATATAATCGATATTTTGATCATTACCAAAAATTGGATTAACTGCTTCAATTATTAATTCTCTTGTTTCATCAGAAAGTAAACCACGTGTAAATAATTTGTCTAATTGATTGATTAGTACTTCGCTGTCTTTTGCGTAGTATTTTAGAGCTTCAAAATCTAGTGGAGTATCGTCTAGTCCTAATTCCCAAGTATTTAATACAGAATAGAATTCAGGATATGTCCAGTAATCAACTTCATTAACAAAAGCGATACTTGTTGCCGAATTGTGTATTTTAAATTCAGGTCCAACTAAATTAGCATTAGTAAATTCGCTATTTGGAATATAATCTGGTGCGAAAAAATTAAAAACATGAGGAGCGCCTAAAGGAGCTTGCTTTGTAGCATTGAAAAAGTTATAACCAACATTCCAATTCAAACCACTTTGATTGTCTAGATCTATTTGACGCGTTACATTAAAATAGCGTATCATAGGTTCAATTAGTTTTCCTTGACTTGGATTATTAATCCAACTGCAGGATCGTGCTTCTTCATCTAACAAAATGGCTTTGACTACTGCTTTCATATCACCACGAACTCCATTAGTATTGTTAAATGCTGTTGAAACTCTTGAAATATACGCAGAAGTTGGGTTTGATTTTACTAACTGTTGAATTAAACGTTTAGCTATAAAAGGGGCAACATTTTGATGGTTAAACAGGTGGTCTATGGCATCTTCTATATCTTTCATTCCAGATTGACCTGAAGCAATAGTATAACCATTTAATAACTGTTTTTCTCCTGGTTGATGCCACTCTTGATACATTACCATTGGTAAATCCTTTTTTGCAAAATAAAACCCAACTCCAAAACCAGGTACAACTCCCCAAGGATTATCTATAACTTCACCTGCACCAAGTCCAGTAAAAACTTTGGCAAATTCTTTTATATCATTGTTATCGTAAGTTGGTATTCTGTTCCCATTACCATCAAGGATATAGCTACCATCTTGATTAAGTTGGTATAAACCAATAGAAAACAATTGCATAACTTCTCTTGCAAAATTTTCGTCAGGATGCATATTTTGATTTGGAAAACTTCTGGGATTATTATAATGGCTTAAATAACCTCCCATCATTGGATGTAAAGTCATTTCTAATAATAAATCTCTAAAATTTCCAAAGGCATTGTCTTTTAAAACATCATAATAACTGCCTAATCCTATGCCATAATCTCCTAGTGCAGAATCCCATGAAATAACCAAAACTTCACTTAAAGCTAATGCTATTCTCTGACGTAATAAATCTTCATTATCAATGTTTGTTTGCCACCAAGCATATTGAAAATGCAATGAATATGGTCCAAAATAATCGTCAGGATTACCACCATTAGCAACAAACATATCAAGTGCCTGATCATAAATACTATTTGTAAGTTCTCCTATTGAAGGTGAATTAAAATTAAATTGTTCATCAATCCAATCTTCAAAAGAATTTTCGGAAACAGCTTTAATGTACTCTAAATCAGTTCCAAAAGTTGCTTGTGCCAAAAAACGTGAAGTTTCTAATAATCGTGCATCCAGACCTTTTCCATTAATGGTGTTTTCATCATTGGCTATTTCATTCCAATCTGTACGACTTTGTTCACTACTGGAAGTTACTGTAATTCCATTGCTGTGTCCTGCTCCAAGATAATCGGTATATTCTTGTGCATAAATGCCAGCAGTAAACAATAATAAAATAGTAGGTAGAAATGGCTTCATATTCAGTTATTATAATTTAAATTTTTATATACTGAATGGACTAATTAAGTCAAATATAGATAAATTTTTTTAAAAAGGTTAAACTTTAGTTAGATGTAACAGGTAGAGATTGTTTCAAAAAAAATAGTTTTTAAGCTTTGGAAGTAATTATTACAATTCTCTCATTATCTAAATTTATGGTAAAAAACACATATAAATCTCCACCATCTTGGATATTGAACCTGTTTTTTATTTGATTTACAGTTTCAGGAAAATTTCTAACAGTTACATTAGCTTTTTTTGAACCTAATACTTTTCGGATAGCTTTCTTATTATATGGTAATACTTCAATAATTTTGAAGTAACGACCTGAAAAATCTACCAGTTCATCACTTGTATATAAGTGTGAATGTTGATGAAGTTTACTAATATTAAATTGTTTTGAAATACTTTTAAATGCTCCAGCTTTTAGAATTGCAGAATTTGGCTCGTATAAATAGGCGAGTGGCAAACTGTAATTTACTTCTGCGTTCTGTTCGTCTATTAATTTAAAGTTAAAGTTTTCTTGCTCGTTGTTCTTAATATTAACTGTGTTTATAGAAATATCCTTGTTAAAACCGTTCTCTAAAACCCAAAGCAATTCTTTTACTTCGTTGTTTACTGCGACTACATGAATAGTTTTCACATTTCTTAATTCACCTATTCCAATAGAAATATCTAATAAAGGCGACGTTTTAATCATTATACTATTAGAATGTTCAAATAGCATTCCTAAATGTTCAGGAATGTTTGGCAAGCAATCTTTTAAAAAGAAGACTTTCCCTTTAGTATCATGTCTTCGGGAAGGATCTACAAAAATCCAATCAAAACTTTTTGATGTTGTTCTTGTGTATTCAATGCCATCTACATTTTGTGCATTTATATTAAAAGCATTTAGTTCTTTATAATTATGCTTTACAATTTGAGACAATTCTTCATCGATTTCACAATGTATAACGCTTTTAAAATGTTTTGAAAAATAATAGCTGTCCACTCCAAATCCACCAGTAATATCAATTATTGAATTGCCTGAAATTAGTTGCGATTTATAATATGCAGTGATTTCGGAAGAGGTTTGCTCAATATTAAGCTTGTTTGGATAATAAATATTTTCAGAATTAAACCAAGTTGGAAGTTTGTTTTTGCACTTTTTCTTGGCTTCAATTTGTTTTATGATTTCTCGTGCTTCAATACCTTCAAAAGAAAACCCTTTCAATAATAATTCTGTGATATCAGAATTTAAATTATTTTTTATAAAATTTTGAATTTCAGTATTTAAAATTCTAGTATTCAAATTAAAATTATAAATCTTTGGTAAGTTGTTTTACGATTTTATTTTCAGATAAAAACTCTTTCAGCATTACTTTTATAGCAGTATAAGTTGGTATGGCAACAATTAAACCAACAACTCCAAAAAGTAAACCAGCAATTAAAATAACCAAAAAGATTTCTAGAGGATGAGATTTTACACTTTTAGAAAATATAAAAGGCTGGCTAAAAAAGTTATCTACCAATTGAGCTATTATAAACCCAATCATTACATAAATGGTTTTTGGTAAAATCACTTCGCTAAAGCTTTCAGTAAGATTACTAGTCATGGTAAGTGTAATCATTAGCAAAGCACTAACCAAAGGTCCAACATACGGAATAAGATTAAGTAAAGCACATAAAAATGCAATGACAATGGCATTATTAATACCAAAAATGAGTAACACAATGGTGTAAATAACAAATAAAATCAAGATTTGAAGAATCAAGCCAACAAAGTAACGAGATAGTAAATCCTTTATTTTATCGAAAGACTTTATCAACCTAGATTCTTTACTGTCTGGAACAAACATTAATATGCCTTGTTCTAATAGCTGACTGTCTTTTAGCAAAAAGAATGCAATAAATAATACTGAAAATAAACCTATGCTAAAACTGCCAAAACCACTAACAACCGAATTTAAGAAATTTGGAATTATAGAATAATCTAATTTAGAAAGTAAATTAGAATCCTTTAAAGACTGCTCAACATCTATACTATTTATAGCAAAATATTCCGATACTTGATGATACAAGTTTTCAATATTATCTTGTAATTCTTCGATGTTTAATAAAGAAAGATTATGTCCTTGCTCTACTATTAAAGGTATAAACATACGTACAAGCCCAACAAGAAGACTAATTAATGCTAACATTGTTACAATAACCGCAAATGTATTTTTGAACTTTAGTTTTGCTTTTAAAAACCGAACAATTGGTCGTCCAATTAAAGAGAGTACAGCAGCTATTGCAATATAAACAAGAACAGATTGTATTTTATAAAGGAAGAAGAGCAACAAAAAAACACCAACAACAATGGCAAGTGCTTTTAAAATTCCTTTGGTTATGGTGTTAGAATTCATGTGTTTATATCTATTGTTTTTTAAATGTCATCCCGATAGCTATCGGGACTGTTCGCTATTAATGATTCTATTGGGTGATAAAAATTTTAACATGCTCGTTTCATTTAGTAAATATATAAAACGATTTAGATTAATTGTTTAGTAATCTCATACAAAGCAATATTTGTGGCTTGTACCACATTCATACTACTGTTTTTTCCAAACATATTAATATGAATCACAGTATCTGAAAGTTTTAAAACTTCTTCAGAAATTCCAAAATTTTCATCACCAACAATGAGTGCAATAGGTTTTTCTTTGGAAAACGGAAAGGTATGAATTGGTAAACTTTTACTTGTGATTTCAAGGGAAATGATTGTATAATTTTGTTTTTTTAAAGCTGAAACAACTTTTGAAACAGATTCATAAGCTTCAAATGTTACAACCTTTTCTGTGGCTCTCGACGTTTTTGTCATTTTTCTTCCGAGAGGAATTGTTTCGCCACAAAAAATAACCTTTTCAATTCCAAAAGCATCAGCAATTCTAAACAAACTACCAATATTTGATGAATTGGTTACATTATCGCAAACAAGAATAATTGGAAAAGTTCTCTGTTTAAAGTTGGTATTGTAATGGTTGAGCTGCAAAAGTGATTTTAGATTTTAGAATTATGAGTTACGATTTGGGAAATCAAAAACCGTCAATCCTAATTCGTAATTCAGTTTAATTTCCAAAAACATATTTAATAATATTTGCTCCCATTTTAAGTGCTTTTTCTCTCACTTCTTTTGGGTCGTTGTGAACTTCTGCATCTTCCCAGCCATCACCTAAATCGCTTTCTACAGTAAAGAGCAATACCAATCGGCCTTCATGAAAAATACCAAGAGCTTGTGGACGTTTACCATCATGCTCATGTATTTTGGGTAATCCTTTAGGAAACTTAAATGCGATATTAAAAATTTCGTGAGTTGAAGGAAGCTCAACCAATTCTTCATTTGGAAAAATCTTTTTTATTTCTTTGATAACGTAAGGTTGCATTCCGTAGTTGTCATCAATATGCAGAAACCCTCCCGAGATTAAATAATTGCGTAAATTTTCGACTTCTATTTCGTTAAAAAAAACATTACCATGACCTGTCATGTGTAAAAATGGATACTGAAAAATATCTGTACTTCCGGTTTCTACGGTTTGAGGTTTCTCATTAATTTTAGTGTTAATGTTTGCATTACAAAATTTTATAAGATTTGGTAAAGCCGTTGGATTGCTATACCAATCACCACCTCCTTTGTATTTTAATATGGCGATGTCTTGTGAGAATGAGAAAAAAGAACAAAGAACAAAGAGCAAAGAACAAAGATATTTCATGTTATTCGTTTATAAATGCTACACTATGACATGCTACAATAGCAGCAGTTTCGGTTCGCAGTCTGGTTTCTCCCAAAGTTACTGGAATAAATTTATTTTGAATTGCCATTTCAATTTCTTTAACAGAAAAATCACCTTCAGGACCAATTAAAATGGTAATGTCTTGTTTTGGCTGGAGCACTTGCTTTAGAGATTTTCTATCGGTTTCCTCGCAATGTGCAATAAATAATTGTCCGTTAAATTCTTGTTTGATAAAATCCTTAAATGATATTACTTGGTTTAATTTTGGTAAATAACATTGAAGCGACTGCTTCATTGCAGATTGCAATATCTTCTCAAAACGTTCTTGCTTAATAATTTTACGTTCGCTATGGTCGCAAATAATAGGAGTGATGCTGTCTATACCAATTTCGGTAGCCTTTTCCAAAAGCCACTCGTAGCGATCGTTCATTTTTGTAGGAGCAACTGCTAAATGTAAATTGTAGTTCCGTTTGGGTTGTAGCGTTTTGGTCTCGATTGAAACCACACAGTTTTTGATGTTCGCAATTATTATTTCAGATGTAAACAGCCAACCTTTCCCATTTGTAATATGTAATTTGTCTCCAGTGTTTTTCCGAAGTACTTTAACAATATGCTTACTTTCTTCTTTGTTAAAAGAAAATTGCTCTGTTTCATTTGTAATATCAGGATTATAGAATAATTGCATAATCAAATTTTAAGTCTCGCAGAAGCCGTAACATCTTGCTCTGCAAAATCTTTGTCTAAATATTTTAAATAGCCAACAATGGCAATCATTGCAGCATTGTCTGTAGTAAATTCAAATTTAGGTATATAACTCTTCCATCCATATTTTTGCTCACCATCTTTTAATGCCTGTCGTATGCCAGAATTTGCCGAAACACCACCACCAATAGCAATTTGTTTTATTCCAGTTTGCTTTGAGGCAAGTTTCAGTTTATCGATCAAAATCTCAATAATAGTATATTGAATAGAAGCACAAATATCGTTTAGGTTTTCTTTTATAAAGTTTGGATTAGCCTTTATTTCTCGCTGAATAAAATAAAGAATTGCGGTTTTTAAACCAGAAAAGCTAAAATTTAATCCTTCAACTTTAGGCTTTGTAAATTGAAACGCTTTTGGGTTTCCCAGTTGGGCAAGTTTATCAATTTCTGGACCAGCAGGATAATTGAGTCCTAAAATTTTTCCGCTTTTATCGAAAGCTTCTCCAACAGCATCATCAATAGTTTCGCCAATAACGTCCATATTAAAATAACTGCTCACCTTCACAATTTGAGTATGACCTCCAGAAATGGTCATTGCCAAAAAAGGAAACTCTGGCTTATCAAATCCTTCTTCATCAATAAAATGTGCCAAGATATGCGCTTGCATATGGTTTACATCTATTAAAGGAATATTTAATCCGTAAGCCAAAGATTTAGCAAAAGAAGTTCCAACAAGCAAAGAGCCCATTAATCCAGGTCCACGAGTAAACGCAATAGCATTAAGTTGTTCTTTTTTAATATTTGCTTTTTGTAAAGCCTGATGTACAACAGGAACAATATTTTGCTGATGCGCTCTCGAGGCCAATTCTGGAACAACTCCACCATATTCTTGGTGTATTTTTTGGTTCGCTACAACATTGCTTAGAATTTTTCCGTTGTAAATTACCGAAGCAGCTGTGTCATCGCAAGACGATTCAATTCCGAGTATGTAAATATTCTGTTTAGTCATTAGCAAAATTTAGGCACAATAATTGTTAAATTTGTGTTTAAATAAAAGTCTAAACCTTTCATTTTTTTCGTAAATACAAAACTACTCATTTTATTTTTTTATTGGATGAGTAATTATAGTTAAAGTAGTTTACATTAGACAGAAGTTTTAAAGAGGCATTTGCTAAAGAAATGTAGTTTATTCTTATAGAAAGTTATAACTTTATCACGTATCAAAAAAGTATTAAAAATAGTATCAAAAATTGTAGCAATCCTGCTACTGCTTTTCATCATTTTGGTGTTAATACTTTCCATTCCAGCTGTACAAACTAGTTTAGGAAAATATGCAACCGAAAAATTAAATGAAGATTTTGGCACCAACATAAATATAGAAAAAGTTGGACTGCAATTTAATGGAGATGTAGAGCTTAAGAATATTTATGTAGAAGATCATAAAAGCGATACACTCTTCAATATTATCGAGCTAAATACTTCTATTTTAAGTTTTAAAAAATTATATGATAATAAATTAACCTTTGGAGACATAGATGTTATTGGACTTACGTTTAATTTAAAAACTTATGAAGGTGAAACAGAGACTAACCTAGATATTTTTGTTGCAAAGTTTGATAAAGAAAAACCTGAAAAAGCAGAAAAAAAAGTTAATACTTTTTTGTTGTCCTCCAGTGATCTTTCAATTTACGATAGCGAATTTAGATTAACCGATGAGAATCGTGACATGCAGCAGGTCTTTGTTTTTAAAGATTTGAATATTAATGCAACCGATTTTTTAATTCTTGGACCAGATGTTAGCGCAAGAATAAATAAATTTAGTTTTAATGATACCAGAGGAGTAAAGGTTAAAAATTTAACCACCAATTTTAAGTACACTTTACAGGATATGACTTTTGATTTTCTTCAAATTAAAACTGAAAACTCAATACTTAAAGGAGATTTAAAATTTGAATATAACAGAAAAGATTTGAAGCATTTTGCAGATAGTGTAAAGGTTAACGCAACTTTTATTGACTCAAAAATTGCTTTAAACGAACTTAATAGATTTTATAACGAATTTGGTAAAAACCAAAGTGCAACATTAAATGTTACGCTTTTTGGTACATTGAATAATTTAACTGCAAGCAACTTAATTCTTAATACTTCTCGTGAAACTTTAATTGATGGAACAATCAATTTTAAAAACATGTTTAATAAAGAGAAAGATAATTTTGTTATGGATGCCAACTTTAACAGGTTATCCTCAACATATAAAGATTTAAAAGCATTGCTTCCAAATGTACTTGGTAAATCATTACCATCTTCTTTAGATGCTTTTGGGAAGTTTACCATTAATGGTAAAACCGTTGTTACATCTAAAACCGTAAAAGCTGATATTGACATAGATACTAAATTGGGTTATATCATTACCAATTTAGAAATGAATAACATTGATGAAATCGATAATGCTTCATACAAAGGGAATATAACTTTAGACGATTTTAACTTAGGCAATTTAATGAACGATCCAAAAGTTGGAAAGGTATCAGTAAATCTAGATGTGGTAGGTAAGGGATTTACAAAACAATTACTTAATACTTTTGTAGAAGGAGATATTTATAATTTAGAGTATAATAATTACAGTTACAATGATATTGTGGTTTCAGGGAACATACAAGACATGATATTTAATGGTAATTTGGTTGCTAACGATAAAAATTTGGATTTACAATTTAATGGTTTAGTAAATTTTTCTAAAGACATAAATAATTACGATTTTTCTGCCAATGTAAAATATGCAAACCTTAATGCAATAAACTTTGTTTCTAAAGATAGCATTTCAGTTCTTAAAGGTTTGGTAAAGATGAATATGAAAGGAACTAATTTTGATAATGCTCAAGGAAATGTGTCTTTTAATAATACCTTATATAAAAACCAAAACGATGAATACTATTTCAAGGATTTTTCAATATCTTCTCATTTTGAAGAGGATATACGCCACATCAATATAAACTCTCCAGATATAATTGAAGGCAGTTTAAATGGCAAATTTAAGTTTAAAGAAGTGGTAAAACTTTTAGAGAATTCTTTGGGAAATATATATACCAATTATGTACCGCACGAATTAGCTTCAGATCAATTTATAAACTTTAATTTCAAAATATATAATAAAATTGCCGATGTTTTTTATCCAGATTTAAAACTTGGTAGCAATACATTTATTAAAGGAAGAGTAGAAAGTGATGCCAAAAATTTCAACCTTACGTTTAAATCACCACAAATACGCTTAAAAGATTATTTTGCAGATAATATTCAACTAAAGATTGATAATAAAAACCCACTATTTAACACTTATATTGAAGTAGATAGTATAAATACAAAATATTATAATGCATCAAAATTCAGCTTAATAAATGTGACACTAAAAGACACTTTGTTTATTAAAACAGAATTTAAAGGAGGAAAATCCAATAAAGATAATTTTGATTTGAATTTATATTATACCATTAATGAAGATAACAAATCTGTATTTGGATTTAAAAAATCTAAAATAGAATTTAAAAACAATTTATGGTATGTAAACGAAGAAAAAAATCATTCTAATAAAATTGAATTTGATAGATATTTTCAAAATATAAAAATTGATGATTTACGTTTAAGTCATCTTAAAGAAGAAATTGAACTATCAGGAATTATACGTGATTCTTCTTATAAAAATATAAACCTAAATTTTAAAGATGTCGAACTGGCTAAAATAACTCCAAGAATAGATAGTTTGGCACTTGCAGGTAATGTAAATGGTCAGTTAAATCTGCAACAGCAAAACGATGTTTATTTGCCAGAATCTAATATAACAATTGATGATTTTAAAGTCAACAATTTTAACCTTGGTTCTTTTAAAGCCAATATTATTGGCAATGAATCTTTAACCAATTATAATGTAAATGTAACTTTAAAAGAAGATGAAAACGAATCGCTTTCCGTAGTTGGTAACATTGATGTTTCAGGGAAAAATTCTACACTAGATTTAGATATTGATTTCAATAAATTTATTTTAAACCCTCTAAACCCATTTGGTGGAGGAGTAATTACAAATATTAGAGGAGAAGTTGCTGGTAATGCAAGAGTTACAGGAAGGCTACAACGACCACAAATTAATGGGCAATTAAATCTAGACAAAGGAGGTTTAAGCTTGCCATATCTAAATATAGATTATGCATTTGAAGATGATACAGCAATTACTTTAAATACATCAAAACAACAAAGCTTTGTATTCAATAATGCACGTTTGTTTGATTCGGAATATTTTTCAAATGCCACATTAAGCGGAAGTATAAATCATGTTAATTTTTCAAAATGGTCGTTAGGGCTTACTTTAAACACAAGTAGATTATTAGTTCTTAATACAAGCGATAGTGAGGATGCCATGTATTTTGGAACTGCATTTGTTGGTGGGAACATTAATATTAATGGCCCAACAGACCAATTAGTAATTAAAGCAAATGTTGTATCAGAAGAAGGTACAGTATTTAAAATCCCACTTAACGATGTTGACACTTTTGGAGACCATTCCTATATTCATTTTTTAAGCCCTGAAGAAAAAGAAGCTAGGCTAAAAGGAGAACTTATTGTTCTTGACCACATTAAAGGTTTGGAGTTGGATTTTGATTTAGAAGTTAATGAAAATGCTGAAATTGAAATTGTTATAGATAAAGATACAGGAAGCTCTATTAGAGGTCGTGGAAATGGAGTAATATTGGCGCAAATAAACACGAATGGAAAATTTAATATGTATGGCGATTTTATTGCAGATGAAGGTGTTTATAATTTTGTTTATGGAGGCTTAATACAGAAAGAATTTAATGTAGAACAAGGCGGAACTTTGGTTTGGGAAGGAGATCCTTTAAAGGCTCAAATTAATATTAAAGCGGTTTATGATGGCATTCAGGCAAATCCTTCAATTTTACTAGACAATCCAATTAATAGGAGTATTCCTGTAGAAGTAGAAATTCATCTCACAGGAGAATTAGAAAAACCAAATCCAATATTTAATTTAAGTTTCCCTAGTGTTAATACGACATTAAATTCAGAATTAAATTATAGACTTGATGATAATGAAAGTATGCAGTTTCAAGCATTATCTTTATTGGCAACAGGTTCTTTTACAAATCAATTAAGAATAGACCAACAAGCTATTTATGGTAATCTTGCTGAGCGTGCTTCGGCAATTTTAAATAGTTTTTTTAGTGATAGTGATGGCAAATTACAATTAGGATTAGACTATCAAATTGGAGAAAATAGACCAGAATATCAAACAGACGATAGGCTTGGTGTTACATTATCTACAAATCTTAATGACCGAATACTTATTAACGGAAAAGTTGGTGTGCCAATTGGTGGTGTAAACGAAACTGTAGTTGCTGGAGATTTTGAAATCGAAGTATTACTAAATGAAGACGGTAATTTTTCGATGAAATTTTTTAATCGCGAAAATAGTATTAGAAACTTTGGTGAACAAATTGGTTATATACAAGGTATGGGAATATCTTATAATGTAGAATTCGATAATTTTAAAGAGCTTCTTGATAAAATTTTTAAAGGCAATAAAAAGCCAAAAGTCGAAAAAGAAAAAGTTGAAGAAGAAGAAGACAAAGAAGCCTCACTTCCTGAACATCATAGTTTCAAGAAAAAAGACACAAAGAGGCAGTGAAAAAGCCATTTATTTTCTATCCTCACAAAATACTTATTAACGAAAACGTTTGAGTTTTCGCTTTTGGTTAAAATATAATAAAACATAGCTTTTTTGTTGTATAAGTTTATTAGTTTTACTTTTCAAAGGCAAAAACCATGTCAAAAAAGATTAAAAAAATAGGTGTAATAACTTCAGGAGGTGATGCTCCAGGGATGAATGCTGCAATAAGATCTGTAGTTCGTACTTGTGCTTTTCATACTATTAAATGTGTTGGAATTTATAGAGGTTACGAAGGCATGATAGAAGGAGATTTTAAAGTGCTTTCGGCAAGAAGTGTAAATAACATTATAAACAAGGGAGGGACTATTTTAAAATCGGCCAGGTGTGATGAGTTTAGAACAAAAGAAGGGCGACAAAAAGCGCATTTACAAATTAAAAAAGCTGGTATTGATGCTTTAGTTCTGATTGGTGGAGATGGTACATTTACAGGTGGAATGATATTTAATAAAGAATTCAATTTTCCAGTTCTCGGTATTCCTGGTACAATAGATAATGATATTTATGGTACAAATTATACAATAGGATATGATACTGCTTTAAATACTGTTGTTGAGTGCATAGATAAAATTCGTGATACTGCCAGTTCTCATAAACGCTTATTTTTTGTAGAAGTAATGGGAAGAGATGCAGGTCATATAGCTTTAAATGCAGGTGTTGGTGCTGGAGCTGAAGAGATATTAATCCCTGAAGAGGATCTTGGTTTAGATAGATTATTAGAATCTTTAAAGCGCAGTAAACAAACTGGTAAATCATCAAGTATTGTTGTAGTGGCCGAAGGCGATAAAATAGGGAAAAACGTATTTGAACTTCGAGATTATGTTGAAGAAAATTTAGTAGAATACGAGGTGCGCGTATCTGTTTTAGGACACATGCAACGTGGTGGTTCACCAAGTTGTTTCGATCGTGTTTTAGCGAGTAGGATGGGAGTAAAAGCTGTAGAGTCCTTACTTAACGGAAAATCCAATTATATGGTAGGTAGTATAAATAATAAAATGGAGCTTACTCCAATGGGCAAGGCTGTAAAAGCTCATTCAAAAATTAATAAAGAATTATTAAGAGTATCTGATATAATGTCCACTTAAAAAACAAAAAAGAAGAATGTCAAAAGTAAAATTAGGAATTAACGGATTTGGTAGAATTGGTAGAATTGCGTTTAGAGTTGCTGTAACCAGACCGAATATACAAGTAGTAGGAATTAACGATTTGCTAGAAGTCGAACATTTAGCATATTTGTTAAAGTACGATTCTGTACATGGAAGATTTGATGGAACAATTGAAGTTAAAAACGGAAATCTTATTGTTAACGGAAACGAAATTAGAGTGACTGCCCAACGTAATCCTGAAGATTTAAAATGGGATGAAGTAGGAGCAGATGTTGTTTTAGATTGTACAGGCATTTTCACAACATTAGAAGGTGCACAAAAACATATTACAGCTGGAGCAAAAAAAGTAGCAATTTCTGCTCCATCTGCTGATGCACCAATGTTTGTAATGGGAGTTAATCATAATAAAATTACGGCAAAAGACACTATTGTGTCAAATGCATCTTGTACCACCAACTGTTTGGCACCTCTTGCAAAAGTAATCAATGATAAATTTGGAATTGTTGAAGGGTTAATGACCACAGTTCATGCTGCCACAGCATCGCAGTTAACTGTTGATGGTCCATCAAGAAAAGATTATAGATTAGGACGTTCGTCTTTAAATAATATAGTGCCTGCATCTACAGGAGCAGCCAAAGCAGTAGGTAAAGTTATTCCGGAGCTAAACGGAAAGCTAACAGGTATGGCATTTAGAGTTCCTACTGTAGATGTCTCTGTAGTAGATTTAACTGTAAGATTAGAAAAAAGTGCTTCTTTTGAAGAAGTTAAAGCTGCAATTAAGGAGGCTTCTGAAAATGAATTAAAAGGCATATTAGGTTATACTGAAGAAGGTGTTGTGTCTCAAGATTTCGTATCCGAACCAAGAACAAGTGTTTTTGATGCTAATGCAAGTATTGGTTTAAACGATAATTTCGTTAAATTAGTTTCTTGGTACGATAATGAATTTGGGTATTCAACAAAATTGGTCGATTTAGCCGAATACATACACAATATTTAATACTTTAATTTTAACAATAAAAGCTGTTAACCTTAATGTAAGATTAACAGTTTTTGTTTTATAATTTTTTAAGATGATTTTAATTGTCGATAGTGGTTCCACAAAATGCGATTGGTTAGCCATAGACAGCAATGGTAAACAGTTGCTGGAAAAACAAAGAACCAAAGGCTTAAATCCAGCTATTCTTTCAAAAAAGAAATTACACAGCACTATAAAAAAGAATGATGTATTAAAGAAGCATAGCTCTAAAGTTTCTCATGTATTTTTTTATGGAGCAGGTTGTGGCACAGAAAAACCACGTTTACTTTTAGAGGGTGTTTTACAAACATTTTTTCCTAATGCAAAAGTAGAAGTTAAAGAAGATACCTATGCAGCTGTTTATTCTACAATAAAAAATAATAATGAAGCTGCTGTAGTCTGTATTTTAGGGACAGGTTCTAACTGTAGTTATTTTGATGGAGAAATATTACACCAACGGGTAAAATCGTTAGGCTATACAGTAATGGATGATGCTTCTGGTAATTACTTCGGAAAACAATTACTTAGAGATTATTATTTTAACCATATGCCAGAAGATTTAAAAGTATCCTTTGCCGAACGCTATAATGTGGATTCCGATTTTGTAAAGTATAACCTATATAAGCAACCAAACCCAAACGCCTATTTAGCGTCGCATGCTGAGTTTATGTTTTTGAATAAAGATTCAGATTATGTAACAAACCTCATAAAAGATGGCATAAGGTTATTTGCGAAAAACTATATTTTACAATTTAAAGAGTTTTTAGATAGAGTTCCTGTACACTTTGCAGGTTCTATTGCTTATTTCTCTCAAGATGAGATTCGTGAAGTAGCAAAAGAATTAGGTTTTACTGTTGGTAATTTTGAAAGACGACCAATAGAAGGTCTGGTAAGCTATCATGTAAGTAATTTATAAATTATTGTTCTTAATAATTTTGATTTGAACATTAATATTTAAATGTACTCTTGACTTTTTTTTAAAACAGACGACCTTCGTTTAATCACGCTTTAGTGTGACTAATAAGAATTGAAACTCTGATTAGCATAATATTGTGTTTCATAACGAAAAAGCCAACCATACATTAAGCGCATTTGGTTTTTGCCATCGCTCAATTTCACTTCTGAAATAATAAAAGAGTGAAATTTTTCCAACGCTGAAAAATAATAGTAAAAAATCACGATAATTACCAAAAAATGGTATCTTGTGCAAAATTTTACTGTAATTGACAATATCCAACTACATAAAACAACTTCAATCCTATGAGGAATACGCATTCTCATGGAATGAACTCTTGAGTAATTGTAATAAAACAGAAACTTCTTTGAAAAGAGAACTTTCTAGATTAGTAGAAAAAAAAGAAATTATAAACCTAAGAAAAGGATTTTATCTAATAATTCCGCCAAGATATTCCAAACAAAAACAACTACCTATTCAATTGTACATCAATAAGCTTTTTAAAAATTTAGAAAGAGACTACTATTTAGGTTTTTATTCAGCAGCCAAATTTCTTGGAGCTAGTCATCAACAAGTACAGCGGGATTACATAATGATAAATACTCCTTCTCTATCGAAAATCAAAAAAAAATCAATTGACATTAGTTTTCTTACGACATCAAAATGGCCTGAGAAAAACATTTTGAAAAAAAAATCTGATGCAGGCATTTTTAAAATTTCAAGTCCTGCTCTTACAATGGTGGACTTAATTCATCATCAAACCAAATTGGGTGGGCTCAACAGAATGTTAGCCATTTTGGAAGAATTAACAGAAGAACTAACCCACAATGATATTACAGAACTATTAACGTGGTATTCACATAAAAGTACTTTACAACGTTTTGGTTTTTTATTGGAAAAATTTCAAGAAAATGAAAGTCTTAATAAACAAATAATGGAACATCTCAAACAATCTAAATTCTATCCTGTACTATTAAGTCCAAAATCCGGATTAAAACCAAGAGCTATTAAAAATCCTTGGAAAGTAGATGTGAATATTAAGTTAGAAAACGATTTATGATTCCAAAACCATCTATAGCAAAATGGCAAGAATATGCACCTTGGAAACAGTTTTTTCAAATAGAACAAGATTTGGTAATAAGTCGTGTATTGGTTGAAATTTTCTCTGATGATTTTTTAAAAGAAAACCTAGCATTTAGAGGAGGAACAGCATTACACAAGTTATACTTAAATCCTGCACCAAGATATTCTGAAGATATAGATTTAGTTCAGGTTAAAGCAGGTCCAATTAAGCCTATAATGAAACGTCTAAATGAAGTCATCACTTTTTTTGAAGAACCAAGAAAAACACAAGTAAAAGGTCATGGAGCAAAAGTACTATACCGTTTCACTTCTGAATATGAAGAAATAAGATTGCGATTGAAATTAGAAATTAATTGTAAAGAACATTTTAATGTGTTGGATTGGGTTGACTTTCCTTTTGAAGTTAAAAGTGAATGGTTTTCTGGAAGTGCAAAAATAAAAACATATAATATCAACGAATTATTGGGCATAAAATTACGAGCCTTATATCAACGTAGTAAAGGACGAGATTTATTTGACTTGGATTATTCAAGATTAAATATAGAGTTGGATTTAGATCAAATTATCCAATGTTTTAAAGCGTACACCACTTTTACTACAGGAAAAAAACCACCAAGTAAAAAAGAGTTTCTAATAAATATTGAGGAAAAAGAAAACGATCCAAATTTTACAGGAGATATGGTAGCATTATTGAGACCAGAAATAACATACAATCAGGAAGCTGCATTTAAGTGGCTTAAAAATAAATTGATAGAGAAAATATAGAAAATGACAGAAACCAAAGTAATCATATCATTTCCCGAAGGAAAAATAAGAGATTATATTTGATGGTATAATCAGGTCTGATACACCTGAAGAATATGTAAGACAGACTGTAGAAAAAAGACTGATTAACGAACATAAATATTTGAATATTAATATTTTAATGCACTCTTGACTTTTTAGAAAAAATAGTCGACCTTCGTTTAACAGTCGCTAATAAGAATTGAAACTCTGATTGGCTTAATATTGTGTGAAATAAGGGAAAATAGATGAGAAATATAAATAATATAATAAAATGGTTTGGATTCATTATTCTAATATTCCTTTCTATAAGTTGTCATAAACCTACTGATAATGAAGAACCCTATGAATCAGGACTTTTTACCAACAATACCATTATTATAGATGGTATAACACGAACTTATGATTATTACATTCCAAGCAATCTGGGTTCTTCATTAGTACCTTTGGTTTTTCTATTACACGGAGGAGGTTCAAAATCTGATGATTTGACAGGTGAAAGTGGTTTTAAAGCACCTTATAAAGTGTGGATGGATATTGCTGAAGAAGAAAAATTAATCCTTATCTATCCAAATGGTACAAATAATCCTCTTGGAGCACAAGGTTGGAACGATTGTCGCGCAGATTCCACAACAAATCCTTCGGTGAACGATGTAAGTTTTATTGATTCACTTATTGATTATTTTCCAAATTCATACAACATAGATACAAATCGAATTTATGCTACTGGAACTTCCAATGGCGGACATATGTCACTTCGTCTAGCACTTGAATTATCAAATAAAATTGCTGCAATAGCACCAGTTGTAGCATCTATGCCTGCAATTAGATGCAATAATCCAGTTCATCCAATTTCTGTTTTATTTATAATTGGTACAGAAGACCCACTTTCACCATATAGTGGAGGTGAGGTTGCCCCTAATATAGGAGGTCGTGGAACTGTGCTTTCAGCAGAAGAATCAGTAAATTTTTGGGTGGCATTTAACCAAATCAATTCAGTTCCATCGATAATGAATCATCAAAACATTAATACTACAGATAATTCCACAGTAAAGAGTAGTACCTATTCCAATGGGATTGAATTAACTCAAGTTGCATTATTTGAAATTTTAGGCGGAGGTCATCTTGAACCAAGCATACAGGAACAATATTCACCAATACTTGAATTATTATTAGGTAATCAAAACAACGATATTGAAATGGCTACAGTAATTTGGGATTTTTTCAAAAATAAAACATTGAATTAACATTTTACTACACACAACAAATATATAAAAATAATTGCTGGTACGACCCTACTTACGAAAATCCTCGCGGATTTTCTATTCGGTTTGTATTTACTAAATTAGTCGCTAAACCAACGCTACGTTTCATATATGTAAACGTTGGCAAAAATTATAAACAAAACTTATGAAAAAAAAACATTTATTATTCTATTCATTATTTATCTCCTTTATTTTTTCTTGCTCTAATTCTAATGATATTAACTTATCTCCACCATTTGAAGGAGATGTTTTTTTAAAAAATCAGCAAGAGGTTAATGAATTTGGTGCTAATAATCATTCTGGTATTAATGGAAATCTCACAATTGGATATCAAAACGGTTTAAGAGACATTTCTAATCTTGGTCCTTTAAGTAGTTTGACCTATGTAAATGGAAATGTTGAAATAGATTTCAATGATTATTTGATAACATTAAACGGTCTAAATAACATGCAAGAAATCAATGGATATTTAAATATTGGTTCCAATGATAGATTAGAAAATCTCTCTGGTTTAGGCTCTTTGAATTCTGTTAATAACATACAAATTGCATATAATTATAGTTTAACTCAAATAAATGACTTAAATAACATTAGTAGTTTAAATGGAGGATTCGCAATTTTTCGATGTGACAACCTTGAAAATATTAATGGTCTTGAAAATATTACTGAAATTGGAGGTACTTTAAATTTATCTAACATTCCAATTGAAAAC
>JAKITV010000063.1 GCA_021647885.1 Flavobacteriaceae bacterium | reverse complement strand
AATGTACCTGCATACATATACCAACTAAACAGTTTCTTAAAAAGATCGTACTTATTATAAAACACTTCGGCATTCACTTTTTTATCACTAAGCATGACTTCTCCACCAATTTTAAACTGTGTTTTTTTAATGCCTTCTAAAAGTTTATCACTTTCGGAATAATCTCCAGATTGTTTCGCATTATTTAACATATACAAATAGGCTTTAAACCCAGTATTAATAAAGTTGCCATACAATGAATCTTGCACCTTATATTTTCCTGTTTTGTAATCTGCAGTAGATATCCATTTATTATTATCGTTATTTGGTAGAGGAAATATTCTTAATGAATTTCCTTGTATTGTATTATACAGCAGATTTACGCGTTGATCTGCTTCTCTAAATTCTTTTTGAATTGCTGTTGGAGATTGTGTATTATAAACATCATCCAGATAAGGTGCTAGTTTGTAACGTCCTCTAGTATCAAAAAAATGTGATAAAGTGGCATACTTTTCTGATTTATCAAGACCTATTAAGGTTCTTATAGTATCACTTTTTTTAAGTTTCAAATAAATGATAGGAACATTGTACCAAAACATTGGACTTTCATGAATTGATAAATATATTTGATTAGCATCAAACTCTTCGTAAACATCGTGTTTACTTAATTTACGCAACAATTCGGAAGCATACGTATTTACAGGCATCATCCGACCACCAACATCTTGTATTACAATCTTACCAAATTTATCAGCTTGTTCTTTTGATGTAACATTAGATCTTATAATAGAATCTACTTGTATTTTGGTTAGTCTATTATGTACTACATTATCAACCGTATTTGTTTGTTGCGCTTGTGCTGTTAGCACAAAGCCTAACAAAAATACCGATAACAACTTTGCCTTTTTTGTTTTCACTTTTCTTAACTTTTTTCTCAAATCATCAAAACGTGTGTGCTTGGCAAACAGGATAGCTAATAAGCCAAAATACAACAAAATGTAACCAGCGTAAGTAAACCATGTGCCCCAAAAATCATGATTTACAGAGAGTACAGTTCCTTTTTCATCTGGAGGAAAAGAGGCTTGAAAAAAACGATAACCACCATGATTTAAAATATTATTCATATAAATTTTATAATCATAATCTCCAGTTTCTTTATCTATAACAGTAACTTGACTTGAAAATGAAGAATAACTTTTTAGTGTTCCAGGATAGCGTTCGGCTACAAAGTCGTTAAGTTTAATACTAAAAGGGAGTTCTAATACTTTTGGTCCATACTTAAACGAAAATGTTAAACCTCCAACTTCAATTTGTTTAAACGGATTACTTCTACCAATTCCTCCTAGCAATTTTATAATTTTAGAATCGTTATTTACAGTAACTCTTAAAGCGATACCATCTTCATCATTTCTTAATATTTCTGATTTTTTTACTACATCGAATACGCCTTTAATTACTGGCTTTGGAAACACTAAACCTTGCTCTCCAATAATATATCTTGAGCGCAATATTAAAGGTTGTATACTATCTTTTATGAGTCGTCCTTTCTCTCCAGTTGCCATTGTCATATATTGACCTTCAAAAGGAGATTGTATAGTTAACGTACTGTCTGTGAAAGTAATATTAACTGCGCCTTCAGTAGGTTTGTTTAAGGTGTAAAGTACATTGTGAATGTTTTCAATTCCACCAGCTTTTAAAAAATGATTATGTCCAGCCTCAACAATTTTCAGGTAATATTCTCCTGAATCGTCTGGAACAATATCCTCTTCTGCCCCAACGATAAACTCTTCAAGTTCAATAGTTACAGGTTTCTTATTATAGGATGTTTTAAACTTAAGTTTGTTATCTAAACGTGGTGAAAAATCGACCTTATCATTTCTAACAAGTCTTTGTGCTTGTCCATCAACTATATAATCGCCATCTATATATGTTGTTAAATATACATTGCTTGATAAAAATTTGTTTTCGGTATCTCCTTCCCGAATCGACATCATGCCTTCATAACCTATATATCGTGTAATAAAAGCCCCTAGCAGAATAAATATAAATGCCAAATGCAAGGTTAAAGTTGCCCATTTTTCTTTTCTTAACAAGCGATAACGGAAAATATTTCCAGCAAAATTAATTACAAAAAACACCATAATGGTTTCAAACCACCAAGTATTATAAATAAGCGTTCTGGAATAAGGTGTTGGAGATGTCTCCTGTCCTGCATCCATGAAGGTTCCAGTTATCATGGCTATAACAAAAACAACAAATAAAATAGCAGTAAGTCTGTTGGAAAACAGAATGCTGACGAGTTTTTTTAACATAACAAAAAGCGTATTTATAAAGTCGCGTAAAGTTATGTAATTTGTTTGTTAATATGGATTAAAATTTAATCTTTTAACAATAGGGTTTAAGTGTTATCTTGGCGTGCTTCAAAGATTTTTAAATATAAAAAAGTACTCATTTTTCTGGCTCTTCGTTTGGCGTTTTCGGCATAATCGCCTTCAAATAATTCGTCTATGGTTTCATACCAAAGATTTAACCAGATACCAAAATGCATTTGAGAGATTGTGTGGTTGTTTTCTTTATCTACTTTTGCATGAGCTACTAAAGGATCTCCTGAATATTTTCCTCTTAAAAACAAGTTCTTTTCCCAAAAGGTAGTTAATTTATCTAGATGCTCATCCCAGTTTTTAATGGCATTATTAAAAAAGTGACCTATTTTTTCATCGTTTCTAACTTTTTTGTAAAAAGTAGAAACCAATAAAAATACGTCTTCTCTGGTTTTTATATCGCTTTTGTTCATTGTTCACAAAGATACATTAATAGGTTTTTAAATGATATATTACTTACTTATTTTAGCAGTATGATTTCAGTCATTATACTTGGAGCAGGAAACGTTGCTACACATTTGTTTGAAGCTTTTAATAATGCTGAAAACATTACTGTAAACCAATGGTATAATCGCAGTTTAGAACCACTTCAGCCATTTAAAAATATCGTCGGAATCACTAACGATATATCTCAACTTAAAGATGCAGACATGTATATTTTGGCTGTGAGTGATGATGCTATTTCTTCACTTTCGTCTCAACTACCATTTGTGAACAGATTAGTGGTACACACCTCTGGAAGTGTTGGTATTCATGAGCTGGACAAAAAAAACAAGCGTGGTATTTTTTACCCTCTGCAAACATTCTCCAAAGATTCTGATATAGATTTTTCTGAAGTTCCTATTTGTTTAGAAATAGAACACAAAAAAGACCTTAGTGTCTTAAAGGATTTAGCTACTGCAATTAACAGTAAATTTTACAAAGTTAATAGTGACCAACGAAGTGCACTACATCTTGCTGCAGTTTTTGTGAATAATTTCACCAATCAACTCTATCGTATAGCTCATGAAATCACAGAATCTGAAAGTGTAAATTTTAATATTTTGAAACCATTAATCAAGGAAACAGCTAATAAAATTAATACCTTATCACCTTATTTAGCACAAACAGGTCCAGCAAAACGCAATGATAAAAAAACGATAAAAAAACATTTAAAAGCTCTCGAAAAAGATATTCATAAAGATATTTATGAACTCATAACAAAATCAATTCAACAAACTCATGGAAAAAAGCTATAAAGAATATTTGCAACATATTACCACCTTTATTTTTGATGTAGATGGTGTCCTTACAGATGGTACTGTAACCATTACAACTTCTGGGGACATGCTACGAAAAATGAATATTAAAGATGGTTATGCTTTAAAAACTGCTGTTGATAATGGTTTTAATGTTTGTGTGATTTCTGGAGGAAGTAACGAAGGTGTTCGCAAACGTTTACAAGGATTAGGAGTTACAGATATATATCTTGGTGCACATAATAAAATTGAACAACTTGAAGAATATTTAGATATCTATAATATTAAAGCAGAAAGTGTGCTATATATGGGAGACGATATTCCAGATGTTCCAGTAATGAAATTAGTTGGCTTGCCATGTTGCCCACAAGATGCAGTTCCAGAAATAAAAGCAATTTCAAAATATATATCTCATAAAAATGGTGGAAAAGGTGCTGTACGTGACGTGATTGAACAAGTACTTAAAATACATGATAAATGGGATGGGAATTTTGATGCGAAGTATGACTGAAAAAAGTCCACAGTTGGCAGTCAACAGTAATCAGGGAAGTTCAATTCGTGTATTTGTGGCAAAAAAATGAGTAGCAAAACTTAAACCTCAAACTTGAAATCATTTCTAAAATTAATCCGTTGGAAAAATTTACTCCTAATCGCACTTATACAGGTGTTAATCAAATATGCTTTATTCCAGCCTTTTAATGTTGATGTTACATTAGATGGTTTTGGGTTTTCTTTACTTGTTATTGCCACACTTTGCATTGCTGCAGCAGGAAACATTATTAACGATATTTATGATATAGATACCGATTTAATTAATAAACCCGAAAAAGTGATTGTTGGGAAATCTATTTCTGAAACTAAAGCTTTCAATCTTTTTCTTGTGCTTACCATTATTGGTGTGTGCATAGGATTTTACCTTTCTAATCTTATAGACAAAACTGGTTTTGCAGCTATATTTATATTTACTTCAGCTTTGTTATACCTTTACTCATCCTCTTTTAAGCAAACAATTCTTATTGGTAATATTATAGTTTCTATTCTTGTAGCAATGAGTATTATTATTGTTGGTTTGTTCGATTTACTTCCTGTTATTACACCTCAAAATCAGCAAACACAACTCACCATTTTCAAAATCATATTAGATTATGCATTGTTTGCATTTATGATAAATTTATTGAGAGAAATAATAAAAGACATTGAAGATATAGAAGGAGATGCTAAAGCTGGAATGAGAACACTGCCAATTGTAATTGGTAAAAATCGAGCTACAAAGGTTTTATTTGCTTTGTCCTTTATTCCTTTAATTGCAGTTGTTTACTATGTCATCACAATTTTATATAAACAGCAAGTAGCAGTTGGTTATTTTCTGTTGTTTATAGTTGCTCCTCTACTCTATTTTACAATTAAAATTTTTAACGCTAAAACGCAAAAGGAATTGCATCACCTCTCAAATGTGCTAAAGTTAGTTATGCTTTTTGGTGTTTTATCTTTACTCCTTTATAAATATATTATTCTTAATTAATGCTCAACAAAAAACTTAAAAACCACACTATTATTTTAGCTTCTGGTTCTCCCAGACGACAAGAATTTTTTAAAGACTTAGGCTTGGATTTTGAAATTAGATTAAAGCCCATTGAAGAAATTTATCCAAATCATTTAAAACATTCTGAAATTAGTGATTATCTGGCAGAATTAAAATCTATTCCTTTTGAAAGCGAATTAAAAGAAAACGATATTCTTATTACAAGCGATACAATTGTTTGGCTTAAGGACAAAGCTCTTGGCAAACCAAAAGACGAACAAGATGCTTTCGACATGATTTTATCTTTAAGTGGAGAAACACACGAAGTTATTACTTCTGTATGTTTTAAAACCAAAACGTCACAACAAATAGTGAATGCAATAACTAAAGTTACGTTTAAAAACCTAAACGATGAAGAAATATGGTATTATATAAAAAACTACAATCCTTTAGACAAAGCAGGAGCTTATGGCATACAAGAATGGATTGGACATATTGGAGTAACTAAAATTGAAGGCTCGTATTTTAATGTAATGGGATTGCCTGTACATTTAGTTTACAAAATGTTAAATGATATTATTAATAACTAAAGCAATTGTAATTTTGCAAGAAATAACTGGACTAACCAACTATCAAATCATTACCAATGAAAAAAATATTTAAAATTGAAATTCCTTTTATAATACTAATTGGCACAATTTCTCTGCTCACATCTTGCATCGATAGTAAGTCGTCAAAAGATTTAGCCGCAAATGTAAAACTTAATGAGAATCCTGAAATAAAAAAAGAGGCTCAACATTTATCTGAAGCGTTTAAAACCTATTGGTATTCTGGCGAAGCTGAAATTACATCATATAAATTAGAACAGGCACGTTATGGTGAAATACGACAAGGTAATGCTGTTTTAATTTTTGTAACTGAAGATTTTCTCCCTGACATTCAGGTTAAAGCAGACCAACAACATCCTGAAAATATTTCGGTTTTAAAACTCAATGCCACAAAAAATTTCAATACTGGAATTTATCCATATTCCGTAATGCAAAGTACGTTTTATCCAGTTGCAAACAATCAGCATGCCTTAAAAGTGACCTCGTCTATGCAAGAATGGTGTGGTCATGTTTATACACAACTCAACAATAGAAATGATTTTGAAATAAACTCGTATTCTTATTTTCAAGATGAAGCAGATAAATCGTTTAACTTGGATAAAGAAATATTAGAAAACGAACTTTGGACACAGCTAAGACTTGATCCTAAACGATTGCCAACAGGAGATTTACAAATTATCCCTTCGTTTGAACACATAAGGTTCCGACATGCCAATTTACAAACTTATAAAGCTTCAGCAGTACTCACAAAAGACACTTATACTATTTCTTATCCAGAATTGGATAGAACATTAACTATTAATTTTAATCCTGAATTTCCTTATGAAATTTCTGGTTGGGAAGAAACATTTAAGAGTGGTTTTGGTTCTAATGCAAAACTCTTAACCACAAAAGCAACAAAATTAGTTTCTATTAAATCTCCTTATTGGAGTAAAAACAATAACAAAGATGAAGTTTTACGTGAAACTCTTCAACTTAATTAGATTGTAATTTTAACAACTACATTATCTTTGTTTCTTATAACTTATCAATCATGGAAACATTTTT
>JAKITV010000021.1 GCA_021647885.1 Flavobacteriaceae bacterium | reverse complement strand
GAGGACAAGTTGCCATTGAAAACAAAGAGTGTAAATTAGAATCTGGTTTTGGGCAATTCATAAAAAGAGGGAAAACATCAAAAACTGTAATATAAGCAAGACCTCACAGGTTTTCAAAACCTGTGAGGTCTAAAATAGAACAAATGTCAGGTCGAGCGTAGTCGAGACCTTAATATTAAACTAAACGAATTATGAGCAGAAAAATAAAATCAGGATTAATACAAATGAGCCTTCCAATGACAGAAGGCGAAGGTACAATCAAAGAAATTATGGATGCCATGTACGACAAGCATATTCCATATATTGAAGAAGCAGGTAAACAAGGTGTTCAAATATTGTGCTTACAAGAAATATTTAATACACCATATTTTTGTCCAGGTCAAGATATGAAATGGTATGCTTCAGCAGAATCTGTTCCAGGACCTACAACCGAGAAAATGCAAGTATTAGCTAAAAAATATAATATGGTTATTATTGTACCAATATATGAAAAAGAGCAAGCGGGAATTTTATACAATACTGCTGCAGTAATTGATGCAGATGGAACATATCTTGGTAAATACAGAAAAAATCATATTCCGCATACAACAGGCTTTTGGGAAAAATTCTTCTTTAAACCTGGGAATTTAGGCTATCCAGTATTTCAAACTAAGTATGCAAAGGTTGGCGTTTATATTTGTTACGACAGACATTTCCCTGATGGAGCACGAGTTCTTGGATTAAATGGAGCTGAAATTGTGTATAATCCATCAGCAACAGTTGCAGGATTAAGCGAATATTTATGGAAATTAGAGCAACCAGCTCACGCAGTAGCTAATGGTTATTTTATGGGTTGCATTAATCGTGTAGGTGAAGAGAAGCCTTGGAATTTAGGGAAGTTCTACGGACAATCTTATTTTGTCAATCCACGCGGACAAATATTTGCAGAAGCATCTCGTGATGATGATGAATTGTTAGTAGCCGAATTTGATTTAGATTTGATTGATGAAGTACGTTCTACTTGGCAATTTTATAGAGATAGAAGACCAGAAACATATGGAAAATTAACCGAGCTATAAAATAGATCACAGATAACGCAGATTATTATGATAAAAAATGATTTAATTGTAGTTTAAAATATATCAGTGCAAATCTGCAAAATCAGCAGAACTTGTATTGAGCGCAGTCGAAATATCAGTGTTCCATAAAACTATAAACTCATAACTCTGAACCCATAACTATAAGAAATGTCACAATATAAAAGACCAACTACAGAAGCAGAATTCAAAAAGAATTTCAAGCAGAAAAAACCTTTGATGAACGATACGGAAGCGTATTATGAAGCTTCAAGGTGTTTGTTTTGCTACGATGCACCTTGTATACAAGCGTGTCCTACACATATTGATATTCCGTTGTTTATTAAGCAAATACAAACTAATAATATAACTGGAGCTTCCAAAACTATCTTCGATTCCAATTGGATGGGAAATGCCTGTGGCATTGTTTGCCCAACAGGAGTTTTATGTGTAGGAGCTTGCGTTTACAATCATCAGGATGTACCACCAATTCAAATTGGACGCCTCCAAAATTATGCCACTAATAAAGTTATAGATTCAGCCAAAGAAATTTTTCAAGTAGGAGAAACTAAAAATAATAAAATTGCTATTGTTGGAGCAGGACCAGCTGGAATTGCCTGTGCTTGTGAGTTGAGAACTTTAGGTTATGAAGTTGATCTTTTTGAGGCTAAAGATAAACCTACAGGTTTAACGGTTCATGGTATTGCACCTTATAAAATTACTAACGAGGAAGTTTTAAAAGAAGTTGAATATTTACAGAATCAGCTAGGTTTTAACATAAAGTATCATTCTGCTATAATTTCAAAAGAGCAATTAAAACAATTAGAAGAAAATTATGACGCTATATTTTTAGGTGTAGGTTTGGGTAGTACTGCTACACTACAAATAGAAGGTGAAGATAAAGATGGTGTAGTAGGTGCAGTTGAATTTATTGAAGAATTACGAATGAAACAGCATCTTTTAAAAGTTCCAAAGAAAGTAGTTGTTATTGGTGGCGGAAATACAGCAATGGATGCCGCTTCCGAAGTAGCAAGAATGGGAGCACGAAAAACGGTTTTGGCGTATAGAAATTCTAAAAAGAAAATGGGAGCCTATGGTTTTGAATACGATTTAGCGATAAGTGCTGGAGTCGATAGCTTATTTAATGTAACTCCAATTGCTATAGTTGGAAATAAAAAAGTTGAAGGTGTGAAATTTGCCAAAACAGAAACTGTCGATGGTAAATTACAGACCAATATGAAAAACGTATTTATTGTGAGATGCGATTTGGTTATCAAAGCAACAGGACAAACAAAGAAAGGCAGTTTATTCAGTTTAATAGATGATTTAAAAACAGACAATGCAATGCGCATTGTTGTAAATAAAGACACATTTCAAACTTCTAATCAAAAATATTTTGCTGGTGGTGATGCCATCAATGGAGGAGCAGAAGTTGTTAATGCAGTATATGATGGTAAAATGGCAGCACAAGGAATTCATAGTTGGCTGAATAAGTAAGCAGTGTTCAGTATTCAGTAAGCAGTAAAATAAAATATCAATAAAATTCAGAATTATGATTTAAGATTAATCAAAAAACTCTTAACTCATAACTTTTAACTCATAACTCAAAAAGAATGATCGATTTATCAATAAATTTTGCAGGTATCAAAGCACCAAATCCGTTTTGGTTAGCATCTGCACCACCAACAAATTCTGGGTATCAAGTCATGAAAGCTTTCGAAGCAGGTTGGGGAGGAGCTGTTTGGAAAACACTTGGAGTTCCTGTAGTTAACGTGTCGAGTCGTTATGGTTCTATAGATTACAGAAACACCAAAATGATGGGTTTTAATAATATAGAACTCATTACAGATAGACCTTTGGCAGATAACCTTCGTGAGATTGAAGAAGTAAAAAAATATTTTCCAGATCATGCTGTTATTGCATCTTTAATGGTAGAAAGTAGAGCAGAATGGAAACAAATCATAAAGGATGTTGAAAATGCAGGAGCAGATGGTATAGAGCTTAATTTTGGCTGTCCACATGGCATGTGCGAACGCGGAATGGGTTCAGCAGTTGGTCAAGAACCAAAGGTTTTAAAAACTATTGTAGAATGGGTTAAGGAAGCTGCAAATATTCCTGTGATTACTAAATTGTCTCCAAATATATCTCATATTACAGATCCAGGTTTGGCAGCAGTGCAAGGTGGAACAGATGCTATTTCATTAATAAACACAATTAAAAGTATTGTTGGAATTGATTTAGACAGCTATGCACCTTATCCTATAGTGGATGGCAAAGGTAGTAATGGAGGTTATTGCGGACCAGCAGTAAAGCCAATTGCAATGCACATGCTTAAAGATTTAGCACAACACTCAGAGATTAATATAGTACCCATTTCAGGTATTGGAGGTATTGAAACTTGGCGTGATGTGGTAGAGTTTATTTTACTTGGTGCAACATCTGTGCAAGTGTGCACTGCTGTGATGCACTATGGCTTTGGAATTGTAAGAGAAATGGAAACTGGTTTGCGTCAGTTTATGGAAGAAAAAGGCTATAATACTATTTACGATTTTGCTGGAAAAGCATTGCCAAATGTTACAGAGTGGAAACACCTTAACCTAAAATATAAAGTTATTGCTGAAATTAATAAGGATAAATGTATAGGTTGTGATTTGTGTTACATCGCTTGTGATGATGGCGCACATCAAGCCATATCTTTACCAAAAGATGCTGACAATAGAATACCAAGTATTATAGAAGAGAATTGTGTAGGCTGTAATTTATGTTCATTGGTTTGTCCTGTGGAAAATTGTATTACAATGATAAAAACAGACGATGGTACAGAACATGTTACTTGGAACGAACGCACTTTAAATGATGATGTACCAACTACTTTTGATGATGATAGAGCAGGCGGAAAAGGGCATTTTGTGCCAAAACCAACAGATGCTTTGAAAAGTTAGTGCCTTAAGTTTATAAGTGCAACTAAAGTGCTTAAAATTAATAGTCCAACTAAAATAAAAATTAACGAAATATAAAAAAGTGATAAAGTTTGAATTAATTGAAAATGTTGAATACAAAAAAACTTAAGTACACTTTAAGTACTTATAACTTTAGTGCTTTTTATTTATGCCAATAATTTCTTCGTCTTATAAACCACCTTTCATTTTTAGAAACGGGTTTGTGTCCACTGTGTATTCAGGATTGGCTAGAAAAATTCATGATGTAAATCAGGAACGTGAACGCATGACATTAAGTGATGGCGATTTTTTAGATTTAGATTGGAGTTTTTCAAAAGAGAAAACAAATAAACTCATTATTGTCCTTCATGGTTTAGAAGGTAATGCGCAACGTGCTTATATGCTAGGTGCTGCTAAAATTTTTAATCAGAATTATTTTGATGCAGTTTGTGTAAATTTTAGAAGTTGTAGTGGAGAACAGAATCTAAAATATCGTTCGTATCATTCTGGTGTAACCGAAGATTTGGAGGATGTGATTAATCATATTATTTCAACAAAACACTATTCAGAAATATATATTAACGGATTTAGTCTGGGTGGAAATGTTGCTTTAAAATATGTTGGAGAAGGACGTATTATTCCAAACCAAATAAAATCAGTTGTCGCTGTTTCTGTGCCAATATTTTTATATGGATCAATGTTAGAATTGCATAAATTTAAAAATATACCATATCACGATAGGTTTAAAAGACATTTAAAAAATAAATTAAAACAGAAGCAAAAGCAATTTCCTGATTTGGTAAGTGATTCAGATATAAATAAAATTAAAACACTAAAGGATTTTGATGATGCATATACCTCAAAAGCGCATGGTTTTAAAGATGCTTTAGATTATTATGCGAAGAGTAGTAGTTTGCAGTTTCTAAATGATATTTCAATTCCTACGCTTTTAATTAATGCTGAAAACGATTCCTTTTTGTCGTTAGATTGTTATCCAATTGAAGAGGCTAAAGCGAATTCAAATCTATATTTAGAAATGCCAAAGTATGGTGGTCATGTTGGATTTTATGATAAGAATAATGTCTATTATAACGAAAAAAGAGCTTTAGAATTTTTGATTGAAAAAGATTAGGCAATTTTTCTTACATTTAAGCAAATCAATTTTATATGCTTAATAAAGTATTTGGTAGTGCAGTGTTTGGTGTTGAAGCCACAACAATTACTGTTGAAGTAAACGTTGACAAAGGCATAGGTTATCACCTAGTTGGACTTCCTGATAATGCCATAAAAGAAAGCAATTATCGTATTGCTGCTGCACTTCAAAATAACGGTTATAAAATTCCTGGAAAAAAGATTACCATTAATATGGCTCCAGCCGATTTGCGTAAAGAAGGCTCTGCTTACGATCTTACTCTTGCTGTCGGAATTCTTGCAGCTTCAAAACAAATTAAGGCTGAAAATTTAGAAGATTTCTTAATTATGGGAGAACTCTCCCTCGATGGAAGTTTGCAATCCATAAAAGGCGCTTTGCCAATTGCTGTAAAAGCAAGAGAAGAAGGTTTTAAAGGGTTTATTCTGCCAAGTCAGAATGCTAAAGAAGCAGCTATTGTTAGTGATTTAAAAGTCTATGGTATCGATAATATCAAGCAAGTAATTAATTACTTTGATAAAGGCGACCAACTTGAAGAAACTATAGTTGATACACGAAAAGAGTTTTATAAGAACCTTGATTTCCCAGAATTCGATTTTTCCGATGTTAAAGGACAAGAAAGTATAAAACGTTGTATGGAAATTGCTGCAGCTGGAGGACACAACATTATTTTAATTGGTCCACCAGGATCAGGAAAAACCATGTTGGCAAAACGACTGCCTTCTATTTTACCACCAATGACTTTGCATGAAGCATTGGAAACCACAAAAATACATTCGGTTGTTGGTCGTGTTAAAGAGCATGCAGGACTCATGGCGCAACGACCTTTTAGAAGTCCACATCATACCATTAGCGATGTTGCTCTGGTTGGAGGTGGAGCGTATCCTCAACCTGGAGAAATTTCATTATCTCATAACGGCGTTTTGTTTTTAGATGAATTGCCAGAATTTAAACGAGGTGTTTTAGAAGTAATGCGTCAACCTTTAGAAGATAGAGAAGTGACGATTTCGAGAGCAAAATTTACGGTAACTTATCCTTCGTCGTTTATGTTGGTTGCAAGTATGAATCCAAGTCCGAGTGGTTATTTTAACGATCCTGATTCGCCTGTAACATCTTCACCTGCTGAAATGCAACGTTATTTAAGTAAAATTTCCGGACCTTTGTTAGATCGTATCGATATTCATATTGAAGTAACTCCAGTTCCTTTTGAAAAACTATCTGAAGAACGTAAAGGAGAAACTTCTATAGAAATTAGAAAGCGTGTTACTGCTGCAAGAGATATTCAAACCAAACGGTTTAGTGAGTCTGATAAAGTACATTATAACGCACAAATGAATACCAAACATATTCGGAAACATTGTAAACTTGATGAAGCTTCAATGCAATTACTTAAAACTGCTATGGAGCGACTCAACCTATCAGCAAGAGCTTACGATCGCATTTTAAAAGTATCAAGAACCATTGCAGATATAGAAGGTGTTGAAACAATTAATGGTAATCATATTAGTGAAGCAATTCAATATAGAAGTATGGATAGAGAAGGTTGGTTGGGTTAAATCTGTCATTACTGCGTGTCACATTGAGCGCAGTCGAAATGAAGGCAAAAACCCATTTTAAATGCATAGTAAAGTTGGTCACGCTTTGCAAAAGCGCGCTAGTTGAACGATAAAATCAGGGTTTTTGTGCGGATTTATTTTTTCTTTTTCTCCGGATTTTGCCAAGTATTAAATACAGAATATATAATTATTTTTCCCTTTATAATTTCATAAATGACCAAAAATGGAAAACGTTTTATAAATGCTTCTCTATAAGGTTTTCGCTTTTGAGGAAAGTGTTTTGGATTAGTTGTAATCCTATCAAAATAGGTGTCTAAATGTTCTAAAAACTCTTCACCTAATCCTCTGCGTTTTTCTTCGTAATAAAGATAAGCTACTACAATTTCTAAATTAGCTTCGTCTTTAACTTCTAAAATATATGTCATTATCGAACAGCATTTCTTGCATTTTGTTTGACTTGTTCCCAAGTAAACGATTTACTTTCACCTTTTAAATGTGCTTCTCTGCGCTTGTCAATAAGTTCGTATTGTTCTTTACTTAATGTAAGTTCTTGTTCGTCATCTTGATAGCTTTCTGCTAATGCTTTTATCATTTTTAAAAGGCGTATATCTGCTTTATTTACATATTGTTTAACTGTTCTTCTTAAGTCTAATATTGCCATAATTCGCTACTTTTAGTATAACAAATGTACAATTTTTATTCCATAATTTTTATCTATGTAATTGGATAAAAGTTAATTGATATCCATGATATATGAATCCGCATATTGTTATGTTCCTCCAATTTTTAAATTCCTCTTTGGTAAGTTCAACAATGAGATTGCTTCGTTATCTCTCGCAATGACGAAAGCGAGGAACAATAAACTAAACGGAGTAAGAGTATATTAGTTTTCTAATGTATTTGTGTGTGAATAATCTAGAGGTCTGTTTTGAGAATCTGTTTGAATATAAATATTATTTCCAATATTATACCAAAGTTTAATCATCAAACCATCTAATTCTGTCAAAGGAACACTTTCACCAGCATTAGGATTTCGAGAACTTAAACCGGGTCTAAATGGTACGCCCAACTTATTACCTGCTTCATGATGATTACTATTTTCTTGAGTTCCACCTAATCTAAATGTTGGAGACCAAAAGTAAACAACTTTTCCATTATCTGCAACTTTTCCATCGTTTGTTGTTGCTGTTCCACCTGGAGATGCATTGGTTCCAACTAAACCATCAAACGTAACTCTGTTTGGTGCAAAAATTTGATATTGATTAATTTGATCAGCTGTAGGATCATTAAATGGTTGCGTGGCACTAAAGTCAAAACCGTTAGGAAAACCTACACCTGCTGCAAAACCTTGAAGATGTCCAACCATAATTGGTTTTTCAGGACTATCTGCTAAGTAAATCTCATCACTTCCTCTTAAGAATTCTACGTTATATGTATTAACTTTATACGCCATAACTTCTTCGATAGGTACTTGAGTTGCATCAGCAAAAAATACTTTTGGAACTGCTGTAGTATTTATTGTGTCTGTCATTTCCGCAATAGTAACAACTAAATCAGTAGTAATACTTTCATTAGTTTTTTTATATATTGAATTATCTCCTTTATAGTTTATGGTGTACACAGGTGTATTTCCTGCAACATCCATAAAGGTTACTGCGCCATTTGTATCGCTTACTTGCGTATCGATTAATGCATCAGTATCGCCATTTCTTAATTCAATAGTTACTCCAGGCATAACTGCGGATGTTTGATAATGTCTAATAATTGTAGTAAGGTCAACTTCATTTGGAATAGGAGTTACTTCAATAGTTTTTACGCCGTTGTTTTCTCCAAAAATGTCTTGGTTCATATTTTCTGTTACGGTTGTTGGTAAAAAAATCCCATCATTACTTGTTATGTTTATTTCATAAAGATCAGGATTGTCTGGTGAAGACACAAAAATATTTTCGAAAACAACTCCTGTTTCTCCTGTATTTTGCGTATCTACAGAATAAATATGTTGGGGAGTTGTTTGGTTAATTAAAGTAATTGTTGTGTTTTCTATGGGGGATCCATTTAATTGTGGTACTACTGCTGTATCACCATTTTTTGGCACTACAGTTAGCCCAAAACTATTGTTTTCTATTTCTGTCACTTCAATATCTTGATCGAAGGTGTTTATTTCATCACCAATCGTATTGATTGCATAATTTACTATATTTGTATCTTGACCTCTTGAAGCTATAGAGTTTTTAGCACTAAACTTGTTACTAAGTCTTTGTGGGAATGGATTTGGAACTCCATCGCTTTCCTTTCCTGCTAGGAGAACTTTGAATGCTCCTTGCTGATTTCCAGATTGGATTTGTGCAACGTAGATACCATCAGCTAAGTTGTTAGCATTATAAAAAAATTGTGTGAAACCGTTTCCATGCTCAGTTGTTTGTAAATTTGCAACTTTTTGTCCTAGGAGATTAAATAATTGTCCTCTTGCGTTTTGTGGATTATTTAGTTTCATGTAAGCATTTAATTCTTTAGAGGTTGGACCCATGATTCTATTATCAGTAATGTCTACATCATTAACACCTAGTGTAACGAGTGGCCAATCAAAGAATGCAATATTTTCTCCTGTGTTTCCAGCAAAATTATGTACATACTCGCCAGCACCAAATAAACTTGTTGCGGTTCCACTAATAGGGAGTGTTTGATTGTCTTCTGTGCTAAAGTTTAGCGTTCCACTACCTGTTTGGGCGACAACAAACAATGATGTAATTAAAGCACCTAAAACAAAAATTGTAGTTCTGTTCATATTATTAATATTTTAAAACCAATTACTTTTAAGGTTTGGGAAGAAGAAGTTGATTGGTTAATCGGTAATATTTAACTCACTAAATATAAGAAAATTAGTAGATATAAATATTTTATTACGATTAACGATTTTAATAATCGATAAAGTAAAATGTCCTCTATTTATAAATTAGTTATAGAATCTTAAATATTGAATTCTTAAATTAGCGTGATATATCCTAGCAAATGATAAAAAACTGGTTTAAAAACATTGGTCCAGGACCATTAGTGGCAGCAGCCTTTATTGGCCCAGGAACTGTAACACTTTGTACTATTGCTGGCGTAAATTTTGGTTATGCCTTGCTTTGGGCAATGGTGCTATCTATAATAGCAACTATTGTATTACAAGAAATGTCTGCTAGATTAGGTATTATCTCTCAAAAAGGCTTATCAGAAATTATAAGAACCGAAATTAAGCATCCAGTTTTTAGAGGTTTTGCAATTTTATTGATACTGTCTGCCCTTGTTATTGGAAATGCAGCTTATGAAGCTGGAAATATAAGTGGAGGCGTTTTGGGTTTAGAAACCATTATAGAAAACCCTTCATTCAATTTAGGTGGATTTTCTATCAACTCTTTAAGTGTAGTAATTGGTATTATTGCTTTTATCTTACTTTACATTGGCAACTATAAAGTCCTTGAAAAATCATTAGTGGCCTTAGTTATTTTAATGAGTATTGCCTTTTTAATCACAGCTGTTATGACCAAGCCTAATCTAACTGAAATATTTAAAAGCGTGTTTGTTCCTAAATTTCCAAAAGATAGTATTCTCACTATTATTGGCTTAATTGGGACGACAGTTGTGCCTTATAATCTGTTTTTACATGCGGCACTTGTAAAAGAAAAATGGCATAAAGAGAGTGATTTAAAATACGCAAGAAAAGATACAATTGTTGCCGTAATATTGGGCGGAATTGTATCTATGTGCATTATCATTTCGGCAGCAGCAATTCAAACTCAAGATATAAATAATGCTTCCGATTTAGCTAAAGGATTAGAGCCTCTTTTTGGAAGTTTTGCAAAATACTTTTTGGCAATTGGTTTGTTTGCAGCGGGAATTACAAGTGCAATAACAGCACCACTTGCAGCAGCTTATGTAGCTACAGGTTGTTTAGGATGGAATACAAATATGCGCTCAAAAAAGTTTAGAAGCGTTTGGATATTCATACTTTTTCTTGGAGTGCTATTTTCTTCTTTAGGCATAAAACCCATTGAAATCATAAAATTTGCACAAGTTACAAATGGCATATTATTACCAGTTATCGCAGGATTTTTACTTTGGATTATGAACAAAAAATCTTTACTGGGAATACATCGTAATAATCTAAAACAGAATATCTTTGGGTTGCTAATTCTTGCAATTACTATATTTTTAGGATTAAAAAGTATTTTAAAAGTGTTTAATCTTTTATAATGTACCAAACAATAAATATTAATGTAGATGTTGGTGAAGGCGTTAATAACGAGACACAATTTATGTCTTTTATATCTTCTTGTAATATTGCTTGTGGTGGACATGCTGGAGATTCACAGACCATGAGAACTGTTGTGAAGCTTGCTAAACTGCATCGAGTAAAAATAGGAGCGCATCCTTCGTTCCCTGATAAGGAAAACTTTGGACGGAAACCTATTGAAATATCTTCAGCAGCATTATTTAAATCCATTAGAGAACAGATTAACAGTTTAATGTTTGTTTTAAGAGAAGAAAATGCAAGGTTGCATCATGTTAAGCCACATGGAGCATTATATAACCTTGCTGTAACTAAAACATCTATTGCAACAGTTATTATTGAAGCGATGAAAAGCATATCGCTTCCTATTAAGCTCTTTGTACCTTATAATTCTGTTGTTGCTGAATTAGCTATAAAAGAAAACATTCCTATCATTTACGAAGCATTTGCTGACAGAAACTATAATGACGATTTAACTTTAGTTTCAAGAAATAAGGAAAATGCAATTATTTCTGATTCTGATGAAATGTTTGAACATGTATATAAAATGATAAAGCAACAAAAAGTAAAAACTATAAATGGAGTAGAAGTAGAGCTAAAAGCAACAACGTTTTGCATTCATGGAGATAATCCAAAAGCTGTAAAATTAATTAAAGATTTAAAAGAAAAATTGGAGCAAGTTCGCATTAATATTGAATAACTTTTTTGAGCAATTTTAAACTCACATATAAGCAGTTTGGAGAACGTTCTATTTTAGTAGAATGGCCTTCTAAAATTGATGAAAAAACTCTAAAAGACATTATATTATTTAAAGAAAAATTTGAAAATTCAACGCTTAAAGAATTAATTGAGGTTAAATTAGCATATAACTCAATGTTAGTTAGTTATCATACTGCAATAGATAATATCTATGACAAGATATTAGAACTTAAAAGTATTTATTCATCAAAAAATAAAGTAATAAATTCTATTTATAAGTTATGGAAAATACCTGTGTGTTATGATGCTAAATTTGCTTTAGATTTAGGAGACATTTCTATTAAAAAAGGGATATCAAAGCAGGATATAATTGCCATACATTCCAAAGCGATTTATACAGTTTTCTTTATAGGATTTTTACCTGGGTTTTTATATTTAGGAGGATTAAATGAAGCTATAAACTTTCCTAGAAAACCAACGCCTCGAATGCAAATTGAAAAAGGTGCTGTTGCAATTGCTGGAAACCAAACAGGAGTTTATCCTTGTAAAAGTCCAGGAGGTTGGAATATTATAGGCAATTCACCTATTAATTTTTTTGATATTGCTAAAAATCCTCCATGTTTTGCAAAACCTGGTGACAAAATTCAATTTTATCCAATTACAAAAAAAAAGCATAGTGATATAACAACTTTAGTTGATGCTGGAGTTTTTCAGTTGGAAAGTGAGGTGATTCGTGGTTAAAGTTATTAATGCTGGTTTTTACTCTACAATACAGGATTTGGGTCGCTTTGGATTTCAAAAGTATGGTGTTCCAGTTTCTGGTACAATGGACAATTATTCGGCTCGAATTGCAAATGCACTTCTCGGCAACAAAGAAAATGAAGCTGTACTCGAGATTACTATGTCTGGACCAATACTTAAATTTTGTTCTGATACTGCTATTTGTATTGCTGGAGCAGATTTCTCTCCTAAACTAAATAACAATCCCATCATGTTAAATCATGCCATTTGTGTAAAAGAGAATGACGTTTTATCTTTTGGAAATCCTAAATATGGTTTTAGATGTTATTTAGCTGTTTCTGGTGGTTTTCAAACGGAGATAATTATGAATAGCAGAAGCATGTATAAAGAGGTTTCAACAGGTTTTACATTGGTCGAAAATGATGAATTATCAATTTTGGAGCATTCAGTATCTATCGAAAAGAAGAATGCTTCAATACGAATTGATTCAAATCATTTTGCCACTAAAAAATTAGAAGTATTTAAAGGTCCAGAATTTGATTTGCTTACTAAAAACCAGCAACAGCAGTTATTATCAGAAGAGTTTAGGGTTTCAAAAGATAATAATAGAATGGCATATCAACTTGCAGAAACACTTAAAAATACTTTAAAACCAATTATTACATCGTTGGTTTTACCTGGAACTGTACAGCTTACACCTTCAGGAAAACTAATGGTTTTAATGAGAGATTGTCAAACAACAGGTGGTTATCCAAGAGTTTTGCAGTTAAGTGAGTCTGCCATTAATATTTTAGCTCAAAAGTTTACTGGAAATACTATTCATTTTAAAATGATAGACTAAAATCACTGTTGTCCGATAAAAGATATAAGACCGCTACGCTAATAGATATAAGACAAAAGACCTGATTTTAACTAACTGATAAACAGCATTGTAAAAAATATTATTTTTCAGTGAAAGGAAAAAAAATTAAAAAAAATTAAATTATTGATTATTAGAGTATTACCCTTTAATCTCATTTTTTTTGTTATGTACTTAGATATTTAGCATAATTTATTATACGTTTTTTTCTACATTAGTGGAAACATTAAACTTGTGCAAAATGAAAAAACTAGTATTTTTATTTTTTGGTATTGTAATTGGCGTGGGAGTGTCTTATTTCTATTTTAATGAACAAGAAGTCACTTTAGAAGAAGAGATTGTTAAACCTAAAGGGTTGATTACGCCTGATGAAGCAAAAGCATTAGATCAAGCTTTTAATTCAAGACATGCATTAATTAGCGATTCTATTGTTAAAAAACCAGACAATCGCTCGTCTTGGTATTCTTTAGAAGATATGAAGAACTATTTAAAGTATGCCGAAAATCAATCTAGAGAATTAGGATATACTATGGATGGTGTACGTGTTTATTTGGGAGCTCATGCAGATGTTAAAGAGGAAGTTGGCTACACAACAATGTTTTTAGTGCCAACAGGAACAAAATCCATATCTCAAGGAAGTATGCTAAATGTATCACTACAAGGTGGAGGAGGTGATATTTCAGGAGGTCCAGGGTTAAATGGAGGAAAAGATGGTGAGCCACCAAATGCGAACTATCCACAACAATAATTTTTTGATTTAGGTGGAAGAATTTTTAAGAGAAAATTATTCATTACTAACACATGCTGTTGAAATAATGGCGGCTATCACAGGGTTGTTGTTATTTAATAGGTACAAGCACTCTGCTGCTAGATATTTTATTTTTTTTTTAGTCTATGTATCTTTGGTTGAGCTAATTGGAAGTTATCCAGGATACTTTGCTAAATATGGGTTTTTAAGCGATTTTAAGGATGCCGTTAAAGGGACAGTTTTTGAACGTAATCGTTGGTGGTTTACTATTTTTTGGACTATTGGTAGTGCTATGTTCTTTTCTTTTTATTATCGAAAAATATTGAAAACCAAATTATATATCAAGATTATCAAGTTTAGTAGTATCTTATTCTTTTTAAGTTCAATCATTTATATTGCTACACATTGGTATGCATTTTTTAACTCCAGTATTTCTTTTATCAGAATTTTTGGAGCTTTTGTTATAATTTTATGTGTCATACTATATTTTATTGAAATTTTAAAGAGTGACACAATTCTAACGTTTTATAAGTCTATTGATTTTTATATAAGCACTACATTATTAATTTGGTTTTTAGTTACCACACCTTTAGTGTTTTATGATGTTTATAGCTCGACTGCCGATTGGGATTTCGTCATACTTAAATGGCAAATAAAGTTATTTGCTAATATTTTTATGTATTCAATGTTTACATTTGCTTTAATATGGTGCAAACCGCAGAACAATTAGTAAGTACAGATGCCGAAAGGTATTTGTTGGTATATATGCTTGCAGTATTAATTATTGTAACCACATTGGTTATTGTGTTTTTTATGGTGTTTCAAAAACGCAAAAATAAATTGTTATTGGATAAAATAAAACAACAACAGGAGTTTGAAGAAGAAATCACAAAAGCTCAAACAGAAATACAAGAACAAACGCTCAAAAATATTGGTTGGGAGCTTCACGATAATGTTGGTCAACTCTTGTCTTTTGCAAGTATGCAACTTAATTTATTATCTACACAAGTAGAAGAGCATTTAAAAGAGAAATTAGACGACACAAAAGATGTTGTAAAGCAAAGCATTCAAGAAATAAGAACGCTTTCCAGGACTTTAAATAACGAAGTTATACTTAACATTGGGTTTGAAAAATCTATAACCAATGAGTTAGATCGCATAAAACGAATGAAATTTGCCAGTGCCGAATTACATACTAAAGGAGACAAAGTAGATTTAAAAAATAAGAAACACGAAATTATTATTTTTAGGATTTTACAGGAATTTTTCTCAAACTCGGTTAAATACTCCGAAGCCAAAAACCTGAAGGTGACATTGCATTATTTACCGGAAATGCTGAAAATAACTGCATCAGATGATGGTAAAGGTTTTGATTTAGATAAAGTTGTTAAAGGTTCTGGTCTAATAAACATGAAAAGTAGAGCCAAACTTATAAATGCCAAACTACAAATTGATACAAAACCAAATAAAGGCGTAACTCTTAAGCTAGAGTATGCTTTTTAGTTAGATTAAAAATATTTTAAAAAGAATTTTATAAGTTTTGTTTTTCCTTTATAAGGAGCATAACGTATAGAGATATCTAGCCAATTCCCTTTTTTTACAACCGCTTTTTTATGAGAGAATGTATCAAAAGAACGTTTGCCATGATAGGCTCCCATACCACTATGACCAACACCTCCAAAAGGCAATCTATGGTTTGAAAAATGAATAACAGTATCATTTATTGCACCACCACCAAAAGAATAAGTTGAGATCATTTTTTTAGCAAATGCATTATTAGTACTAAAAACATATAACGACAAGGGTTTATCATATTTTGAAATAATAGTATTGAGATCGACTTCATTTAGATAGCTTAAAACAGGAAGAATTGGTCCAAAAATTTCACCCTTCATCACTTCGCTGTCTAAATTTGGTTCATCTATAACAGTTGGTGAAATGTACAACTCGTTTGCATTTGTCTTTCCACCAATAACTATAGTTTCATTTTGTAGCATAGTTAATAGGCGATTAAAATTTCGCTCATTTACTATTCTTGCAAGGTCTTTTGATGCTTCTGGGTTTTTAGTGAAAGCTGTTTCAATTTCAGATTGCATAGCATCTATAAATTGTTGTTTTACCGAATCATGAATAAGTATATAGTCTGGAGCAATACAGGTTTGTCCAGCATTTAAAAATTTTCCCCAAACAATACGTTTTGCTGTCAATTTTATATTAGCTGATTCATCGATGATACAAGGGTTTTTCCCACCAAGCTCTAATGTTGTAGGAGTTAAATGTTCGGCTGCAGCTTTGGCAACAATTTTACCAACAGCAACACTTCCTGTAAAGAAAATATAATCCCAACGTTTTTCTAAAAGTTCTTGGGCAATAGTTGCATCGCCTTGCACAACGCTAACATGTTTAGTCTCAAATACGGTTGTTATAATATCTTCGAGTATTTTTGAAGTATGTGATGCAAGCTCACTGGGTTTTAAAACTACAGTATTTCCAGCTGCAACAGCTCCAATTAAAGGAGATAAGGCCAACTGATAAGGATAGTTCCAAGGTGAAATAATGAGCGTATTTCCATAAGGTTCAGAATATATTTTATCGGTTGACGGAAAGTTTAACATTGACGGGAAAACACGTTTTGGCTTTGCCCAAGCATTTAGGTTTTTAATGGTTAAATTAAGCTCTCCGAGTACAACTTCAGTTTCAGTTAAAACCGACTCAAATTCAGGCTTTTTTAAATCTTTATAAAGCGCATCAATAATATCTTTTTCACACTTAATGATTTCAGCTTTCAAACGTAATAATGCCTTTTTTCTGAAAGCAACAGATTTTGTTTCACCAGTTAAAAAATAGTTTTTTTGGGTTTGAATTAGTTCAGTAATCATTTTAAAAGTTATAGGTAAATCTACAAAAATTATAAACAAGCATCCCAAACAGTATCTTTTGGAAGTGGAGCTGTGATGTTAAATTTTTCTTTTGTAACAGGATGAATAAACTTTAATTCTCTAGAATGTAAATGGATACTTGCATCTTTATTACTTCTATCGAAACCATATTTGAGATCGCCTTTTATTGGCGAGCCAATTTTAGAAAGCTGTGAGCGTATTTGATGATGTCGTCCAGTTTCAAGATTTATTTCTAGCAAATAATAACTATTCAATTTTTTAATGAGTTTGTAATGAAGGACTGCATATTTGCTGTCTTTTATTTCTTTATCAAATGCAGTTGACTTATTATTTTTTGGATTCTTCTTTAGCCAATGCGTTAACGTGTCATTTTCTTTTTCAGGCTTATTTTTAACAATTGCCCAATAGGTTTTTTGTACTTCTTTATTGGCGAATAGTTTGTTTAGTCTTGATAATGCCTTACTCGTTTTGGCAAAGACCACAATACCTGTAGTTGGTCTATCGAGCCTATGCACAACACCGAGATAAACATTTCCAGGTTTGTTGTATTTGTCTTTTAGATAGTCTTTTACGATATCGCTTAAAGGCTTATCTCCAGTTTTATCGCCTTGTACAATATCTCCAGCACGCTTGTTTACGGTTATAATGTGATTGTCTTCAAAAAGTACCTGAAGATTGTGTTTATTAGAGAGAATTTTTTCTGAATTGTTTGCCACTACTAATTCACTAATAATTTATTTTTCTGAACACTGAACACTGAACACTGAGCACTGAACACTGAACACTAATACTGTTCTTCATCATTCGGAAAATTACTACTTTTTACATCAGTTACATATTGCGAAATGGCTTTTGTCATATCTTCGTACAAATGCATATAACGACGTAAAAAACGCGGATTGAATTCGTGTGTCATTCCTAACATATCGTGTAAAACAAGCACTTGTCCATCAACGCCGTTTCCAGCACCAATTCCAATTATTGGAATACTCACACTCTCTGCAACTTGTTTAGCGAGTTCTGCAGGAATCTTTTCAAGAACAATTCCAAAACATCCAACTTTTTCTAGCATTTTAGCATCTTCTATAAGTTGTAGAGCCTCTTCTTCTTCTCTAGCTCTAACAGTATAAGTCCCAAATTTATATATGGATTGTGGAGTTAAGCCTAAATGTCCCATAACAGGAATTCCAGCATTTAATATACGTTTAATAGATTCTTTTACTTCTTTTCCACCTTCCATTTTTACAGCATGTCCACCACTTTCTTTCATTATTCTAATGGCAGAGCGTAAGGCCTTTTTAGGATTACTTTGGTAACTTCCAAAAGGAAGATCTACTACTACAAGTGCACGATTTGCAGCTCTTATTACAGAAGATGCATGATAAATCATTTCATCTAATGTAATGGGCAACGTAGTTTCATGCCCAGACATAACATTACTGGCAGAATCTCCAACAAGAATAACATCAATACCAGCACCATCAACTATTTTTGCCATGGTATAATCGTAGGCAGTTAACATCGATATTTTCTCTCCATTAGCTTTCATATCGACTAATGTTTTTACAGTAATTCTTTTGTATTCTTTTTTAGCTACTGACATTTTTTAATGTATAAATTAGATAGTTTGTAAATGTAATGAAAAGTTTATTCAATAATTTTAGATATAAAGATAATCCATATTATAATCTCACAAATAAAGACTGTAAAATAGTCTTTTCATCTTAATGAAGATGCAAATATCTACCAAGCTTAGAGTTGTGAAATGACATCATGTCAGCATTTTTTTATTGGCATAAAGATTGACTAAAGAATAATGTATAAAAATATGTACAATTATAAATTTTAGAACTAATGAGAACAAAAGACAATCAATTTACGCAAAAGCTAAACGCAAGTAAAAAAGCTTACGTTTGGAATGAAAAAAGACGATATAATAATTTAAGATAGGTTGTAATTTAACATAACAAAATTAAAGAATAAAGTATTATGAGTAAAATTATAGGAATAGATTTAGGAACAACAAATTCTTGCGTCTCTGTAATGGAAGGTAACGAACCGGTTGTAATTACTAATGCTGAAGGCAGACGTACTACACCATCTGTTATTGCTTTTGTAGATGGAGGCGAAATAAAAGTTGGCGATCCTGCAAAACGACAAGCGGTAACCAATCCTACAAAAACGGTTTATTCTATTAAGCGTTTTATGGGAAACAAGTTTTCTGAATGTAAACAAGAAATAGGTCGAGTGCCTTATAAAGTTGTAAAAGGTGATAATGATACACCTAGAGTAGATATAGATGGTCGTTTATATACACCACAAGAATTATCGGCAATGGTGCTTCAAAAAATGAAGAAAACTGCTGAAGAGTTTTTAGATCAAGAAGTAACCGAAGCTGTAATTACTGTGCCTGCATATTTTAATGATGCACAACGTCAAGCTACAAAAGAAGCTGGAGAAATTGCAGGTTTAAAAGTTCGTAGAATTATAAACGAACCAACTGCAGCAGCTTTAGCTTACGGTTTGGATAAAAAGCACAAAGACCAAAAAATCGTTGTATTCGATTTTGGTGGAGGAACACACGATGTATCCATTTTAGAACTGGGTGATGGTGTTTTTGAAGTACTTTCAACAGATGGAGATACCCATTTAGGAGGTGACGATATAGACGAAAAAATAATTAATTGGTTAGCCGAAGAATTTGAAAAAGAGGAAAGCATGGACTTGCGTAAAGACCCTATGGCTTTGCAACGTTTAAAAGAAGCTTCAGAAAAAGCAAAAATTGAATTATCTTCTTCTTCAAAAACAGAAATTAATTTACCATACGTTACTGCTACTGCTAGTGGACCAAAACACTTGGTTAGAACATTAACCAGAGCAAAATTCGAGCAATTAATCCACGATTTGGTAAAACGCACCATAAAACCTTGCGGAACGGCATTAAAAGCAGCTGGATTAAAAACAAGTGACATCGACGAAATTATTTTAGTTGGTGGTTCTACACGTATTCCAGCAGTACAAGAAGCTGTAGAAAAATTCTTTGGACAAAAACCAAATAAAGGTGTAAATCCAGACGAAGTTGTAGCAGTTGGAGCAGCAATTCAAGGTGGTGTTTTAAGTGGAGATGTTAAAGATGTATTACTTCTTGATGTTACACCATTGTCTCTTGGTATTGAAACAATGGGTAATGTAATGACTAAATTAATTGAAGCCAATACAACAATTCCTTCTAAGAAGTCTCAAGTGTTCTCAACAGCAGCAGATAATCAACCTTCTGTAGAGATTCATGTGTTACAAGGAGAACGTCCTATGGCTGCCGATAACAAAACGATTGGTCGTTTTCATTTATCTGATATTCCACCAGCACAAAGAGGAGTGCCACAAATTGAAGTGACTTTCGATATTGATGCCAACGGAATTATACATGTTTCGGCAACAGATAAAGCGACTAATAAAACACAAGATATTCGTATTGAAGCATCTTCTGGTTTAACAGATGAAGAAATTCAAAAAATGAAGCAAGAAGCTGAGGCTAATGCAGATGCAGATGCTAAAGCAAAAGAAACTGCTGAAAAATTGAATGCTGCTGATGCTATGATTTTTCAAACTGAAAAGCAACTAAAAGAATTTGGAGATAAATTATCAGATGATAAAAAGAAACCAATTGAAGATGCTTTAGAAGAATTGAAGAAAGCTTATGAGACGAAAGATATAGAAGTTATTGATCCAGCTTTAGAAAAAATTAATGAAGCCTGGAAAGTAGCGAGTGAAGAGATGTATAAAGCACAAGCTGACGGGCAACAAGGTGGAGAAGCTGGACAGGATGCAAGTCAAAATGGTGATGAAACAACTGAAGCTGATAACGTGGAAGATGTTGATTTTGAAGAAGTGAAATAAATATCATTCTCAACAAAGCGAAGAATCTTAATAACAAAAAGCGCAACTTTTAAAAGTTGCGCTTTTTTGTTTAATTAGACGGATGACTGTATAAAAAATATTTTTCCCTTTTGGGAAATAGAAAATTCAACGAATCAATTATATAAAAATAAACACGTAAGAGTTAAAATGTCCGAAGGACAAAAGGGCTTTTACTATATTTACTGAAACTTTTTAATATGACAAACCTCACACAACTCCTAGATATAAAATACCCAATCATTCAAGCACCAATGTTTTTGGTCTCAAATACTGCTATGGTTATTGAAGCCATGAAAAGCGGAATTGCTGGTTGTATTCCAGCATTAAATTATAGAACATTAGATCAATTAAGAGCAGCTATAAAAGAATTAAAAGCAGCAAAAGTAGAAGCCTGCCTGCCGGACAAGCAGGGAGGTTCGTTTGGATTTAATCTAATTGTAAACAAATCTAATATTAAGTATAAAGCGCAATTAGAAGTGATTTGCGACGAAGGTTGCGATTTTATTATTACATCTTTAGGTAGTCCTGAAGAAACCATTAAACAAGCACATGCAAAAGGAATAAAAGTATTTTGCGATGTTACCGATTTAAAATTTGCACAGAAAGTAGAAAGATTAGGAGCAGATGCTATTATAGCTGTAAACGATCAAGCTGGAGGACATCGTGGCAATTTATCTCCAGAAGATTTAATTAAGCTACTGGTTGCTAATTGCAATATTCCAATAATTTCGGCAGGAGGTGTTGGCAGTAAAGCAGATATTGATGAAATGTTAAGTTATGGAGCCGCAGGCGTTTCGGTTGGAAGCCCTTTTATTGCTTCAACCGAAGCTGGTGTGACACAAGAATATAAACAAGCTTGTGTAGATTATGGTGCAGATGATATTGTGATGACCGAACGTATTTCTGGTACACCATGTACTGTAATTAATACACCTTATGTGCAAAAAATAGGTACTAAGCAAACGTGGATAGAAACTGTTTTAAACAAAAATAAGACACTTAAAAAATGGGTAAAAATGATTCGGTTTTCTATTGGGATGAATGCTACCAAAAAAGCAGCAACAAAAGCCACTTATAAAACGGTTTGGGTTGCTGGACCTAGTATAGAACATACTAAAGCTATATTGGATACAAAAGATATTGTTGCAAAATTAGTTAATTGAATTTAAGTTATTTATATCAAAATCCGAGATGACGTTATAGTCTTGTATATGCAGTTTTCTATTTCTTCTTTTTACCAACAAATATTTCTAAAGTCAAACTAACAGTAAAACCACCTATTGTTGTTGCTATTGCTTCTTTAGAATCAAACCTATTATTATCTTTACTACTATCATAAACCTCTTTTAAAATACCAGCTAGTGTAGATGTACCTAGACTGTACCAGAAGGCCTTTTTTTTGTTTTTAGTGTTTGTATATACCAATGTGTAAGTTGCTGCCGATATTAAAGCTCCAGAAGCTAAATGCATTTTGTCCTCTACAGTAATAAACTGTGCGTTACAAACACCTGTAAACGATAAAATTAAAATGCTTATAATTGTTTTCATGTGTTAAATTTATTGTTTTTATAGGTCACATGCTGTTCGCCTGCCTGCCGCAGGCACGGCTATTAATCATTTTCCTTTGGTGATAAAAATTTTAATATGCTCGTTTCATATTAATACTTGTTAAGTAGGTGTGACTATACTTTATTAACGAGTTGAAAAAAACAATTACGCTTATCAGCGTTGTTTTTCTACAGTTAATCCTAATTTGGGATTATTAGAAAATTAAATATAAATATTTTATCTAAATCCTCGCATTAAATTAATAATTATGTGTTTAAGATTTTTTTGAGCAACTAAAATTGTTAATAATCTGTAAAGAATTTAAGTCGTAAGTTATTGATTACGAGTTTTTAAAAGCTTAGCTTCGTTTATCGTTTGATATCTTAATCGTTATATCACATTAAAAAACTTCAATGAAATCAAATTTAATAGTTGCTTGCTTAATTCTATTGCTTTTCAACAGGTGTAAAGAAAATGATTTTGATAATGAATTAAGTGGTTGCAATTCCAATAACTTATTAGAAAAATTTACAACACCAGATGGTGATGATGTATTTATTTATGAAGACGGAAAAGCATATATTAATGATAATGGTTTATGTACTTTTATATTGCAATATTTTGACCCAAATTTCCTTCAAGACAATTATCTTACTAATGCTTCAGGCACATTTTTAATTACTGATAGTGGAGAACTTTTCCCAACGAATAATAATTTTATTGAAGATTTTGAAAGTTATACCTCATTCACAGATTTGTTTATTATGTCAGTTTCTAATACCGATTTATATTGGGATAGTTTTACATTACAAAGTCCTGCAACACCCGAAATAGTTGATTATAATGCCTTAAGAAATTGTATTCTTGATGGAACCTGCACCTTTATTGATAATAAGATAGAACTGATAACAGATCCTACAAATGCTTCAAATAAAGTGTTGAAGTTTACAAGTGTACCACCAACTGCCAATATGATTACCGCAAAATCTTCTATATCATCTTCAATTAATTATTATACAAAAGGTTCAGAAGTTTGGTATCAAGCAGATTTTTATATTGAAAGTGGAATGCCTTTTAGTTTAATCGACTTTGAAAATGGATATTTTCATGAAAGTCCTGGTTCAAGAGTTGTAATTCGTGGTGACAAAATAGAATTTGAAAATAAATTTGGGGCTAAACTAAATATTGATAATGATTCAGGAATTACCATAAGTCAAAATCAATGGTTTACTCTAAAAATTCATTTAAAATACAGTAATGAAAATGATGGCATTATTGAGTTATGGCAAGACGGAATACCAATAATTTCAGCAACTGGAATTAATTTACCAACATCAAATTCAGTTCAAAATATTCTTGAAGTAGGTGTCAGTGCTACATCTAGTGGATGTGTATTACTTTTTGATAATATGAGAATTTCAGAAACATCTTTTTAACCTTATATTAATAAAAAATCGAGATATACAAAATAATTAAATCCCTTTAACTACAAAATTGTTAATAATATGTCAAGAATTTAAGGCGTAAGCTGTTGATTACAAGATTATAAAGACTTATCTTCGCTTATCTAATGATATAGTTCATCCTGTGCTCTTCCGATAGTTATCGGAATTGATTTAGTATTAAACAGAACCGTATCATAACATTATCTCTAACCAAAACGATAATATGAAACATTTTTTATTCGTTATAATTTGTTGCCTTTCCTGTCAATTAAAAGCTCAGAGCAAGGATATAGATATTAGAGAACTGTTTAGTTCTATAGTTTTCATTAATGATTCTATTCCTGTTACGAATGAAATAAATGGTAAGGAATATGAAATTATATTAAAAGACCCTATTAATGGAAAATTAAAAAATTTAAAAGCCTTCAAACTTGGTTCTGGATTTTTCATTTCAAAAAATTTGGATATTTATTTAGTTACAGCAGCTCATGTCGCTAAAAATCTGTCAGTAAATACTAAACTTATTTATCAAGGTAAAAACGGAAAGAAAAGAGAAGTAACAATAAAGAATCTCACTGGATCCATTGGCACAAAAGTAAACTGGATTTTACACCCATCTGCAGATGTAGCAGTTTTACATATACCGCTTAAGATTATTGATACGGATTATTTTAAGTCTCTAAAGATAGGCATGATTGGTCATACAGCAATCATGGATAAACTAGAAGGACCTGACCGATTAAAAGAAGTAACAGTTTTTGGATTTCCTTTTGGGTTAGGAGTTTTACCTAATTCTATTTCTCCGATTACAAAAAACTTAAGACCTTCTAGCGACATTATATATTTACAAAGATTTGATAATAAAATTATTAATCCCTTTTTTCTTCTAGATGACCCAAGTATTTCTGGTTTTAGCGGTGGACCAGTTATGCACGTTGTCGAAAATCCGAGAAACGGTTTTAGACCAGATATTGGTATTGAACCTACTATTACTGGTTTAGTGCATGGAACAATCAATGATAAGACAGGTGGTTTAGCAGCAATCGTTCCTGGTATAAAAATTATTGAGACTATCGAATTGGCACCATCTTACAATGGAATATATATATATCATTATCCAAACGGTTCAGTTTGGAGCAAAGTAATTTACAAAAATGGCATTCCGTGGGAAGTGATTTCTAATTTTGCGCCTGATGGAAAACCTCAAGATATGGGAACTCTTAAGAAAGGGACAGGCACATTAAATATTTACAATGAAGAAGGAGAACAAATATGGATGTTCTTTTTCAAGAATGGTAAAGCAAAGGGTAACGCAGGAATCATGACCAAAACTGAAAAAGAAAAATACGGAATTAACAAAAATTGAGATCCGAATTGAAAAAATAAAAAGGAACAACATCCACAAACGAAGAAAAACTGCGTACAACAACGAATAAAATTAATTGCTAATACAAATCTACTTGCGAAAATCCATTCATAGTCAATCTATAAGACGACACCCCTAAAACCCTCTAAATACAGTTTCTTTTATTCTTTTCCATTCCTCTTTTAAAATCCCATAGCAACAGGTATTGCGTTTAAAACCATCTAATAGATATACGTTTTGTCGCATAATGCCTTCAAGTGTTGCACCAATTTTTTCAACTCCTTTTCGAGAACCTATGTTACGCTCGTCTATTCTAAACTCCACTTTTTCAAAGTTTAGAGTTTCAAAAGCATATTGTAGCATTAAAAATTTCATATTTTTGTTTAAAGCAGTGCCTTGAAATTCTCTACCAATCCACGTTGCACCAATTTCTAACACTTTATTGTTCCAGTCCATATTCATAAAACGTGTACATCCAGCGTATGCATTTTTGGTTTTATCAAAAACAATAAATGGGATAGTCGTTTTATGGTAGTAACCATCTACTGCAGTTTGTACATAGCTTTTTAAATCGTCGTGAGTGTCAATTTTACTAGGCGAATATTGTACGAGTTTGTCTTGTTGAGCAATTTGGAGCAGCTTCTCATAATTACTTAAGTCTAGTAAAGTGAGTTTTGCAAATTCGTTTTCTAGTGTTGGTGCTTTCAAATCAAATTAAGGCATTAATAATTTCAACATTTACAATATGTTTCCCTTCAAAAGGAATTATTGTAACATCATTTCCAAATAATTCGTGTACACGCTGTTTTTCATAAATCATACGTTCTTTATTCATATACTCGTCTTGTGTGCCATAAATTAATGACACTTTTGTTTTTCCGTTTAAAAAATCAAAGTCTTTTGCGATTAATTCTTTCGGAATTCCGCCAGACATCAATACCAATTGATTGCAGTGTAATTGCCGTTTTGCAACATAGCGCATAGTAACAGAAACACCTTGAGAATACCCTAAAACAATAAGATTAATACTTTTTGGTAATTGCTCTGCTTCAAGAATAGCATCAAAATATCGCATTATATTTTCGGTTTCTTTAATGGTATTTTCTTTGGTAAGCCAACTGCTTCCAACGTGTTTAAATTTTGGAGCAATGTAATATTTGCTTTGTGCTTGTGGAGCTATGATATAATTTTTGTCTGAATTTAATTCAGTAAAATAATTTAAAAAATAGCGACTTAAATAACCCATGCCATGACAAACAAACCAAACTGTTTTTGTTTTACTGGTTAATGTATTTAAAGTGGAATACGAATTTGTAGTAGTATAAGAAATTTCTTTTTCGGTTGATTTCATTTTGATGCGTGTTTTGTACTTTTACAAAAATATATTATTTCTATGCAATTATCTAAAGAAGAAATTTTAGCTCATGCCAATTCGGTTTGTAAAAATACATTAATGGAAACATTAAACATAGAAATGATTGATGTTGGTGATGATTTTCTTGTTGCTAAAATGCCTGTCAATTCCAGAGTTCATCAGCCAGATGGCGTGTTGCATGGAGGTGCAACTGTTGCATTGGCCGAAAGCGTTGGGAGTTTTGCAGCTCATATTTTTTTAGATATTGATAAAGTTTTTGTTCGAGGCATTGAGATTTCGGCAAATCATATTAAAAGCATAAGAGAAGGATATGTTTATGCTAAAGCAACGTTTATTCATAAAGGAAAGACGACGCAATTGTTTGATATTAGAATTACTGATGAAGACGACAACTTAATTTCAGTATGTAAGTTAACTACTATTGCACTTCCTAAATCCAAATAAATGACTTCGGAAGATTTTTTTGGAAGGATTGAACAGCAACATAAAAGTAAGTTGCCTTTTGTAGTATATAAAAAACCAAATACTCTTGCTATTAAGGTAATACTTCAGCAAGATTCTGAACTATATATCACTAAAAATTTTTCAGAAAACGGATTTGTTTTTGCACCTTTTAATGACAAAGAAGATGCTGTTTTAATGCCTTTAGAAAATTCTGAAGTATTAAGTTCAAGTTTTATCATTCCTATAAATGAAGAAATCCATTCAAACAAAGTGATAGAAAGTGATAATGAGATTCCTGCCGAAGTTTATCTTGAGCGGAGTCGAAAGGCAGGAATGACAAAGCACATTAATTTAGTACAAAAAGGAATAGACGCAATTAAAACCAATCGATTCCAAAAAGTAGTATTATCTCGACAAGAATTTGTTTCACTTTTGGATAATAATCCAATTTCAATTTTTAAAAACTTACTAAATTCATACTCTTCTGCGTTTGTATATATGTGGTATCACCCAAAAGTAGGCTTGTGGCTTGGCGCAACACCAGAAACCTTATTAAAAATTGAAGGGAGTCGTTTTTCTACAATGGCATTAGCAGGAACACAACAATATAAAGGAACACTTGATGTAGAATGGAAAAATAAAGAAAAGGAAGAACAACAATTGGTAACCGATTATATAATTAGCAGTCTTCAGTCTTCAGTAAAAGAAATAAGTATATCTAAAATTGAAACCATAAAAGCTGGAAACTTATTACATCTTAAAACTGCAATTTTTGGAACTTTAAACTTTAAACTTTTAAACTTTAAACAGTTGCTCAGCAACTTACATCCAACTCCAGCAGTTTGTGGTTTTCCAAAAGGACCAGCTAAACAGTTTATACTAAAAAATGAAGATTATAATCGTGAGTATTATACAGGTTTTTTGGGTAAAATAGATTCGGATAATTCCGAATTATTCGTCAATTTACGTTGTATGCAACTCGAAAACAATCAAGCAGTTTTATATGTTGGTGGTGGAATTACAAAAGATTCAATTCCAGAAAATGAATGGGACGAAACCCTTAATAAAACTGAAATAATTAAAAGGGCTTTGCCTAGTTGAGCCTTTCGACTACGCTCAAGATAAACAATGTCGAAACCTATTTTTTATTATTACATTTGAACAATTCAACTAATTTAATGAAGTTACCAAAACATCCACTTGCACAAACCATTATTCAGCTTTGTAAGGCTAAAAATATAAAGCACATTGTTATTTCTCCGGGAAGTAGAAATGCACCTTTAACTCTTGGTTTTACCAATCACAATTATTTTAAATGTTATAGTATTGTGGATGAACGCTCTGCTGCATTTTTTGCATTAGGAATTGCACAACAATTAAGAGAGCCTGTAGCTTTGGTTTGTACTTCTGGAAGCGCACTATTAAATTATTATCCGGCTATTGCCGAAGCGTTTTATAGCGATATTCCGTTGGTGGTTTTATCGGCTGATAGACCAAAACAGCTAATCGGGATTGGAGATGGACAAACCGTAAATCAGGAAAATGTTTTTGCGAATCATATTCTTTATTCAGCAAATTTGAAAGAGAATGCTCAACCGGAAAATGAGATTGAAATATATTCAGCTTTAAACACTTCAATTTCTCAAAAAGGACCTGTGCATATTAATATTCCTTTTGAAGAACCACTTTATGAAGTTGTAGATGAATTTTCAATAGTATCAAAATCAATTGATAATATTGAAGTTGGACAAGATAAGTTAGAAAACATAGACGATTACATTTCAATTTGGGACAATGCAAAACGTAAAATGGTATTAGTTGGTGTAAATCAACCAAATGAAATTGAACAACAATATTTAGATATTTTGGCTAATGATGATAGCGTTATAGTCTTTACCGAAACGACATCTAATTTGCATCATGACAAGTTTTTCCCGAGTATTGATAAAATTATTGCACCATTAAAAGATGAAGAATATGAGGCTTTACAACCTGAAGTTCTACTAACTTTTGGAGGTATGATTGTTTCAAAAAAAATAAAAGCATTTTTGCGTGAGTACAAGCCAAAACACCATTGGCACATTGATGAGAAAAAAGCTAATGATACATTTTTCTGTTTAAGTAAACATTTTAAAGCTTCTGTCAATGAGGTTTTTAAAATTCTTCTAAAAAATGACAACCATGCAACAAGTGATTACCAATACTATTGGCAAAGTGTGAAACAAATAAGAGCAAGAAAACATCAAACGTATTTACAAAAAATTCCATTTAGCGATTTAAAAGTTTTCGACATTGTTTTAAAAAGTATTCCAAATAATAATATGTTACAACTTAGCAACAGTTCAACCATACGTTATGCGCAACTATTTGACTTAAACAAAACGCTAACAGTATTTTGTAATAGAGGCACAAGTGGCATAGATGGAAGCACTTCTACTGCAATTGGAGCAGCTTTAGTTATTGATGAGCAAACAACTTTTATTACAGGAGATTTAAGTTTCTTTTACGATAGTAACGCACTTTGGAATAATTACATACCAAATAATTTTAGAATCATTGTGATTAATAATGGAGGAGGAGGGATTTTCAGAATTCTTCCAGGCGATAAAAACACAGATAATTTTGATGTATATTTTGAAACCAAACATGATCTTACAGCCAAACAGATTAGCGAAATGTATCAATTTGAATATGTTTCTGCTTCAAATGAAAACGAATTAACTTTGGTTTTACAATCATTTTATTCAGAAGAAAATCAACCAAAACTTCTCGAAATATTTACGCCAAGAACTATTAATGATGAAATATTACTTAATTATTTCAAGAGTATTATTTAATATGAAATGTGACTTTTTTTTGTATATTGTGTATCTAATTAGCTAGTAGTTAGCTTTATTAATTTTAAATAAAAACATTATGAGTAAAAGAGACGAACTTATTGTAAAGTACGCAGCAGATTTAAAAGACAAGTGTGGTGTAAATCCAGACATGGATTTATTAACTAAAGTAACCATTGGTTGTGGGCCTTCAATCTACAATGCAGATGCGGCAACTGTTTCTGGAAGTGACGAATCAGAACTTGCAACTGTAAAAAACAACTTCTTAATTAAAAAATTAGGATTAAAAGATGGTACGGATTTGGACAAAGGAATTGACAAAGTAATGGATACTTATGGTCGTTCTAATCGTAACAAATACAGAGCGGTTGTATATTATTTATTGACTAAACATTTTGGTAAAGAATCTGCTTACTAGCAAGCTTAACATTTATTGTAAAAAGCATCACATTTAGTTGTGATGCTTTTTTATTTTATGACGTTAATATCATTACATTTGCAGCATGATACACATAGGTGAATATAATACACTAACCATTCTTCGCGAAAAAGAACCAGGTTTGTTTTTAAGTGATGAAGAAGATAACGAAGTATTATTACCAAACAGATATGTTCCAAAAGAGTTTAAAATTTGGGATAAGTTAGAAGTTTTTGTCTATTTAGATAACGAAGAACGTCTTGTTGCTGTAACAGATAAACCATATATAACAAAAGGAGAATTTGCAGTTTTACGCTGTAATGAAGTGTCAGAACATGGTGCTTTTTTAGATTGGGGAATGGTAAAGGAATTGTTCTGTCCGTTTAAAGAACAAACTTTTAAAATGAAGAAAGGCGGTTGGTATTTGGTGTATTGTTATTTAGACGAAAAAACCGACAGATTGGTAGCTTCAAGTAAAACAAACAAGTTTTTAAGTAACCAAGACCTTACTGTAGAACAGTTTCAAGAAGTCGATTTAATTGTGTCTCATCCTTCCGAAATTGGAATGAATGTTATCGTTAATAAAAAACATTCAGGTTTAATTTTTAACGATAATATTTTTCAGGACTTAAGTGTTGGAGATCGATTGAAAGGTATTGTAAAAAAAATACGCAAGGATAATAAATTAGATATTTCTTTAGGGCAAGTTGGCTATAGAAACATTGAACCTAATGCCGAAGCTATTATTCGCGAACTTGAAGATAATAGTGGCTTTGTTAATCTTACCGATAAATCATCACCAGAAGACATAAAAGAAGTGTTTCAAATGAGCAAAAAGAACTTCAAAAAAGCTATTGGATCATTATACAAACAACGAATAATTACTATAGAAAAAGGAGGGATAAGGTTATCTGAAAGTTAAGAAATTGTTTTCTCTAAATTGGCTTTATCAATTTCAGCCTTTGTCCATTTTATAGCATCCTCCATATTGTCAAAAGACTCTCCTTTAAGCATTAGAACGCGTTTTTCTAACTCAAAATTCTTCAAAGCCATATCAGTATAAGCAACTACTGCATTAGCGACAAGTAATCCAAATTCATGTGCAATTGGAAGAAGATCGGACAGGTTTACTGAATAAGAATTGAACCGATGACTTATAAGTCCATAAGGCTTTTCAAACCCATAATGTTTGTGGACTAAATTAAGAACTTCAAGAGAGTCATTATACATAACTATAACACCTTCATGTACTTCAGAAATTAAATAATCATCGTAAAAATAGAGGTCTCCAGATTTTAGATTGTAAACATAATTAGCTTCACTAGCCAAAGTAGAATCTTTGATAGTCATTTTAAGGGATTTAAAAGATATTTTAAAGATACTCAAAAAAACAAATAAAAGAATACCTTTTAATATGTATTTTTACATTGAAAACTTTTTAATAATGAGCAAGATTAATTGGAAAACTGCTAAAGAATATAAAGACATTACTTATAAAAAATGTAATGGTGTTGCTCGTATTGCTTTTAACAGACCTAATGTTAGAAATGCTTTTCGTCCATTAACCACAAAAGAATTGTACGAAGCTTTTTACGATGCTCAAGAAGACACAAGTATTGGCGTAGTTTTATTAAGTGCTGAAGGACCATCGACCAAAGATGGTGTGTATTCGTTTTGCAGTGGAGGAGATCAAAAAGCAAGAGGTCATCAAGGTTATGTTGGTACAGATGGCTATCATCGTTTAAATATACTTGAAGTGCAACGCCTTATACGTTTTATGCCAAAAGCAGTAATTGCTGTTGTTCCAGGTTGGGCAGTTGGTGGAGGACATAGTTTACATGTGGTTTGCGATTTAACTTTGGCAAGTAAAGAACACGCTATTTTTAAACAGACAGATGCTGATGTTACCAGTTTTGATGGAGGTTATGGATCGGCTTATTTGGCAAAAATGGTAGGACAGAAGAAAGCGCGTGAGATTTTTTTCCTCGGAAGAAATTATTCTGCACAAGAAGCTTACGATATGGGAATGGTTAATGCCGTAATACCTCATGATGAACTTGAAGATACTGCTTATAAATGGGCACAAGAAATTTTAGAAAAATCGCCAACATCTATTAAAATGCTAAAGTTCGCCATGAATTTAACCGACGATGGTATGGTTGGGCAGCAAGTTTTTGCTGGAGAAGCAACACGTTTAGCATATATGACAGATGAAGCTAAAGAAGGACGTGACGCCTTTTTAGAAAAGAGAAAACCCAATTTTGAAAAGAAGTGGATTCCATAATTGAGTATCAGACCTCACAGGTTTTTAAAACCTGTGAGGTCTTTTCTATTGGCTTTTAAATAATAACGTTGAACATTTAAACCAACTATTATTGTATCAATGAATAAAATTAAACCATGGATTTCAGCTATAAGGTTGAGAACTTTACCACTTTCAATTTCTGGAATTATTGTAGGCAGTAGTATGGCTTATTATAACGGATTTTTTGAAATTTCAATATTCATTTTTGCTATTTTAACAACATTGAGTTTGCAAATTTTATCGAATCTTGCCAACGATTATGGTGATGGTGTAAAAGGAACCGACAATCAAGACAGGATTGGACCAGAAAGAGCCTTACAAAGCGGAAAAATCACTCCAGAACAAATGTATGATGCAATTAAGATAAATATTTTAATTGTTATTGTTTTAACCTTTTTACTTGTTTATAGTGCTTTTAAAAGCAGCCAGTTTTTGTATTCTTTGTTATTTTTTGTGTTAGCGCTTTTATGTATTTATGCAGCTGTTAAATATACTGTCGGCTCTACAGCTTATGGTTATAGAGCTTTAGGGGATATTATGGTATTTCTTTTTTTTGGTTTGATAAGTGTTATGGGAGCTTATTTTTTATTCTCTAAGCAATTAGATCATGTACTAATATTTCCAGCTTGTATAATTGGTTTGTTAAGTGCTGGAGTTTTAAACCTAAACAATATGCGAGATATTGAATCGGATAGAGCTTCAAACAAAATTACTATTGCAGTAAAATTAGGTATCAATAAGGCAAAGATTTATCATTCTTTTTTAATTATTTCAGCTATGCTGTTGTCTGTCTTATTTGCTGTTTTTTATTATAGGTCGTTTTCTAACCTCGTTTTTTTGGTTGTTTTTATTCCTTTGACTTTGCATATTGTGAATGTTATAAAAAATAAAGAGCCAAAATTGTTAGATCCACAATTAAAAATTTTAGCACTTTCTACTTTTGCTCTTGCCTTTTTGTTAGGAATTGGTCATATTTATAATGCTTTTTAATAAATAATTTAGATTATATGAAAATTACTTTTTTCGATAATATGTCTTCAGCTAACAGAATAAGAAATTACTCTAATGCTACTACATTAGTTTTGCTTTTATTTTGTGTAAACCTTATTGTTTCGCAAACAACAAACTTAGCTATAACAGAAAGTCCCGAATTTAAAGATGAAGTAAAAGCCATAAGTGTAATATCTATACATACATCAAATGATGGATTAACAGGAATAGTAAGAGAAAGTAAAAAGAATATTCTATTTGATGTTTTCGATAAGGATTTAAACAAAATATTTAGTAAAGTTGTAGAAAGCCATAAAAAAGAAAATTATGTTGGCGATGTATTTTTTGAAGACGAAATAAAAGTGTTTACAGTATTTTCTCCAAAAAAAAATGAACGTATTATTTATTGTCATATTTTTAATTTAGAAAATAAATCGCATAAAAAAGTAGAACTTTTTAGTACTACAGTCGAAAAAAATGGAAGCCTATTTTCTGGAAATAATAAACGTCAAACAAGTTTTGCAATTTCACCAGATGGCAATTACATAGCAGTAGCTACAGATAATATCAAAAAAAACAGTAATTCCTATACTATACGAGTTTATAATTCAAACACTTTAAAAGAAGTTTACAAAAAAGCATATCAAGAACATAAAGAAAAGTTTTTTGAGCCTAACGATTTAGTTGTTGATAATGCAGGAACAGTTTTTACAGTAGGTAAATTATTTTTAAAAGGGAAATCTCAAAAAAAGAAAGGAGAAGCAAATTATCAGTTTATTTTAAATAAAATCACAAAGGATACAAATCAAGATTTAAAAATAGGTTTAGAGAATGATCATGTTAGGTCATTAATCATTTCAAATAGTGATAACAAATTTCATTTAATAGGATTTTATTCTGAAAAAAATGTAGGGAGAATAAAAGGTGGTTGCAGTTTTGTTATTGATACAGAACAATTAATTGTGAAAGAAAAAAAGGCATACAAACTTCCTTTAGATGTTTATGAAGATTTGTATGGATATAGAAAAGCAGCTAAAAAGAAGAAAAAAGAACTTTCAAATTTTTATATTGATTATGTAATTTTAGATAATAACGGAAACACCTATTTATTAGCCGAAGAGTTTTACGTAACCAGCACTTATGTAAATACAGGAAATGGAGGCTATTGGACTACTACATTCCATTACAACGATATTCTTATTTTAAAATTTAATACTGAAGGAGATTTAGATTGGGGAAGAAGTATTTTTAAACGCGCACCAGCTCCTTCGTACAATGCTTTTTTAAAAGATGATAAATTGCATGTCATTCTCAATTCAGGAAAAAATCTTACCGAAAAGAAAGATGGAAGAACTAAAGCATCAAAAGGTTGGTTTGAATCTTCTGCTTTGTATGATTTTGAATATTCAGAGGACGGAAAAGTATCTTACAATAAAATTCAGAACAATAAAGGTAAAACGTATTATTTACCGCATTACGGAACCTTTAAAAACAACAAATTTATTATGATGAGTTCTGGAAGAAAGAAAAGACAATTTATGATGTTAGAATAGCAATAGTTTAAATTAAAAACTTTAATTATGAAAATCACATTTTTAGGTCATGCGAGTATTCAAATTCAAATTGGAGAGACAAACATTCTTGTAGATCCATTTATTTCAGGTAATCCAAAAGCTTCGCATATTAATATTAATAATTTAAAAGCGGATTATATTTTAGTTACACATGCACATCAAGATCATATTTTGGATGTTGAAGCCATTGCTAAAAGAACAGGAGCTGTAATAATTTCTAATTTCGAAATCGTAACACATTATCAAAACAAAGGCATAGAAGGTCACCCAATGAATCATGGTGGAAGTTGGGAATTTGATTTTGGACGCATTAAATACGTAAATGCCATACACACATCTTCATTTCCCGATGGCAGTTATGGTGGACAACCAGGAGGTTTTGTTATAGAAGGTGAACGTAAAAATATTTACATTGCTGGAGACACTGCTTTAACTTACGATATGAAATTAATTCCGTTACAAACTAAATTAGATCTTGCTATTTTGCCCATTGGAGATAATTTTACAATGGGAATTGATGATGCTATTATAGCTAGTGATTTTGTGGAATGCGATAAAATTTTAGGTTACCATTTTGATACTTTTGGTTATATAGAAATTAATCATGAAGCCGCAAAGCGAAAATTCTTCGATAAAGATAAAGACCTTATGCTTCTTGAAATTGGGGAATCTATAGAGTTATAATTTTAAACAAAGGTTAATATATTCTGGCTTTTATTCATTTTAAGGCGTTGAATTAATAGTTTAAAAGATATAGCTTCGCTTATCGACTGATATAATCAATTAAAACTGGCCATATCAAATAATTAGCAACAAGCAAGAAACATTCTGTTCTTTAAAAAGTTGAATAAAAAAATAAAACTAAATATAATATTTATGAAAAAAATCAATAAAATAAATATTTCATTAACCATTATTTTATTTTGCTTTGGTATAGTTTATGGGCAAAATGAAGGCAGCGAATTTTTGATTCATAATATTATACAAAAAAAGACAGATAGTATTTACGATAGTTTAGTTAATATAAGAAGACATTTTCATGAATATCCTGAATTGTCTGCGCAAGAACTGAAGACGTCTAAATTCATTGAAAAATACTTATCATCACTTGGCCTAGAGGTTAAGACTAATATAGGGGGATATGGTGTTATCGGAATCCTCAAGAGTGGCAATAGTGGGAAAAGAATTGCATGGCGTACTGACATAGATGCACTTAAAACAAATTTTGAAGAAATAGTTGACTACAAATCAAAAACTGAAGGTGTAAGGCATATTTGTGGACATGACGTTCATACAACAATTGGATTAGGTATGGCTAATGTGCTTGCAAGTCTAAAAGCGAATTTAAATGGAACTGTTTATTTCATCTTTCAGCCCGCAGAGGAAATAAACAAAGGAGCCAAATCAATGATTAATGATGGTTTGTTTGATATAATTTCACCTGATGAGATATATAGTTTACATGTAAATCCAATGCCAGTAGGTGCTGTTTCAGCTAAAGCCAATGAAGTCTATGCTTATGTTAAAGTAATAAAAATAACTTTTAAAAATCAGGATACTTCAACTGACAAAATACAGTTTGCAAAAGATATTTTATTGAAACAGATGAATATTGAGTCCGATAGCAAATTTTGGAATTACCAGAATCTTGGTGACCCAGAAATTGGACTTTCAAACCGCCAAAGCATATATCAAAATTATTTGATAGTTGACCAAAATTTTAAAATTGAAGAGAATGAAAGTGAGATTTCTCTTGAGGCATATTTAACCGGAACAAGTAAAACCAAATTGGACAGTTTGCTTCAAAAAGTTAAGAGTCAAATTATTGATTCAGATTTTAAGAATCAGCTTGTCTCGGTGGGATTTACTAATGAATACCAAACAGTAAAAAATGATCCCATTCTTACAGAAAAGTCTTTAGCTATTATTTCAAGAATTTATGGGGAACAAAGTGTCTCTCCGATTTATGGTGTAGTTCCAAATTTTAATGATGATTTTTCAAATTATCAAAAAAAAATCCCTGGTGTATATTTTTTCTTAGGTGCATCGAACTTTCAAAAAGGATTTATTGCGATGCCACATTCACCAAATTTTGCAGTTGATGAAGAATGTATAAAAACAGGGGTGAAATACTTTTCAAGTATGGTAGTAGAAAGGCTTAATAGTAGATGAATAACATTTATAAAGTAAACAATAATTCAACATATTAAGATTATTTTAATAAATGAATTATGAATAGATAAAAAATAACAACAATTATAAGTATGTCATTATAAAATAATGAGAATTATATTGATCATCATTACTGTATTACACGGAATCATCCATTTATTTGGATTTTTAAAGGCATTTGGCATATTGGAATTTAATGCGATTTCACAACCAATTTCCAAAACATTCGGAATAGTATGGTTGTTGTCTTTTGTTTTATTTGTAATTACCACAGTTCTATTGATAACAAAATATGATTATTGGTGGGTATTCGGAATTGTGGGAGTAATTCTTTCTCAGTTTTTAATTATTAACTTTTGGAGTGATGCTAAATTTGGGACAATTTTAAATTTGATTATTCTCATTTCAACAATAATAGTATATTCTACTTTCAGTTTTGAAAGAAAAGTGAATGATGAAATAGTAAAAATGTTTGAAAAATCAAACACTACAAATAAAAATATCCTTTCGGAACAAATGATCTCTGACTTGCCAACAATAGTCCAAAAATGGTTGTTGAATAGCGGAATAATAGATAAAGAAGCGGTTTACAGTGTTTATTTGGAACAAGACTTACAAATGTTGATGAAACCCGAGCAAAAAGATTGGAACAATGCCAAAGCAAAACAGTATTTCACAATTGAACCACCTGCCTTTAATTGGTCAGTAAACTTGAAAATGAATCCTGTATTGAATGTAGTAGGTAGAGATAAATTTGAGAATGGAAAAGGAGAAATGATAATTAAGTTATTATCTTTCATTCCAGTTGTAAATGAAAAAAACAATCGAAAAATAAATCAAGCAATCTTACAGAGATATTTGGCTGAAATTGTTTGGTTTCCTTCTGCCGCTTTAAACCCTTACATCGTTTGGGATAAAATGGATAACACTTCCGCAAAAGCAACTATGGTGTTTAACGGAACAAAAGGTTCGGGCGTGTTCCACTTTGATGAAAAAGGAAATTTTAAAAAGTTTGTAGCAATGCGTTTCAAAGATGTTAAAGATGTAAAACCTACGGAATGGACTGTGACTGCGACCAAAACGGAATTAAGAAATGGAATAAAAATACCCGTTGAGTTAAAAGCTGATTGGAAATTAAATAATTCCAATTGGACTTGGTTAATACTAAAAATAGTTGATATAAAATATAATATAGAAATAATGCCAGTGGCTAATAAAGGCTATACCCAATAAGGGTTTTGGTGGTAAATTGAAAGTAAATGCAAATAATAAGATTAGTGATAGATTGAAAAGAAAGTACTTCGAAATCCCTTATTGGGCATAGCCAAACCGATAAGCGTAACTTCAAAAAAACCTCAAAATTTCCTGTCAATTCTTTTGTCGAGCATCCAAAAATAAATCCCTATTTTTGAATTCGATATGACAGCATCTTACCATAAGTATATTCTTCAATTTAAGCAGCCAAGTGGTACGTCTCGTGGCATTTTAAATCAAAAAGAAACCTGGTTTATTGTAATAACTAATAATAATAAACGAGGTATTGGTGAATGTGGTATTTTAAGAGGGTTAAGCATAGATGATAGACCAGATTTTGAAGAAAAACTAAAATGGGTTTGTGAAAACATTCATTTAGGTTTAGAAGCATTGCTTATTGAGTTGGAAGAATTCCCAAGTATTCAATTTGGATTGGAAACGGCATTTTTGTCTTTGCAAAGTGAAGATGAATTTGTATTGTTTCCTTCAGCATTTACAAAAGGAGAAGCTTCAATTCCAATAAACGGATTGATTTGGATGGGAGACAAGCAATTTATGAAGCAGCAAATAATAGAAAAAATCAAAGCAGGTTTTTCTTGTATTAAAATGAAGATTGGTGCTATCGATTTTAAAACCGAATTAGAACTGTTAAAATCCATTAGAGACGAATTTTCAGTAAAAGACATCGAGCTTCGTGTTGATGCAAACGGAGCATTTTTGGCTAATGAAGCATTGGAAAAATTAAAACAGTTATCGCAATTCAATTTGCATTCTATTGAGCAACCTATTAAACAAGGACAGTTTGAAGATATGGCAAGACTTTGTGAATTATCACCTTTGCCTATTGCTTTAGATGAAGAATTAATTGGTATAAGTACTGTAACAAAAAAAGAAGAATTGCTACAAACTATAAATCCGCAATACATTATTTTAAAACCAAGCTTAATAGGTGGTTTTAAAGGAAGTCATGAATGGATTAAAATTGCAGAAAAGCATAATATTAAATGGTGGATTACTAGTGCTTTAGAAAGTAATGTTGGGCTTAATGCCATTGCACAATGGACTTATGTTCTTGGAAACAAAATGCCACAAGGTTTGGGAACAGGCAGTTTATTTACTAACAATTTTTTATCGCCTTTACACATAGAAAATGGTACTTTGCGACACGAACCAAAACAGCAGTGGAATTTAAATTTTTAAGAATATGTATATAACTCAAGTTTACAACACATTACATGATTTCTGGAGATATATTTTGGGAGTAGGTATCGCCATAATTGGTGTTTTTGTGTTTTCTGTACCTCATTTAATTGCTATAGGACTTGAAACAATTAGAGGGAATATTGATGCTTCTAGACTTGAAGATACCGCTTATGTTTTGGGTTTGTTCGAACCAAATTTGAATTTAGTATTTATATTATTGCCATTTGCTGGAGGTTTGTTATTCTTATTAGTTACAGTAAAATATTTGCATAAGCAGTCGATTAGAATGCTAACTACTGCAAGAGAGAAGATAGATTGGAAACGTGTTTGGTTTGCCTTTATGTTTTGGGGCATTGTATCATCAAGTTTAGTATTGGCAGATTATTTTATGAGTCCAGAAGGCTATGTCTATAACTTTAAGTTAGTTCCATTTTTAATACTATGTGTTATAGCAATTATTTTAGTGCCTTTGCAAACTAGTTTTGAAGAATATCTTTTTAGAGGCTATTTAATGCAGGGTATTGGAATATTGGTAAAAAATAAATGGGTTCCGCTAATTATCACATCAACTGCTTTTGGGTTGTTACATATTGCCAATCCTGAAGTAGAAAAATTAGGTTACATTATTTTGGTCTATTATATTGGTACAGCCTTTTTTCTGGGAATAACAACTTTAATGGACGAAGGTTTAGAACTGGCTTTAGGCTTTCATGCTGCCAATAACTTATTCACAGCGTTATTAGTAACAGCAGATTGGACAGCATTTCAAACACATTCTATTTTTAAAGATATGTCAGATCCTACCGAAATTGGTATAGGAGAAACCATTCTTCCAGTATTTATAATTTTTCCTATACTTTTATATATCTTTTCAATAAAGTATAAATGGACCAATTGGAAAGACAAACTTTTTGGTGCAGTTGTAGAGCCAGTAATTATTGATACAGAAATTGATGAGGTTCAAAAATTAAATAAAATTTAGAATTAGTAAAACCAATCTTCAAATAGAACACAGATGACACAGATTTTTTATGATAAATCTGCGAAAATCAGTTTAATCTGCGTTATCTGTGTTCCAATTTAATACTTCTAAATTCGTTTTAACAGTTTCATCATCCATAAAGATTTGCAATTTTAAATTTTTACACTTACCTTTGGCGTTAGTAACGTTAAAAGTACTATGATAAAATCTTTTGGTAGTAAAGAAACACAGAAAATCTGGGAAGGACTTAGGTCTAAAAAATTACCAAACGACATTCAAGATATTGCAAGACGGAAACTCAGAATGTTAAACAACTCACAAGACATTCAAGATTTGAGGATTCCTCCGTCTAATAGACTTGAAAAATTAAGTGGAAACCTTAAAAATTATTACAGTATCAGAATTAATAAACAATGGAGAATTATTTTTGTTTGGAAAAATGGCAATGCTTTTGAAACAGAAATAATAGACTATCATTAGAAACAACAACAATGAGCAATTTAAAAAACATACATCCTGGAGAAATATTACTTGAAGAGTTTCTTAAACCTTTAGACATAACGGCTTATAGACTTTCAAAAGATACTTTTATTCCTCAAACAAGAATTAGCGAAATAATAAAACAGCGCAGAAGAATTACGGCAGACACTGCTTTAAGGTTAGCAAAATACTTTGGCAATTCTGCAAAATTTTGGTTGGGTTTACAAGACGATTTTGATATTGAAGAAGAGCAGAACAACAAAAAGGATGAACTAAATAGCATTCAACCAATTACAAATAATGCTGCTTGATATTATTGTCATTTACTACTCAACAGCCTTTAACAAAATAGATGTTTTATTAAAGTCGGAAGCAGCATTAATTACACTTCTAAATTCATTGTAGCGACTAACATTATACTCGTTGGATTTATAAAACTCT
>JAKITV010000020.1 GCA_021647885.1 Flavobacteriaceae bacterium | reverse complement strand
TGTTGGTTCTTAAAACATCAAATTATCTGAATAATTAACAAAAAACAAAAATCCTGATGATTTTAGATAAATCATCAAGATTAAAATCTATGCTTTTTTCAAAATTTGATTACTTCTGAAAGTGCCTATTTTAACCTATTGGGTCAAAACACAAAATTCTATTATTTAGATTCCTGCTTTCGTGAAAATGACAATTTCAAAGAAAACCTCGACGCAAAGCATCGAGGAATTCTTTTCGATTAAGAGACCATAAAACTCAAGAGGGCTCTTCTTTTAATTTTATATAACTAATTTGAATAAGCTAAACATTATTACTATAATAAAAAAATATTAAAAACGATAAAGTCTATTTTTTTTTAAAAGATATTTTTGTTAGAAAGGTTTTTTATACATTTGCTCAAATGAAAAACCAAACCAAAATATTCGGCATAAGAGCCATAATTGAAGCCATTAACTCTAATAAAACTATTGATAAGGTTTTTCTCCAAAAAGGATTAAGATGTGAACTATTTAACGAACTTGAAAGTCTTATTAGAAAGCATTCTATTAATGTTTCTTATGTTCCAGTAGAAAAACTTAATAGACTTACAAACAAAAATCATCAAGGTGCTGTTGCACAAATCTCACCTATAGAGTTTTATGATTTAGAAAATCTTGTTATTAATGTAATTGAATCTGGGAAAACACCATTATTCTTGCTTTTAGATCAAATAAGTGATGTAAGAAACTTTGGAGCTATCATCAGAACCGCAGAATGTACTGGAGTTGATGGAATAATTATTCAGAAAAAAGGCGGTGCTCCAATTAATGGAGATACAGTTAAAACAAGTGCTGGCGCTGTTTTTAATGTTCCAATTTGTAAAGTAGATCATATTAAAGATGCTATGTTTCATTTACAAGCTTCTGGAATAAAAATTATAACAGCTACTGAAAAAACAGAAGATACTATTTATGATGTTTCATTTGCAGAACCTTGTGCAATAATTATGGGATCGGAAGGCAAAGGTATTTCGCCTTCTATTATTAAATTAGCAGATAACAGAGCTAAATTACCAATGTATGGAGAAATTGGATCGCTTAATGTTTCAGTTGCTTGTGGTGCATTTTTATATGAAGCTGTTAGACAAAGGCTTTAATCTTTCTTTTTCTGCTTGAAATGGTAAGTTATCTTTGAAGACACATTTTCGTCTTCACCATTCTCTTCAATGTTTTCAACGAAATTTCCATCTGCATCAAAATGTTTTAAAAAGGGATCGTTATCTTCATTATAATCTTCGTGTTCCCAAGCATACTTTTTTGGCTTAGCAATAGACTTCTTAAAAATTAGGGCAAAAAATAATCCTACAATAAGTCCAGACAAATGCCCTTCCCAAGACATATTCTCTTTTACAGGAAACACATACCAAATCATACTTCCATAAAGAAAAACTATTAAAAGTGAGAGTGCAATTAACCTAAAATGTCTAGTGAAAACACCTTTAAACAGTGTAAAACTCATGAGTACATAAACCAAACCACTTGCTCCTATATGATTTGCAGGACGACCTATGCTCCATGTTAAAAATCCAGAAAGTAAGATGCCATAAAAAATTATCTTCCAAGAAATTGTTCTATAGAAATAAAATAGCGCAACCGAGAGCACAAACAAAGGAATTGTATTATGGTATAAATGCTCAATATCACTATGTATAAAAGGGCTAAATATAATACCTCTTAAACCTGTTAAAGTTCTTGGATAAACTCCAAATGAGTTAAAACTATATCCAAAACGAACTTCAACCCAAAAAACTATCCAAATAATTAGTATGAATAAAATAGGATACCCTATAACTCCTGTAGAAAATTTAAATTGGTCTTGATTATTCATATACTTAAAATTATACAAAAGATTGCAATTAGCTAACCATTTATTGATTTAATGATAAATTGTCATACTGAATACATTTGAATTCTTTTAAAGGGATTCTCATTTTTGAAAGAAATAAATACCGTAATTTTACGTTATGAACGAGCCTTTAGCAGAACGTTTAAGACCAAAATCTTTAGAGGAATTTGTGAGTCAATTGCACTTGGTTGGCAAAGAAGGTGCTTTAACGCAACATATTAAGCAAGGGCTTATTCCGTCTATGATTTTTTGGGGACCACCCGGAACTGGAAAAACCACTCTTGCATATATTATTGCTAATACATCTGCTCGTCCCTTTTATGCATTAAGTGCAATTAATTCTGGTGTTGCAGCTGTTCGTGAAATTATTAATAAAGCCAAACAAAGTGGTGGTTTATTTACTACAAAAAACCCTATTTTATTTATTGATGAAATTCATAGGTTTAGTAAATCCCAACAGGATTCTTTATTGCAGGCTGTAGAAAAAGGTTGGGTAACTTTAATTGGTGCTACAACCGAAAATCCGAGTTTTGAGGTAATACCTGCTTTGTTATCACGCTGCCAAGTTTATATTTTAAATTCTTTTGATAAAAAAGATTTAGAAGCCCTTTTAAAGCGTGCTATTGAAAAAGATGAGCAGATATCTAAAAAAAGTATAACACTTAAAGAAACTGATGCTTTATTGCGTCTTTCTGGAGGAGATGCTCGAAAATTGTTGAATATTTTTGAGCTTATCGTAAGTTCTGATGATTCAAAAGAAATCGTAATTACAAATGAAGTTGTATTACAAAAAGTTCAAAATAATACAGTTCGTTACGATAAAACCGGCGAACAACATTACGATATTATTTCTGCATTTATAAAATCTATTCGTGGAAGCGATCCAAATGCTGCTGTATATTGGTTAGCCAGAATGATAGAAGGTGGCGAAGATTTAAAATTTATTGCTCGAAGAATGTTAATCCTTGCCAGTGAAGATATTGGTAATGCTAACCCAACGGCTTTGGTTATTGCAAATAGTACATTTCAAGCGGTTACTGCTATTGGTTATCCTGAATCGCGGATTATTTTGAGTCAATGTGCCACGTATTTAGCGTGTTCGGCAAAAAGTAATGCTTCGTACCAAGCTATAAAAAATGCACAAGAAAAAGTAAAAGAAACAGGAGATTTAAGTGTTCCCTTATCTTTAAGAAACGCTCCAACTAAACTTATGAAAGAGTTAGGCTATGGTGAGGATTACCAATATGCTCATGATTATGAAAGTAATTTTGTTAAGCATGAATTCTTACCAGATGAAATTAAGGATACTACATTTTATGATCCTGGAAATAATCCTCGTGAAAATGGTTTACGTGAATTTTTAAAACAACGTTGGAAAGATAAATACAGTTATTAAATTAATTACTAGAACTTAATATTTAAGGTTTTTGTAGTTGTTTTCAAACCATTATTTTCTGACAAATACCAAAAGCCATCTTCTTTATAAACTATTGCATCCTTACCTTTTACTATGAAAACATCTTGTTTTGGCGTCACTAATAAAATCATAACTATTTTTGGTGTAGAATCAACAATTTGAAAACCATTTACAATTTCCTGTACGTATAAAACATTTGAAGTCTTAACTGTATTTACTTTTTTAACTTCTGGGACTACTACAGTTTCCTCTACTATTTCAACTTTCTTATCTTCAACTTTAGCAGATACTTTAATGCTAGAATATTTTTCTTCTTTTAAAGTTTTAATCTCTTCTTTTAATTTTTCAATTTCTTGAGTAGTTGTTGGTTTTATTTGACGTGTTTCAGCAACCATCTTATCATTTGGTTTATAACTATAATTAATGGTTTCAAAAGATATAAAAGCATCTCTCAATGCAAGATTATAAGCTTTTTTAAATTCCTTTTCTTTGGTCTCTCCTACTCTAGAAGTGAAAATAATTTCATTATTACAGTTTTTCAGCACAACCATAAGTTTAGTTTTAAACATTCCAGAATCATTTATAACTTCCGAGCGTAAAGACAAACATGCATTTTTAACTAAATCTTGTGGAAATTGTTCGTTAACCATAAAAGCTTCAAACCCATATTTATTAAATAAAAATTTAGTTAAAGAGTTTAATTGATATTTATCTGCTTCTTTTAAAAAATCAAATTTATTTGGAACAATTACATATTTATAATCGTTTAAATTAGTTTGCGCTTTACTAAAAGTTAAACATCCTAACATTAAGCTTAATGCTAATATCACTTTATTCATGTTTCAAAAAATTTTAATTAAGTGGATTGTAAATATAGCTATAAATATTGTTTTAATTGAAGAAGATTGTCAACCTGCTTTACCTCTTTTCCTAGAGTTTCCTTATGGTAATTAAAACAAATAGCATCTACACCAAAATTTAAAGCTCCTAATATATCTGCTTCATAATTATCGCCTATCATAATACTATTTTCTTGGTTCGCATTAGCCACACTTAAAGCATGTTTAAAAATTTTAGGATTTGGTTTTTTTACGCCAACCATTTCAGAATTTGTCACTGTAACAAAATATTTATCAATTTTAGCATTGTTTAATTTGCCTTGTTGTACTTCATTAAACCCATTTGTAATAATGTGAAGTTTATATTTTATGTGTAAGTATTCTAATATTTCTATAGTGCCATCAAACAAATGATTAAAGGTTGATAAAAACGAAATATAATCGTTGGAAAGCTTATAAATCATACTCGTTTTAATCTTTATATTTAGCGTGTTAAAAGCATCATTAAGCCTTCCGTATCGCAACGATGCTTTATCAATTTTTTCTTCTCTATATAATTTCCAATACTGAAAGTTTATAGGTTCATAAATTTCTATAAATTCGTCTAGATTAATATCTAAATTATTAAGTCCGAATATTTTTTCGAAAGTAAGTGCCGAGTTTTTATCAAAATCCCAAAGCGTATGATCTAGATCGAAAAAAATATGAGAAATATTATTAATCTTCATTGGCCGAATCTAAAATTATAGTAAACAATTCTTTAAACCCTTGCCACCTTTCTTCATTGCTAAATGTATAATTATGAAATACTGGAGTAAAAGTTCCTTTAACTTGTTTTATTTCATTAATAATTTTATTAAGCGTTTCTTTTTTATCCAATAGTGACGTATTTTTTAATAATGCATAATCCATTAAATGAAAGCTGTTCACCATTAATGGCGTCTGTATTTCATAATCCATATCATAAAACAAAAAAGGCGTACAAGTACCTGCTCTAAATCCAATTTCGTTTACATAACCCATCGTATAGTCTTCCTTAATTTCAAGGTCGATAAGATTTCTATAACTATTTGGTAAATTCAATTTAGAAAATGAATTTCTAGAAGCTTCTAAAGAATTATTAATAATAGATTCCATTTTAATTTTCTCAATTTTTAAAGTTTTAAAATCTTCTAATGCAAAATAGGAAGCTTTTAAACCAACTCTACTGTAATCTGCAACAGATTTGATTAAAGAAACAAATTTTCGCTTATTAACACTCACGTTTTTATCGTAGGTAGAATAGTCTCCAATCAAAAAGAAAAATATAAACTTATGCTTTGTATGCTTTTGCTTATTAAGTATCCACTTAAACGTATTATAAGGGTCTCTTTTAAATTTAAGCAGCACTAGATAGCGTTGGTATAATTGTTTTAATTTAAACTTTAAAACATCGTTTAAAGTTCCTCCTATTGTTCTCATTAACCCTTTCTGCTGAAAATAGTATGCCATTGGCACATCTATAATTGGTGTAATAAGGAATTTACGAGAACTAAACTTATAATTAGGAAAACGCTGTTGTAATACTATTTTAAACTTATTAGCCCAAATATCTACTACAGGTTTTTGTAGAAAATTATTTTTAAAAGCTAAACTGTCTTTAGCCGTAAAACGACCATATTCATCTTTAACATGTGGTAAATATTCTTCATAACGACTTAATAAATAAAATGATGCAGCAAAAATATCGAACGGAACAGCACTCTTTTCTCCTGTATTGAAAAAACATTTTGTGTTGTCCCAATTTTGCACATGTATTTCAATATCCGACAATCCTTGTTCAAATAACAAATTGTGACTACGAATAAATAATTCGTTGCTTAAAGGTTGTCTCGTATAAGATATTTTTAAACTATCGTGAGCAATAAACGCTTCAATAGTTGTTGTAAACGAAACTGGAATTCCTAAAATTCGAGTACAAATTTGCTTGAAGGTGTATTTTAATCGAGGTGTTATTTTATGAGTATAAACTAAAAGCATCAACTGTGGTAAATTCCAAATTTTAAAATTACAAATTCCATTCTGTTCTGTTAGTATTAAAACCTTTAATTACTATTCAATTTTAAAGTAAGTCTTCGTCAGCAAAGCTAAAGTATGCTTTTTCTGTGATGATTAAATGATCCAACACTTTTATATCTAAACTTTCTCCAGCAGTTTTTAATTTTTGAGTTAATTGTTTATCTGCTGTACTTGGTTTTAATGTTCCTGATGGATGGTTATGAGCTAAAATAATTCCAGTTGCGCCAACTTCTAAAGCATTTTTTAACGCTAATCGTACATCCACCAAAGTTCCTGTAATACCACCTTTACTAAGCTGGTTTTTCTGGATAACTTTATTCGAATTATTTACATAAATTATCCAAAACTCTTCATGCGGTAATTCGCCAATTATAGGTTGCATCAATTCAAAAACTGAAACACTTGAGGTAATCTTCTTTTTCTCCAGAGCATCCTCACCTCTTCGTCGTCTTCCTAATTCTAAAGCTGCTACAATAGATATAGCTTTTGCTTCTCCTATGCCTTTAAATTCCATAAGTTGCTTGATAGACAACTTCCCAAGCTCACTTAAATTATTATCAACACTAGCCAAAATACGTTTACATAAAGCTACCGCACTTTCTTGTCTATTGCCAGAACCGATTAAAATGGCGACCAATTCTGCGTCACTTAATACTGCTTTACCTTTATAAAGTAATTTTTCTCTTGGTTGATCGTCTTGCGACCAATTTTTTATTGAAAACGAAGGCGGTTTTTCTTGCATTGCATAAATATAAATATTGTAAATTTCAGAAGCAATAAAATTATACAAATATGAAATCTTTATTCGAATCTGAAACGCATCAAGACATATTAAATAGAATTGATAAATTAAACGAAAACTCTCAAGCTGATTGGGGAAAAATGAATGTTGGGCAAATGCTTAAACATTACCAACTACCTATAGAAATTGCACTTGAAAAACGTGAAATGAATACTAAAGTTGGAGTTTTAAAAAAAATGATATTTAAATTCTTTAAACCTATGATGTATAACGATAAACCTTGGAGACGCAATGTAGCAACACCAAAAGAATTTGTTATTACAGAAACCCAAGTCTTTGAAACAGAAAAAAACATTCTTGAAACCCTTATTAGTGAGTTTGCAGCTAAAAAAGACAATACCAATTGGCCAAAGCATCCTATATTTGGATATTTTACCACTGAACAAAGAGGGAAAATGCAATACAAACATTTAGAACATCATTTAACACAATTTGGAGTGTAACTTCTTTCTATTCTAAAACAGTCGAGAACAAAAAATTTAATAATAGTAACTAAAATAAAAAGATTCCCTCCTTCGAGGGAATGACAAAAAATTGAAATATCCACCACAACATCATCAAGACAATAACATTAACCACATGATAGAAGTGATTAAAACCTATCCATTAGCAACAGTAATTTCTATAAAGGATAACAAGCCTTTAATTACACATTTGCCACTCATATATCGAGATTCTGATAGCAATCGGGATGGTAAACTTATAGGACATATAGATAAGTTTAATCCACAAGCAGAGTTATTGAGAGATAATAACGATGTAACCATAATATTTTCTGGACCTCAATGCTATATTTCCCCAAGTATTTATACCACAACGCAACTCCCAACTTGGAATTACATTAAAGTACATCTAAACGGAAAAGTAACTGCTATTGAAGATGCTAAAACAGTAAAAGAAAGCCTTATTAAAATGACTGAATTTTTAGAACAACCCAAGCATAAATATGTACTTACAATAGAAAACCCTAAAATGGAACGTGCTATTAATTATATAAAAGGGTTTGAAATTGAAATCACTAATTGGGAAGGTAAATTTAAACTCTCTCAAGACAAAAAACCACGTGATATTGCAAATGCCAAAGCAGAACTTATTAGAGCCAACCAGCAAAGTATTGAAGCGTTTTTGGAGAAGGTGTTTTAAAATTGTTTTGGAATATCTTTACTCCCATGAAATACTCTTACTATTCTAATATGGTGTTTTAAAACTCTATAAAAAATAACGTGTTCCTGCTCTGTTATACTGTATAATCCTAATTTTATTTCATTGCGTTCTCTACCAATTCTTGGATTTATTACTAAACTTTCAAAAACAACCTCTAAGCTTAAAAGATATTTTATGGCTTGATTAAAACTATGTTCTCGCTCAGTATAATCAAAAATAGCATCAATATCTAAATCTGCTGCGTCAGATAACACATAATGTTTAATATTATCTGGCATTTAACTTGCCTTACTTTTTTGCTTGCTGCTGATAATTTCTTGTACAGAACGCTTACTGGTTTCTCCAGACCAACCTTTTTCTATTTCAGCTCTTAAATCGTTAATAACTTTGTGCCTATATACTTCGTGTAATCGTAAAGCATCACGAACAAGTTCACTAGCGTTTTGGAAATCGCCCGATTTAATTTGGTTTGCAATATATTTCTCTTGCTTTTTTGTTAAACTCACATTCATTGTTTCTTTTTTTATGTTACACAAATTTAATAAAGATGTCCATATTTGGCAAATATAGTTATTCATTGAGTTATACCTACAAAGTATTGAAGCGTTTTGGGAGAAGGTGTTTTAGTTTTATATACTTGATAACTTTTGCCTTTATAAGAAAAAACTACTATCTTCGTTTAACTACTGATGTAATCTATTTATGCTGTTCCGATAACTATCGGAATTGTTTCAGTATTAAAACTGCCCATATCATGACATGGGCAACAATAAGCACATAAAAAATGAAAAAAGAAGATATCGAAAAATTTCTAAATAAAAACCTAATAACATTCAATTCAGTTAAAATTGTCTTTTTTGACAATACATTTAAAGTAGGATATTTTGAGAATATAGTAGGTGATGAAAATATTTTGAAGCAAGGGAATAAATGGAGATTTGTTGAAAACAACAATGCTTTAGAATACAAAAAAAACAACCATGACCCTAAATTCACAACTGTAATCGAAGGCAATCTTATAAATTTCATAACCAACAATTAACGTAAAAAAATGAAAAAACTCTTAAAAATTGTCGGAATCCTTCTTGTTGTTGGAATCGTAGGCATATATTATGCTCTTAAAACTGGGTACATAGATACAAAAGACATCGAAATCATAGAAGACATTAAAATAGAGCCTTTGTTTAAACCAAAACCAGAAGTAATTAGCTCATTTTCAAATACAGATAAAACCAACTTATTAAGTGGAATTTGTACAGTACATGGCGTTATCAAAAATAATGGAGGAACTGGTTTCATTGATATAGAAGTTAAACTACATCAAAAAAATAAAACGTATTATCGTGAGTACAAACAAAGGACTATTAAGAAAAATGGAACATTAGAAATAAATGTTGACTTTAAAGAGTATAACCGATATAAAGGAAAATATAGAGAGGAGATTATCGTTAAACCATCAATTAAACAACCAAGTCCAGCAGAAATAAGAAAATGGGAAGAAAAGCAATGAACAAATTTAATAATTAGGAATTATAAAAATTACTGTTGCACAACAACGCATAAAAATAATGCGTAGTTTAGTCTAGTAATTAGTTAGAACGTGCATTTTGTTACGTCTGATTTTCCTATCGAAAATCCTCGCACACAAAACCGCAACTTTCCATATAAAAACCGTTAAACAAAACCATCCTATCCCTTAAACTTCAAAGGCAAATACACTAATTTTTTTGTATCGAAAAAGTCTTCAGTAAAATAATCGCTCAAATTATATTGGATTGCCGATTTATAATTTTGTAATTCTTCGGTTAGATCGCCTCCTTTTAGATAAAGAATTCCGTTTTTAAGTGCATTGTTTTGTTTTTTTGCAATCTTTCCTTTTACCCAATGTACAAAAGTTGGCATTGCAGCCACAGCACGACTTACAATAAAATCGTAAGTGCCTTTAATATCTTCAACGCGGCTATGTGTGGTTTTTACATTGGTTAAACCTAAACCAGCTACAACCTCATCTACCACTTTTAACTTTTTAGCAATGCTATCTACCAAATGAAAATCACTTTCTGGAAACAAAATAGCTAAAGGAATTCCCGGAAACCCTCCTCCTGTACCAACATCTAATATTTTTGTTCCTTTTTTAAACCTTATTATCTTGGCAATACCAAGAGAATGCAACACATGACGCAAGTACAACTCATCAATATCTTTACGAGAAACTACGTTAATTTTTAAATTCCAATCTTGATATAATGCCTTTAATTTCTTGAATTTATCGATTTGATCTTCAGTAAGATTAGGGAAATACTTTAAAATGAGTTCCATTAAACTTTAAAATTTTCAACAAAAATATACATTTTATGTGCATAATTTTATGAAAACTTTATAAGTTAAGTCTGTTTATTATTTATCTTTGCCAACTTATACAATAATTTATTTTAATTCGTTAATCTAAATAAACCAAAGCGCATGACAAAGCAACTGCTATCATTCTCGAGAACAGATTCTGCAAAGTTTTTCAGAACACTCAACAAACGTGTAAACGCATACTTTAAAGACAATGGAATTAAAAAAACAGGAAACTGGAAGCTTTACTCCAAAGCAATTATAATGTTTGCATTATTTATTGCACCTTTAATTTTAATCTTAACACTCGATTTACCTTCTTGGGCACAAATCTTATTAATAATAACCATTGGTATTGGTATGGCAGGAGTTGGCATGAACGTAATGCACGATGCAAATCATGATGCTTTTTCGAGTAAAAAATGGGTAAACAAACTCATGGGAAGCAGTATCTATATACTTGCAGGAAATGTTTACAACTGGAAAGTGCAGCATAATGTTTTACACCATACATACACAAATATACAAGGCTATGATGAAGATATTGATGCTGGGCGAATTATTCGTTTTTCCAAACACACCAAATGGCATAAAATTCATAAATACCAAAAATTCTATTCTTTTTTCCTTTATGGATTGTTAACTATAAATTGGGCTATTACAACCGATTTTATTCAATCGTATCAATATTTGAAGAAAAAATTATCATATGGTAAGTTTCCTAAACCTGCAACACAATGGACTAAATTGATAATCAGTAAAATTATTTATTATTCTGTTTGGATTGCTTTACCATTATTTCTTGGTTTTACATGGTGGAAAGTACTCATAGGGTTTTTCATTATGCATTATACTGCTGGTTTAATATTAAGTGTTATTTTTCAATTGGCTCATGTTATGCCAAATACAGAAATGCCTTTACCAGATAAAGATGGAGAGATGAAAAACACTTGGGCAATTCATCAGTTGTTTACAACTTCAAATTTTGCGCCTAAAAGCTGGTTGGTTGGTTTTTTTACTGGTGGATTAAACCATCAAGTAGAACACCATTTATATTCAAATATTAGTCATATTCACTATAAAAAAATAGCAAAAATTGTTAAAGAAACCGCACGTGAATTCAGCTTACCTTATAATGAATATAATACATTTTGGAAAGCACTTTCTGAACATTATAATCAATTAAAAGTATTAGGACAAAAACCTAGTTTAGCCTAACTGTTTTTAAGCAGAAGATTTTTTGTCTATATTTTACATTTGCCAACAAAACATATGAATAGATGAACCCACTTTCAGACAGAATTTTAAATATGTCAACGTCTGCAACTTTAGCTATGGCTGCTAAAGCAAGAGAGTTAAGAACAGAAGGGAAAGATATTATTGGTTTAAGTCTTGGTGAACCCGATTTTAATACTCCAGACTTTATTAAAGATGCTGCAATACAAGCTATTAACGAAGATTATAATTCTTATACTCCAGTTGATGGTTATGTAGAACTAAAAGAAGCTATTATTGCCAAGTTTAAGCGTGATAACAATCTCACTTATACTTTACCTCAAATTGTAGTGTCAACAGGAGCAAAACAATCGTTAGCAAATGTTGCCGCTGTGATGCTTAATAAAGGTGACGAAGTTATTTTACCATGTCCATATTGGGTAAGTTATGCAGATATTGTAAAACTTAACGAAGGCGTTCCTTTAGAAGTAAAAACCTCTATCGATACCGATTTTAAAATAACTGCTGCCCAATTGGAAGCAGCCATTACACCAAAAACAAAAATGATTTGGTTTAGCTCGCCTTGTAACCCAAGTGGTTCAGTCTATAGCAAAACCGAGTTGAGAGCTTTGGCAGATGTATTGCAAAAACATCCTAATATTTTTGTGGTTTCTGATGAGATTTACGAACATATCAACTTTGTTGGTGGTCATGAAAGTATGGCACAATTTGAAGACATGTACGACAGAACCATAACTGTAAATGGTGTTTCTAAAGCATTTGCCATGACAGGTTGGAGAATTGGTTTTATTGGTGCTCCTGCATGGATTGCTCGTGCTTGTAACAAAATGCAAGGACAAATAACAAGTGGTGCAAATTGTATTGCACAACGTGCTGTAATTACTGCTATGGAAGCTAATCCAAGCAAAGTGCAATATATGGTAGATGAATTTAAAAAACGTCGCGATTTAGTACTTAGCTTATTAAACGATATTGAAGGCTTTAAAACTAATATACCTGAAGGAGCTTTTTATGTGTTTCCAGATGTGTCTTATTACTTCGGAAAAACTTTTAGAGGAACAACCATAAATAATGCAACCGATTTTTCTTTGTATTTATTAGAACATGCATTGGTAGCCACAGTAACTGGTGACGCTTTTGGAAACCCAGATTGCATACGTATTTCTTATGCTGCTTCACAAGAACAAATTATTGAAGCCATAAAACGAATAAAAGAAAGTTTGAGTTAACTTATTAACTCATTGCAATTATAAAAACTAAACTTCGATGTAACCATCGGAGTTTTTTTACTACCTATTTCTCCAGAAAAATGGCGTTAATAATATTAAAACCGTAAAGAGTTCTAAACGACCAATAAGCATTAAAAAACTACTCCACAATTTTCCAATATTTGGTAATGCTGCGTAATTATTAACTGGTCCAAAATCGCCTAAAGCAGGTCCAATATTTCCTAAACTTGAAGCAGCAACTCCCACAGCAGACTCAAAATCCAACCCTAACATCGAAAATCCTAAAGCACCAAATACAAAAGAAAGTAAATAGAGAATAAAGAATGCTAAAATATTAAACACAATATCTCCAGAAACGGCTTTGGTATTGTATCGTACTGGCAAAATTGCATTTGGATGTAAGGTTCTTTTAAACTCTAAAAATCCATTTTTAATCATTAATAAATGCCTAACCACCTTAACACCACCAGCTGTACTACCAGCAGAACCACCAAGAAACATTAAACTAAAGAAAAATACTCCTAAAAAAGGAGTCCATGAAGTATAATCTGCAGTAACAAATCCTGTTGTAGTTAAAATTGATAATACCTGAAATAATCCATGTCTAAATGCACTTTCAAATTCACCTAAAACTAATGGATGACTTATTGAAGATAATACTATATCTACTCTAAAATATATAACTAATGCCACTATTACTGTAAATATGCCAATTATTTTTAAATACCATTTAAACTCTTCATCTCCAATTATCTTTTTTATTCTCCCTTTAAAAGCAAAGTAACTCAATACAAAATTTGTTCCTGCCAAAAACATAAATAACATCACAATGTATTGAATTATTGGCTGTCCGTTCCAATATGCTAAACTTTCATTTTTAGTTGAAAATCCTCCTGTAGATAAGGTAGTCATAGAATGGTTTATAGCATCAAAAAAAGACATTCCTGCTGCTTTAAGTAAAATGGTTTCAGCAATAGTATATCCTAAATAGATAAACCATAAACGTTTTGCAGTATCAGTAATTCTGGGATGTAATTTATCTGCATTTGGTCCTGGCGCTTCTGCAGCAAAAAGCTGCATACCTCCAATTCCTAAAAGTGGCAATATGGCTATTGCGAGTACAATAATTCCCATTCCACCTATCCATTGTGTCATACTTCTCCAAAACAATACTCCTTTTGGGATTATTTCAATATCATTTAAAATTGATGCTCCTGTTGTAGTATAACCAGACATGGTTTCGAAAAATGCATCTGTAAAACCAGAAATAGATTCAGTAAAAATATAAGGTAAAGTTCCAGATAATGCCATGACAATCCATCCAAAAGTCACCACAATATATCCTTCTCGTTTATTAATTTCTTTTTTATGATTTCTAGTAAAAATCATAGTAGAAACACCTAATAATAGAACAGCAATCCCAGATAAAAATAATTGAAATGTTACACCATCTTTATATAACAAACTTACTAACGAAGATAACAACATGAAGCCTCCATTACATAATAACAGCAATCCTAAAAAGTGGAAAATAATTTTGTAATTAAGCTTCATTAATACTTATTAATAGAAAAAAGATTCTACTTTCTTAAGAGAGCGTGGCAAACTACTAACTACTATTCTATCTCCAGCTTCAACCTTAAAACCACCTAATGCAATAAGTCCTTCTCCTTTACGAATAACTCCTCCTATTATGGCTGAACGAGGAAAATCTAATTCTCTAATTATTTTATTACAGATTTTTGAAGTTGGTTTAACAACAAACTCCAGCAGCTCTGTATTCATATTATTAAGTTTTGTCAACGCAACAACTTCTCCTTTTCGTATATATCTAAAAATATTATTTGCAGCTAAAAGCTTTTTATTAATTAAGGTGTCGATACCAATAGAATGTGACAATTCAAAATAATCCATATTCTCGACTAAGGCAATGGTTTTTCTAACACCTTTAGACTTAGCTACTAAACATGACATGATGTTGGTTTCGGAATTTCCTGTTACAGAAATAAATGCATCCATATCATTAATATTTTCTTCATCCAGTAAATCTACATTTCTGCCGTCACCTTTTATCACTAAAGTATTTGGCAAATCATCAGCAAGTTCTAGAGCACGATCTTTATTTTTTTCAATTAGCTTAACATTAAACTTACTTTGTGTTAAATCTTTAGCTGCTTTAGACCCAATTTTACCACCACCAAGAATCATAACATTCTTAATTTCTGTTTTAACTTTTCCTGTTAACTTACATAATTCTTCGTCACCACCTTTTGAGGTAATAAAAACCACATGATCTCTTTCTTTAAAAACAGTATCTCCACGCGGAATAATAGTATATTGTGTTCCATATCGTTGTATGGCTATTGGCACAAAATGAATTTCAGGAATTAATTTTGCCGCATCTTTAACAGATTTCCCCACAAATTGAGCAGTCCTTGATAAGTTTAAGCCTAGCATTGTTAATGCGCCATTTTCAAACTCATAAGTATTATCAAATGCCGATTGGTTTAACAGTAGTTCAATTTCGGCTGCAGCAAGAGATTCTGGAGAAATTAATTCATCTATCCCAAACTTAATAAATCCAAGCTCATCTTTTTGATCTATAAACTCTGTATTGGAAATTCTGGCAATTGTTTTTTTTGCTCCTAATTGCTTTGCTAAAACACAGGTTGTAATATTTGTAGTTTCTGAAGAAGTAACCGCTATTAGTAAATCTGAAACATGAACTCTTGCCTCTTTTAAATTAGAAATAGAGGTCGAGTCTCCCTTAATTACCTTAATATCTAAACGATTATTGGCATAAGTAAGACTTTCCTTATTGGTGTCTATTAAAGTTATTTCTTGAGATTCGTAAGATAATAATTTTGCTAAATGAAACCCAACTTCTCCTGCGCCAGCAATAATAATCTTCATCTGAAATATTAATTATGAAAGATACTGCAAATATAAATTAATTTTAGGGATTTGTAGTTGAATTCCATTTCTTTGCAACAAATAACAAAATCTAAATAATTTTATAGCACCTGTTTTTTAATGTCCAATAATGTAAAACCTTATAAAAATAGTGACTTAAGTAAAAAGGAACAAGTCACAAAAATGTTTGATGCCATTTCTAATGAATACGATGGTCTTAATAGAGTGATTTCTTTTGGCATTGATGTAAAATGGAGAAAAAAAGTGGTTGCCATAGTTGCAAAACAGCATCCTGACATTATTCTTGATATTGCTACTGGAACAGGAGATCTCGCAATAAACCTTACCAAAACCAATGCTTCAAAAATTATTGGATTGGATATTAGTGAAGGCATGTTAGATGTTGGTCGTCAAAAAGTAATTAAGAAAAAACTAGAAAATACTATTGATTTGGTTATAGGGGATTCTGAAAACCTCCCTTTTGAAGATAACTCTTTTGATGCAATAACTGTAGCTTTTGGAATACGGAATTTTGAAAATTTAGATAAAGGTCTTTCCGAAATTCTACGGGTTTTAAAGCCTAATGGAATTTTTGTGATTCTAGAAACTTCTGTACCTGCAAAAACTCCTTTTAAACAAGGTTATAATTTTTATACTAAATCAATATTACCTATAATTGGCAAATTGTTTTCCAGAGATAAATTGGCTTATACTTATTTAAGCGAATCTGCTTCTGTTTTTCCTTATGGAGAAACCCTCAACAATATTTTACACAAAATTGGGTTTATTAATGCGAAAGCTTTACCACAAACATTTGGTGTGGCTACAATTTATAAAGCAACAAAACAATATACCGCAGGCAGGCGAGCAGCATATGACCTTAAAAAAAAATAGATATTACCATATGAAAAAACTATTTGTAATACTTTCTTTTTTCTTTGCGTTTCAAACTGTTTCGGCACAATTATTTAGCAAAGAGAAAATTAAAAATAATGAAAATTTCGATAAACCACTTTTATCTTGGGGTTACTATTTAGGGTTTAATAATTACGATTTTAATTTTGATTACAATCAAGATTTAGCAGACATTCAAGTAATAAAATCTGTTGGTTTTAATGTTGGTTTAATAGGAAACTTGCGTATTAATGAGTATTTAGACTTAAGATTAGAACCAGGATTAGTTATATCTAAACGTGAGCTTCATTACCATTCCAGTTTTTTTCAAGGGCAAACATTTAATGACAATGATTTATTAAGAGAAGTGAGCTCTACTTATATACATATCCCGTTACTATTAAAAATATCTACCAAGCGTGTTAACAATATAAAACCATTTATTGTTGGTGGTTTTTCTACAGCTTTAAATTTGTCGAGTAACCAAGAAAATCCAGACGATAATAGCGCTGGACAATTTAGAATGAAGAAAAACGTATTCTTTTATGAGCTTGGTGTTGGTATAGATTTTTATATGTTTTGGTTTAAATTTACACCTTCCATTCGTGCTGTTTTTGCTATAAATGATGAATTGGTTAGAGATTCTGATCTTGATAGTCCTTGGACAAGTAGTATTACATCTATGAAAACCAGAGGGTTTTTTATCAATTTTACGTTTCAGTAGTTCCCTTCCTTTTAAACTCGCTTAACAAAATAGCTGTGGCATTTATTTTAAATTTCAACTTAAAAACAAAGATAACAGAAAAGCATCACGCTTTGGTGTGACTCTTTACTGCTGTTTTTTATATGCCGTGTTGTGGTTAGTTTTTATTGTTTCGTATATAAATATAATTTTCCTCTTTCTGAAGTTATTGATAAAGTAATAACTCCATTTGTATCAGTATGAATGCCATTTAAAAGATGACAAAACACTTCGTTATCCTCTAAATCTATTACTTTTAAAAAAATATCATAGTTGGTTGTAAGTGTCTGCAATTTACATTGTGTTGTAATTGAATATGAAAACGTACTTGACAAAGTATTATTATGATAACTTTGCTGTAAGCCATTTACTGTAAATACTAGCTTATGGGTGGGTTCTTCATTAGATAACCAAGTACCAATTATATTATCTGATAAATTAGGTTCTTGTATTTGTATTTGTTGCGCTCTACAGCTGAATGATAATAGAACAAGTAAAATCATTAATGTAAGGTTTAAATTTTTATTATGTTTCATAATATTTTAAAGTTTTAATTTATAAACAATTAATTGAATCTTTTGCTTTTTGAAAACGTTCTTTTCTGTCTGGTAAGCCATTATCTCCACCATTAACTTTTAAAGTAACTTTATCCACAGTTGTTGTACTATCAACAGTTATTTTATCAACTACTCTAGTTTTGTAATACCAAAGCCCTGTTAGAATTGCTAAAGTATCATTTGTTGAGATTAAGTTAGGAGTAGTAACAGGGTCAATGTCAGGGTCATACTTGTTATTATACCATGTTTTAAATGCTGTGTAATTATCTTTCCAAGTTAATTGCACAATTCCTCGACCTCTATATTTCCAACCATCACCACTTGCTTCGTTACTATTTCCATGTTTGCAGCACATAGCAGCATTTGCCAATTTCTCTGCATCTCCAGTGTAATCTCCAGCATACAATTTTGTTGGGTTTGTTATTGTGTCCATTGTAAACTTACTATACCTTTTTGGAATTAAAGACGCTGTTGAATAATTCAAGTTTTCTGTAACTTGTAATGTGTTAAACCCACCTGTTTCATGTCCTGCTTGACTTAAAAAGTGCCATAAATCTTCATCACTATCTATGCCAAAATCTTTTCCTTTATCATTTATTATTGAAGCAAGTAATTCTGCGTTAGTATCAGGCATATTTGGGAATACTTTTTTAAGGTCTTCTTTAGAAGTATCACAATCATTTTTAGTGATATTGTCTAAAGGAATTACCACTTCTTCTTCGTCTTCGGTAGTATTGTCTGTATTGGTGTCTGTGTTTGTGTTTCCGCCATTAGTTGTGTCGTCTGGGTCATAATCGCTACCACCAGAAGTTCCACCTCCACCTGGTGTGGTACAGCGTTCAACCCAACCACCTCCTGTACATTCTGTATATGCTCTATAATCACCATCATCACATGCTTCTCCAGGTGAATGATTACCTGATAATCCACAATTATAATCTACACAAACAGGATCTTCATATTCTACAATAGACGCCCAACAACCTTCACCTCTGCTGTAAATTAAAGTATCATCATTTATGGATTGGATTGTTGCATTTGCAATGTCGTATTCTTGGTCTGAATCAGCATTTACTATTGGGTATGAAATTAAATATTGTTTGGTATTTCCATTATTAAAACTGGTAAACACATAATTTTCGAGAATATCTGGATCAGGATTATCTCTTTCAACACTAAAAGTAAAGCTGTTATAAGTAGAAGTTTCTATTAGTTGTGTATAAGTAGTATCTATACTAAAATCATATTCACTTGAATAAATAGTTCTTGAAGCAATTTCGCTATTTTCACTTTTAGTAAATTTAGCTAACTGTTCTTTTAAAGTTTTGTTAGATTCAATGAGTTTTCCACCTCTTTGTATAGTAGCTGTTAAATTTGGTGGTTTTTTAGAGGCTTTTGTTTCTTGTAATTCTTGAAAATCATCTTTTTGACAATTAACAAGAATTAAAAAAATGCTAAAGAGGAGCATACCAAGTTTGAGGTATTTTTTAAAATGTTGCTTCATAATTATGCTTGATTAAAATTAAGTTAAAATCTTAAATTAATGGTTAACAACAGCAATAATTAATTCTTCCCTCAAAGATTATTGCTAATATAAATAAATTTCATAAATGAAACCCATTTAGTATGTTTTAATTTTGAAATAGACCTTGATATTTGTTTGACCCTTTTTTTATGGACAAACGTATATTAAAAATTGCCAAAAAAATTAGACAACTTCGTATTGAAAAAGGATATGTAAGTAACGAGTTCTTTGCTTGGGAACACAATATTCCTCGTGTACAATATTGGCGAATGGAAAAAGGCACAAATTTTACTATTAAAACATTTTTACGAATACTAGATGCTCACGAGATGACTTTGGAAGATTTCTTTAAAGATTTTGAAAGTTAGTTCGTCTCTTAAACTCGCTTAACAAAATTGCAACAGCATTAGCTACATTTAAACTTTCGGTGGCTTGTAAACTTCCAAATCTTGGTATTGTAATTCTTTTTTTGATTTGTGCTTCAACTTCTTTTGAAATTCCGTTAGCTTCATTTCCTAACACTAAAATTCCAGAGTCTGGGAAACTCATATTATAAATAGTTTCACCATCCATAAAAGCCCCAAATTTCTCTATTTCTTTTCTTCCAGATAAAACATCTTTCAAATCCAAATAAGACACGTTAACTCTGGTAATAGAACCCATTGTAGCTTGTATTACTTTTGGGTTATAGCAATCTACAGTTTCTGTATTACAAACCAAATCGGTAACACCAAACCAGTCGCAAAGTCTAATAATAGTTCCTAAATTTCCAGGATCTCGTACATTATCCAATGCTACAATAAGTTTGCTAAAATCTATTGGTTGTGGTTTAGGAGTTTTAAATACTGCCAATGCAGTATTTGGCGTTTTTAAAAAACTTATTTTATTTAATTCTTTTGCTGTGATTGTTGTTTGTAAAACATCTGAAACATCAAATTCTAACGTAGTTGTAAAGAGTTGATGCAATTGCAATTTAGAATTTAATAACTCCAATATCGTCTTCTTACCTTCGGCTACAAACAGCTGATGTTGAAAACGGTACTTTTTTTGTTTTAAACTCGTTATTAGATTTATTTCGCTTTTACTTAACATCTAAATAATGTACTTTTGAGCTATAATTCTCTTTAGACAGTAAATCTAAACTTATTTATTTTTAGTTGAAACAAACTCTAGTAAAAATATCATTAATTATATTAATTGCATTAGTTATTACATCTTGTAACGTTGTAAAAAGAGTTGGAGAAAATGACCATCTATTGACTCATACTTCAGTTTACGTTAATGACAAAAAAACAACTTCGGAAGAGATTACAAATCTCATTTATCAAAAACCAAATAGTAAATTATTAGGCTTTCCTTTACGTTTGCACATCTATAATTTAGCACGTCAAAATATAGATTCAATTTTAGAAGCTAAAATATATAATAACCCAAAAAAGATAACTTGGAAAACTAAAGTATTATCAAAAAAGCAATTAGATAAAGATATAGAGTCTCGAAAAAGTTTTAATAAATGGCTGCAAACAACAGGAGAAGCTCCAGTAATTGTAGATACCATAAGAACACGAAAAGCTAAAAATAAATTAGATGGCTATTATTTTGCAAATGGTTGGTTTGATGTCAAAACGACTTCAAAAACAACAAGAAATGACAACAAGCGCGCTACAATAGATTATAATGTAACAACTGGCAAACCTTATATTATAGATTCTCTTACAACTTATATAGCTTCACCAATTATTGATTCACTATATCAAAAAACTAAAGAGGAAGCTTTTATTAAAAAAGACAATCAATATAAAGTGGATGATTTTACCAAAGAGCGTGAACGATTAACCAATAACTTTAGAAATTCTGGAATATATCATTTTACTCAAGATTATATTAGATTCGAGCATGATACAATTGGAACCCAAAATAAGGTAAATAATCTTACCCAAATACTAAATAGGATTATTCGAAATGAAGATTCGGTAGCATTAGTCCCTTTCAAAATGTATAAAATAAAAGATGTAAATATATATACCGATGATGCTTTTGAAAGCAGAAACAAACCCTTTCAAGATTCTATAATTTATAATAATTATAATTTATACAGTTATGGTAAAATGCGCTATCGTCCAAAAGCATTAACAGATGCTGTATTTATTTCTAAAGGAAATATTTTTAGAGATATAGATCGAACAAGAACATATCGTCATTTAAATGAGTTAAAAACCTTTAAATATCCTAATATTGAATATATAGAGAACTTAAGTGACACCACTTTAACCGCAAATATTTATTTAACACCTCGAAAAAAATACGGATTGGGTTTTGATGTAAATATTTCGCAAAGCAATATACAATCTGTTGGGTTTTCTTTTAGTACATCTTTATTAATACGAAATATTTTTAGAGGTGCCGAAACACTTGAAGCATCTGCTATTGGTGCTATTGGTGCATCAAAAGATGGTGCTAACAGCGAACAGTTTTTTGATATTAATGAAATTGGAGCCGATTTAAAATTAACAATTCCAAGATTCTTTTTCCCTTTTAAAACTGAAAAGCTTATTCCAAAACACATGTCTCCCAGTACAAGAATTAGTCTAGGGTTTACCAGTCAAACAAACATTGGTTTAGACAAGCAAACCGTTAATGGTATTTTTAATTATCGCTGGAACCCTTCACAAACTGTTACAAATAGTTTTGATTTATTCAACACTCAATATGTAAGAAATCTAAATCCCGGAAACTACTTTAGTGTCTATCAAAATTCTTTTGAAAGTCTTGAAACCATTGCTTTAAATGTTTATAATACACCTTCCGATTTTATTTTTATAGATGGTAATGGTAATGAAAACTTAATTGAAGCCAGAGCTGATGAATTTATAGATTTGGTTCGTCAAGATGCAGGTTTTGAAACCACTAATCCAGACGAGTTTCAAACTGTAAATAATATAAGGGAAAGAAAAAATAGATTAACTGAAAATAACTTAATTTTTGCATCTAGCTTTAGTTATACAAAAGATAAACGTGAAAATTTGTTTGATGAAAATTTTTCCATTTTTAAAATAAAATTAGAGCTTGCAGGAAATATCCTTGCAACTACTTCTAAAATTTTAGGTCTTAAAAAAAATAACGATAATCGTTTCGAATTATTTGGTGTTGCCTATTCACAATATGTCAAAACAGAATTCGATTATATAAAACACTGGCGTTTAGGAAGGAACAATGTCCTTGCAATGCGAAGTTATTTTGGAATTGCAATTCCTTATGGTAATTCTAATAATATTCCTTTTTCTAAAAGTTTTTTTGCTGGTGGCCCAAACGACAATAGGGCTTGGACAGCTTATAATCTAGGACCAGGAAGTTCGGACAGTAATAACGAATTTAATGAGGCTAATATGAAATTAGCATTTAGTCTTGAGTACAGATATAATTTATTTGGAAATGTTAAAGGTGCTTTTTTTACAGATATTGGTAATATTTGGAATGTCCTTGACGATGTTGAAGATGATTATGCAACTTTTAAAAATTTTAGTTCTTTAAAAGACATAGCCATTGGTGCTGGTTTTGGATTGCGTTACGATTTTGGTTTCTTCGTCCTTCGTGGAGATATTGGCTTTAAAACTTACGACCCTTCGTATAAAGACCAAAACCGTTGGTTTAACGATTTTAACTTTGGTAATGCCGTATATAATATTGGAATAAATTACCCATTCTAGCTTTTCACTTTTTCTAATAAACTATAACGATTTAGTGGTTTTTTAAGAACAACTTACTACAAAAACCACAGTTAAATCATTAAAATTGATTACTTTTGAAGTCACAACACCCTAACCCAAAAATTATAAAAATGAGTCATAATATTAAAGCTGGAGTAGCTACAGGAAAAGAAGTTCAAGACATTTTTAAACTCGCTAAAGATAAAGGTTTTGCTTTACCAGCAGTAAATGTAATTGGTTCTAATTCTATTAATGGAGTATTGGAAACTGCAAGAGATTTAAACGCTCCTGTAATTATACAATTCTCAAATGGTGGAGCTGTTTATAATGCAGGAAAAGGCTTAAGTAACGAAAACCAAAAAGCTGCAATTGCTGGTGCAATTGCTGGTGCAAAACATATACATTTATTATCTGCAGCATATGGTGTTCCGGTAATTTTACATACAGATCATTGTGCAAAAAAATTATTGCCTTGGATAGATGGTTTATTAGATGCCAGTGAACAACATTTTGCCGAAACAGGAAAACCATTATATAGCTCTCACATGATAGATTTATCTGAAGAACCTATTGAAGAAAATATAGAAATTTGTAAAAACTATCTTGAACGAATGGCTAAAATGGGAATGACTTTAGAAATTGAACTTGGTATTACAGGAGGTGAAGAAGATGGTGTGGATAATACAGATGTGGACGATTCTAAATTATACACACAACCAGAAGAAGTAGCTTATGCTTACGAAGAATTAAGTAAAATAAGTAACCAATTTACAATAGCTGCTGCATTTGGCAATGTACATGGTGTTTATAAACCTGGAAATGTAAAATTAACACCTAAAATTCTTAAAAACTCTCAAGAATATATCTCACAAAAATATAATGTAGCTCATAATCATATCGATTTTGTCTTTCATGGCGGCTCTGGCTCTACTGTAGAAGAAATTAGAGAAGCCATTGGTTATGGTGTTATAAAAATGAATATCGACACAGACATGCAATATGCATTTATGTGTGGAATTCGTGACTATATGAAAACCTATGAAAGTTACTTACAATCTCAAATAGGTAATCCCGAAGGTGATGATCTTCCCAATAAAAAATATTATGATCCTAGAAAATGGCTTCGTGAAGGTGAAAACACATTTGTTGAACGGTTAAAGAAAGCCTTTCATGACCTTAACAATGTAAATACTTTATGAAATAATCATGGCGTTACCACAAAATTAAAAACAAAATTTTAATTTAGCGGTCAGGCTTTCGCAACTCGCTATTTTTTTATTTAAAAAATGAGCTCAAACAAATTGCTTAATCCTTAACGCTGAAATTCCCACGAAAGTGGGAAACTAAACTAAAATCGTAAACCTGTCTTGAGCGCAGTCGAAGGATCTAAAATCGTAAATTATTATGGCTTGGTTTAAAAGAACAGATAAAGGCATACAAACACCTACTGAATCTAAAAAAGATACTCCCAAAGGGTTATGGTATAAATCTCCAACTGGAAAAGTAATTGATACCGACGAACTAGAAAAAAACTTTTATATAAGTCCTGAAGATGGATATCATGTAAGAATTGGCAGTATTGAATATTTTAAAATTCTTTTTGATGATACATTTAAAGAACTTGATGCTAATCTTACCTCAAAAGACCCATTAAAATTCGAGGATAAAAAAAAGTATAAAGACCGTTTAAAAGATGCACAAGAAAGAACTAATCTTAAAGACGCCATTCGTACTGCAGTTGGAAAATCTAAAGGAAAAGATATTGTAATAGCTTGTATGGACTTTAGTTTTATTGGTGGTTCTATGGGAAGTGTTGTAGGCGAAAAAATTGCACGTGCAGCAAAATATGCTTTAAAAAACAAATTGCCTTTTATTATAATTTCAAAATCTGGAGGTGCTCGTATGATGGAAGCAGCATTATCTTTAATGCAATTAGCAAAAACCTCATCAATGTTAGCACAGTTAGCAGAAGCAAAAATTCCTTACATCTCGCTTTGTACAGATCCAACAACTGGAGGCACAACAGCTTCGTTTGCTATGTTAGGAGATATAAATGTTAGCGAACCTGGAGCATTAATAGGGTTTGCTGGACCACGTGTAGTCCGAGATACAACAGGAAAAGAATTACCTGAAGGGTTTCAAACAGCAGAGTTTGTTTTAGAACATGGTTTTTTAGATTTTATCACTCCTAGAAATGAATTAAAAAATAAAATAAATGCATACCTCGATTTAATTTTAAATCAACCATTGAGAGCATAAAAAAATAATCTACTAACTTATTTTTGTAATTATCCACTATTCTTCTATTACGGAAAAACCGTAATATCCCTATTTTTATTGCGCTTAAATGACATAAAAATTAATTTTTATTTTAAATTTAATTTAATATTTTTAACTAATTCAATCCACTTTTGGGAATAAAATATTTAGTTTAAAATAATTCTTTTTGAATTTCAGTCTATCGATTTTAAATTTCTTACTCATTGCAGGGGCAATACAAGGTTTTGGTTTTGTGTTTTTTCCTTTTTTTACTAATAAGAAAATTGATAAAACAATCATTTTCTTGAATGCAACTGTTTTTTTTATTTCCGCAAATAATTTACAAGCTTGGTTAAAAGATAGTCACTATGCATTTACACATTTAATTTTAAAAAATCTGGAAATCCCATGGTATATGATGATAACTCCATGTTTTTTTCTTTTTTTAATCCATTATCTTAAAATTGAAAAAAAGATAAAAACATATTTAACTCTCTCCGTTAGTATATTCTTAATAGAAATCAGTATCCGATTAGGGTTAATAATATATAGTTATTCATTATCTAATAGTGAGCTTATCAAAAATTACACACAAATTGAAGAAGTATTTAATGTAATTTACTCAATAATTCTATTTTCTATTGCTATTAAAATTTTGTTTACAAAAGTAAATTTGCACAAACATGCGATTAGCTTTGGAGATTTAAAGTGGCTTAAACAATTCATGAGAATTGGTAGTATTGTAATACTGCTTTGGTTACTTGCAATTATTTTAAATTTAGTAACAAATAATCAATATCACACCTATACCTATTCACCATTACAAATTGGTAGTTCTTTTTTAATTTATTGGATAGGCTACCAAGGTTTGCTTAGGTATAAATTGATGCAAGATAGAATATCATTAAGAAGAGTACTCAAAAAGAAAAACATTAGAATAGAAATAGAAAATAAGAATTTCATTTCTTATAATGACGATAATACACAATTAGACGCTTTTAGAAGAACAGAAAAATACTTAATTATAAATGAAAAATACTTGGATCCCTTTTTAAGTTTAAATAGTTTAGCTCAAGAAATGGGAATGAATGTTAGCTTTTTATCTAAACTAATAAATACCTATAGTAGTTATAATTTTTCAGATTATATTAATCAACTCAGAGTTGAAAATGCAAAACAGTTATTAATTGATAACCAATACAAACCATATACTATTATTGCCATAGGGCTGGAAAGTGGATTTAACTCTAAATCTACTTTTTACACAGCCTTTAAAAAGTTTACTGGACAAACACCAACGGATTACAGACAACAAAATTTAGATAAATAATACTGCTCTTTATTTAACAAAACTTATCCGAATTTATGAAAATTTGACGATTTCGGACATCTGTTTTCTTTAAGTTTATAGTTTTAAGTATTAATTATAAACTAATTATTTATGAAATCAGTTATTTTTTTTCTTATGTCTTTCTATTCTATTTTCTAGCTGTTTATAGTTATAAGGAAGTTGATTTATCAAGAAATAAAATTCTTACTAATAAAAAGTATAAGATAGAAGCCAACGATACAAAAATAAAAGCTAAAATTTATAAAGTAACCGATAGTACAATAACTTATATAAAAAAAGGGACTAAAACAGAAATAGCGATATCTAATATTAAAGAAATTAAAAAAAGAAAATTTTCGTATTTAAAGACTATAAGTCTTCCAATAGTTTATGTTGGATTAGGATATTTATCTTTAGCTACTATGACTTTAAATATGAATTAATGACTAAAACTATTTTGAATAGTTTTCAGGATATCTTAAGTTCAATTAGTAAGTGCAACTTTTAAATCAAATACTATGAAAACAACACTGCTAATTTTAAGCCTTACGCTACTACAAAACTGTAGTAAAAGCGAGGACACCTTTACTCCAACATTACCACCAATAACCCAAACTGGTGCTAATACTTTTGGTGTTTATATAGATGACAAACTTTTAGTACCACGTGATGGTGAGGGAACTTTTAATTTACCTTCTTATGGAATGAGTTATTTTGTATCAGGAAATGTGCCAACAGATTTTAATTCAAGTCTAACAGCCCATGATTACAAAAGTGGAAATGCTGGGCTACTTCAATTGAATATTGAAGATATGCAAAATGGAGAAGGTGAATATCAAATTAAAGAAAGCAATTGTCAAGAATGGGTTGGTGGAAACCCTCCACCTACCATAAATTTACTTTGCAGATGGAAAGATGAACAAACTGGCGAAATTAAAATTTATTGCTCAATTGAGGGTACAGGAAATCTAACTATTTTAAAATATGACAGAACCAATGGTATTCTTGCTGGTACTTTTAGCTGTCTAGCCGTAAATAAAGACGACCCAAATGATATTATTGAAATTACAGAAGGTCGTTTCGACATTGTTTGGGGTACAATTAACGAACAAGAATTCCCTTGAAAAAGAAAGGGAGTTACTACCAATAACTCCCCAAATAATGCTAATACATAAAACGAATTTTAACTAATTAACACCTTACAAAATTATGAATTTTTTAAAGACAAACCACGAAATTAAACAAGAAAACCGAAGTCTAAGAAAAAAAATTATTTCAAGCGTATTGTTGTTTTTAATATTTACAAGTGCTTTCAGTCAAATGAAACGTATTGACAGTATGCTTATAAATATTGACAAAACAAACTTTACCAACATTTTATACGAAAGAACAACGCCTTGGGCAAAACTAAATATATTTAACGATAGTATAAATGTATCAACAAAAGCACACTTTGAACAGGCTTTACACGAATTGTATAAATCTTCTAATGAAAAAAAGTTTACTTATTACAGAGATTTAAGAAATCAATACACCTCAAAAACTAATAAAAACACAGTTGATGTTGGTATAATAAATACAACTTTTAATGAACTTAATTATGTAGAGAATGACGAAAAAAACAGCGCTTTACGACTTGTAAACAACCAGTTTCAAAAGATAGACAATGCAAAACCCGCTTTTAAAATAAAACAAGCATTGGTTATTTCTCCACTAAAGGAAAAATTAATCGGTAATACTATTACTTATAAATTTAACAATCAATTTTTATTTCAAGAAACCGATAAAACTATAGAAACACTTGTTGCTAATTTTGACACTCAACAAAATTATACAATTATTCAAAACAGAGCAATTACCACAAATAGTGTTACCGTAAATTACACAGAAGCAGGGATTAAAATGCTAGAATTTGTGGTAACCTATACTGATGGCTCAAGCGTTAGAACAAGTGCAGTAGTTCAAGTTTCTGTATTAAATGACCCTCCTCATTTGGTAGAAAACCCTCCAAACCAAATAGCAACCGAAACTTTTCAAGGTGCTTTAGGCGAAATTGAATACCGAATATTTTATCGAACAAGAAAAGATGATGGGTCAATCAACAGTCAAGCAAGTTTAAAAAACCCAATAATCATCATTGATGGTTTTGATCCAGGAGATGAACGTAAAATTGGGTATTTAGAGGATAATTCAAGTGAAAAAACGTTGATAAAACAAATGTGGTATGATTTAGAAGATGGTGACACTAATCCGGACAACAACGAGAGAGTTAATCTAGTAAACGAACTAAGAGAAGAATCCTACGATGTCATTATAGTCAATCAAATAAACCACACAAAAAACATAAATGGAATAGAAACAGATATAGATGGTGGCGCAGATTATATAGAGCGTAATGCTATGGCACACGTTGCTTTATACCAACACTTAAGTAGTGTTTTAGTACAAAATGGCAGTAGTGAGGAATTAATTATTGTTGGACCAAGTATGGGAGGGCAAATAAGTAGGTATGCTTTAGCATATATGGAAAAAAATAATATACCTCATAATACCAGACTTTGGGTAAGTATAGACAGCCCACATTTAGGAGCAAATATACCAGTTGGGCAACAAGCAATGATGAACTTATTAGATGCTTTTGGTGATAGCGTAGCAGCAGCAGATTTTTATAATGATCGCTTAAAATCAGTAGCAGGTAATCAACAACTTATTGAACAACATTTACCATATCACTTACCAGATCATTTAAATGGTGGTTCTCCTGTTTTTCAACAGTATTATAGTAATTTAAATACTAATGGATTACCAAACTCAAATGGATATCCTCAAAATTTAAGAAAAATCGCAGTGGTTAACGGTTCACTTGCAGGAATTAATGTAGATGTTGCTGGTACGGAAGATTTTAGAGTGCATGGTTTTGCTAGGCAATTTTGGTGGGACACAAAAGTTGCAGAAATGAACACAAAATATATGCCTAATACGGGCAACACCCAACAAATTGCAAGACTATGGAGAGAATTGAAACCAACACGTACTGCAACTTACACAAATAATAATCCTAACGGAAGTATGGACATTGTTCCTGGTGGTTTATTTGACACTGAAAACCAACTACATAGTGCTGTAATGAACGAAAATCCGGATATTTTTAACTTTAATAACGGAATAAGTTTGGGTAACGCAATAACAGCATCCCTTGCTTTTTATTTTCTTGGGGTTTGGGGAGATTTCTTTGAGTCAAGAACCAATAAACAAATTCATTCTTTTATACCAACTGTGAGTGCATTAGGCTTTAAAAATCCTAATTTTAACTGGAGTCAAAAATTAGACAGAAATTTAGTATGTAGTAATGAAATTCCTTTTGACAGCTATTTTGGTCCAGATATTAACGAGCCACACACATCGTTTACAGAAGAAAGTGTCAATTGGTTATTTGAAGAGTTAGCGGGAAATCCACAAGAACCCTATTTCCCTATAAACTCTAGTAGTTTAGTTGGTCAAACTAGTATTTGCAATAGACAAGTCGCCATTTATACATTTAATCCCTGTAAAATTCCAGGAAGTGTTTCGAATTGGCAAGTTTCATCTAATTTACAAATTATTAGCAGTAATGGAGCTTCGATTACAGTAAAACCACCTTCAGATAGTAGAAGTTCAGGTTGGATTAAGGCAAATTTTGCCAATGGTAAATCAATTACCAAAAACATTTGGGTAGGAAGACCAAATACACCTACAAGTCTATTTGGCCCAACAACAGTAAATACAGGAGCTTTAGTAACTTATACTGCTGGCTCTGCTACTGGTGCAACATCTTATAAATGGTACTTGCCATACCCATACACAACCGTTTCAACTTTCGCTTATTTTGGACAAAACTGGCAATTACAGGCTCCAGGTAATACAACAACAGCAAGAACATTTACAGGCTATGCTCAAAATGCAGGTTATGTACAGGTAATGGGACAAAATGACTGTGGAAGTGGTGGTGCAAAATTACTATATGTACAGCACCAAAATAGTGGAGGCGGAGGTCCAGGTGGTCCAGGTGGTGGTGCAATTCCTAGAACAGGCCCTACAGATGATGTTAAGGAAGTAAGTTTGTACCCTAATCCAGCAAAAGATAAAGTAACCGTTAGTTTAACTAATTTAACAGAGCATATCGGTAATCCGCCCACAGTTATTTATCGGATTAAAATATTGGATTTAAATTTAATTGAGAAACGATTTTATAAGTTCAAAAAATTAAAAAATCAAGAAACTATTAATGTTGCGTTTTTGCCTACGGGTTTATATACTTTAATTATATATACCGACAATGGAACTTTTACTAAAAAGTTACTAATAAAATAAAGAATATTCCATCTTCATCAAAAATAAAAAAAGGCTTCAATTTAAATTGAAGCCTTTTTTTAATTACCAATCAATATAAGCCTAGTTAAGTATAATATCTCTTACGTTTCCATTATCGTTAGTAAACGTTGCTTGATTATCGCAGTCTCCATCACCATAATCTAAAACTCCACTAAAATGTGTTCTTTCTATATCTATAGAGCCACTAACAAAATAATAGCAAATTACTTCTCTTCGCAAAGGAATAATAACTTCATAACTATGTGAATTTCCATTTCTAAATGTCGAAGTCCAATTTCCGGTTATTTCAAATACATTATCACTCCAATATCCACTTCCATGACCTTCAATCCATTCTCTAACTTTAGTCCCAACTCGAGATGCTTCTGCACCATTAGGCCAAACCACTGTTATATCTACAGTTTTAGTAAATTGAGGGTTTCCGTTTTCGTTAGAACGCTCTTTTAAAATAGTTTTACCACCAATAATATTTTTATTATTAAAGTAAAAATCTTCTAAAGTTTTAGTAATTAAAATTTCTTGTGCTTCAGGATTTGCTTCAAAAGATAAAATAATCTTACCTTTTAAGACGTTCCCACGAATTAAACAACCTTCAGTTCCAAAATCGATAGTAATCTCTCTAAAATCTTGTTCAATTACAACAGTAATTGTAACACAATCCGGCACGTTATAATTTGGAGGGTTTCTGCTAAACTCACCTTCTTGTTGAGTTTCAAAAACATCTATTGCAATATCATCTATTGCTTCAGATGATTCATCAATTTCTGATGACAATACTATTTCAGAATAATCCTTTTCAAATTCTTGTTCATCAATTTCTATGGCTTCATTATTACTACAACCTAAAAAGGTTAAAGCAAAAACTGTTAATACCATAAACATGTTTCTAGTTAAATTCATTTTTTTCATAATTTTTTAGATTTAAGTTAAACTATTTAATTATAAAATTACGCATGAATAAATTTGAGTTGTTTTTTGATGAGATAAGGCAAAAAGTAAAAGCATAGCCATAATTACGGTTTTAATTTTTAACGAAATATCAGTGAAAAACAAACGATTTATATGTGTCATTTTATGAATAAATTAGTTTTGTTTATAATGTTAAGACTTTCTTAAAACTAAAAGGTTTAAAATCGTTATGAAATTATTTTGAATAGTGAAAACAAGAGTGTTCAATTTATTGTTAATCAAAATAATAGTTTTATATTTGCCGCTTGAAAGAAAATCTTTCATTAAGAACTAAAATTGACTTTTTGTTTTTGACCGAAAATGAGATGAAATTTGTTCAGATAAGACACTTTTTGAAAAATATAGCATCGCTACATCTAAGAAAAGAATTGCGAAGCACATCACGAACTCCTTTAAAAATAAATATATAAGGAAGTGAGTAAACGAAATCATGGACGAGTTTCAGCCATTTTTTAGGAAATAGAAAAAGTCAATTTAAGTTCAATACATAAAAATCATTTACAATAATATTAGCATGTATTTAACAAAAGAAGCTAAAGAGAAAATCTTTAAAAAGCATGGTAAAAATGCAAAGAATACTGGTTCAGCAGAAGGACAAATTGCATTATTTACGCACAGAATTAATCACCTAACAGAACATTTAAAGAATAATCGTAAAGATTATAATACCGAACGTGCGTTAGTCATGTTAGTAGGTAAGCGTCGTGCTTTGCTAGACTATTTAACTAAAAAAGATGTCTTGAGATATCGTGCAATAGTTAAAGAATTAGGATTAAGAAAATAAAAAATAACCACACTTTTTTAGTGTGGTTTTTTGTTTAGCCTCGAAAAAAATCGAGGCTTATTTAAAAGATCCTGAAATAAATTCAGGATAAAAAGAAGAAGCTAATTAATAGTTTTTCATTGGTCAGACATTTTATGTCACACAACAACTACAACGCCAATTAAATGTAAATTGGTATTAAACAACACAACGACCATTGTTTAATTTAGAATTAAAATATTTATGATTCCAAAAGTTTTTAGAGAGGTCATTGACCTTGGTGATGGAAGAGAGATTTCCATCGAAACCGGAAAATTAGCCAAACAGGCTCATGGTTCGGTAGTAGTACAAATGGGAAATGCCATGTTATTATGTACAGTTGTATCTAATTACAAAGCAAGTCCTGTTGATTTTTTACCATTAACGGTAGATTACAGAGAAAAATTTGCAGCAGCAGGACGTTATCCTGGTGGTTTCTTTAAAAGAGAAGCAAGACCTAGTGATGGCGAAGTTTTGACTATGCGTTTAGTGGACAGGGTTTTACGTCCATTATTCCCTAAAGATTATCACGCCGAAACACAAGTTATGATTCAGCTAATGTCTCATGATGAAGATATAATGCCTGATGCTTTAGCTGGTTTAGCTGCTTCTGCAGCAATACAATTAAGTGATTTTCCTTTTGAATGTCCAATTTCTGAAACACGTGTTGCAAGAGTTAATGGTGAATTCGTTATCAACCCAAGCAGAACACAATTAGCAGAAGCAGATATGGATATGATGATTGGAGCTTCGGCAGATTCTGTGATGATGGTTGAAGGTGAAATGGATGAATGTAGCGAAGAAGAGATGGCAGATGCTATTAAATTTGCACACGAAGCTATTAAAATACAAATTGCTGCTCAAGTTCGTTTGGCAGAAGCCGTTGGTAAAAAAGAAGTTAGAGAATACGATACTGCTGAAGAGGATGAAGATCTAGCAAAAAAAATACAGGAAGCTGCTTATGATAGATGTTATGCCATTGCGAAACAAGGATTATCTAAACAAGAACGTAGTTTAGCATTTAGTGAAGTAAAAGATGAAGTGAATGCGTTGTTCTCAGAAGAAGAGCAAGAGGAACTGGCCGATTTAATTTCTAAATACTACAGCAAAGCTCAAAAAGAAGCTATTAGAAATTTAACTTTAAATGAAGGCTTACGTTTAGATGGAAGAAAAACTACAGATATTAGACCTATTTGGTGCGAAGTAGATTACTTACCATCTACACATGGTTCAGCAATCTTTACTCGTGGAGAAACGCAGGCATTAGCAACAGTAACTCTTGGAACATCGAGAGAAGCTAACAAAATAGACATGCCGTCTTACGAAGGTGAAGAAACATTTTATTTGCACTATAACTTCCCTCCTTTTTGTACTGGAGAAGCAAGACCTTTAAGAGGAACATCGCGTCGTGAAGTTGGTCATGGTAATTTAGCGCAACGTGGATTAAAAGGTATGATTCCTGATGATTGTCCTTATACACTTAGAGTAGTATCTGAAGTTTTAGAATCTAACGGCTCGTCTTCTATGGCAACTGTTTGTTCTGGAACCATGGCACTAATGGATGCTGGTGTTCAACTAAAAAGACCTGTTTCAGGTATTGCTATGGGATTAATTAGCGATGGTAAAAAACATGCTGTATTAAGCGATATACTTGGTGATGAAGATCATTTAGGAGATATGGATTTTAAAGTAACAGGTACTTCTGAAGGCATTACTGCTTGCCAAATGGATATTAAAATTAAAGGATTATCTCACGATATATTGGTAAATGCACTAAAACAAGCACGTGATGGGCGTTTACATATTTTAGAGAAAATAACCGAGACAATAGCACAACCAAATGCTGATGTAAAAGCCCATGCTCCTAAAATGGTTACCAGAACTATTCCTGGTGATTATATTGGTGCATTAATTGGTCCTGGTGGAAAAGTAATTCAGGAATTACAAAAAGAAACTGGTTGTACTATCGTTATTAATGAAGATCCAGTAACCGAAGAAGGTATTGTTGAAATTTTAGGAACTAATCAAGATGGTATTGATGCAGTTTTAGCAAAAATTGAATCCCTTTTATTCAAACCCGAAAAAGGCAGTGTTTACGAAGTTAAAGTTATAAAAATACTTGACTTTGGCGCTGTTGTAGAATATACTGAAGCTCCTGGAAACGAAGTGTTATTACACGTAAGCGAATTGGCTTGGGAACGTACCAACAACGTTACAGATGTTGTAAATATTGGAGATATTCTTGACGTGAAATACTTTGGAGTTGACCCAAGAACACGTAAAGAAAAAGTATCTCGAAAAGCATTGTTAGAAAAGCCTGAAGGTTATGTAGCAAGACCTCCAAGAGATAATAATAGAGGGCGTGACAATCGTGGACGTGATAATCGCGGAAGAGACAATCGCCGTGACGATAGAGGACCTAGAGAAGAGAAACAAGATTAATTTCTTTTAAACAAATAAAATTATAACCGCTTCATAGTAAATGAAGCGGTTTTTTATTAGTCAACCATTAATTTTGGAGTTTTGATTATCTCTTCTTTTCTATTCTTTTCTTGAATTTTTCTAACAATAGAGGTTGTCATTTTTCGTGGAACAAATCTTGATAAGGTGGCTAAAAACTTATTAAATCTCCCAGGAATTGCAACTGTTTTCCCTTTTAGCATAGCTTTATAACCATAATTGGCTACTCCTTTAGGACATGCCATATTAAAAGCTTCTTTATTTTTAGATGATGTGCCTGAAACAACTTCTTGAAAAGAAGTTTTTGTTTGTCCAGGACATAAAGCTGTTACAGTAACTCCTGTTCCTTTCAATTCATTTGCTATAGCTTCAGAAAATGATAAAATATAAGCCTTAGAAGCGTAATATATTGACATTAACGGTCCAGGTAAAAAGGCTGCTAAAGAAGAAATGTTTAAAATCATTCCATTACTCCTATCTACCATTCCTTTTAATAATAGCTTAGTTAATTGTGTAGTTGTGTTTATATGTAAATTCAACATTTCAGACTCACGTTGCCATTTGGTATCAGAAAACGCACCAAATAAACCAAATCCTGCATTATTTATTAACACATCAACTTGTGTGTCTTTAATATCATAAAAAATCTCTTGAGCAATATTGGGTTTAGATAAATCTTTTACTAAGATCTGTACGTTTGTATTATAGGTTTTTTGAATACGCTTTTGTGCATATTCAAGGTTTTTTGCATCTATATCAATTAATATTAAATTGTAAGAATCTTTTGCCAATAACTGTGAAAACTCAAACCCTAATCCAGACGCAGCACCTGTAACTAATGCTGTTTTATTATGTTTTAAATTATGCATGAAAATTATTTTTTGTTTTTTGTTGTAATTAATTATAGAACGAAACAAAAATAAAAGTATTTCAACTTTTTTGTAACATTTTGCCTTAAATATACGTATAACCAATAGACACGTTTAATAATCCCTTAAAAACATAATAGGAGAACTATAGATGAGACAACTCAAAATTACCAAGCAGGTTACCAATAGAGAAACCGCTTCATTAGATAAATATCTTCAAGAAATAGGAAAAGTTGACTTAATTACTGCAGACGAAGAAGTAGAATTAGCACAACGTATTAAAGCTGGAGACCAATTAGCTTTAGAAAAGTTAACCAAAGCCAATTTACGTTTCGTTGTTTCTGTGGCAAAGCAGTACCAAAACCAAGGTTTAACCTTACCAGATTTAATAAATGAAGGTAATTTAGGGTTAATTAAAGCAGCGCAACGTTTTGATGAAACTCGTGGTTTTAAATTTATTTCGTATGCAGTTTGGTGGATTCGTCAATCGATTCTTCAAGCATTAGCAGAGCAATCTCGTATTGTACGTTTACCTTTAAACAAAATTGGTTCAATTAATAAAATTAATAAAACCTATGCTTTTCTTGAGCAATCTCATGAGCGCCCACCAAGTGCTGAAGAAATTGCAAAAGAATTAGATATGACGATTAATGACGTTAAGGAATCTATGAAAAATTCTGGTCGTCATGTCTCTATGGATGCGCCTTTAGTTGAAGGCGAAGATTCAAACCTTTACGATGTATTACGAAGTGGAGAATCTCCAAATCCAGATAGAGATTTATTACATGAGTCATTACGCACAGAAATTGAAAGAGCATTAGACACGTTAACACCACGTGAAGCAGATGTTATACGTTTGTATTTTGGTTTAGGCAACCAACATCCTATGACATTAGAAGAAATTGGAGAAACCTTCGATTTAACTCGTGAGCGTGTTAGACAAATTAAAGAAAAAGCAATACGAAGACTTAAACATACATCTCGCAGCAAAATATTAAAAACATATTTAGGATAATAATATTATATTTACGACTAAATAAAAGTAACAAACAGTTAATCATAACTGTTCGTTTTTTGATTGATGAAAGAACCCTTGGCTGATTACCGAGGGTTCGTTTTTTTTAGTGAAACTTTGGATTATTTTTTTAATCCAATTAGTTGAACTAATCACGCCAAAAGGCGTGATCTCTTTGGCCCAATATTACTATATTTGCAAAAATAACAACAACACAACTATTTATGAGTTCTAAATTAATTGCACCTTCAATTTTAGCTGCCGATTTTGGAAACCTGCAACGCGATATAGAAATGGTTAATAATAGTGAAGCCAACTGGTTTCATATAGATATAATGGATGGTGTTTTTGTCCCAAATATATCGTTTGGAATGCCTGTTTTAAAAGTTATTTCTAAACATGCCAAAAAAACTATAGATGTACATTTAATGATTGTTGATCCAGACAGATATATCAAAACATTTGCCGATTTAGGAAGTAATATATTAACAGTGCATTACGAAGCTTGCACTCATTTACATAGGACTTTACAAGCTATAAAAACCGAAGGCATGAAAGCTGGAGTTGCCCTTAATCCTCATACAAATATTAATGTGTTAGAAGACATAATAAAAGATATAGATTTGGTTTTGGTTATGAGTGTTAATCCTGGATTTGGTGGTCAAAGCTTTATAGAGAATACTTATAATAAAGTTAAACAACTTAAAGATTTAATTTCTCGTAAAGGAGCTTCCACCTTAATTGAAATTGATGGAGGCGTTACCAATAAAAATGCAAAAGCACTTATTGATGCTGGAGCAGATGTGCTTGTTGCTGGAAGTTATGTGTTTAGAAGTGAAAATCAGACAAAGACAATCAAAGATTTAAAAGCAATAGCTAATTCATAAAAATATTTAAAACTGTTTTAATAAATAATTTATTAAATCGGTTGTGGTTACTATACCTACAAGTTTTTTATTATCTACAACTGGGATAGCATGAAATTCTTTTTTTGACAAAATCTCTGCAACTTCTTTAATTGTAGTAGTAGAAGAGACACTTGTTAGGTTTCTAGCCATAACCTGACCAATTGAAAACATATTATAAACAACCGCATCCACAGTTTCTTCTTCTTCATCTACAGCATCGGCAAAACTAATACGAAGCAAATCGGTATAACTTAACATTCCAATTATTTTTTCTCCTTTTACAACTGGAATATGTCTTATATGATGTGATTTAAACAAATGCTCAGCTAACTCTAAACTATCAGATTTACTTAAAGTAATTACATCTTTAGTCATTATTGCTGAAATAGGTTCTCTTTTAATCATAACCTTACCGTTTAAAATTCATCATTAAAGATAAAAGTTGAAACCAAAAAAAAGTATGATAAAAATCATGTTAGATAATTTGATTAAAAAATCAAATTAATATCCTGCAAAATTAAAGTTAAGCATTTGTTTTACTTTAGAATAAACCAAAGGAAATTGGGCTTTAAATTCTGTAGGTGATTCTATAAAAGTTTCTATAATTACAGCTACAAATTCATACTGATTTGAATAGGCATAATCTCTAAAATATTTAGACATTATTAGTTTTTGTTTTAATACATCATTCTTTGTTAAAAGATTCATCAGCTCACTAAACGCATCCTGAAAAATGTTAGAACTCACATCATGTTCTTTACGTGTATTTAAATGAATAGCATGAGCAAACTCATGAATCCCTAAATTTATATTATCGTGAGGAATTTTAAATCCCTTTTTAAAATCTTTCCAAGACAACACAATTGCCCTTAATCTTGGATTAAATTCTCCCTTATGATAATCTTTATTAACTATAGAAAAAAAAGCTTCTGGATAAATAAATATTTTATTAATTAGTCCTATATAAAAATTTCGAAACCCAAAAGTTAGCATTATTGCTGTAGCTGAAACAAGGATTTTAACTTCATCTGTAATGATTAACCCTTCTCTACCAATAAAATCTTTATCTTTTATAAATGAAGCTACACGATGTACAAAATAGCGTTGTTCTTTTTTGGTCAATTTTTTATAAAAATGGAAATGTTGATTTAAAATAGATTGCTGTTTCGGTGTAAGCTTTCTTAAAAACAAATACTTATGAATAAATAAAGGTTTCTTTTTTCGCATTACATAACCTATCTCTATCGTTCTAATACCATAATAAACAAAAATCATTACAAATGCTAAAGCAAAGATTACAAGTAAGATTTTAGTTTGTAAGGAATATTGTTCTAAAATATAGGCTAAAGGCATAACATACTTAACGGTTTCTCTCAAACAAAATTACAAGATTATTCTTATATTAACTTTAGAAAAGACATAGAACTTACGAAAGAAAAAATTAAAAAGTCAATAAAAGTAAAATATTAATGATTAAGCAATTACAGGCTGTTTCAGAGGTCTTTTTAGTTTAAACAGAAACTCGTTTTATGTGTTTAACTGCCTAAAACCAGGCTTATAAAGCTTTATGAAGACTGTACTGTATTACTTACAAAAACTCTAAAACAATAGTAAATATTATCTATCTTTATGGCAATAAACTGCCATATATGCCAATTATTGATAATCTCATCCAAAATATAAGTAGAGATACTTTATTACAATTTCTAAGAACCAAAATTAGCTCCTTTAAACCAGATGATAAAGATTTAAATCATCTATTCACAGAAGATATTTTTGAAAAGTACGAATCTATTGAAAAGATTGGTGAAGCTGTAATTGATAATGATGATTTAATTGTAATTACCTCAAAAACTACCGACCCTCTTACTGAACGTTCAGGTAAAAAGAAACAGTATGAGATAGCAAAAAAGATTCTAAAACACGAGGTTAAGGACGCTTCATTATTTATTTTTTATGATAATGATGGTAACTTTAGGTTTAGTTTTGTTAAAGCAAACTATTTAGGCACTAAAAAAGAATTTACAGATTTTAAACGTTATACCTATTTTGTAACACCACAACAAACCAACAAAACATTTATTAGACAAGTTGGTGGCTGTAATTTTAATTCATTAGATGAAATTATACAAGCATTTAGTGTTGAGCCTCTTAACAAATTATTCTATCAAGATATTGCAACAGCTTTTTACGGTTTAATTGGTGGTAAAGTAAAAATTGGAAGCAGAAATGAAGATTTTAATACCACACTAACCTTACCTTCTACACCAACAGATGGTAACCGAAAAATCTACCAAGAGTTTGCTGTAAGATTAATTGGCAGAACCATTTTTTGTTGGTTTTTAAAAAACAAAAAATCTGTTAACAGTATTCCACTAATTCCCGAAAGTTGGTTGTCCTCTAATACAGTTGCAGAGGTTAATAACGAGCAACACAATTATTACCATACAATTTTAGAGAAATTATTTTTCTTGGTGTTGAATAAAAAACAAGATGAAAGAAGTTCTTATGACTTACCTTCTGAACAAGAAATCATCCCTTTTTTAAATGGAAGTTTATTCGAGTCACATATTGATGATTTTTTTGGTGAAAATAGAAATCCTAATTTTGCATTAGATATACCAAACGATTGGTTTTTAGATCTTTTTAAAGTATTAGAACAATACAATTTTACCATAGACGAAAACAGCATTTATGATGCAGAAGTAAGTATAGATCCAGAAATGTTAGGAACTATTTTTGAAAATCTATTAGCAGAGATAGATCCAGATACCAAAAAAAGTGCAAGAAAAGCAACTGGGAGTTTCTATACACCAAGAGAGATTGTAGATTATATGGTAGAGCAATCGCTTATTCAATATTTAAAAACAAAAACTGCCATTGAAGAAGATAATTTATTAGAAGAATTATTTAAAGAAGGAGGCGAAAATAGATTTAACAAAACCCAAACCCAAACCATTTTACAAGCTTTAAGCGATGTTAAAATTTTAGATCCTGCTTGTGGTTCTGGTGCTTTCCCAATGGGAGCATTACACAAAATTATTTTAGCATTACACAAACTCGATCCAGATGCTTCTTGGTGGAAAGCCAAACAAATAGAAAACGTACCAAATGCATTGGCTAAAAAAATGCTGAAAGAAAAATTAGATAGCGAAAATGCAGATTATGTTAGAAAACTGGGTATTATACAAAACTCTATTTATGGTGTAGATATACAACCCATTGCAGCAGAAATTTCTAAATTACGTAGTTTCCTCTCTTTAGTTATTGATGAGACCATAAATGATAAAGCAGAAAACCGAGGCATTAAAGCCTTACCCAATTTAGAGTTTAAGTTTGTAACAGCAAACACTTTAATTGGTCTTGAAGAAAAAAATATATCTGTTATGGATTTTGGGCAAACAGACGATTTGCAAGACCAATTAAAACATATAAGAAATGAATATTTACAAGCTTATTTTTTTTAAAATACCAAGCTTGTCTTACACTCGGGGCCTTAACTTCCTCGGTGAGTGCTCTAAATGAGTTAACTCTACCATTGCCAAGCTTATGCTTATATCTTGGGTTTAGTGCATCAATATCATCTGAAGAAGTCATCAGTTTTGCTAGCACTTGATCTCTTGACCAGTCGGGATTTACAGACCAAATAAGTGCGGCTGCGCCTGCAGCATTGGGAGCTGCCATTGAGGTTCCACTCTGCGCTATATACTTACCAAGTTTGCTAGTTGAAAGAATTGGATTTCCAGGTGCTGCGACATCTACCCCAAGGCCATAGTTTGAGAAACGGCTTCTTTGATCATGCTTCGATGCATCTGCAGCTGATTGAGTTGAGGCCACAAGTATAACTTTAGAG
>JAKITV010000019.1 GCA_021647885.1 Flavobacteriaceae bacterium | reverse complement strand
GTTGTAAAAGAGCCACTTTGCATGTTAATAGTTCCCTTATGAGAACCTGTTGGTTTAAAACCTTGCCATTCTATAGTTGATTCTTCAAGATTTACATCGTGTTTAACAACATCTTGTGTAGTAAGCATTGCTGTTTCTGTATTAGTTGTTGTAGTTTCTTTAGCGTTGTTTTTACATCCAACAATAGCAATTCCTGTAGCTACAACCATCAATATGCTAAAAATGTCTTTTTTCATTTGTATTATTTTTTAGTGTTAAACGCAAAAGTAGAGATTGAATGATTAAAGATTGTTAAAAAATTTAAAATTAATCAATGACATTTTGACATTTTAATAATAATGGCAGTACTTTTGCCAACTATTAAAACGAATAAAATTTTGTAAACATTTAGTTTATTATAGCATGAGCAAGAAAAGTAAAAAAGAAGATATAATAGAAGAACAAGAACAAGTACAACAAGTTGAAGAGCTTACTGTCGAAGAGCAACTGCAAGAAGACCTACAAAAAGAAAAAGATAAGTTTTTGCGCTTGTTTGCCGAGTTTGAGAACTATAAAAAGCGAACCACTAAAGAACGCATCGAGCTATTTACAACAGCAAGTCAAGATGTAATGGTGTCTTTATTGCCAATTCTAGATGATTTTGATCGTGCATATTCCGAAATGTCCAAATCCAATGACAAAGATTTGCTTAAAGGTGTAGAGCTAATAAACAACAAATTAAAAGACATATTAAAATCTAAAGGATTAGCCGAAGTTGAAGTAAAACAAGGCGATGTGTTTAATGCCGATAATCATGAAGCTATTACACAAATACCTGCTCCAAGTAAGGATTTAAAAGGAAAAATTATAGATGTAATCGAGAAAGGATATGTTTTAGGCGATAAAGTAATTCGTTTTCCTAAAGTTGTAATTGGACAATAAAAAAACATGGCAAAACAAGATTATTACGACATATTAGGAGTAAATAAAAGCGCAACTGCTACCGAAATAAAGAAGGCATATCGTAAAAAAGCATTGCAGTATCATCCAGATAAAAATCCAAACGATAAAACTGCAGAAGAAAAATTTAAGCAAGCTGCTGAAGCTTACGAAGTGTTAAGCGATCCTGATAAAAAATCCAGATACGACCAATTTGGTCACCAAGCTTTTGAAGGTGGTGCAGGAGGTTTTGGTGGTGGAGGCATGAACATGGACGATATATTCAGCCAATTTGGAGATATTTTTGGTGGAGGTTTTGGTGGTGGCTTTAGTGGTTTTGGAGGCCACAGGCAACGTGTAGTAAAAGGCAGTAATTTACGAATCAGAATTAAACTTACTTTAGAAGATATTGCCAATGGTGTTGAGAAAAAAATAAAGGTAAAGCGTAAAATTGTAGCTTCAGGTACTACTTATAAAACCTGTACAACATGTAATGGTTCTGGTCAAGTTACAAGAATTACAAACACTATATTAGGTAGGATGCAAACATCTGCTCCTTGTAATATGTGTGGAGGAGCTGGACAAATGATCGATAAAAAAGCTGCTGGAACTGATGCTCAAGGTTTAATTTTAAGTGAAGAAACGGTATCTATAAAAATTCCAGCTGGAGTAGTTGATGGTATGCAGCTTAAAGTTTCTGGAAAGGGAAATGCTGCTCCTGGAAATGGAATAGCTGGAGATTTATTAGTAGCAATTCAAGAAGAAAAACATAGCACTTTACAACGCGAAGGCGATAATTTGCACTACGATTTATATGTAAGTTTTCCAGATGCTGTTTTAGGATTATCTAAAGAAATTGATACTGTAACAGGAAAAGTTAGAATTAAAATAGATGCTGGTGTGCAATCGGGAAAAATTTTACGTTTACGCGGTAAAGGTATTCCTAGTATTAATGGATATGGTAAAGGCGATTTGTTGGTTCATATTAATGTATGGACACCAAAAACACTTAACAAACACCAGAAAGAGTTTTTTGAAAACATGCGAGGTGATGAGCATTTTGAGCCTAAACCAGAAAGTACAGACAAATCTTTTTTTGAGAAAGTAAAAGATATGTTTTCTTAATTATTTAAGAAAAATCATTATATTTGGTTATCGCTAATTTAATTAGTGATAATTTTTCTTTTTCATAGCAATTTTTCCCATCCTTATTTTTTAAGGGTGGGTTTTGTTTTTTAGTGAATCTCAGTTTTAAGAAGCTGATTTATTCAGCGCACTTAAAATGTAGGTTGAACTAATCCCGCTTTTAAAGCGGGATCTGCATTTTATTTTTAAAAATCATATTGAATAAGTAATAATTGTGCTTCGATTTAGGGATGAAAATCATAATGGATTTTAATGATAAAAGCATAACTTTACTATCTTTACAAGACTTATTATTTTAAAAATAACTACATGAAGAATGCATTAGTAACCAATTCGGTTTCTAAAAATTTTGGAAATTTCACAGCATTAAACAAGGTTTCAATTACAGTTCCCAAAGGAAGTATTTTTGGGCTTTTAGGTCCAAATGGTGCTGGAAAAACTACTCTTATAAGGATTATCAATCAAATAACTATGCCAGATTCTGGTAGTGTTTTACTGGACGATGAACCTCTACAATCATATCATATAAAAGATATTGGTTATTTGCCAGAAGAGCGAGGACTTTATAAAACAATGAAGGTTGGCGAGCAAGTGTTGTATCTGGCCCAATTAAAAGGATTGTCTAAAGCGGAAGCTAAAAAGCGTCTTGAACATTGGTTCGAAAAGTTTGAAATAGGAGATTGGTGGAATAAAAAAATTCAAGAACTGTCTAAAGGAATGGCACAAAAAATTCAGTTTATTGTAACTGTATTGCACCAACCCAAACTTTTAATTTTTGACGAACCTTTTTCTGGTTTTGACCCAATAAACGCAAATTTAATAAAAGATGAAATCCTTCAGTTAAGAGAAGAAGGAGCGACTATTATTTTCGCAACACATCGTATGGAATCGGTAGAAGAATTATGCGATGATATTGCGCTGCTTCATGAATCTAACAAAATTTTAGAAGGTAAGTTAGTAGATATTAAAAGACAGTATAAAACCAATACGTTTGAAGTAGGTTTAGTAACCGATAATGAGGCACAGTTAAAACAAACTATTATGGCTAAATTTGATGCTTCTCCAGCAGTTTACAGATCTTTGAACAATGATTTAAAGCTAAATATAAAACTTAAAGAGTCTGAGTCATCAAATGATTTGTTAGCCTTTTTAACAAGTAATGCACAGGTAATTCACTTTAACGAACTTGTGCCAACTGCAAACGATATTTTTATTCAAACGGTTAAAAACAACTAAGCATGAACCATTTATCTTTAATTATAAAGAGAGAATATTTAACAAAGGTTAAGAATAAGTCATTTATTATTATGACGATTATGAGCCCAATAATAATGATAGCTCTTTTTGCACTTGTCGCTTATTTGTCGCAGTTAAATAATAATAGAGAACGTGTTATTTCAATTTTAGACGAATCAGGTATAGTAAGCGATGTTTTTAAGAACACAGAGTTTACAAAATATAATATATTAAGCAATATTTCTCTAGAAGACGCAAAACAACTAGTAGAAGAAAAAGGAGAATATGGTTTACTGCATATAGAAAACAAAAAAGACATAACAGAAGTTTCAAAAGCTATAAAATTTTATTCTGAAGACTCACCTTCATTAACCTTAATGTCTAACCTAGAAAGTAAATTAGAAAAAAAGTTTACCGATTTAAAGTTGCTGCAAGAAGGTATAGATGTTGAAAAATTAAAATCTTCCGAAACACAAATAGATATAGCTCAAGAGAGTTTTTTAGGTGAAGAATCTTCAAAGGCAGGTAACATTATGAAATTGGTATTTGGTGGTCTTGCAGGATATTTATTATTTATGTTCATTATTATTTATGGAAATATGATAATGCGAAGTGTAATTGAAGAAAAGACAAGTAGAATTATCGAAATTATTATTTCTTCGGTTAAACCTGTGCAATTAATGCTTGGGAAAATTATTGGAACTTCATTAGCAGGAATTACGCAGTTTTTAATTTGGATGATCTTGGGTGGTGTTTTACTTACCGTTGTAACAATGATTTTTAATATTGATTTAATGCAAATGCAAACACCTCAACAAGAAATGGTACAGCAAGCTTTGGAGAATCCTAATGCAAATGCACAAGCACAAATCATTTTTAATGAATTTAGAAGCCTTCCTATTTTAAATTTAGTCATTGCTTTTATTATGTTTTTTATTGGAGGCTATTTACTTTATAGCTCATTATATGCAGCAGTAGGAGCAGCAGTAGATAACGAAACAGATACACAACAATTTATGATGCCAATTCTTGTGCCTTTAATTCTTGCAGTATATGTAGGTCTTTTTACGGTTATAGAAGATCCTCATGGTACTGTATCAACAGTATTTTCGTTTATTCCATTTACATCTCCAGTAGTTATGTTAATGCGAATTCCGTTTGGTGTTCCTATTTGGCAACAAATAATTTCTTTAGGTTTGTTAATTGGTACGTTTATGTTTACGGTTTGGTTTGCTGCTAAAATTTATCGTGTTGGCATATTAATGTACGGTAAAAAGCCAAGTTATAAGGATATTTACAAATGGTTGAAATATTAATATATGATACAAGAAAAAGTTGTAGAAAAAATTAAAGAGGTGGTTACCAAAGATATTTTGGGAGCAATTTCAGATTTCTTAAATCTTGGTATTCAATTTGGAGAAGGAGAAAACAAAATAAGTATATCTATAGGATTAATTTTGGTACTGGTTGTTTCGTTTGCTTTAGCAAGTTTTCTATTAAATCTGACTAGGAAGTTCTATACACGTAAGATGGAAGAAGAAGATAAACTTAAATTTATTAGTGTTTTTAAGTTTATTAAATACATTTCTTACATCATAGTATTCTTCGTTATATTAAGCATGACAGGGATTAATATCACACCTTTTCTTGCGGCATCTGCAGCACTTTTAGTTGGATTTGGTTTAGCTTTACAAGACTTATTTCAAGATATTATTGGAGGTATTTTTATAATTTTAGATAAATCACTTTTAGTAGGCGATATTATTGAAGTAGAAGGTAAAGTCGGACAAATTATTGAAATTAAGTTGCGCACAACACGTGCTGTTACTAGAGATGATAAAATAATAATAATCCCAAATCATAAACTTATAAGAAATTCTATTTATAACTATACTCAAAACAAAAAAACAATAAGAGAAAAAGTTATAGTAGGTGTTGCTTATGGTAGTGATATTATAAAAGTAAAAGAATTACTTCTTGAAAGTGTTGATCTACAGCCCAAAGTGTTAAAAAATCCAAATCCTTCTGTGATGTTTAATGATTTTGGAGATTCTGCATTAATTTTCGAAGTGTATTTCTTTGTGAAAGATAGCTTTAGAGTTCCAAAGATAAAAAGTGATATTAGATTTAAGATAGATTCACTTTTTCGTGAAAATAATATTACCATTCCGTTTCCGCAAAGAGATGTGCATTTATTCAATAATTAAAAAATAAAAAATGTCAAAAATTTTAGTCATAGAAGATGAAGCTGCAATACGAAGAGTATTAGTTAAAATACTTTCAGAAGAAAGTGAAAAATACCAAGTCGAAGAAGCCGAAGATGGATTGATTGGCATCGAAAAAATAAAAAATGATGACTACGATTTGGTGCTTTGTGATATTAAAATGCCTAAAATGGATGGTGTTGAGGTTTTAGAAGCCATAAAAAAAATAAAACCGGAAATTCCGATAGTTATGATTTCTGGTCATGGTGACTTGGATACTGCTGTAAACACAATGCGTCTTGGTGCATTCGATTATATATCGAAACCACCAGATTTAAACCGTCTTTTAAATACTGTTCGAAATGCTTTAGACAGAAAAGAGCTTGTAGTCGAAAATAAGCTACTTAAAAAGAAAGTAAGCAAGAAATACGAGATGATTGGTGAGAGTAAAGCCATTTTAAAAATTAAAGAAATGATTGATAAAGTTGCTCCAACAGATGCTCGTGTCTTAATTACAGGAGCTAACGGAACAGGAAAAGAATTGGTTGCACATTGGCTACACCAAAAAAGCCAACGTGCCAAAGGACCAATGATAGAAGTAAACTGTGCAGCAATACCTTCAGAATTAATAGAAAGCGAATTATTTGGTCATTTAAAAGGAGCTTTTACAGGTGCTAATAAAGATCGTGCAGGAAAATTTGAAGCAGCTAATGGAGGTACTATTTTTCTTGATGAAATAGGAGATATGAGCCTTCCAGCACAAGCAAAAGTGCTTCGTGCCTTACAAGAAAACAAGATACAACGTGTTGGTAGTGACAAGGATATAAAAGTTGATGTACGCATTATTGCTGCAACAAATAAAAATCTTAAAAAAGAAATTGAAAATGGTAAGTTCCGTGAAGATTTATACCACAGATTGGCTGTAATATTAATTGATGTTCCAGCTTTAAATAAAAGAAGAGAAGACATTCCGCTTTTAATAAATTATTTTTCAAATAAAATAGCTTCAGAGCAAGGAACAGCTAAAAAAACGTTTTCCAATAAGGCGATAAAACTCTTGCAAGAATATGATTGGACAGGTAACATTCGTGAACTTCGTAACGTAATAGAACGATTAATTATTCTAGGAAGTAAAGAAGTAAGCGAAAGTGATGTGAAGCTGTTTGCCAGTAAGTAATAATTTAGATATTATTCTCCTCTTAAAAACATAAAGCCTTCATAATATGTACATATTATGAAGGCTTTATTAAAATTATTATTGAAATTTAAGCTTATCTAAGACTGCATTTGTTTAATTTTTTTAGATAATTTGAAGTGATTTTTTTTACAACATTTATATAATGTGATTTAATTTCGTCCATATTTTTAGAAATGAAATCAGAGCTGTTATTATCTGTTTTAATAACTTCTGAATCGCAATCTAAAACCAATAGTAAATCGTTATATGCTTTAATGTTAGAGTCTATAGCGATTTCATTTTTACTAATAAACTGTTCTTTTTTTAAATACAGTTCTTTCGCTTCACGTTCTGCCAACTTTTGTTTAATTTGCGCTTCTTTAAGTTTTAATTCAGCTTGTTGCTGTTTTAATCTTATTTGCTCATTTTGCAATTCTAACAGTGCATTATCTTCGTTGCTTAATTCAGTACACAATTCAAGTTCATTAATTACCTCTTTGGCAATATCTCTAGCTCTTTTTACATAATAGCGACCGTCTTCAAAAGTGTTGACATTTTCAACATGACTTAATAACTCAGAAGCGTCATATGCATAATTATAAGATTCTTCGCACTTACAAGCCTCTAATTTTAATTTGGTACGTTCAAAAGCATCAAACGAACGTTTCGAATAGTACTTTAAATGATCTATATTATTAGAATTGTAAGCAGATTTTACATGAGAATAGGCATAATTAACATCAGAGTGCGCATCAGAACAAGCAGTTTGTCCATAAAATTGCATGCAAATACTGATAAACAGGAAAAATAGGTAGTTTTTTTTCATGGTATTTGGGTTTATAACATTAAGTAGGTACATCGAAAATACTAAAAATTAGCAAATTGACACTTTTTTTTAAAATATTTTTTGTTTTAGTATATTTATAAGGAATTCAATAAAATAAAATTATATATGAAAAATATAACCATAAATGACTTTAAAGTCACTTCAAAAATAATTCTTAAAGAACGTCCTACAACTTTTATTTTAGAAGCAGAAGAAGATGAAATAAAAAAAGAGCTTCGTAGAGTTCGTAAAAAATTAGGAAAACTTCAAGACACTATGTATGCTCACGGAAAATATGCTGTTTTAGTATGTATTCAAGGTATGGATACTGCAGGAAAAGATAGTATGATACGCGAAGTGTTTAAAGATTTTAATACAAGAGGAGTTGTTGTGCATAGTTTTAAAGTGCCTACTGAATTAGAGCGTAATCACGATTATATTTGGAGGCATTACATTGCATTGCCTTCTCGAGGAAAATTCAGTATTTTTAATAGAACACATTACGAAAATGTATTGGTAACTCGTGTGCATCCAGAGTATATTTTAAGCGAAAACCTACCCAATGTAAATACAGTTGAAGACATAAACGATGCATTTTGGGATGCGCGTTTTGAACAGATAAAGAATTTTGAAAAACATATTGCCGAAAATGGTACTATTATCTTTAAATTCTTTTTAAACCTATCTAAAGAAGAACAAAAAAACAGATTGCTACGTCGTTTAGAAAAACAAGAAAAAAACTGGAAATTCTCTCCTGGTGATTTAAAAGAACGGAAACTTTGGGATAAATATCAAGAGTGTTATGAAGATGCTATTAACAGGACATCAAAAAATCATGCGCCTTGGTTTACTATTCCTGCCGATGATAAGGCAACTGCACGATACATTGCAGCAAAAATCATGTACGATACTTTAAAACAATATTCAGATATTAAAGAACCAGAATTAGATGATAAGATTAAGGCTAATTTAGAGTTATACAAGCAAGAATTAAATAATGAATAAATGTGTTTGTCATGCTGTCCCGATAATTATCGGGATTGTTTCAGCATCTCATAATAGTGGAATCTAAATCACTATTTTATAAAATGTTTTTTATGATTTCTTTTGGTTTAAAGAATTTTTGAAACAGTATATTTATCGCTTAAAACCATCAACACATGAAGCGAATTATTTTTCTATTAGTCGTATTAATCACATTGCCAACTTTTGCGCAAACAGATGCAGAAACCATTAAAAAAATCTATAATGCTTCCTTAAGTAATGGTAAAAGTTACGAATGGTTAGATTACTTATCCAATCAAATTGGTGGACGATTGTCAGGCTCTTTAAATGCTGAAAGAGCAGTAAAATGGACTAAAGAAGAACTCGAAAAATTAGGATTAGATAAAGTATGGCTACAACCTGTAATGGTTCCAAAGTGGGTTAGAGGTATGCCAGAATTTGCTTATATAGAAACTGAACCTGGAAAAACAATCAATGTAAATATTTGCGCATTAGGAGGTTCTGTAGCAACTCCAGTATTAGGCATTAAAGCTAATGTAATAGAAGTGCATAGTATAGAAGAATTAAAAATACTTGGAAAAGAAAAAATTGAAGGTAAAATAGTATTCTTTAACCGTCCTATGGACGAAACTCTTATCAACACATTTAGTGCTTATGGAGGTAGCGTAGATCAACGTTCTGGAGCAAGAGAAGCTGTAAAGTATGGAGCAATTGCTACTATTGTTCGTTCCATGAATTTACGATTAGACGATTTTCCACATACTGGAGCAATGAATTATGGAGACACACCAATTAATCAACGTATTCCATCAGCTGCAATAAGTACAAATGATGCAGTACTGTTAAGCGCAATGATAAAACTTGATAAAAACATTAAGTTCTATTTTAAGCAAAACTGTAAGCAGCTTAAAGATGTGTTGTCCTATAATGTTATTGGAGAAATAACAGGAAGCCAATTCCCAAATGAATATATAGTAGTTGGAGGACATTTAGATTCTTGGGATTTAGGCGATGGTGCTCACGACGATGGAGCAGGTTGTATGCAATCTATGGATGTATTACGATTGTTAAAGGAAATAGGAATAAAACCAAAACGGACAATTAGAGTTGTATTGTTTATGAATGAAGAAAATGGATTAAGAGGTGGAAAAAAATATGCAGCAGAAGCCAAAAGAAAAGGTGAGAATCACATATTTGCTTTAGAAAGTGATTCAGGAGGATTTACACCTAGAGGTTTTTCTTTCGATTGTAGTGATGAAAACTTCAATCAAGTTCTTGGTTGGAAATCATTGTTCGAACCTTATTTAGTTCACTATTTTAAAAAAGGAGGAAGTGGAGCAGATATAGGTCCACTTAAAAATGAAAGCATAGTACTTGCAGGATTGCGTCCAGATTCTCAACGCTATTTTGATTATCATCACGCAAGTACAGATACTTTTGATGTAATAAACAAGCGTGAATTGGAGCTTGGTGCAGCAACAATGGCAGCTCTTGTGTATTTGTATGATAAATATGGCGTAAACCCTATCAAAAACAAGAAATAAAATTAATTAATCACTTTACTAATGAGAACATATATTTCAATTCTAGTGGTTATTATATTTTCGATCAATGTGATTGATGCGCAAAACAAGATGGAAGAAAAATTACCTTATTATGAATTGCCAGATTATTCTGAAACCTATACAGCTGGTACAGTTGCAGCTCGTATGGTTGATGGTTTAGGGTTTAGATATTATTGGGCAACCGAAGGCTTACGTGATGAAGATTTAGCCTATAAGCCTAGTGAAGATGGACGTACAACTGAAGAAACCATAGATCATATTTATAGTTTAACAAAAGTTATTGTGAATTCAACGTTAAATAAACCAAACACTAAAGCCGAAGAGCCTGAAATGACATTTGCTGAAAAACGTAAAAAAACTTTAGAAAATATTAAAATTGCTGCTGATATTTTAAGAGTAAGTAAAGATGTTTCAGAATTTAAAATCATTTTTGGAACCAATGAATATCCTTTCTGGAATCAATTAAATGGGCCAATTGCAGATGCCATTTGGCACTGTGGACAGGTAATTTCTTTTAGACGTTCTTCAGGAAATCCGTATAACTCTAAAGCAAGTGTATTTAGTGGTAAGGTTAGAGATTAGTGGATGCTAAAAAATTAAATTCGATTATCATTCTCTAAGCATTGGAGGGATATCTTTCGTTTTATGTTTAAAAATAATTATTCAAACCTTAATGAAACCACTAGAAAGCTACATACTCAATCAACAAGAACCTTATCAATCTATAATGTTATATGTGCGTAGTGTGATTTTAAAAACGCTACCAGAAGTTTCAGAACGTTATAGTTATAAAATTCCGTTTTATAATATTGGTAAAAAACCTATGTTATATTTGAATATTTTAAAAGGCACCAACTTTGTAGATGTGGCTTTTGTGCAAGGCGTACTACTGGAAGATGAATTTCCAATACTTAAGAATTATAATAACCGTAAGCAAGTGCGTTCTATACAAGTGAAATCTTTAGAGAATTTTGATGAGTTAGAATTTATAGAACTACTTAAGAAAGCTAAAACTCTAGTTGAAAATAGTAGAAAGGCGTGGTTTATTTAGCTTAAACGGTTTATGGTTTTTCTAATAGCTACCAGATTAGTCAATAAACCTTCCAAATAATCTAAATGTAACATATTTGCACCATCGCTTTTTGCATTAGCAGGATCAAAATGTGTTTCAATAAACAAACCATCAACATTATTTACAATTCCAGCTCTGGCAATGGTTTCAATCATATCTGGTCGTCCTCCAGTTACACCACTACTTTGATTGGGTTGTTGTAGTGAATGCGTTACATCGAGCACAACAGGAGCATATTGACGCATTGTTGGAATACCTCTAAAGTCAACAATCATATCTTGATAACCAAACATCGTCCCTCTGTCAGTAATCCAAGCATTTTCATTTCCTGCATCTTTTACTTTTTGAACTGCGTGTTTCATGCTTTCGGGACTCATAAACTGTCCTTTTTTTAAGTTTACAACTCTCCCTGTTTTTGCAGCAGCAACTACTAAATCCGTTTGGCGAACCAAAAAGGCTGGAATCTGCAATACATCTACATATTGAGCAGCTAAAGATGCATCAGAAATTTCGTGAACATCTGTTACTGTTGGCACATCAAAAGTTTCAGATACTTTCCTTAATATTTTTAAGGCTTTTTCATCTCCAATACCTGTAAAGCTATCAATTCTGCTTCTATTTGCTTTTTTAAAGCTTCCTTTAAATACAAAGGGAATTTCAAGTTTGTTGGTTATTTTAACAATCTTTTCAGCTATTTGAAGTGCCATATCTTCACCTTCAATAGCACAAGGACCTGCTAAAAGAAAGAAGTTGTTAGCATTAGTGTTTTTTATCTTCGGAATATCATTAAGATTCATCGTCTTAAAATTTAAGGTACAAAGTTAAGTAAATGCGTGTCATTTTTTACTGTTTTTTTATTCGTTGTAAGTAAAGTATTAAATCATAAAATATAACCTATCTTTGCACGCTCAAAATAAAGCTTCATTATGGCTAATATAAAAAACATTGCAATCATTGCTCATGTCGATCATGGTAAAACAACTTTGGTAGATAAAATCATGTATCATTGTCAGTTATTTCGTGAAAATCAGAATACAGGAGATTTAATTCTTGATAGTAACGATTTAGAGCGTGAACGAGGCATTACAATTACATCTAAAAATGTTTCAGTTGTATATAAAGACACAAAAATAAATATCATTGATACTCCTGGTCACGCCGATTTTGGTGGAGAAGTAGAGCGTGTGCTTAATATGGCAGATGGTGTTCTATTATTGGTTGATGCTTTTGAAGGTCCAATGCCGCAAACCAGATTTGTATTACAGAAAGCTTTAGATCTTGGATTAAAACCTTGTGTGGTTATCAATAAAGTAGATAAAGAAAATTGTACTCCTGAAGAGGTGCACGAAGCCGTTTTTGATTTAATGTTTGAACTGGGAGCAGAAGAGTGGCAATTAGATTTTCCAACCGTTTATGGATCTGCAAAGCACAATTGGATGAGTGATGATTGGCAACATCCAACCTCAAGTATAGAACCGCTTTTAGACATGGTTATTGAGCATATTCCATCACCAAAAATTGAAGAAGGCAATACTCAAATGTTAATTACGTCTTTAGATTATTCGTCATTTACAGGACGAATTGCAATTGGTCGATTACAAAGAGGAGTTTTAAAAGCCGGAATGAATGTGTCGCTTTGCAAGAGAGATGGAAGTATAGTGAAATCTAAAATAAAGGAATTACATACTTTTGAAGGTTTAGGACGTAAAAAAGTAGAAGAAATCCAAGCAGGAGATATTTGTGCAATAGTAGGATTAGAAGGTTTTGAAATTGGAGATACCATTGCAGATATAGAAAACCCTGAAGCACTTAAAACCATAGCAATAGACGAGCCAACAATGAGTATGTTGTTTACTATTAACGACTCACCTTTTTTTGGTAAAGATGGTAAATATGTTACGTCTCGTCATATAAAAGAACGGTTAGACAAAGAGCTAGAAAAGAATTTAGCACTTAATGTAAATGAAACCGATAGTGCAGATAAGTTTATTGTATTTGGTCGTGGTGTGTTGCATTTGTCGGTATTAATAGAAACCATGCGCCGCGAAGGTTATGAACTGCAAATTGGTCAGCCACAAGTAATAATAAAAGAGATTGATGGCGTAAAATGCGAACCTTTTGAAGATATGACTATAGATTTACCAGAAGCGGTTTCAGGAAAAGCTATAGAAATGGTGAGTATGCGAAAAGGGGAAATGACAAGTATGGAAGCCAAAGGCGATCGTATGGTTTGTGAGTTTATTGTACCATCCAGAGGAATTATAGGTTTGCGTAACCAGTTGCTTACAGCTACAGCTGGCGAGGCAATTATGGCACATCGATTTAAAGAATATCAACCCATGAAAGGTGGAATACCAGAGCGTCAAAATGGCTCGTTGGTATCTATGGAAAAAGGACAAGCAATTCCTTATTCTATAGATAAATTACAAGATCGTGGTAAGTTTTTTGTAGATCCAGGTGAAGATATTTACGAAGGTCAGGTTATTGGAGAAAACTCTCGTGGTGACGATATGGTTATAAATGTTACTAAAACTAAAAAGCTATCAAATGTACGTTCTTCAGGTGCTGATGATAAAGCCAAAATTGTACCAGCTATTAAGTTTTCATTAGAAGAAGCTTTAGAATACATACAAAAAGACGAATACGTTGAGGTTACACCAAATCACTTACGCTTGCGTAAAGTTTTATTGACAGAAGTGGAGCGTAAACGGTCTAAAGCAATTTAGTAAGGATATTCTATTTACTAAATCTCTCAAAAATAAGGTAAAATGATTTTGTATATTTGAAGCTGTTTATGCTTATCAAGAACCAAATCAAAATTTATTAGGCAAGCTACACAATAGTAAATTCGTATTTATTGAAGAGATTATTCGATTATATAAATAACAAAGTTTTAATAAAAGTAGCTTGGTTAAATTCTGCAACCGTAATTGTAAAAATTATTGCGGGCTTTTTAACTACAAAGTTTGTTGCGATTTTTATTGGAGCAGAAGGATTGGCATTAATTGGTAATCTAAGAAATTTTTTAACTGCTATTCAATCGTTTGCAACTGTAGGTCTTTACAATGGCATTGTAAAGTTTATTGGAGAATTTAAAAACGACACATTAAAGCTTAGTAAAATACTATCTACATCGTACTATTTAGGTTTCGTAGCCACTATTCTTGTCAGTATTTTGTGCTATTATAACGCTAAAACTATTAATGATATAATTTTTTCCACACAATATGATTTTGCTTATGTTATAAAAATTACGGCATTAGCTATTCCTTTTTATTCTTTAAACATGTTTAGTTTTTCTATCATGAATGGATTTACTAAATATAAGTTTTTACTGATTTTAAATGTTATTGGACAAATATTGGGGCTTTGTGTAACACTTCTTTTAATTTGGCAAAATAATATTGATGGTGCTTTAATTTCAGTAGTAATTGCACCTTCTTTAATTTTCTTAATCACATTGGTTGGTATTTTAAATAGGAGAAGTTTAATACCATCTATTAAAGTGAGTAATATAGATTTTAATTGGATGAAAAAGTTGAGCCCATATGCTATAATGGCATTAGTCTCTGGTATTACCATGCCATTAATTTTTATTGCTATACGAAATTATATTATTGATTCTGAAGGAATGAAAGCTTCTGGGTTTTGGGAAGCAATGAATAGAATTTCATCGTATTATTTAATGTTTTTAAATTCGTTAATGGTATTATATTTTTTACCTCGATTTGCTGAAATTGATAGCAAGAAAGAATTTAGAAAAGAGATATTTAGTTTTTACAAAACCATAATGCCTATAGTTGCATTAGGCTTTATTGTTATTTATCTGCTAAAACCATTTATTGTAGCTCTTTTATTAACTAATGAATTTGAAACTGTACAAGATTTATTTGGTTGGCAATTATTGGGCGATTTCGTTAAAGTATTATCTGTAGTTATAGCCTATCAATTTATTGCTAAAAAAATGTTCTTACATTATATTATAACCGAAATATTTTTGATAATAATTCTATATTTTTCAAGTATTTATTTTATTGATATGTATGGTGTAAAAGGAGCTAACATAGCTCATTTTGTTGCTTATTTGTTGTATTTTGGAATGATATTATTAATATTTAGTAAGTCGCTATTTGGGGTTGTATCTGACAAAATGAAAAATTAATTTTAGCTTTTTTGAGAACGATTCTTTTTGTAATATATTTTTATAAACCAAAAAATGCATTTTCGTGTTAAAAAACATTAAGGATAAGTTAGCTAATAATAGCCTTATTAAATTAGCTTTTTTTAATTCTACCTCTATAATAATAAAGATTATTGCAAGCATTATATCTACCAAAGCACTTGCTTTTTTTGTTGGGCCTTCAGGATTTGCATTTATTGGAATATTTAGAGATTTTTTAACTATGACTGTTAATGTTTCTTCACTTGGATTACAAAAAGGAATAGTTAAATATACAGCTGAATTAAAAACAAAAACTTTAGAGCTAAATAGGTTTTTGAGTACTTCCATGTTTATAGGAATGATTGTGAGTATCTTAATTGGTCTTGTAATATTCTTCTTTTCTGAAACTATAAACGATTATTTATTTCCTAACTATGATTTTAGTTTCGTCTTAAGGGTTTTGATTTTTATTATACCATTAAGTGTATTTAATAACTTTTTTGTATCCATGCTTAATGGATTAGGTTATGTAAATAATATAATTAGGATAAATATTTTGCTTTACATATTAAATATGCTGGCAGTTATTATCCTTTCATATTATTTGAATACGTTTGGTGCTTTTTTGGCTATTAGTTTTATGTATTTACTCCAACTAATTTCTATATTTATATTTAAACCCAAAAACATATCATTATTATTAAAAAAGAAAAGTTTTTCAAAAAACTATCTTAATAAATTAATGGGTTATACATTAATGACCATTTTTTCACTATTATTATTTCCTTTAATTTCAATTTTAATTAGAAAAGAAATAATAAATACTATTGGAGAAGATGCAGCAGGGTTTTGGGAAGCAATGAAACGCATTTCAGATAATTATTTGCTTTTTGCTTCATCTTTGGTTTTGCTTTATGTATTGCCTAAATTATCAGAACAAAACCATAATCAAAATTTTAAGAATATAGTTGTTGATTTTTTTAAATCAATAATTCCATTATTTATAGTATGCCTTTTATTAGTATATGTTTTTAGAGATTTTATAGTAGTTTTAATTTATTCTAAAGAATTTTTGCCAACAACTATATTAGTTAAATGGTATGCTATCGGAGATGTTTTTAGAATTATGGGCATGGTTTTAGCAGCAAACTTTTTTGCTACTAGAGATATTAAAGGGTATATTTTAACAGACATATTTTTAGCAACTATAATGTATTTTTCTACAATATTCTTATTAAGTATTTATGATTTAGAAGGTGGAGGAATTGCCTATTTTACTTCTTACTTCTTATATTTTATTTTGCTACTTTTAGTGTATAGAAAAAAGTTATTCTATAAAACAATATAATTTTTTTAATTAGACTGATTATTAAATTAAGTTAAGAATGAATAAAAAACCTATCATTATATTTTTAATATTCTTTTTACCTATTACAGTGTTTTTTTTATTTGAGATTTTTTTTAAAACTATATCTATAGATCGGTTTTATAATCTGGCAGAAAATATTTTGTTTGCTATTATTTTAATTTTTATTTCACTTGTTTTTAAAAAAGAGAAATTTAAAAATATATATTTAAAAACAGCTTTTATAATCTTTATTATAAGCTTGTATTTAGAGACGATTTATTATTATCATTTTGAAAGTATATTTAGTTCATCAGCAGTATTCGTTATTTTAGAAACTAATGCTTTGGAAGCCAAAGAGTTTTTATCTACATATATAAATACTACTACTTCATTGTTATTTTTACTATTAGTTCTTCTAATATTTGTAGGTATTAAAGCTATAAATAAGAATGTTACTATAATTTTTTTAAATAAATTTGAAAAAATAAAATTTGCTCTTCTATTTTTTTCAATTTTAATTTTTTTAAAAGTAACAAAGTTAATAGTTTTTAATGTGCCATATTTAGCTGTAAAAACACCAATAGTTTATTATCAAGAAATTCAAAAGTTTAAGAATTTTGATAAAGAAGGATCATTAGTGAATTTCACTAATGTTAAGCGCATAGTGAAAATTGAAGATAAAGAATTATATGTAATAGTAATTGGAGAATCTACAAACAAATTGCATTTTCAATTAAATGGAGAATATTATAGAGAAACAACTCCATTGTTGAATGAAATTGAAAATGAAATTGTAGCGCTTAAAAATGTTATTAGCCCACATGCATATACAATTGGTTCTCTAACAAAAGGGCTTACACTTGGCAATGTTGAAAATCCAGACGGAAAATATCAAGGGTCAATAATTCAGCTACTAAATCAAGCAGGTTTTAAAACCTATTGGGTGTCCAATCAAAGACCAATTGGCATTTCTGATACTCATGTAACAAAAATAGCAAGAGGTGTAAATAAAATAATATTTTTGAATATTAAGCATACAAGTGAGAAAACACCTTTTGATGAAGAATTAATTACTGAGCTTAATAAAATTGTATTGGAAGATGGAGAAAAAAAGGTAGTTTTTTTGCATATGATGGGAGCTCATTTAAATTATAAAAAGAGATATCCTACAGGTTTTGATTACTTTAAAGATAATCCGTTAACAAAATTTAAAAGAAAAAAAGTATTCGAAATAATAAATGCATATGATAATGTAATGTTGTATACCGATTATGTTTTAAGAGAAATTATTGAAACGGTTAGAATCAATGACGTGAATAGTTATGTGCTTTATTTCTCAGATCATGGACAAGAAGTTTATGATGAGATAGATTTTTTAGGACAAACAATTGATCAGATGGTAACTAAAAACATGTATGAAATTCCAATGTTTCTTTGGATGTCTAACAACTTTAAAGATAACAAACAAATTGCTTTAAATTTGGATAAGAAATATATGAACGATGATTTGATTCACACTATAGCAGACTTGTGTAATATATCTAGTAATGAGATAGATTCAACGAGAAGCATCTTTAATCATAGTTTTAAAGAACGTAAAAGGATTATTAAGGAAAACATTGATTTTGACACCTATTTTAAAACTATTAATAATTAGATTTTAGTGACAAGAATAAAGAAAAAAGTTTGTTTAGTTACATCATCTCTCAATTTTGGTGGAGCAGAACGCTCTACAGCTACCCAATCGGTAATGCTTAATAATTTAGGTTATGATGTAATTATTGTAACAGTACTTTCAGGAGTAGCATATAATTATTCAGGTACGATTTTTAATTTAGGAGAGCTAAAAGATAAAGACAATACTTTTATTGGAAGAATATCTAGATTGATTCAGTTTAGTAAATTTCTTAAAGAGGAAAAGTTTGATTTTATAATTGATAATAGATCACGTGTTCAAGCATATAGAGAATTTATAATTAGTAAAATAATTTATAATGCACCTACAATTTATGTTATTCATTCATTTGAAAAAAACGCAGCTTTCACAAAACATAAATGGCTAAATAAACTCCTGTATAAAAATGAAATGATGGTAGCTGTATCAAAAGCAGGAATGCAAAAATTTAAAAATTTATTTGAATTAAAGCAAATAACTACAATTTATAATGCATTTGATTTTAGATATATTATTAATCAATCTCAATTAAGTGTCGATGATTTAGGTTTAGATAAGTATATTATTTATTATGGAAGAATTCATAACAAGGCTAAAAATTTAAAACTTTTATTAGATGCGTATAAAAGAACCAGACTTTTAAAAGAAGATATTAAATTATTCATTTTAGGAGATGGAGAAGATTTGACATTAATAAAAGATTATGCCAAACAATTACGTTTAGAAAATAAAGTTGTTTTTAAAGGATTTATAAATAATCCTTATCCATATGTAAAGAATGCTCTTTTTACTGTTTTAAGCAGTAGGTCTGAAGGTTTCGCAATGGTAATACCTGAATCACTATCTCTTGAAACACCAGTTGTTTCAGTTAATTGTGAAGCTGGTCCAAAAGAGATTATTATTAATGATTATAATGGGTTACTAGCAAATAATTTTAATAGCGAGGCTCTAGGAAATGCAATGGATCGTTTGTTTTTTGATAATATATTGTATAAAAAATGCCAAGCAAATGCCAAGCAAAGTGTTGAGAAATTTTCAATAGAAAAAATCACTAAAGATTGGGAGGAACTATTATCTCAAAAGAAAATTTAGTGAACATATAGTTAATTATAAGCAGATAAATATATTTTATTTTCAATAAGAAATCGCTGAAAACGTTTTATAAACTTTAATAAAATCTTTGGAAACCTTAAAAGCATTTTTTGTTTAAAATTTAGGTTTTTGAAATCTATTTCTTTTTTAAGTTTTTTGCAAAGTTCTATTTCATTATTCATTTTACAACGTATTGCTAGCGCATAACGGTTTATATCTAAATATCTTTTTAAAGATATATTATTTGTTTCCTCATTATTAAAACCATTTATAAGATTATAGCGATCAATGTTATAATTATTTTTAGATAAACTAGAATTATCAAAATTATTATAACGCATAGTTAAAACCGGATTGAACGCAATATCATGTTTTAATGCAAACCGAATCCATAAATCTATGTCTTGTCCAGTTCTAAAATTTAGATTGTATGCTCCTAATTTTGTAAAAGTAGATTTTAAAAAAGCAGAAGACGAAGATGATGGGATAAAATTAATAATATTTGCAGAAAAGAAATCTTTAACTATTAAATATTTGTTTTCATATTTAAAATTAAAAGTTGCAGGCTTAACAAATTTGCCATTATAATTTATTTCATAATTATTGCAAAATAAACCAGCATTAGGAAAAGTTTCAATTAGCTTTTTCAATTCAAATAAATGATTGGTATGCCAAAAATCGTCTGCATCAAGCAAAGCAATATATTTTCCTTTTGCTTTTTCAATACCAAAGTTTCTAGCATGAGAAACTCCTTGATTGTCTTGATTATAAATTATAAACCTATCATCAACTAAATTGCTTAATATTTTTAAACCATTATCTGTAGATCCATCATTTACAATAATAACTTCAAAGTCATTAAATGTTTGATTTAAGATGCTTTTTATGGTTAGAGCAATAAGCTTTTCTTTATTATATAAAGGTATTATTACAGAGAAAAAATGTGTCATTTTTTTAGATTGATATAACAAAAATAACTTAATCTAAAGAAATCAAATATTATTATTGATGGATTATTAGAGGTTAGCTGAAGTTTGAAAAAAGGATAAAGAATTTTATAAGTGCCAGCAAATAAATAATTTAATTTAAAACGTTTTATCTTTTTAAAAATATTTAAAAAAGTTATAAAATCAGAGTCAATAATTTTCTTTTTATAAATTAAATTTAGGTTTTCTAGAGATTTTTGTGTTTTTAAAAGAAAGGTTTCATTAAGGTCGACATCACCATGAAGAACGGGATTGTCTATATGAAGAATATTAGCTTTAATAATACTTAAATTGAAGGCAAAAACTGTATCCTCATGACCATATTGTATAATCGATTTTTCAAATTTAATACTATTGAACACCTTTTTTTTGATTAAAGTATTGTTGAATAAAGTACATTTGAAAATGTTTGTTTTCCTTTTATCAGCAATCTTGTCTTCTCTGTACTTACCATATTTCCATCTTAATTTTCTAGTTGTTTCAACTGTTTCAGGATGTATTCTCCCTCCATAAATAACATCTGTTTTACTTTCAATTGCATTTAAGTATCTCAATATAAATTTATCATCAGGTAGTATTGAGTCACCATCAATAAATAAAATATATTCATAGTTTGATAATTCTGCTAAAGCATTTCTGTTATTACTTAAACCAACATTCTGTTTTTTAGCTATAAATTTAGAATTTAATAAAGAGTTAATTTTCTCATTTTTAATATTTAATGGAGAGTTTGAACCATCATCTATACAAATTACTTCAAAAATAATTCCTGCCTTTAAGGCTTGCTGTTCTATGGCTGTTGCTAATGGATAAACATTATAATTGTATGTTGGAATTAAAATAGATAGCATTATTTCGTTATAATTAAAACAATTTCAGAAGATTTAAAACCAAAATATAGGTCTTCTTTACAAATGTCAAAAGCTTCAACAATTACATTAAATCCAACACTTTCTAATCGTTTTTTTAATCCTTTTACAGAGTAGATTCTAACATGGTCTTCTTGTCCAAAATGAATTTTTCTCTCCTCTGCTGAAACAAAGGTATCATTTTCATAAATATCACCATTTTTAAAAGGAGTTTGTAGGTAAATAACGCCATTTATATTTAAAACTCTATAGAGTTCAGAAATTGCTTTTTCGTCTTCTATAATATGTTCTAAAATATGATAACATATAATAATATCAAATTTTTCACTTTCTTGTTTAATATTGGTAATATCAAACTTGTAATCAGCTAAAAACTCATCCTCAAAATCGGAACTGTAATAATCAATGCCATTAAGTTGTTTAAACTTCCTATAAAGACTTCTTGATGGTGAGAAATGTAGAATATTACCTCGAATGGAGTTATCTTCATTTAGTAATTTCCACAATCTTCTATTTCTTGATAGGCTGCCACAAAAAGGACATATTTTTTGTTCACCATAGTTTGCAAAAGATCTCAATTTATGATTGCAGATGTTACATTTATGTTTATAACCAATAAAAAAAATACCATAGAAAAACCTAAAGAAGAGTTCGTTTTTAATTAAAAAACTCTTAGGAAAAATAGTTTCAATATTTTTTTTTAATAAACGATACACCTTTTTAAATCATTAAAAAATATTTGATTAATTTATTGATATTCTGGAAGATTTAGCTTTTACGTTGCACAACTTCGAACACTTTATTCTCATCACATTTAAGCGTTTTACTTGGGTATTTTAAGAGCAATGCATAATCGTGTGTAGCCATTAAAATAGTGTGTCCTTTTTTGTTTAATTCCTGTAACACTTCCATAACCTCTATACTAGTTTGAGGGTCAATGTTTCCTGTAGGCTCATCGGCTAAAATAAGCTCAGGGTCATTTAATAAAGCTCTTGCAATGGCGATACGTTGTTGCTCACCTCCCGAAAGCTCGTAGGGAAATTTAAAGCCTTTGGTTTTCATGCCTACTTTATTTAAAACATCCTCTATTTTATCACTAATTTTTTGTTTGTCTTTCCATCCTGTAGCTCTTAAAACAAACTCTAAATTTCCATTTATAGTCCTGTCATTCAGTAGTTTAAAATCCTGAAAAACTATACCCAATTTCCGTCTTAAATACGGAATATCTTTTTCTTTAAGCGTTTTTAAATCAAAACCAACAATGGAGCATTCACCTTCTGTGAGTTCCAAATCAGCATAAAGAAGTTTCATAAAACTACTTTTTCCAGTTCCAGTTTTACCAATAAGATATACAAAATCACCTTTTTCCATTTCTAAATTTACATCAGACAAAACCAAACTATCACCTTGATAAATAGAAACGTTTTTTAATTGTAAAACTGGATTAGACATAAAGTAGAAATATAGTTTTTAAGTGTTGTAAATGTATTACTAAAAAGTTTAAAGTTCAAAAGGTTTAAAGTTTAAAATCATTGTGTAAACTGTGTACTGCAAACTGAAGACTGAATTTTTAATAACTCGGTTTATAATTATAATAAATTTATAACGTTATAAAAACGATATAATGATACTTTTGATGGATAAAATTAACAATCATTGATTTTTTACACATTTTATAGTGAGTATTATTTTTAAATAAACGATCAACAAAAAACGAAGTTAATGACAAAAAAAATAGTATTTGGAATTGCAATAGTAATGCTATGTAATTGCTATGTTTTTTCACAACAATCTGCTGCTTATACTAGCGAATTGGTAGAATACCAAAAAGCACTTTCCCTTTATAACAGCAAACAATATTTAGCAGCACAGTCTTTATTCGACAAGATAGAGAATACTGCTAAAGATGAGGTGTTAAGATCAGATTGTGCCTATTATATCGCTAATTGTGCTGTGAGATTAAACCAACAAAATGCAGATGATTTAATCGAACAGTTTGTAACCGATTATCCAACAAGTACAAAGCGTAATACAGCGTTTATGGATGTTGCAGATTACTATTTTGAAAACTCACGATTTTCTTATGCTCGAAAATGGTACGATAAAGTAGATGAAGACGCTTTGGCAAGAAAAGAACGCGAAACATTCAATTTTAATTATGGATATAGTTTTTATGCAACTAACAATAATCAAGCTGCAAAAAAATATTTATCTCGTGTAGAAAATTCAGATAAATATGGAGCACAAGCCAAATATTATATAGGATTTATGGCTTATGAAGGAGACGATTACGATAAAGCTTCAGAGTATTTTGACCAGATTGATGATAATGAAAAATACAAAGAGGGTTTGTCATATTACCAAGCCGATTTGAATTTTAAACTCGGCAATTTTAAAAAAGCGATAGAACTTGCCAAAGAGCAATTACCAACAAGCGATGATAATGAAGTGTCTGAATTATCTAAAATTATTGGCGAAAGTTATTTCAACTTAAAACAATATGCCGAAGCAATCCCATTTTTAGCCGAATATAAAGGAAAACGTGGACGATGGAACAATACAGATTATTACCAATTAGGATATGCGTATTATAAACAAAAAGAGTTTGACAAAGCTATTTCCGAATTCAATAAAATTATAGATGGAAACAATTCAGTAGCCCAAAATGCCTATTATCATTTAGGTGAAAGTTATATTAATCTTGAGAAAAAACAAGAAGCTTTAAATGCGTTTCGTAATGCCTCACAAATGGATTTTGATTTAAAAATTCAGGAAGATGCTTGGTTGAATTATGCAAAAATAAGTTACGAAATAGGAAACCCTTATCAGTCAGTACCTCAAGTATTAGCTGCTTATCTCGATAAATATCCTAAAACAAGCTATAAAGAAGAGATAGAAACCTTGTTGATTGACTCTTATATTACTTCAAAAAACTATAAAGAGGCTTTAAAATTATTAGAAGGCAGGAAAAGTTTTGAGAACAAAGTCGCCTACCAAAAAGTAGCTTTTTATAGAGGAATAGAACTATATAATGAAAGTAAATATTTGGAGGCAGAATCGTATTTTGATAAATCATTAAAAGAACCAAGAGACGAAAAATATACAGCAAGAGCAACATTTTGGAAAGCAGAAACCGATTATAACCTTGCAAATTATGACGATGCTTTAGTAGGATTTAAACAGTTTCAAGGGTTCAGCCAAGCTGCTTCAACTAAAGAGATTAATAATATAGATTACAATTTAGGTTACACGTATTTCAAACAAAAAAATTATTTAAAATCTATCGAATATTTTCAAAACTATATTTCAAAAACTTCAGAAGATAAAGTAAGGTTAAACGATGCGTATTTGCGTTTGGGAGATGGTTATTTTGTGACAAGCGATTATAATAATGCCATAAATGCATATCAAAAAGCAATCAATATCAACGAAATTGAACCTGATTACGCCTTTTTTCAGAAGGCAATAAGCTATGGTTATATTGGTAGAGGTGCAACAAAAATTAAAAAGCTGAATGAGTTTATAGATACTTACACAAAATCATCATTAAGAGATGATGCCTTATACGAACTCGGAAATTCTTATGTCAAGAATAATGAAGTGGATAAAGCTTTGCAAATGTATAATCGTTTAAATACTGAATATAAATCGAGTCAGTATATATCAAAATCATTGTTAAGACAGGGACTTGTACATTATAATTCTGGCAACGATAATCAAGCTTTAAGTAAATTTAAAACGGTTGCAAACAAATATCCTGGTTCTCCAGAAGCTGCACAAGCAATTGCTTCATCGCGTTTAATTTATATAGATTTAGGACGTGTAGATGAATATGCTTCTTGGGTTAGGACTTTAGATTATGTAGATGTTTCGGATGCCGATTTAGATAACGCTACTTTTGAAGCTGCCGAAAAACAATATTTGGCAAATAACAATAAAGCCATTAAATTATTTAATGCGTATTTAAACGAATTTCCAAATGGCTTACACGCTTTGCCTTCACATTTTTATTTGGCTCAATTGTATTATAAAGACGATTTAGCAGCTAATGCTACTCCTCATTACGATTATGTTGTTAATAGACCAAATGGAGAATACACCGAATTAGCTTTAACACGCTTGTCGGAGATTTATTTAAATGATAGAGATTGGACAACAGCGATCCCAATTTTAGAACGTTTAGAAGTTGAAGCAGACTTTTCTCAAAACATCATTTTTGCGCAATCTAACTTAATGAAAGCAAATTACCAGTTAGAACGTTATGAATTAGCCGTTTCTTATGCCGAAAAAGTATTGTCGAGTTCAAAAATTGATAATAATATTAAAAGTGATGCTCATATTATTATAGCACGTTCTGCAATTAAAACTGGAAATGAAGAAAGAGCAAAAACAGCTTATGCACAAGTAGAACGTACAGCTTCAGGAGCATTGGCTGCTGAAGCATTGTACTTTAATGCATTCTTTAAACATAAAGAAGGTAATTATAGGTCATCTAACACAAAGGTTCAAAAATTAGCAAAGGATTATTCAGGTTACAAATACTATGGAGCAAAAGGCTTAGTGCTTATGGCAAAGAATTTTTATGCTTTAGATGATGCTTTCCAAGCAACTTATATTTTAGAAAGTGTCATTCAAAACTTTGGAGAGTTTGACGATATAGTCTCTGAAGCTCAAACCGAATTAATCGTAATAAAAGCCGAACAAGCCAAAACAAATTCTTCAGTAGAAACCGAAGATGGTAACTGATTAGTTGACAGTATTCAGTTTACAGTAAGCAGTCTTCAGTAAGAGTTTGTTTTTGAATTGGAGTTGATAGTTATTAGTCATATTTTATCATAAAAATCAGCGTTATCAGCGTTCTATTATCAGCATTCAGTAAAAAATTAATTTAATATTAAAAAAAACATCAAACAAAAAACAAATATGTACAGAAACAGAAAAAGCATATCATTTTTAATTACAGTTTTAATCACATCTGTAATGTTCTCACAAAACAAAAGGCAAACCAGCGACACTATAAATACCGAAGTTGTAAATGTGGTAAAACCATATACTCCTAAAATATCAGACGCCTTTAAATTAAAGGAAATCCCCTCTATAGATGACGAAGAAACTGCAAATAAAAAAGAGATTAAGTACAATATATTTTCCATTCCAGTGGCATCAACTTTTACACCTTCAAAAGGGAAAGCAGCAGATGTTGACAAAGCAAAAAAACCAATATTATACGACAATTATGCGTCTTTTGGTGTTGGAAGTTACACAAGTATTTTAGGCGAAGTGTATTTAAATCATGCTATTAGCAGAAGCGAAAGTGTTGGTGGTTATATAAGTCATCATTCATCACAAGGAGGAATAGATGATTTGTTGTTAGATGATGATTTTTCTAACACTAAACTTAATGTAAATTATGCCAGAATGTTAAGTGATTTTTCTTGGAATGTAGATGCTGGCTACCAACATCAGGTTTTTAATTGGTACGGATTGCCTCAACCATTGTTCGACCAAACTTTAGCAAATGACATTAATCCGCAACACAAATTTTTTACATTCGATTTTGGTGGAGAAATTAAGTTTGATGACAAATTGATTAATAACGGAAGCATGCGTTTTAGACGTTTTGCCGACGATTTAGAGTCTGGAGAGAATAGGTTTGTAATGAAAACAAATTTTGATATTCCTTTAAGAAATGGAAAATTAAATACAAGCGTTAAATTAGATTATCTTGGAGGCACTTTCGATAGAAGTTTCTTTAGTCTTGAAGAATTAAAATATGGTAATTTTCAAGTAGGAGTGACGCCTAGTTATCAAATAATAGAAGATGACCTTACTTTAAATTTAGGAGTGTCTGCCTATTATATGAATGATATAGAAGGTGGAAAAAACAAATTCTTTATTTATCCTAAAGTTACGGCATCTTATAGAATGGTAGATGATGTGTTAATTGCTTATGGTGGAATTGAAGGAGACCTAAATCAAAATTCATATTACGAGTTTGCTAAAGAAAATCCATTTGTATCTCCAACATTAATTATTATACCTACAGACCAACAATACAATGCATATGTTGGATTAAAAGGAAAGCTATCTAATAATATGAGCTATAATATTAGAGGAAATTATTATGCAGATAGAGATAAAGCATTATTTAAAACTAATCCGGTTTTGCTAGTTGAAGAAGAGCCTTATCAAAACGGAAATTCCTATGGTGTAGTGTATGATGATGTAACAACTTTTAGCATTTTTGGAGAAATTAATGTAGATGTAAACCGAAACTTTAATTTAGGAATAAAAGCAGAATATTTTACATACGATACTAAAAATGAAGCAGAAGCTTGGAATTTGCCAGATTTTGAAGCATCGTTATTTATGGATATTCAAATAGACGAACATTGGTTTGCAGGAGCTAATTTATATTATACAGGTGAGCGTAAAGACCAATTAGATATTATTGACCCTTTTATTTTTATAGCACCAACCACAATAATTTTAGAAAGTTATTTTGATGCTAATGCACATTTAGGTTATCGTATTAACGACAGATGGTCTGCATATATTAAAGCTAATAATATTGCAAATCAAGATTACCAACGTTGGTTAAATTTTCCGGTTCAAGGCATTCAGTTTTTGGCAGGAGCAACGTATAAATTTGACTTCTAGTTCCCACGAATCCCGATAGCTATCGGGAGGGAATCTCATCATATTCGTCACTGTGAGGAGTTTTAACAAAGTGGTAGTCTTATTAGTTGAAACTTCTAATAAACAGATTGCTTCATTTTTACAAAAATGTAAGGTTAGAGAGAGTCTAAAATCCGCTCTAAAGCCATTCCTCTAGAGCCTTTAATTAAGAATAAAGAATTCTTAATATCATATTTTACAATAGCTTCTTTTAAATCTTCAAATGATTTGAATTGTTTAATGTTTGAAGAGTTTACTATTGTTGCATGAAAATTTTGACCTACTAAATATGTTTTGTCTATATTTAATTGTAGCAAGTATTCAGCAATGTATTGATGTTCTTTTGCGGCATCTTGTCCTAGCTCAAACATGTCTCCAAGAATAGCAATTTTATTGTCATTTATTATATTCGAAAAACTATTTAAAGCAGCTTTCATACTTGTTGGATTGGCGTTGTACGCATCTAATAAAATGTTATTAGAGCCTTTTTTTATAATTTGAGAACGATTACTTTTTGGAGTATAAGTTTCTATGGCAGATTTAATATCAACATCACTAACATTAAAATAGTTGCCAATTGCTATTGCTGCAGAAATATTACTAAAATTATATTTACCTATAAGTTTGCTGTTGATTTTAATATCGTTGTATTCTATATGAACAAAAGGATTGGCATCAATAAATTTTATGGTAGTATCTTCTTTAGAGGATGATCCAAAACTATAATAGTTTTTATAACTATTAAGTTGTTTTAATTGTAGATCATCTTCAGCATTAATATATATAAGTTTGTTATTTTGTTTTAAATGATTATAGAGTTCGCTTTTTCCTTTTATAACACCTTCTACGCCACCAAAACCTTCAAGATGTGCTTTTCCAAAATTGGTAATATATCCATAATCTGGATTTGCAATGTTGCACAAAAATTCTATTTCTTTTAAGTGATTTGCTCCTATTTCTACAATACCAATTTCAGTATCCTTGTGCATTGTAAGAAGCGTAAGTGGTACTCCAATATGATTGTTTAAATTACCTTTGGTTGCTACAGTCTTGTACTTTTTTTTCAGTACAGAATTAATAAGATCTTTAGTAGTGGTTTTGCCATTACTTCCAGTTAGAGCTATTATTTTCATGTTTAAATAAGTTCTATGGTACTTCGCTAATTGTTGAAGCGTTTTTAAAACATCATCTACTAAAATATAGTTAGGATTAATAGCATATTCTTTGTCATCTACTATTGCGTATTTAGCACCTTTTTCTAAAGCATCTTTCGCAAATTTATTTCCGTTGAAAAGGTCTCCTTTAAGTGCAAAAAAGAGGTCGTTTTTTTTAATAGTTCTTGTGTCTGTACAAACAGAACTATATTTTAAAAATATTTGATGAAGGGTTTCTATGTTCATTAAATAAATGTAATAAAAAAGTCCTAACTTAATTAGTTAGGACTTATTATATTTTAAACTAAAAGATATTAATGTTTGGTTTTGTGTTTTGCTTTCGTTTTTGAACCTACTCTGGACATAGCACATCTAAATCCAATATAGTCTGTAGCCATATCTTGAGGAAAATAACGTCTTTGAGCTGGATCTAACCAATATGCTCTATCTCTCCAAGAACCTCCTTTATAAACACGTACTTCGTCACTAATTAAAGAAGTTCTATTATTAGATTTGTCGTATTCTTTAATCATTCTACCTGTAGAATCTCTTTCTACATTGTGATTAGGAGAATTATACATTTTTCTGGTATTAGAAGAATTATCTTCGTCTTCATCATTAAAACTTTCAAAATAACGAGATGAGCCTTTATCTCCATCTCTAAAATTCCTGTTATCACTAGTGTCAAAGTTATTTCTTAAATAAGTTTCATTATCATCAACTGCCACTTGTAGGATTTCACCAGGTAAATTTCTTGCTATAACTTTTCCATTACTCAATGTATCATAAACGATATCGTTAACAGTTACAATTTTAACCGAACCATCATCATTAATGGCATTTTTAGTATATATATTTCCACGAAAGTAATTAAAATCATTAAACTCGTCATCAATTATTGGTCTATAAACATCTGCAACCCATTCTGCAACGTTTCCTGCCATATCATATAATCCATAATCATTTGGTTCGTAAGATTTTACTTCTCCAGTAATATCAGCACCATCGTCGGACCATCCAGCTATACCACCATAATCTCCTTTACCTTGTTTAAAGTTAGCCAATTGGTCTCCACGCACTTTTCGTTTTCCAGATCTTGTATATTGTCCATCCCAAGGATACTTTTTACGTCCTCTATAAACATTATAACTTCTTAATTCTGACATGCCTAAAGCTGCATATTCCCATTCCGCTTCTGATGGAAGTCTATATTTTAGTTGTATAATACCTGTTTCTCTTGATGCATAAACATTAATTGTATCACCACTTGCCGTAACTTGAGGTCTTCTACCACGTCCTGAACTTGGGTTAATTATACTGTCATTGCCACCATATGTTAATGTTGGAGCATTTAAATAAGTATCTGTGTTAAAATTTGCATCAGCAGTAGCCTCATATTCTGTTCCTCTAGTTAAATAACCAGCTTTTTGTAAACCAAGTTCGTTTACTCTATCTGTTCTCCATTGCGCAAACTCTACAGCTTGTATCCAACTAACTCCAACTACAGGGTACTCTGCATACGCGGGATGACGTAAATATTGGTTTGTCATCATTTCGTTATATCCTAAACGGTTTCTCCAAACTAATGTGTCTGGAAGGGCTCCATTATAAATTGCTTTAAAATTTGGATTATCTGTTGGATAAACACGTTTTATCCAATCTAAGTATTCTAAATACATTACATTGGTAACTTCGGTTTCATCCATATAAAAAGATTGAACGTGTTGCTGGTTTGGAGTATTATTCCAATCGTGCATCACATCATCTTGTACTTTCCCCATTGTAAAAGTGCCACCTTCTATAAAGACTAAACCTGGGGCTGTTTCTTGTTCTTTAAATTGCGTGTTGTATTGAAAACCACCTTCTTTGGCATTAATTTTCCAGCCTGTAGCTCTTGAACTGTTTTTAGAACTAGAAGATTTTTTACAACCAAACATAGACAAAGAAATTGCTAAAACTAGCAATATTCTTAATGATGAAAAGTTTATATTATCCATAATTTTTTCGTAAATTGATTAAGTTTTTGGTGCTGCAATATAGTAATTAAAGCTAGTATCGCAAGGTTTTTTTGCAAAAATGAACAAAAAAACATGTATTTCATCCTATTTTTCATACAGAACAACGGACTTTTTAACCGTTTATTGCCTATTTTTGTCTTTCTAAAACGGATATTATCATGATTTATTATTGTAAATTTGATTAAAATTGAAATTGTTATAATATCATCTTATTTTTCACGTTTATTGTGCTATGAAAAGAATTATTTTCGCTTTATTTTTTTTAATCTTTAGTTTTAGTTATTCCCAACAAAAAAGTTTTAAAATTGAATGGAATGGAACACAAACCTTATCGACTTCTTCTTCCTCAATAGAAATACCTTCATTTAATAAAGAGAATTTTAATTATAGTTACGAGAATGGTTTAACATTTGTCGCGCAATGGGAACTTAATGGATTAATTAATGAAGAATCTGTTGTTATAACCAATATATCCTACGCTTCTATATCTTTAAACGAATTAAAAGATATAAATCTTAAAACAATTCCTAATAGTATTAAGGTAAAACTTAATAATTCTATCGCAAGAGATAAAAATTCTGCATTTATAGAGGTTTCTCCAATTATTAAGGAAAATGGACTTTATAAAAAAGTTACAGCTTTTACAGTTTCTTATAATAATGTATTGGCTAATAGATCAACATTTAGAACGAATGTTATAACGAACTCGGTATTAAGTCAGGGAGAATGGTATAAATTTTACATAGATACAACAGGAGTTTTTAAACTTACAAAAAGCTTTATAAATAGCCTTGGAATAAATACAAATAGCGTTGATCCAAGAAGAATTAAAATATTTGGCCATGGAGGCAGCATGCTGCCTCTTGAGAATGCAGTAAATTTTCCTTTAGATCTAACCGAAAATGCTATACAGTTTATTGGTGAAGAAGACGGAGTCTTTAATAATGATGACCATATCTTATTTTATGGAGAAGGATCTCAAGGATTTAATACAGAAAGCAATACAAACAATAATATATTTACAGATAAAGCGTATTATTTTATAAACGTTGGTTCTGGAAATGGTAAACGTATTCAAACTTTAACCGAACCAATAGGAGATCCAACTATGTTAATTGACACGTTTCATGAATATAAATTTCATGAAATGGATGAACATAATTTGGCAAGTCTTGGAAGGCGATGGTTTGGTGAACGGTTTGATTTTGAAAATGTAAAAACATTTAATTTCGAATTTTTAAATATTGTAAATACAGAACCTATTTCTCTTAAAGTATATACAGCAGCAGTTGGAGAGGTACAAACATCTATGGAATTAAAAGTTAATGGCAATACTATCGATAATTTTACTTTTAATGCAATAGATGACCCAATATTAGCTTACGGAGATTTTTTTAATGGAAGCGTTCCAATATCATCTGGAACTATTTCTGTTAACCTTAATTATAATAACAATGGCAATCCTTCTTCTGTAGGATATTTAGATTATATTTCTATTGAAGCCACTCGTTCATTAACTCATACAGGAAATCAATTTTTGTTTAAAAATAATAACGTTCCATTATTAAGCGGAATAGGTCAATATAACATATCTAATGCATCAGCAATAACTCAAGTTTGGGATGTTACAGATAAGTATAATGTTACAACAGTTATAAATGAAAATTCTAATTCTACATTTAGTTTTAAAGCACAATTGGGAGAACAAAGAATCTATCTTGCTGTAGATAATTCAGATTATTTCGAACCACTTAAAGATTCACAATCAAGTGTTGCAAATCAAAATTTAAAAGGCTCTATTTTTTTAGATAATCAAGGTCAATTTGAAGATGTCGATTATATTATAATAGTTAGGGAAGACATGCAAACTCAAGCTGAAAGATTGGCACAAATAAATAGAAATCAATATAATCTTAATGTTAAGGTTGTTACTTTAAATAGTATTTATAACGAGTTTAGTTCAGGAAATCAAGATGTTGCTGGGATTAGAAATTTTGTAAAATATGTTTATGACAATGCTAGTGCTCCCGAAAACAGAATAAAATATCTGTGCTTGTTTGGAGATGGGTCTTTTGATTATAAAGACAGAATATCAGGTAATACTAATGTTGTGCCCTCGTGGTATGCTTTAAACAGTTTTAGTTTAACAAGTTCGTTTGTTTCGGATGATTTTTACGGCATGATGGATAATAATGAAGGAAGTATGCAAACTTCCGACAGATTAGACATTGCAGTTGGAAGAATTTTAGCCGACACACCACAAAGAGCTAAAGAACTCATAGATAAAGTTGCACTTTATTACCATGAAGAATCTTATGGAAGTTGGCGAAACAGTTTTGTTGCAATTTCTGATGATGTGGATGAGCCTTGGGAAACTATTTTACAAGAAGTCACAAATAATATGGCAGATGCTGTAACCCAAGAAAAACCATTCATGAACGTTACTAAAATACATTCAGATGCTTTTGTTCAAGAAGCAACTGCTGGTGGAGAACGTTATCCAGAAGTAAATAAAGCAATTTTTGATGCGATGGAAGTAGGAGCTCTAGTGGTTAATTATTTTGGACATGGAGGAGAAGATGGCATTGCACAAGAACGAATTTTCGATAAAATAAATGCTCAAGAGGTTAGAAACTTGTGCAAGTTTACCTGTTTTGTAACAATAACTTGCGAATACACTAAATTCGATAATCCATTAAGAACAACAGCAGGAGAGTTTATGTACAGAAACAAAGAAGGAGGTGCTATCGGATTAATAACAACAACACGACAAATATTTGTTAGCGTTGGAGTTGCAATTAATGTTACATTGGACGATTATTTATTTGCCTTTGGTTCTAATGATTATCCATCAATGGCTGAAGCCTTGAGACTTACTAAAAACGATCCGTCAATTTCGGGAATTTCGCAACGAAGACTCGTTTTTTTTATTGGAGATCCTGCAATGAAATTAGCTTTCCCAAAGCCCAATATTATATTAACTGAAATAAATGATGTCCCAATTACTGGAAATACAGATGTGCTCGAAGCCTTAAGTCATGCTAAATTAGAAGGCGAAGTGGTAGATGCTTCAGGTAATGTTTTAACAAACTATAATGGTATATTAACTGCAACTATTTACGATAAGAGCATAAATAGATCCACATTAGCAAATGATGGCACAAGAGATAATAATGGTGAACTTATTATTTTAGATTTTACAACTTTAGGGGAAATTATTTTTAGAGGTCAGGCTACAGTAGAAAATGGAGTATTTGAGATTAATTTTGTTGTGCCAAGAGATATAGGCATTCCTGTTGGAAATGGCAAGGTAAGTTTTTATGCGAAAACAGAGAGTCCCTTACAAGATCAGGCAGGAGCTAGTTACGATATTCAAATAGGAGGCTTAAATGCTAACGCAGCCGAAGACAATGAAGGGCCAACTATTAATCTGTTTATGAATGATGAAAATTTTGTTTCTGGAGGAATAACTAACCAATCTCCAACACTATTGGCAAAATTACAAGATGAAAACGGAATTAATACCGCAAGCGGAATTGGTCATGATATATCAGCAGTATTAGATGGCGATGAAACCAATCCTTTTATGTTAAATGATTATTATTTAGCAGAAGTAGATGATTTTCAACGAGGAACAGTAACCTATCCTTTAAGAGATTTAGAACCTGGTTTACATACATTAACCCTTAAAGCTTGGGATGTTTACAATAATTCTTCAACAGCCGAAATACAATTTATTGTGTTCGATGAGAATGAAGAATTAGTCATTAATAATGTGCTCAATTACCCAAATCCATTTATAAATTATACCGAATTTTGGTTTAACCACAATAGTTCACAGGTTTTAGACGTTTCAGTACAGATATTTACAGTTTCAGGAAAATTGGTAAAAACAATAAATGGTCAAACTAATGGTGGAAGTAAAGTAACCAGTTCATTGTCCAAAGATTTGGTTTGGGATGGTAGAGACGATTTTGGAGATAAAATAGGAAAAGGAGTTTACGTTTATAAATTAACAGTACGTTCCAATCAATTGAATAAACAAGTAGAAAAAATACAAAAACTTGTTATACTCTAATAATGAATTATATTTGTCCAATTCATTAATGTTAGGTATAGCAGTAATTAAAATTAAATATTAAACATGAAGAATTATATTTTAGCTTTTATAACCATTGGGTTTTTTGTAAAAGCAAATGCGCAAACAACAATTATCCCAAACACAAATGATTCTAGAGTAATAACTACTGGTGTTCCATTTTTGTTGATAGCGTCAGATGCTCGTGCAGCAGGAATGGGAGATATGGGAGTTGCAACTTCGGCAGATGCCTACTCACAACATTGGAATCCATCAAAATATGCATTTTCTGAAACTAAATCTGGAATAGGCGTTAGTTATACTCCATATTTAAGTAAGCTCGTTAATGATATTTTTCTGGCAAATGTAACTTACTTTAACAGGTTAGATGAAAGAAGTGCCTTTGCTGTAAGTTTTAAATATTTTAGCCTCGGAGAGATAGAAATTGTTCAGGATGAATTTTCTCAAGCTTTAATAGAGAAACCTAACGAGTTAACTATTGATGCTTCATATTCATTACGATTAGCCGATCAATTTTCTATGGCAATAGGATTACGATATTTAAGATCTGACCTTAGAATTCAGGCAGTAGATATTAATGCTAGCGCAGCGAGCTCAATAGGAGTAGATATTGCTGGTTTTTACCAAAGTGAAGAAAATGCTTACGATAGTTATAATGGACGTTGGAGAGGTGGTTTCGCCATTCAAAATCTAGGGCCAAAAATTAAATATGACGATGCTGGCAGAGAGAATTTTTTGCCAACTACGTTGAGGTTAGGAGGAGGATTCGATTTTATTTTCGACGAATATAATAAGCTTGCAGTAACTCTGGAAGTTGCTAAACTTTTAGTGCCTACACCTCCAATTTTAGGTGAAGAATTTGAGTTTACTGATAATAATGGGAATGGTATTTATGATGGAGAAGATATAGATGAGCTAGGAGCTTCAGTTCGAGAAAACGTTATTATATCAGGTCAAGATCCAGATGTAAATTTTCTTTCAGGAGTATTTCAATCATTTGGAGATGCGCCAGGAGGGTTTAGCGAAGAGCTCAAAGAATTTACTTGGGCACTTGGAGCAGAATATCAATATCAAGACTCATTTGCAATGAGATTAGGATATTTTAATGAGAGCGACGACAAAGGAGCAAGAAAATTCTTTGCTTTAGGTGCAGGATTTAAATACACGACTATTAATATAGATTTATCATATTTGTTTTCAGCTTCTAAAGTACAAAGCCCATTAGAAAACACATTGCGATTTTCTTTAACATTTAATTTTGGAGATGGCGAATATGATGAGTATTAGAAAGAAATAATATAATAGATATTGAAAAGACTATTGTTTTATGACAATAGTTTTTTTGTCTAAAACAGTTTCGTAACTTTATAAATATATTAGATTATAAAATATGAAAGAAGTTAAAATAGAATCTATACTTTATGTTTTTAATACTATTGAAGAAGTTCCAGATATTATTCAGAGTTTAATGAAACAGGCATCTAGTGCAAGAGATAAAGCCTATGCACCATATTCCAAGTTTAGTGTTGGTGCGGCGTTACTTTTAGAGAATGGAGAAATTATTACTGGTAGTAATCAAGAAAACGCATCATATCCTTCTGGTTTATGTGCAGAGCGTACAGCCATTTATTATGCAGGAGCAAAATATCCCAATACAAAAATTTTAAAAATGGCTATTACAGCTGGATCACAAACAAAATCGACTAATAGCCCTATTCCGCCTTGTGGAGCTTGCAGACAAGCCATTGCAGAATACGAAGTAAATCAAGAAACACCTATTGAAATCTATTTTATGGGAGAAACTGGTAAAGTTGTAAAATCCAATTCATTAGCAAATTTATTGCCATTGGTATTCGATAAATCTGTTCTATAAAAGATAAGCTTTAACAAATTATAATATTTCTATAACTATCGAGGTTATTTCAGAAAAACATCAATCGCTTTAAATTTATGTATTACTGTTTTGCAATACCAAGCAAAGTGTTACTTTTGTGGTTCGCTTTATCAATACCTTTTGAAAAAATTCACGAGGTTTGACTAAGATAATGTTAAAATTAATTCAATAAAACATTAGTAGATGCAAAAAATCACTAAAGAAACCTATCTTAAATGGTATGAAGATATGTATTTCTGGAGAAAGTTTGAAGATAAACTTGCAGCAGTATATATTCAACAAAAAGTAAGAGGTTTTCTTCACTTATATAATGGACAAGAGGCTATATTAGCAGGAGCTTTACATGTTATGGATTTAACCAAAGACAAAATGATTACAGCATATCGTAATCATGTGCAGCCTATAGGAATGGGAGTTGATCCTAAGCGTGTTATGGCAGAACTTTATGGTAAAGCAACAGGTACTTCTAAAGGTCTTGGAGGTTCTATGCACATTTTTTCTAAAGAACATGGTTTTTATGGAGGTCATGGTATTGTAGGAGGTCAAATTCCTTTAGGTGCAGGAATGGCGTTTGGAGATAAATATCATGAAACTGGTGCTGTAACTTTATGCTGCTTTGGAGATGGAGCTGCGCGACAAGGGTCGTTACACGAAACTTTTAATTTGGCAATGCTTTGGAATCTTCCAGTGGTTTTTATTTGTGAAAACAATGGCTATGCAATGGGAACTTCGGTAGAACGTACTGCAAGTCATACCGAAATCTGGAAACTTGGATTGGGTTACGAAATGCCTTCTGGACCAGTTGATGGAATGAACCCTGTAAAAGTTGCAGAAGCAGTAAACGAAGCTATACAAAGAGCACGACAAGGAGGAGGGCCTTCTTTTTTAGAAATGAAAACTTACAGATATAGAGGACATTCTATGAGTGATGCTCAGCATTATAGAACAAAAGATGAAGTAGCTGAATACAAGAAGATTGATCCAATTACACAAGTAAAAGATGTTATTCTTGATAAGAAATATGCTTCAGAAAATGAGCTTGCTGAAATAGACAAGCGTGTTAAAGAGATGGTTATAGAATGCGAGAAATTTGCAGACGAATCTCCTTATCCAGAAAAGAATGTAATGTATGATGCGGTTTATGAGCAAGAAGATTATCCATTTTTACAACATAAATTATAGGTTATGGCTGAAATAGTTACAATGCCACGTTTAAGCGACACTATGGAAGAAGGTACTGTTGCAACTTGGTTAAAAAATATAGGTGATACCATAGTAGAAGGAGATATTCTTGCAGAAATTGAAACTGATAAAGCAACAATGGAGTTCGAATCTTTTAACGAAGGCACATTGTTATATATTGGTATTCAGGAAGGTGAAACAGCTCCAGTGGATTCCTTACTTGCAATTATTGGCGATAAAAATGAAGATGTGGATGCTTTAATAAAAGATTTTAAAGCAAACAAACCTACTGTTGAAGAAACGCCTACTAAAGAAACTGCAAAAGCAGTTGAAGAAAAGGTTACTACTCCAACAGCAACACCAATTGTTGAATCATCTCCAACAACAGTTTCAACGTCTAACGGACGTATTATCGCATCTCCATTAGCAAAAAAATTAGCCCAAGATAAAGGTGTTGATTTATCACAAGTACAAGGTTCTGGAGAAAATGGACGTATTATTAAACGTGATGTTGAAAATTTTGTTCCATCTACAGTATCTCAATCCACAACACCAGTTGCTAAATTTATTGCTTCAGGTAAAGAAGATTTTGATGAGGTTAAGCATTCGCAAATGCGAAAAGTGATTGCAAAACGTTTAGGGGAATCTAAATTCTCTGCACCACATTATTATTTGAATGTTGAGTTTGATATGGATAATGCTATTGCATTTCGTCAGCAATTCAACACTATTCCAGACACAAAAATCTCGTATAACGATATGATTGTTAAAGCCTGTGCTTTAGCATTAAAGCAGCATCCACAAGTAAATTCGCAATGGTTTGATGATAGAATGCGATTGAATAACCACGTGCATATTGGCGTTGCTGTTGCTGTAGAAGATGGATTGGTAGTGCCTGTAGTACGTTTTGCAAACGAGCAAAGTTTACAGCAAATTGGAGTTGCAGTTAAAGATTATGCAGTAAGAGCCAGAAATAAAAAACTTAAGCCTGAAGAAATGGAAGGCAGTACCTTTACCATTTCTAATTTAGGGATGTTTGGTATAGAGAGTTTTACATCGATAATCAATCAACCAAATTCTGCAATTCTTTCGGTTGGAGCTATTTTACAAAAACCAGTGGTTAAAGATGGACAAGTTGTTGTTGGCAATACTATGAAATTATCTATGGCTTGTGACCATAGAACAGTAGATGGTGCAACAGGATCGTTATTTCTTCAAACTTTGCAAGGCTATATTGAGAATCCTGTTACGATGTTAATTCCTGCGTAGGCTGGAATCTCAAAGTAAGAATCTAAAATCCTGTTTCATGTATTTTGAAGCAGGATTTTTTATGCATGTTGTTTTGAATATGTTATTGGTGTAACTTCAAATTTATCTTTAAAGCATTTTGAAAAGTAAGTCGCACTTTTAAACCCTGTTTGTTGTGCTATTTCAGTAATATTTCCTTTGCGTTTATGTATTAGGCTTAACGCCCTATTAAGTCTAAAATTTTTTATAAAAGCACTAGGGGATTTTCCTGTTAATGAGGTGATTTTCCGATATACTTGTGATGTGCTATATTTTAAGGGTTTACTTAACTTGCTTGTGCTAAAACTAGAATCATTCCAAATGGTTTCAATATAATTCATCAAATTGATTAAAAATTGTTCTTCAGAAAAATTTAAGGTTCTAATATGTTCTTTGTTAATAAAAAAATTCCTGTTTTCACTTTCATAATGTGTTTTTACCTCTGATGAAATTACAATTTCATTTTTTACCACTTCACACATTCTGGTTGCAAGTATTAGAGCATCTTTATTTACATTTAAATGAGCTATTGCAATTTTGAGCTTTCGAATGGAGGAATCAAACTTTGGTGTGATATATTTAAAATTAGACTGAATTTTTAAAGCACATAACACAGCATTGGTTACAGATTTAAAAGAAACAAGATACGTATTGTCATTATAACTAATAATTTTTCCTTTAAATTTCTGAAGCGTTTTAGAAACACTATTGTGTAATTTTTGAGTAAATAAGTTAAATTGATGCGCTTCAAGTCTATTCAAATAGTCACTGGTTTCTATTACCATAACATACTTCATTTCCAAATTTTTATCATCTGAAGTATTGTTGCTTTTCATTTTTAAACCAATTAACGATAGTCTTACAATTTAATGATTTTTTATGAACTTTAAAAGCTAACAATTTAATATTATGCTAGTTAAATAGTAATTGGTTTTTAAGTTTCATTAAGAATATATTTTAATCCTATTGTATAAAGTATTTTTTATCTTTAAACCCAAACAAAACAAAATCAATGAAAAAGATAATACTTTTATTGTTTATTGTATTTACATTTAGTTGTAAACCATCAATTAACCAAGATTCTAAAACCATTACAATCACTAGTAATGAAATTAAAGATATGGTTGAGTATCTCGCCTCAAATGATACTAAAGGTAGAGACACAGGAAGTGAAGGTATAGAAAAATCAGCAAGGTATATTGAGGCACAATTAAAAACCTATGGAGTAAAACCATATTTTAAAACCTATCGCGATAATTTTAAAGTGGATAGTTTAGAGGCGTTTAATGTGGTTGGATTTATTGAAGGTAACGATGCTAAATTAAAAGATGAAGTTATCATTATTGGAGCACATTACGATCATATAGGTACGCGTTCAAAACAAGTTGGGAATGATTCTATTGCCAATGGAGCCAATGATAATGCAACAGGAACAGCAACAACTCTTGCCATTGCAAAATATTTTTCAGCTAAAAGAAGTAATAAACGAAGCATTATAATTGCATTATTTTCTGCTGAGGAAAGAGGGCTTTTAGGCTCAAAGCATCTAGCCAAAAAATTAAAGGCTCAAAATATTGATTTGTACACTATGATTAATTTTGAAATGACAGGAGTCCCTTTTCCAGATAGAGATTATATAGCTTTTGCAACAGGGTACGATTTGTCAAATATGGCAACTAAAATGAATGAGTATGCAAAAAGCAATCTTATAGGATTTTCAGAAGTTTCAAAAAAATACGGCTTGTTTAAAGCATCCGATAACTATCCGTTTTATAACGAGTTTAATTTACCTTGTCAAACTATTTCTAGTTGTGATTTAAGTAATTATAATCAATATCACAAAGTTGGAGATGAAGCAGACTTGATGAATTATGAACATATGGCAAGTTTAATAAACAAAATAATTCCTGTAATTGAAACCATGAGTAAAACACCAACTAAGGAAATTAAAATGCACAATGAGTAAAAACATCATTATAACAGGAACAAGTAGAGGTATAGGTTTTGAATTGGTTAAACTGTTTGCTGAAGCAGGTCATAATGTATTGGCGTTATCAAGAAACTCTAAACCCATTTCAAATTTGAATTTAGATAACGTAACTACTTTTTCTTTCGATTTAAGTAATCCTGAAGATTATAAAAAAGCTGAAGCGTTTATTTCTTCAGAATGGAAACAGGTCGATATTTTAATTAATAATGCAGGAACACTTTTAAATAAACCGTTTGCAGAAACTACTATAAAAGATTTTGAAGAAGTTTACAAAACCAATGTCTATGGAGTTGCCGAAATGACAAGAATCGTTATTCCGTTTATGAAAAGTGACAGTCATGTGGTAACCATAAGCTCAATGGGAGGCGTTCAAGGTAGTGTGAAATTCTCAGGATTGGCAGCATATAGTTCTAGCAAAGGCGCAATAATTACATTAACCGAATTATTAGCTGAGGAATATAAAGACACAGGACCTTCATTTAATGTATTAGCACTTGGAGCTGTACAAACTGAAATGCTTAAAGAAGCCTTTCCAGATTATAAAGCACCAACAACAGCTTTAGAAATGGCACAATATATTTTTGATTTTGCATTAACAGGAAATCAATTCTATAATGGTAAAGTATTGCAGGTTTCTAATTCCACGCCTTAAAAATTGACCATAATTTTCTAAAAGGATAATTAAACTCTTTCAAAATTTGCTGTAAAATGACGTAAAAATTTTGACTCGTATGTAATCTTAATTCCTTTAGAGTTTTGTTTTTCCTTTAAAATTTCTTCAAAGGTTTCTA
>JAKITV010000018.1 GCA_021647885.1 Flavobacteriaceae bacterium | reverse complement strand
ATCATGATGGGAAATAGAATTACAAGAGATAATACCTTACAATATTTAGCAGAAATACCGAATACAATTATTAATGCATTTTCTTATCAAAATTCTCAATTAACTTTAGCGATGTTGGTTGGTGTCTTTAGTTTGGCTATAATGATATTTTATCCAAAAATTAGAAATAAATACCTGCAACTCATTCCTGCTCCAATGTGGATAGTTTTATTGTCGGTTGGTTTTAGTTATTATTTTGAAATTGTAAATGGTGCGCCTAATCCAATACATCCTGATTATATGATTTCTGGTATTCCTAATACAAATGAAATAATAACAAATATCCCTATTCCTAATTTTAGCAAAATAGTTGAGGTGGAATTTTGGTCTATAGTTTTAGGGCTAACTCTCATAGCGAGTATAGAATCTTTGTTAAGTATTAAGGCTGTCGATAAACTTGACCCTCAAAAACGTCGCTCAAATGTAAATCGAGATTTAAAAGCCATTGGCTTTGCAAGTGTTGTATCTGGATTTTTAGGAGGTATTAATGTTGTAACTGTTATAGCTCGTAGCTCTGTTAATGTAAATAATGGAGGTACTAATCGTTCTTCCAATTTTTTTCATGCTTCCTTTTTAGTGGCTTTTATTGTTTTGTTTAGTTCGCAACTTACAAGAATTCCGCTCCCTGCTTTAATGGCTATTTTGGTGTTTACAGGTTATAAGCTTGCGCATCCGCAACAGCTTATTGACGCATTGAGAGTTGGTAAAGAACAAGCTTTAATTTTTCTAACAACATTATTTGTTACATTAAGTATTGGTCTTATTGAAGGTATTGGAGCTGGGATTTTAGTGACTATGTTAGTGCATATATTCATCAATAGAAACATAGGCTCTTTTATTAGAAACATTACTAAACCTAATGTGTTAATGTATAAAGAAGCTGACACAGGAAATTATTACGTGAGTGTTAAAAACTTCTGTACTTTTTTAAATTTTACAAAGTTAAAAACAAAATTAGATGCCATCCCTGAGAATAATGAAGTTATCATAGATTTCTCTTTATGCGAGTTTGTTGACCATACTGTTATGGAAAACATGGCAGAATACAAAACTATGTTTCGTAAAAAAGGTGGAAATTTTGAAATACTCGGATTAGATTTTCACGATACAGATTCTAAACATCCTTTTGGTTTAAGAAAATTACTTCCTGTGAAAACCATCCTAACCTCAACTGGCGTACTTACTAACCGTCAGGAATTAATAAAGGATATTGCTAAAGAATTAGGATACAACTATACTGTTGAAAGAAAAACAAATGTCGCCTTTTTAGAGGATTTTATTTATTTCAGGACCAAGCAATTGCTCCACACTTTTAATGAAATCTCAAAAAAAGATGATGTCTTTAAAATATTTGATGTCGAATATTCTGAAGGAGAATTTATAGCAAAAGAAGTTATACGAGCTACAATGCTTTATACTGAAATAGACAAAACGTTACCAGTATTTTCTCTTTATAAGGAAGGATTATTGGAAATTTTACACCATTATGCAGGATTTAAGGATATTAAAATTGAAAGCAATGCTGCATTCTCCAAAAAGTTTTACATCAAAGGGGAAGATGCTATTGCTATACAAAATCTGTTCTCAGCTGATTTAGCTGATTTTTTAATGAAACATTCTCATTTTCATATAGAATCTAACGGAAAAGCATTGCTCCTTTTTACCAAAGAACGTTTAGCTAGTGTAAATGAAATTAAAAAAATGAAGGCATTTGCAATTGAATTAAAAAAACATCTGATATAAAATTCTAATAATTTTTTCTAGCTATAAATTAGTAGAAAATTCTTCCTAACTTGCATCAAAATTTTCAAGAAATGAAGTTGTATCCAATAAATGCTGGGAATTTTAAATTAGATGGAGGAGCAATGTTTGGTGTTGTTCCAAAATCATTATGGCATAAAACCAATCCTACAGACAGTAATAACATGATAGATATTGCGGCGCGTTGTTTGCTAATTGAAGATGGCGATCGTTTAATTTTAATCGATACGGGAATGGGAAACAAGCAAAGTGATAAGTTTTATGGTTATTATTATTTATGGGGAAATGATACTATAGATAATTCTCTTAAAGCTTATGGTTTTCATAGAGATGATATTACAGATGTGTTTATGACGCATTTACACTTCGACCATTGTGGCGGAAGCATTCAGTGGAACGCAAATAAAACAGGATATGAACCTGCTTTTAAAAACGCATATTTTTGGAGCAATCAAGACCATTGGAAATGGGCAACTCAACCCAATAAACGAGAAAGAGCATCATTTTTAAAAGAAAACATTTTACCCATGGAAGAAAGTGGGCGACTTAAATTTACCTCACTTCCAAAACAAGACATTCTAAAAAATAGCGAATTGGGTTTCGACATTTTTTTTGCAAATGGACATACTGATAAGCAAATGATTCCGTTAATACATTACAAAAATAAGACTATCGCTTTTATGGCAGATTTGCTACCAACTGTAGGTCATTTACCAATCTCATTTATAATGGGTTATGATACAAGACCTTTATTAACTTTAGATGAAAAAGAAACATTTTTAAACACTGCTGCAGATAACCATTATTATTTGTTTTTAGAACACGATGCTCATAATGAAATTATTACAGTTAAGCAAACAGAAAAAGGTGTTCGGTTAAAAAATGTTTATTCCTGTAATGAAATTCTTTAATATTCAAAAATGAAAATACTTAAGCCCTTACTTTTAAATATTATTGTCGCCTCCTTATTATCAAGTTGTGGAAGTGCTAAAATATTATCCACTCCTATCGAAAATATTGATAACACTCCTATTAAAATTATGGAGTTAACCGAAACTGAAAAACAAACTTGGAGTCATTTAGATCTTGTAAAAGACACAATTCCCGGAATGAGCATCAACAGGGCTTATGATGAAATTATAAAAGGCAAAAGAGGTAAAAAGGTTATCGTTGCAGTTATTGATTCAGGAATTGATATTGATCATGAAGATTTAGACGATGTAATTTGGGTTAACAAAAAAGAAATCCCTAACAACGGGAAAGACGATGACAACAATGGCTATATTGATGATATTCACGGTTGGAATTTTTTAGGAGATGCTTACGATGAGCAAATGGAGTATGTGCGATTATTGGCTAGTAGAAATATTAAACATCCTGATTATGCTAGGGCACAAATAGAGTATGATAAAGAGCATAAAAAATATACTAATCTCAAAAACCAATATGAGCAAATTATTGAGCAAATAACTGTTTTAGATAAGTCTATTTCTGATTATTTAAAGAAACCTGATTATACAAAAGAAGATTTAAACGAAATTAAAACCGAAGACAAGGAGTTAACATATCATGTTTGGATAATTAAGCAATATTTAGGAGATGAATTTAACACCACAAAAGATTTTCTTACAACTCTCAATAATGATTTAAAGCAAATTAACGATCGTCTAAATTTTCATTTAAATAAGGAGTTTAAAGGGCGAAAAACAGGAGATGATCCAGATGATTTTTTACAAAAATATTATGGAAATGCTAATGTGAGGCCCATTGGGAAGGATGAAAGCCATGGTACACATGTGGCTGGAATTATTGCGGCAGAGCGAAACAATGGCTTAGGCGTAAATGGTATTTCGGGTAATGTGAAAATTATGGTAATTCGTAATACACCAAATGGAGACGAATACGATAAAGATGTTGCTTTAGGCATACGATATGCAGTAGATAATGGCGCAAAAATTATTAATATGAGTTTTGGCAAATACTATTCTCCTCATGCCGATTGGGTTAGAGATGCTATTGCTTATGCAGGACAACATGATGTGTTAATTGTTCATGGTGCTGGTAACGAAAGTTTGGATTTAGACAAAAAAGAAAACTACCCGAACGATCAAGTAAATAATGGTTTAGAAGTTTCAAATAATTTTTTAAATGTTGGAGCAACAACATATAAATATGGATCGAGTATGGTTGCAGATTATTCTAACTACGGAAAAATAAATGTTGATGTTTTCGCTCCTGGCTCTAAAATCTATTCTACTTACCCAGAAAACAAGTATAAATCTATTAATGGCACATCTATGGCTGCTCCTGCAGTTGCTGGTATAGCTGCATTAATTCGTTCGTATTATCCAAATTTATCGGCAGCACAAGTAAAACAAATACTAATGGATTCTGGTTTACCCATAAAAGCGAAAGTTATGGTTGGTAAAAACTCAAACAATGTGAAGCCTTTTGGAGATTTATCAAAATCTGCTAAACTTGTTAATGCATATAATGCATTAATAATGGCCAGTCGGTTGCCCAAAACAAAAACAGCTCCTTAATTAAGTGGTTTTTTATACCAGATTTCATTTTTATACATCTCAACTTTAGCTACTCTTTCTCTATTATAGAGTTTTAAGTGTGTTTTATTAACTTGTTTGTTTCTATATCCCAACAGGTGAAATAATGGTTTAACCATAAATTTTGCAGTCTTTAAGTTTACCTGTAACACCTTTCTTTCTCTGTTTTCCCAAGAAACTCCTGGAAATAAAACAAAGAAATTATCTGCCTTAAACCGTCTTAATAAAACGGATAATTTTAAGAAAAAAGTATTTATTCTTTTTATAATAAAAAATCCTTCTCTGCCTTTAGTTTGATATAAAGGCATAAAAATTTTGGCATTGTATTTAGATACAATTTCCTTATTGTCACTTATTGCCAGCGCTTCTCCTCTTTTAATGTTTTGAAAGCTCTTAAAGCCTGTTTTCATCTTAAAAATTTCACCGTTTTTAATTTTGTGTAGATAAATGACTTCAAAAATATCTGTTATGTTATTTGATGTACCATTAAGTTGATTGTAGTGCTTATTATAGTCTAGCACATCTGCTTTGTTAATAATATTAGTAAACACTAATGATAAGTATATAAATGCTATCCCATTTGTTATGGCATTGTGCTCATCGTGCTGTCCAGATTCAAAACCAAGGGAAACATAACCTAATTCATTAATGTAGCTCAATAAGGGTCCATTTAAATACTCTTCTATTCCTAGCACAATTGGAACAGGAAACAGTTTTGAAAATTTACGGTTAATTATTGCGTCATTTATGGTGATAAAAGGTAGTGTCCTGCTAGAGGTTGTATGCAAATCTATAAAATAGAAAGGGCCTTTATTGTTCTTTAATATTTCTTTTAAAAGACAATATAATTCTACTTGTTCTTTTTCTTCTGTGTTTAATCTCTCTTTGGTTTTAAGGGCTTCAATATTAGAACTAGTCCAAATACGGTTTAAATCGCTATCAACATATCTTTGGTTTAACTCCAGGGCTTTAGGGTTTCCCAATACGCCATAAATATTGCCTTTTACTATTTCCTTTTTTGATTTAATAGAATACAAAACCTCTTGTAAAGCAAAAACTCCTGCGGATTCGTTACCGTGAATTCCTGAAAAGAAAACTATTGTTGGCCCTTTTTTGTTTCCCTTAATTTTGCCTATTGTTCTTTCAACAGAAATTGTTTTTTGAAGCGCCTTGCTATAAACTTGTGCCATTTAGTCTAAAATATCCTTAGTAGTTATTATACCTATTAATTTATTGTACTTTACCACTGGAAGACCTTTAATTTTATGTTTCTGCATTATAGCCTTTGCTTCTTTTAAGCTACTGTGTTGGCTAATGGAAATAACCTCCTTTTTCATAATGAATTTTATAGAATCTTGAAGTTTTTTATTATTGTTTAAATATGTTTTTATGTCTGCTTTAGTTAGCAAACCTATCAATTTTTTTTCTGGATCAATTACTGGCATATGGTGAATGTTTTTCCATTGCATAATATTTAAAACCAGTTCTATGCTATCATTTTCGTCAACAGAAAAAATATCTGTACTCATCACGTGTTTTACTATTCTCCTTTTCTTAAAAACTGATTGTGTGTTTTGCTGGAGCAAATTCCAAGTGGAAATAGGGAAATCTGTTTCTTGTTTTTTATAAATACTAGAAGTTAAAGTTTGTAGGGCATTTAACGGCCTTTTCGATTTTAATAAATTTCGATAACTTTTTTTTATCCATTGTGATCCATTGTGCGATTTTACTCTGTTTTCAATAATCGTTAAATAATATTCTATGTCTTTTGATAATATTCCTGCCCTACGCAATCCAATGTATGCCATAGGCAATAGTTCATCTAAAATTAATTTTTCACTTGTAATATACTTATTATTCCAATAAAGCTGAGTTGCCATTCCATATCGCGCTGCACAAAAAAAGTTAGACTTTACATCTTTAAAGTCCATTTTCTTTTCAATGTTCTTGTATTGCTTTGGTTTGCCGATCATAACTCCAACCCAAAGCATTAAGTTGGCTATTTCGTCTATAACTGAAGGTCCTGAAGGAATATATCGATTTTCAATTCTAATATGTGGTTTTCCTTCAACAATACCATAGCATGGCCTATTCCAGCGATATACAGTGCCATTATGAAGTCTTAACGCCATAAGGTTTGGAATTTCCTTATCTTGAAGCATCTCAATACTATCCTTTTTAAATTCGAATGTAACTAAGCTTCTAAACCTTGACACGTTGTCTCTAAAAATATCAGTAATAGTGCCTGTGGACCATTCGCTGCCAAAACTCACTCTTGATTGTTTTTGATTTAATAAAAAAGAATTTGCTCTAGTGTCTACACTTTGTGTAAATAAAGCAATCCTGGTTTCGCTCCACAGTTCCTTTCCAAACAATAGAGGAGAATTTGTACAGGCGCTTAAAATTGGCCCTGAAATTGCTTGTGCCCAATTATAGTTTTCTATAAAATCGTTTGGATTTACTTGAAGATGCATATGGAAGCTTGTATTACACCCTTCAAGCATAATCGAATCCTGCAATAAATTAACCTCATCTACACCCTTAATATGAATGTAAAAATCTTGTTTTCTAGACTCCTTTATGGCTTCATTTAAAACATAATACCTTTGTATTGGCGTCATGTTTTCTTCTTTTGTATGTTTTAAAGAGAGTGTTGGTAAAATGCCTGTAAGCAGTATTTTTGTGTCCTTTTTTTTTGCTACTGTTTTTACTTTATTAAGTAAGCTTGAAAGCTGATGGTGTAATTTAGAAAAACAATCTTCTTTTAATTCGAAAGGATCTAAATTAATTTCTAAATTATAATTCCCTATTTCGGTTGTAAAATGGTCATCGTTAATTTCTTTTAAGATATCTAACGAGTTGCTTTTTGGGAAAAACTCACTATTTACTAAACAAAATTCCTGTTCTGCTCCGATACGAATAGGTGATTTTTCGATTAAACCCTCTTTAATCATTACATCTAAAGCCTCAATGTCTTTAATTAATTGATATATGTAACTGGCTTTTTCTTTTTTAGAACTAAGTTTTGTAACTTTTAAATTTCCCATATTGTACCTTTTAAAAATTGCTACAACGTGTTAAATTACTATAACAGTGAAAGATAAAATATGATTTTTATCATACAGAAAATTTGTGCGTTTCACAATAAGTTGTATTAGTTATTTTTGTACTCTTACAATTATAAATGAAAGCTTCATTCTCAAAAAAAGAAAAACTTAAAAGCAAAAAGCTTATAGAGCAATTATTTGCTGAAGGAAAATCGGTTTCGGCATATCCTTTGCGTTTAATATTTATGGAAACCGCTTTTATTGAAGATGTTAAATTAAAGGTTGGTGTATCTGTGAGTAAACGAAACTTTAAAAAAGCTGTTGATAGAAATAGAATAAAACGCTTGTTAAGAGAATCTTACAGGCTTCAAAAGCACTTATATTTTAACAACATTACAACACAATATGCGTTTATGATTTTGTACATTGGAAACGATAAACCTATTTACAAACATCTTGAAACTAAAATGAAATTGTTGTTTGAACAGTTTTTAATTAAAGTTTCTAAAAATTAAAATTATATGAAATATTTTTTGTTCTTATTTATCTTAATGCTTTCGTTGGCTTGTAACAATAATCCAGATGCGAATAATTTAGGCTTATTTGACGATATGGAAATGAATGAATCTGCTGTTGAGGCTGTAATGTCTTCAAAACAGGTTTTATCGGTAAATAGTCCTGTTCAACAAAAACTAATAAAAGAATCTTATTTAAGATTTGAAACCCAAGATTTAGATAAAACTTACGCAAAAATTATTAGCGTTATAAAGCAAAATGGTGGTTTTATTCAAGACGATAATTCTAATAAATCGTATAATCGCATCTCTAGATATTTAACCATTAGATTGCCTTCAAATGCGTTTCAAAAAACAATAGATTCTATCGGCAATTATGTTGAATTTTTCGACACAAAGCGTATTACTTCTAAAGATGTAACTGAAGAGTTTATAGATATAGAGGCTCGGCTAAAAGCTAAGAAAACTTTAGAAAAACGGTATTTAGAATTACTTTCTAAAGCAAAAAATGTAAAAGAAATATTAGATATAGAACGTGAGCTTTCCAAAATAAGAGAAGAAATTGAAGCTAAACAAGGGCGTTTAAAATATCTTAACAATAAAGTGTCGCTGAGCACAATTAATATAGAATTTTACAAACTAACTGCCGAAAGTGGTGTAACCGTTTCTTACGGAGCAAAAATGTGGAATGCTGTTAAATCTGGATTTAATGGTATATCACTATTCTTTTTAGGCATATTACACATCTGGCCTTTTATAATTATAATAATCCTTGTGTTCTTTTTTATTAAACGATGGATACGTAAAAAACAAAAAAAGTAATGCTGTTATGAAAAACATATTAAAAAAGAAAATTATCATTCCTGTTCTTGCCCTTACAGTCTTTTTAACAGGAACCGCATTTAAAAGTGATTTTTTTGAAATCGCCAAACAAATAGAAATCTTCACCACTTTGTTTAAAGAACTCAACATGAATTATGTTGACGAAACAAACCCTGGCGATTTAATGGATACAGCCATAAAAAGTATGTTGAACGATTTAGATCCTTACACACGTTTTTTAAACGAGCAAGATGTAGAAGCTGCTCGAATAAACAATACTGGAGATTATACAGGAATTGGAGCTAAAGTAAAGGTAATGAAGGATAAATTAATAATTATAGAGCCTTATAAAGATTATCCCGCAGATAAGGCTGGATTAAAAGCTGGAGACGAAATCATTAAAGTTGAAAATAGTATCATTAAAGATTTTAAAGAGAATGCTGGCGATTTGTTAAAAGGTGCTCCTGGTTCTAAAGTTAATGTCACTTTTCTACGACAAGGAAAAACAAAAACCACAGAAATTACTCGTCAAGAAGTTGAGGTAAATGCGGTGTCTCTTTTTTCTATGATTGATGATAAAACAGGATATGTTGCTTTAACAAAATTTAATAATAAAGCTTCTTTTGAAACTGCAAGTGCTATTAGAGAATTAAAAGCTGATGGTGCTGAAAGATTAATTTTAGACTTAAGGGGAAATCCTGGTGGTTTGTTAAGGGAAGCAATAAAAATAGTTAATCTATTTGTTCCTAAAGATCAATTGGTAGTAACTACAAAATCAAAAATAGAAAAGTACAATAAAACCTATGTTACAAGGAATAATCCTTTAGACGCACAAATGCCTCTGGTTGTTTTAATTGATGGCGGAAGCGCATCTGCTAGCGAAATTGTTTCTGGATCTTTACAAGATCTTGATCGTGCTGTAATTATTGGCTCCAGAAGTTTTGGAAAAGGCTTGGTTCAACGTCCAAAAAAATTGACCTATGGCACACAATTACGCGTTACAATTTCCAGATATTATACACCTTCTGGAAGATGCATTCAGGCTTTAGATTATTGGCATCGCGATGAAGACGGAAAAGCGGTTCGTGTAGAAAAAGAAAATTATAACGAGTTTAAAACTAAAAACGGTCGTTCAGTCTTTGATGGTGGTGGTATCGAGCCAGATGTAGAAATTGCACTGTCAAAACACACTCCAATTACAAAAGTTATTATTGATAATGATTATATTTTTAATTTTGCTACCAATTATTATTACAACAACACGATAACAGATTTAACATCGTTTAAGTTAAGTGATTCCGATTTTAATGATTTTAAAGCTTATTTAAAATACAACAATTTTGCTTTTCAAACCAAAACAGAGAAGGCGCTTGAAAATGTTGGGCAAATTGCTCTTGAAGAGGGATTAATTGAAGATTTATCTAAAGACTATAATACTCTTGTTGCCAACCTAAACACCATAAAAAATAAAGCCGTTAACGATAACAAAGAACAACTTATATCGCTTTTAGAAAGTGAAATTGTGAAGCGTTATTTTTATAGGGAAGGATTGTACGAATATTTTTTAACTCATAATGTTGAAATTAAAACAGCTACAGAAATTTTAGGAAACCCTAACAAATACAATGGTTACTTAAACTAGCTTTTTAAAGCTTAAACATTATAAAGTCGATTTAGTTTACTTGTGTCGAAGCATTCAAAATGAAAAAAAAGGTTTTCATCTTTCTAATAATTAGCAACGTTATGTTTGCTCAAAATGAGTTAAAACATGAGATTTACTTTGAAACAGACAAGCATGTTGTTCCTAACATAGAACAAAATAGACTTCTTAAGTTTATTAAAAATTTGGATAGTGTTGAGGTCGAAAAAATTTCAATTTATGGTTTTTGTGACGATATAGGAAGCGAAGCGTACAACCTTATTCTTTCTCAAAAAAGAGCAAACACTATTAAATTTTTATTCTCAAGCAACAATATAGACGAATCTTTAATAAGTAATGTTGATGGTAAAGGAGAAATTTTGCTAAATATTATTAACACGGAAAACGCAAATACTATTCGTGGTTTGAACAGAAAAGTGGAAGTTGTGGTTTTTTTAAAAACCTCAAATCCTGAAAATGTTATAGAGAAAAAAGAAATCACAGAAATTTTAAATGGAGAGCTTAAGGTTGGTGACAAAATACTGTTAGAAAACATTTTATTTAAAACAGGATATAGTGATATTATACCTGAATCTAGAAAAACCCTAGAAAAGATAGCAGAAATTTTAGTTGAAAAAGAAAACATATATTTTACTATTCAAGGTCATGTCTGTTGTACAAAAAATACTCGAGACGCTGTGGATGCTAAAACAAAAAAGCAGAATCTTTCTCTTGCCAGAGCAAAATATATTTATAATTTTTTAGCAAAAAAAGGCGTTTCAAAAAAGCGAATGAAATACATGGGAATGAGAAGGAAATTTCCTCTTGGTGGAGACCCAAAGTTTGATAGACGTGTGGAGATTCTAGTTACTTATATTTCGGTAAAAAAGAACTAATTACTTGTTTTTAACCATTTTTTTATGTGGAATTCCATCTTCAAGATATTCTTTTCCTGTTTCTATAAACCCTAGATTGTTATAAAATTTCTTTAAATAAGTTTGGGCAGAAATGACAATTTTATTCTCTTTAAAATTATCTTCAACAGCTTCAATAGAAGCCTTCATGATTTTGTAACCATATTTGTGTTGTCTTTCGTTTTTGGCAACCACAACGCGACCAATACTAGCTTCTTTAAAATAATCTCCTGCTTCAAAAACCCTTGTGTAGGCAATTAAATTTTCATTTTTATATCCTAAAACATGAAGTGCCTTTTGATCTTTTCCATCAATATCTTGATATACACAATCTTGTTCAACAATAAAAACTTCGTTTCTTAATTGCAATAAATTATAGAGCTCTTTTGTTGTTAACTCATTAAAATATTTTGTTTTTATAGTTAACATTAATCTTGTATAATAATTTCTTTGGAGTCTTCCTTATTAAACTCTGGTTGTATGGTTATGTGATTTATTTGAAACTTATCGTGTAATAATGTTTCTATTTTATGTAAAATTATATCAAATTCTACAATACTAACATTCTCTTTTAAATCGAGGTGAGCTTCTAAATGAAGCTCATCATCATTTAAACACCAAACATGTACATGATGTAATTTATTAATTTTTGGTATTGTATGTACTGCTTTTAATACCTCTTTGATATTCACTTGTTCTGGAGTAAATAACATTAATATTTTTGTTGATTTTTTTAACAAATCATAACCTACCCAAATTAAATATAATGCTATCAAAAATGTTAACACGCTATCAACCCAAAATAATTGGTAATAACGCATTAATAAACCGCCTATTAATACTGCAACACTAGCCATCATATCTGTAAAAAGATGCAAATATGCTGAACGTAAATTAAGGTTATTTTCTGAATCTTTTTTTATTAATAATACACTAAAACCATTTGCTATAATTGCCAAAAGAGATAACCATATCACTATATTTGATTCAATTTCTTGTGGATTTTGAAAACGTTTAATTGCTTCAATAATTAATAAAACCGCAACTATTACTAATGTAGATGCATTAATAAAAGCTGCCAATATCTCCGCTCTCTTGTAACCAAATGTTCTGTTAATTGAGGCCTTTCTTTTAGAAAGTTTTGACGCTATAAAACTTACTACTAAAGAAATTACATCGCTAAAATTATGTAAAGCGTCACTTAATAAAGATAAGCTTCCAGATACAACACCACCTATAACTTGAGCAACAGTAATTACAATGTTGAGTAGTATAGTAATAAAAAGTTTTTTATCTTTTAAATCGTGTTGGTGATTATGTGAGTGTGAATGACTCATTTTTAATTTTGGATAGCAATTTTTTCTACACGACGTTCATGTCTTCCGCCTTCAAAATCTGTATTTAAAAATGTATCTACAATTTCTATAGCTTGAGGTAAAGCTGTAAAACGTGCTGGAATACTTAAAATATTTGCTTCATTATGTTGTCTTGATAAGGCTGCAATTTCTTTTGTCCAACATAAAGCAGAACGTACTCTTTGGTGTTTATTTGCAGTCATATTTACACCATTTCCACTACCGCAAATAATAATACCAAAGTCTGCTTTTTTATTTTCTACATCTTCTGCCACAGGATGAACAAAATCTGGATAATCTACACTTTCGTTAGTGTCTGTCCCATAATTTTTAACTGTAATTCCTTTAGTTTCAAGATGTTTTACTATTTCGAATTTATATTCTGTTCCTGCGTGATCGTTTCCTATTGAAATATTCATTAATTTAATGTATTAAATTAATTTCCGTGTAGACGGAAATCTTATGTGTTTTAAAAGTATAAAGTTAATGTATTAGTAGTTAAAATAAAAAGTTGATAAGTTAACTTCTAACTATTCATTAGTTGTTAATATCTATTTATTATATTCTGAAAGAAAAAATTTTATATTCCAATATTTATTACAATCAAAATGTATTACGTAATAACCTAAAATTTAAGCAACTTTTTAAAATAAACTTATAAAAGAATAAAAGAATGATTTAAACATTAATATTGAAAATATTTATTAAAAATTAGTGGTTAATTCAGTTTATTAACCATTGTTAATATATAATATAAAACGTTTAAAAATAGAGGTTTTAACTAAATAATAGTGTTTATTACCTTGCAGTAAAATGTTAATTAAATAACTTCAATAAAAAAGTGAAAAAAGTTATAGTCATTATTAACTAACTATAAACATCATCATTGTTTTTTAAATATTATAAAATAAATTAATAATATAATATAATTTGTTAATAAAAACTTATAGTTAAATTATTGTAAACTTATTATTAAAGAAAAGAAATTTAATATTTAAACAGTAGATTTGTTGCTATTCAAATAGATATGCCAAGAAAGAAAAATAAAATAAAAAATAAAAAGAATACTTCCAACCTTCAAAATACAATTTTAAGTATTTTGAAAAAAGAACGAGATAAAACCTTTAATTATAAACAAATAGCTTCAATACTTAACGTTAATGATACGAGTAGTAGGAACCAGATTATTAAGAAACTTCAACAATTAAAAGCTAACGGCGACATTAAAGAAGTAGATAGAGGTAAATTTAAAGCTATTGTAAATACCGAATATCACACAGGAATTTTAGATTTAACATCTAAAGGTTCAGGTTATGTTATTTGTGATGATTTAGAAGATGATATTTTTATAGCTTCAAATAATATAAATAAAGCATTACATAATGATGAAGTAGAACTTTATGTTTATAGAAGAAGAAAACGCGGAAAATTAGAAGGAGAAATAACCAAAGTAATAAAACGTAATAAAACAGAGTATGTAGGTGTAATTCAAATTCATAAAAGCTATGCTTTTGTTATTGCAGATAATACAAAAATGTATAAGGATATTTTTGTTCCTATAAATAAAATAAACAAAGCAAAAGAAGGAGATAAAGTCATTGTTAAACTTGAAGATTGGCCAGAAAAAGCAGATTCACCTTACGGAAAAGTAATTAAAATACTCGGTAAACCTGGAGATCATAATACAGAAATTCATTCTATACTAGCAGAATATGGTTTACCTTATGAATTCCAAAAAGAAGTAGAAGATTATGCTAATAAATTAGATACATCTATAACTGCTTCCGAAATTAAAAAACGTCGAGACATGAGAGATGTTTTAACGTTTACTATCGACCCAAAAGATGCCAAAGATTTTGATGATGCTTTATCGTTTAGAACATTAGAAAACGGAAATCACGAAATAGGAATTCATATAGCAGATGTATCTCATTATTTACAAGAAGGTACTATTTTAGATGATGAAGCTTATGAGCGAGCAACCTCAGTTTATTTGGTAGATAGAGTTGTACCAATGCTACCTGAAGTATTATCTAATAATGCTTGTTCACTTCGACCAAATGAAGAAAAATATACTTTTTCTGCTATTTTCGAAATTAATAACAAAGCAGAAATTATAAATCAATGGTTTGGCAGAACTGTAACGTATAGTGATGCTCGTTTTACCTACGAAGAAGCGCAAGCAATAATTGATGAAAATGTCACGTTGAGCGCAGTCGAAACGTCTCAATTAAAAAAAATAAACACAACTATCCCAAAAGAAGTTTCATTAACAGGAAAAGAATATAAAATAAAGCAAACTTTAGCAAATGCTATTTTAAAATTAGACAAAATAGCTAAAGTTTTACGGAAAAAAAGAATGAATTCAGGAGCGATATCATTCGATAAAGTAGAAGTAAAATTCAATCTTGATAAAGATGCTAATCCAATAGGTGTTTATTTTAAAACCTCTAAAGACGCTAATAAACTTATTGAAGAGTTTATGCTACTAGCAAACAGAAAAGTAGCTGAATTTATAGGAAATAAAAAACCACAAAAAACGTTTATTTATAGAGTACACGACGAACCAAACGACTCAAAACTCGCAGCATTGCAAGGTATTGTGTCGCGTTTTGGCTATAAACTAAATTTTAAGGACAGAAAAACCACATCTGCTTCGTTAAACAAATTGCTAAAAGATGTAAATGGAAAAAAAGAACAAAATTTGGTAGACACACTTACTATTAGAACCATGAGCAAAGCAGAATATACCACAAAAAACATAGGCCATTACGGTTTAGCGTTCGATTATTATAGTCATTTTACATCACCAATTCGTCGTTATCCTGATGTTATGACGCATCGTTTATTACAATATTATTTAGATGGAGGAAAATCTGCCAATCAAGATGTTTACGAAGATAAATGTAAACACTCAAGTAACATGGAATATCTAGCAACTAAAGCAGAGAGAGATTCTATAAAATATATGCAGATTAAATTTATGCAAGATCATAAAGACCAAGAGTTTTTAGGAGTCATTTCTGGAGTTACAGATTGGGGAATTTATGTTGAAATTATAGAAAATAAATGTGAAGGCATGGTAAGAATCCGAAACATTAAAGACGATCATTATGTTTTTGATGAAAGCCAATATGCATTAATAGGAAACAATACAAAAAACATGTATCAACTTGGTGATGAAGTAATCGTAAAAGTAAAACAAGCAGATTTAGTTAAAAGACATCTGGACTTTCTGTTAATTGGTAAAAAAGAGGCATAGTTATTGATTTAAAACATAAAATAAGTATAGACATATGAAACGCATATTTTCAGCATTAACAATTTTAATTACATCAGTTGCAATAGCGCAAAACACTATAGAAAAAACCATAGGTGAATTTACCGAACTAAAAGTATATGATTTAATAGAAGTTAATTTAGTTAAATCAAAAGAAAACAAAGTAGAAATCTCTGGGAAAAACACCGAAGATGTTGTCATCGTTAATAAAAACGGAAAATTAAAAATTAAAATGATTCTTGAAGAAAGTTTTGACGGCAAAAACACATCTGTAACTTTATACTACACCAATATAGATGTTTTAGATGCTAACGAAGGTGCTATAATTTCTTCTAAAGATAAAATTAAACAATACGAAATAGACTTAAGAGCACAAGAAGGCGGAAAAATCAGTATTGATTTAAAGGTTAAAATCGCAAACATAAAAGCTGTTTCAGGTGGCATTATTGAAACTCACGGAACCGCAAACTCACAAGACGTTTCTTTAAATACAGGAGGAATTTATAAAGGCGAAGATTTACAAACCGAAAACACTACAGTTAACATAAAAGCAGCAGGTAATGCTCATGTTAAAGCATCAGAGCTTGTTGACATTAAAATTAGAGCAGGAGGCGATGTTTTTGTGTATGGAGACCCAAAAACAATCAAAGAAAATCGTGTTTTTGGAGGGAGAGTTAAAAGAATGAAATAGTAAAAATTTTACAGATTAATAAAGAAACAGCAATTAATTCTTTTGTTATATTTGTGAAACTTTATTTAAATGCTGAATTTTAATTCAGCATTTTTATTTAATAATAATTATGATAGAGGATATTCAAGCAGCAATTCCATTAGGGTTTTTTCTAGCCTTTATGATTGGGCCTGTTTTCTTTGTTCTTCTAGAAACCAGTGCCACTAAAGGGTTTAGAGCCGCAGTTGTGTTTGATTTAGGAGTAATTATTGCAGATGTCTTCTTTATTACTTTAGCTTATTTTAGTAGTTTTCAACTTTTAGAAAATTTAAGCAACCAGCCAGGATTATTTGTTTTTGGAGGTACATTATTAACAGTTTACGGTATTATCATATTCTTAAAAAAACCTCAAAAAAGCACAACCGAAATAAGCGAAATTAAATTCATTAAGACTAATTATTTAGGGCTTTTCATAAAGGGTTTCTTGCTTAATTTTATAAATATTGGTGTTTTGGTGTTTTGGCTTGGTGTGATAATTATTACTGGACCTAGTTTAGAAAATGACATTAATAGGTTTTATGTGTTCTTCGGAACAATGATTTTAGCTTATTTTATAACAGATTTGTTTAAAATTCTTCTCGCAAAACAACTTAAAAGAAAATTAACACAAAATAGAATCTTAAAGGTTAAAAAGCTTTTGGGCTTAATCCTTGTTATTTGTGGCTTAGTGTTAATTGTAAAAGGCTTTTTACCTAAAGACCAATTAAACCCGCAAGACCTTATTGAAGAAATAGCCGAATAAAAAAGAGATACAATTTAGTATCTCTTTTTTGAGGCGTCTAGCGGATTCGAACCGCTGTAGATGGTTTTGCAGACCACTGCCTAGCCACTCGGCCAAGACGCCCTAACTTCCTGCGTAGGCAGGAATCTCTTTTTGTCTTTAACTATGGAGTGGCAAATTTATAAAAAATATAATCTTTATAGCACTACTCTAAGTTTTTTCTTTTTTCGGTAAGCTTTATTGTTACCATTCCCACATCACCACCAATTGGAGGATTTATTTTAGAAACAAAAATTTTAGCTTTTATTACTAAATTACTTTCTATAAAAATTCTATTCAAGATGCGTTGAGCAACAGTTTCAAGAAGTTTTGAGGGAATATTCATTTCCTCTTTCACAATCTTATTTAACAACACATAATCAACAGTATCATTTAAACTGTCCGTTTTACTAGAGGAACTTAAATCTGCTTTAACGACCAGATCAATCCTATATTCACTACCAATTTTTGTTTCTTCATCAAGACAACCATGATAAGCGAAGACCTTTATGTTTTCAACTTTTATAATTCCCAAATCTGTTCTTTTAAACAAAGATATAGTTTCTATAATTTAATACCTTTGCTTTTTTAATTTTTACTCATGTCTGAAGAAAATAAAACACTCAATTTTATTGAGCATATTATAGAAGAGGATTTAAATAACGGAATGCCTAAAAATAAACTTCGCTTTCGTTTTCCGCCCGAACCCAATGGCTATTTACACATTGGACACACCAAGGCTATTGGCATTAGTTTTGGCTTGGGAGAAAAATATAATGCTCCTGTAAATCTTCGTTTTGATGATACAAATCCAGTAAAAGAAGAACAAGAATATGTAGATGCTATTAAAAAGGATATTTCTTGGTTAGGCTACAAATGGGATAAAGAATTGTATTCTTCCGACTATTTTCAGCAATTGTACGATTGGGCTCTTAAGCTTATTAAAGACGGAAAAGCTTATGTTGATAGTCAGACCTCTGAAGCTATGGCAGAACAAAAAGGAACACCAACACAGGTTGGTGTTAACAGCCCTTTTCGGAATAGAAGTGTAGAAGAAAATTTAGATTTGTTCCGAAGAATGAAAGAGAGCGAGTTTGATGAAGGTTCTCACGTACTCAGAGCAAAGATTGATATGGAAGACCCAAATATGTTGATGAGAGACCCTTTAATGTATCGTATTTTAAAGAAGAGCCACCACAGAACAGACAACGATTGGTGCATCTACCCAATGTACGACTGGACGCATGGCGAAAGCGATTATATCGAGCAAATCTCACACTCATTGTGCTCTTTAGAATTTAAACCACACAGAAAACTTTACAACTGGTTTAGAGATCAAGTTTATAAATATAGTTCAGAAGAACTTCCTTTGCTACCAAAACAACGAGAATTTGCACGTTTAAATTTAAGTTATACCATTATGAGTAAACGCAAACTGCTTAAACTGGTTGAAGAAAACGTAGTTTCTGGTTGGAACGATCCTCGAATGCCAACTATTTCTGGTTTACGTCGTCGTGGTTATACACCAAATTCTATTAAAACATTTATTGAAAAAGTTGGTGTTGCCAAACGAGAAAATATTATTGATGTTTCGCTTTTAGAATTCTGTATTCGTGAAGATTTAAATAAATCAGCCAATAGAGTTATGGCAGTTTTAAATCCAATAAAATTGATTATTACCAATTATCCAGAAGATAAAGAAGAATGGCTAGAAGCCGAAAACAACCAAGAAGATGCTTCAGCAGGATTTAGAAAAGTGCCTTTTTCTAAAGAGTTATATATTGAGAAAGAAGATTTTAAAGAAGACGCTGGAAATAAATATTTCAGACTTACTTTAGGAAAAGAAGTACGATTAAAAAATGGCTACATCATTAAAGGAGAAAGTGTCATAAAAGATCAAAACGACAATATTACAGAAATTCATTGTACTTATGACGCAGATAGTTTAAGCGGAAGCGGAAGCGAAGCAAGTTTACGAAAAGTAAAAGGAACCTTGCATTGGGTTTCCATAAAACACGCCATAAAAGTTGAAGTTAGAGAATACGATAGATTGTTTTTGGATGCAGCTCCAGAGAGCCATGAAGGAAAAGATTTTATGGAGTTTATTAACCCAAAATCCTTAAAGGTTGTGAACGCTTTTGTGGAACCATTTTTAAAAGATACTAAAGTTGGTAAGCGGTTTCAGTTTCAGCGTTTAGGCTATTTTATTGTAGATGATGACTCCTCTTCAGAAAAATTAGTGTTTAACAAAACCGTTGGATTACGGGATACTTGGGCAAGGTCAAAGCCTAAACAAGACCAGCCAAAACCGCAACAACAATTTCAGCGTCCAGCAATAGAGGAAATTAAGCAGCTTGGTAAAAAATACACCAAACTCCCTGAAGATAAGCAGCAAATTGTAAAAGCCGAAATTCAAGAATTAGCCGAAAAGATTACCTATGAAGAGTTACAGCCTCTGTTTGCAACTGCAGTTAAAAAAGCAGGAACACGGATTGTTACCACAATAGCTTTAGGTGTTTTATTAAAAAAAGGTTTAGAAAAAAACGAGGATATTACTACGTTTATAGAAAAAGCATTAGAGGATAAAAATGAGCTGTTAGCTGCAGAAGCGAAGGCAATTTAAAACAAAGACCTCACAGGTATTTAAAACCTGTGAGGTCTTTAAAGGTTTATTTATTCATCATTCTTTTTCCTTCTATTCTGCTCTTTCATAGCTTCACCAATTTGGTTGCTTGCTGTAAAACTCGCCACCATATCATTAAGCATATTACTTCCTGCTTGCGGCGAATTAGGTAATAAAATTAAATTACTATTTGTGTTGTGTCCTATAGACTGAAGCGTATCGTAATGTTGTGTTACAATAATTAAAGCAGAAGCCTCTTGTGAGTTGATGCCAACCTTGTTTAATACTTCAACACTTTCTTCCAAACCACGAGCAATTTCTCTACGTTGATCTGCAATACCTTGTCCTTGCAAACGCTTGCTTTCTGCTTCTGCTTTTGCACGTTCAACAATTAAAATACGTTGCGCATCACCTTCAAATTGAGCAGCTACTTTTTCACGTTCGGAAGCATTAATTCTATTCATGGCTTCTTTTACTTGAGCATCTGGATCAATATCTGTAACCAAAGTTTTAATAATATCGTAACCATAATCCATCATAGCAACGTTAAGCTCTTTTTTTACAGCAATAGCGATATCATCTTTTCTTACAAAAACATCATCTAATTTCATTTTTGGCACTTCAGCTCTTACAACATCAAAAACATAGCTAGTTATTTGATCGTGTGCATAATCTAATTTATAAAACGCATCATATACTTTATCTCGAATCACCTTGAATTGTACAGATACTTTTATACCAACAAAAACATCATCGAGGGTTTTGGTTTCAATAATTACATCTAATTGCTGAATTTTTAAGCTTAAACGTCCGGAAACCCTATCGACCAAAGGAATTTTTAATTGTAAACCAGAATGACGAATACTGAGAAACCGCCCAAAACGCTCTAGAATAACTGCGGTTTGTTGTTTAACAATAAAAAATGCTGAAATTAGGATAATAAATCCAACGAAAATTAAAGGAATAAAATAATAAGACATAAGATATTTTTAAATGATTAAAATAATAAGACACTAATTTAGTTATATTTGCTCCAATTTTATTAAAAAATCATGAAATTTAAGCACTATATTTTATTAGTAGCATTTACCATAGGTTTTGTTACAACAACATATTCCCAACACAGAACTTTTGCTATTAAAAATGGCTTTGCTGTTATGGGCGGTATTTCTCAATACAATATCATAACCGATAATTTTGCTACTAAATCTCGCCAAGGTTGGGTTGGCGGATTGTCTTCTACAGTAGATATCCCAAACGAATGGTACAATGTAAGTTTTGGTATGCAGGTATCTGAAAATAATTTAGAGATTTCAGGAAGAGCGCTAGAAGGTGTCGCAGGAAACGAAATGATTGAATACAAATTGATGGCTGTACAATTAGGGTTTACTTATCACGCTAAAGTAATTGGCGATAACGTAACCATAGATTTTGGACCACAAATTCAATATAATGGAAAGTTAGAATTAAAGGACGAAACAAAAGAAGGCTATTTTATTAACGGATACGACTCTTTAACCGCATTAGACATTGCTGATATTTCTCAATTTAATGTAAACGCTATGGCTGGGATTTCTGCGGGTATTGGATCTTTTAAAATTAAAGCACAATACATATATGGTTTTTTGAATATTTTGAATAAGCTTAACGATAAAAATCTCAATGTTGGCAGTGCTACTGAAAAATTTAAAGGCAATCAGTCTATGTTGGTTTTTGCTGTAATGTTTTCGTTTTGACAAATGATTTGTTTGCCATGCTGTCCCGATAACTATCGGGATTGTTTCAGCTTCTCATGAATACACCTTCCTTAAACTTTAATACATATTCAATTGCAAATTATGTATTATATTTTCTATGCGTTTAATAGTTTCAGTTTTTCCAATCAAAAACATTATATCAAACACTTCTGGACCTTTTAAAGCGCCTACTAATGATAAACGAAGTGGCATCATGACTTTTCCAAAACCAATTTCATTAGAAGCTATCCAAGATTTTATTTGAATTTGAAGGTTTTCTACTGAAAACTCTTCAATGGAATTAACAACAGAAACCAATTCTTCCATTAATTCTTTAGTATTGTCTTTAAACGCTTTTTTTGATGCTTTTTCTTCATAGGTTTTGGGAGCTTCAAAAAAGAAATGACTTAAATCCCAAAAGTCACTAACAAAAGTTGCACGTTCTTTATTTAAACCAATAACAAGAGCAATGTAATCAATATCAATAGTTGCAAGTTGAGGCTGTTGAGATTTAAATACTCTAGCTAGCTCATCATTATGTTGCTGTTGCATATAATGATGATTATACCATTTTGTTTTATCAGGATCGAATCGCGCTCCAGCTTTGTGTACACGCTCTAAATCAAATGTAGAAACTAGCTCATCTAAACTAAAAATTTCTTGTTCTGTTCCTGGATTCCAACCCAAAAACGCCAAAAAGTTAACAACTGCTTCAGGAAAATAACCCTCCTCTTTATAACCTTTTGAAACATCTCCGGTTTTTGGATCTTTCCACTCTAACGGAAACACAGGAAAACCCAATTTATCGCCATCACGTTTGCTTAATTTCCCTTTTCCAGTTGGCTTTAGTATTAAAGGCAAATGCGCAAATTCAGGAGATTTCCAGCTAAAAGCATTATACAATAATTGATGTAAAGCTAAAGATGGCAGCCATTCTTCACCACGAATAACGTGCGTAATTTCCATTAAATGGTCGTCAACAATATTAGCTAAATGATAGGTTGGCATTCCGTCACTTTTACACAAGATCTTATCGTCTAAAACATTTGTATCTATAGTAATATCTCCTCTAATAATATCTGTTAGATGTAAAGTTTCATCTTGAGGCGATTTAAACCGAATGACATAATCATCACCAGAGTTTAATTTCGCTTGAACTTCTTCGTCTGAAAGAGACAATGAATTTTTAAGTTTTAAACGATTATGCCAATTATAAATAAAGGTTTTGCCTTTTGCTTCATGATCTTTTCTATGAAAATCTAATTCTTCAGAAGTATCAAAAGCATAATATGCATTGCCCGAAGCAATTAATTTATCAGCATAATCTTTATATAAATGTTTGCGTTCGCTTTGTCTGTATGATCCATATTTACCTTCTTTCCCTACACCTTCATCATATGGAATTCCACACCAATTTAGAGCGTCTATAATATATTGTTCGGCACCTTCAACATAACGACTTTGATCTGTATCTTCTATGCGAAGCACAAAAGTTCCATTATGTTTTTTAGCAAATAAATAGTTAAATAAGGCAGTGCGAACACCTCCAATATGCAAAGGCCCTGTTGGACTTGGCGCAAAACGCACACGAACATTTTCAATCATGTTTTTAATCTATAACAGCAAAGATAGAATAGAGAAGATGAAAGAACAAAGAAAATAGAATAAAGACTTTTCATCTATGTTCTAGAAGCAAAGCACTCTCATGTCTCGATTCTATTTTAAAATCATTTCTTTAGGAACACGCTTGTTCATGATGCTAAACCATAATGGAGGTAAAAAAGCAATGACCATTGAGGTTGGATATCCAAAGGGTAATTCGGGACTTTCTTTGTAACATTCTAAAAGTTGATATTTTTTAGACGATTTGTAATGATGGTCGCTATGTCGTGTTAATTCGTATAAAACAATTCTGCCAACTACGTGATTAGAATTCCATGAATGAATTTCACTTACACGTTCGTATCTTCCAGATTTGGTTTTAAGACGCAACAAACCATAATGCTCAATATAGTTAACGGTTTCCAACAATAAAAAACCAATAATAGCAGCACCAAAAGCAAAAAGCAAACCAATACTTCCAAACACCAATAAAACAACAATCAAATATGCTATTTGGAATATAGCATACCAAAGCATATCGTTTTTATAAGACAAAAATCCTTGCTTATTATTTTTCAGAAGTTTATTTTGAATCTTCCATGCGTTAAAATATTGCCTAAAAACCGAGGTTACCCAAAATGAATACACGCTTTGATTGTATCTAGCTGTTGCAGGATCCTCTTTGGTCGCAGCATTTAAGTGGTGACCAAAATTATGCTCGATATAAAAATGCATATATAATGACGGAAGCAAAAGCAACTTACCAAAAAATCGTTCACTACTCTTATGTCTATGACCTAATTCATGACCAACATTAATTCCGTTAACACCTAAAACTATCCCAACAGAAAACATAAGCCCAACGATTTCATAAATTTCGAGAGAACTCAATGTAACCTCTATTAAAGCCCATACTAATAAGCAAAAAACAATAGGAAGATTTAGATACAACATCCAATCGAAAAGCGGATTTTCTTTTTTCTTTTTCAATTCACTCTCAGAATAGTTCGTCATGTTTTGAGGCAATAACAGCTCAAGCAAAGGGATTATTCCAAACGCATAAATTAGAGTAAAAAACGACCAATATCCTTTAAAGTAGATGCTAATAAATGCAGAAATCGGGATTGTTAATGCTGCGAGATATTTTAAATCTTTCATTGAATTATTTTGAATTCATTTCCACGAAGGTGGAAATCTCATAAATGGTTAATCTAATCTATTATGCTAATTATAGAAATTAACAGAATCTTATCAAATTTAGTGAATTACAGATTAAAATAAAATTGTAAATTAGTAAGTTAGATATTTGTCATTTTCACTAAGGTGGAAATCTCAAAAAATTGAGAACCATATAAAGTACATGTCTCATTTTAAAACCATACAAGCCAAATTAGAACAATTCATTAGAAAATTTTACACTAATGAACTCATTAAAGGCGCAATTTTATTTTTCGCTATTGGCTTATTATATTTTTTAGCAATCCTTTTAATAGAATATATGCTCTGGCTTAATCCAACAGCAAGGACCATTTTGTTTTGGGTTTTTATTGCTGTAGAACTAGCCTTGCTTATGAGATTTATTGCAATTCCATCGGCGAAATTGTTCAAACTTCAAAAAGGGATTAATTACGAAGACGCATCGAAAATTATTGGCAATTATTTTCCAGAAGTAGATGATAAACTGCTTAATGTCCTTCAGCTTTATAAGGATAAAGAACAGTCGGAATTACTATTAGCAAGTATAGAACAAAAAGCTATTGCGCTAAAACCAATTCCGTTTAAATTAGCAATCAATTTTAAGAGTAATATTAGATATTTAAAATACGCAGCTATTCCTATTTGCATTTTATTGCTGTCTTTATTTACTGGAAACTTTAATTTGTTCAGCGATAGTTATAATCGGATTGTAAATTATCAAATTGCTTATGAACCACCTGCTCCTTTTCAATTTTTTGTGATCAACAATAATTTACAAGTTGTTGAAAACAAAGATCTTAAACTTATAATCACCACCGAAGGCGAACTGATTCCTGAGAGTGCACAAATCACCTATAATAACGAAACCTATTATTTAAAGCAGCGCAAACCTGGAGAGTTTGAATATGTGTTTTCACAACTAAAAAACGATATTAATTTTAAGTTGCTTGCAAATAATGTAACCTCAAAAGCATATCAAATTGAAGTTATAAAAGCTCCAACGTTATTGAGTTTTGATATGCTTTTAGACTATCCGTCGCACACTTTAAGGAAGGATGAAACACTAAAAAACACAGGAAACGCAATTGTGCCTCAAGGCACAAAAGTAACATGGAAGCTTAAAACAAAATCTACAGATGTAGTTAGCCTGTACTCAAAAGACACTCTAGGATTTTCTTCTGATAAACAAGGGAATTTTCAGGCCTCAAAACGTCTTAACAGCACTTTGGATTATAGTCTTAATACAAGCAATTCTAATCTTAAAGACTACGAAAGTTTAGCATTTTCGATATATGTTATAAAGGACGAATATCCAGAATTAAATCTTCAAATGGAATTGGATTCTTTAGACCATCAAACCCTTTATTTTTACGGACAAGTAAGTGATGATTATGGATTGAGCAAACTTCAGCTCGTGTATTATTCTTCAGATAATGAAAAAGAGAAAATGAAAGAAGCAATCCCTATTTCGACTTCTAATTTTGATGAGTTCTTAAGTATTTTTCCAAATCAGTTAAATCTTATTGAAGGGATTAGTTATGATTTATATTTTGAAGTTTTTGATAATGATGCTTTGAATAATTATAAAAGCACAAAGAGCAATGTGTTTAGTTATAGAAAATTAACACAAGACGAAAAAGAACAAAAGCAACTAAAAGAGCAGAGCGAGACGATAGAAGATTTAAGCAAGTCCTTAGAGAAGTTTGCAGAGCAAGAAAAGGAGCTTAAAGAATTGTCAAAAACCCAAAAAGAAAAATCCGAATTGAATTTTAACGATAAAAAGAAATTTGAAAACTTTTTAAAACGGCAGAAGCAGCAGGATGAAATGATGAAGAATTTCAATAAGAAATTAAAAGATAATTTAGATGAATTTCAAAACGAAGAAAAAGACCAGTTTAAAGAAGATTTAAAACAGCGTTTAGAGGAAAATCAAGAACAACTGGAAAAAGACGAAAAGTTGCTGGAAGAACTTCAAAAACTAGCAGAGAAACTTCAAAAAGAGAAACTGACACAAAAACTTGAAGAACTTTCAAAACAAAACAAAAACAAAAAACGTAGTCTTGAGCAATTGCTTGAATTGACTAAACGATATTATGTATCTAAGAAATTGGAAAAATTAAAAAACGAATTAGAGGAACAGGCTAAAGAGCAAGAAGACCTTTCTAATGAGAACAAAGAAAATAATACCAAAGAAAATCAGGATACTTTAAACGAGAAATTTGAAGACTTTCAAAAAGAAATGGAAGAGCTTCAAAAAGAGAATCAAAAATTAAGAGAGCCCTTAGATGTGCCTCAAGATAAAAAGGGAGAAGAGGATATTAAAAAGGAACAGCAGGAGGCAAGCGACAATCTAGAAAAGAAAGAGCAAAGCACAAATCCAGAAGAGCAAGAACAAAAGCAAAATAATGCAAAAAAGAACCAAAAAAAGGCAGCACAAAAGATGATGCAAATGAGTCAGAAAATGCAGCAATCAATGATGAGCGGTTCTGGTGAGCAAATATCGGAAGATATTGATATGTTGAGACAAATTCTCGATAATTTGGTTTTGTTTTCTTTTGAACAAGAAGATTTAATGAATCAGTTTAAAAGCATCCAGATTAATCATAACGAGTATGCAAAGTATTTACGTGACCAACAAGGGCTAAAAGAGCATTTTGAACATGTTGATGATAGCCTTTTTGCGTTGTCTTTAAGACAGCCAATGATTTCCGAAAAAATCAACAAAGAGATTACCGAAGCGTTTTTTAATATTGATAAATCTTTAGAGCAACTAGCAGAAAACAGATTATATCAAGGCGTAGCTGCTCAACAATATACTGTAACAGCTGCGAATACTTTAGCTAGTTTTTTAAGTGATATGCTGGATAATTTAGAATCTCAAATGAATCCGAGTCCCGGACAAGGGCAAGGCGACATGCAATTGCCAGACATTATTATGAGCCAAGAGCAGTTGAATAAAGAAATGGAAGAAGGGATGAAAAAGAGTGAAGAAGGTAAGAAAAATAAAGATGGAGAAGAGGAAAAAGAAGGGCAAGAAGGTAAACGACAGCAAGGAGATGGAGACGAAAACAATGAAGAATTAAATGGCGAATTGTTTCGAATCTACCAACAACAGCAACAACTTCGACAAGCTCTGGAAGATAAATTAGGCAAGGAAGGCAAAGATGGAGTTGGAGGTAATTTATTAAAGCAAATGGAAAATATAGAGCAAGACCTGCTTAATAAGGGCTTTACTAATCGAACTTTACAAAAAATGATAGCCTTGCAGCATCAATTATTAAAGCTGGAAAACGCAGCATTTCAACAAGGGGAAGATGATAAAAGAATTGCTAAAACTAACCAGAATCAGTTTAATAACACATCCAATAATCAATTAAATAATGCTAAACAATATTTTACTACTACCGAAATATTAAACAGACAAGCATTACCTTTGCGGCAAACATATAAAAAGAAAGTACAGGATTATTTTAAAAAAAAGAATGATTAGCTTTAATTACGAAACACAATTCGAATTAGATAATGGGAAAGAAATTTCAAATTGGATTTCAAGTGTTATAAGCTCTGAAAAATTTAAAGAAGGCGACATTAATTATGTGTTTTGCGATGATGACTATTTACTTAAATTAAATATTGAATTTCTTAACCACAACACACTAACAGATATTATTAGCTTTGACAACTCCATAGGAAAAATCCTACATGGAGATATATTTATTTCTATTGAACGCGTGAAAGAGAATGCTAAAAAATTCAATGTATCTTTTCAAGATGAATTACAAAGGGTTATGGTTCACGGTGTTTTGCATTATTGTGGCTATAAAGATAAAACCGAAGCCGACGTTAAAATCATGCGAAGCAAAGAGAATTTCTACATAAATCAAATAAATTAATATTTAGTAAATCAGCGTATATTTGCACCTGTTTCCGCGAAGGTGGGAAACTTTAAATTATAAACCCAAATCAAAAACAATAAATTGTTCCACGTGAAACAATTTGATTCTTCCTTAAGCGGGAATCTTAATAAATGAAACAAAATGTTTAACCAAGTTTATGATGTAATAGTTGTTGGAGGAGGTCACGCAGGAAGCGAAGCCGCTGCCGCAGCTGCGAACATGGGAAGCAAAACCCTGCTTATAACTATGAGCTTACAAAATATTGCACAAATGTCTTGTAATCCCGCAATGGGAGGAATTGCAAAAGGGCAAATTGTGCGCGAGATTGATGCGCTTGGAGGTTATAGTGGCATTGTTAGCGATACGTCTGCTATTCAGTTTAAAATGTTGAATAAATCTAAAGGACCAGCAATGTGGAGCCCTAGAGTGCAGAGCGACAGAATGCGTTTTGCTGAAGATTGGCGTTTGCTTTTGGAGCGAACAAAAGATCTTGATTTCTATCAGGATATGGTTTCTGGATTGTTGATTGAAAGCCACAAAGTTGTTGGTATAAAAACAGCCTTAGGAATTGAAGTAAAAGCAAAATCTGTAATTCTTACAAACGGAACATTTTTAAACGGTTTAATTCATATTGGAGACAAAAATTTTGGTGGAGGACGCGCAGGCGAAAGAGCAGCAACAGGAATTACAGAACAACTTACAGGTTTAGGTTTTGATTCTGGAAGGATGAAAACAGGAACTCCGCCAAGAGTTGATGGACGTTCTTTGGATTATTCTAAAATGATTGAACAACCAGGTGACGAAAACCCTGAAAAATTCTCGTATTTAGATATCACGAAGCCTTTAGAAAATCAACGTTCTTGTCACATGACTTACACAAGTCCTGCAGTACACGATTTGCTTCGAGAAGGTTTTGATCGCTCACCAATGTTTAATGGCAGAATACAAAGTGTTGGACCACGATATTGTCCTTCAATAGAAGATAAGATTAATCGTTTTGCAGATAAGGAAAGGCATCAACTTTTTATAGAACCAGAAGGCTGGAACACGGTTGAGGTTTATGTAAATGGTTTTTCAACCTCACTTCCAGAAGATGTTCAGTTTAAAGCATTACGATCTGTGGTTGGTTTTGAAAACGTAAAATTTTTCAGACCAGGATATGCTATAGAGTACGATTATTTTCCGCCTACACAATTAAAATACACTTTGGAAACTAAATTAGTAGATGGTCTTTATTTTGCTGGACAAATTAATGGCACAACAGGTTATGAAGAAGCGGCTTCTCAAGGCTTGATGGCTGGTATTAATGCAAGTTTAAAAATTAAAGAGAAAGATGCATTCACTTTAAAAAGAGACGAAGCTTATATAGGTGTCTTAATCGATGATTTAATAACAAAAGGCACAGAAGAACCTTATAGAATGTTTACATCCAGAGCGGAATATAGAACATTATTGCGACAAGATAATGCTGATTTCAGATTAACACCTAAAGGATATAAATTAGGATTAGCTAGCGAAAAGCGTTTAAAAAGAATGGAGGAAAAGCATAATCAAGCAGAGAAGTTTGTGCAGTTTTTTAAAGAAACAAGTGTAAAACCAGAAGAAGCAAACCCTGTTTTAGAATCTAAAGGTTCGTCTTTGGTAAAACAGTCAGACAAAATGTTCAAGTTGTTTTCCAGACCAAATATTACAATTAATGATGTACGTAAATTTGAAAAAGTAGAAGCCTATATTCAAGAACATGTTTTAGACAACGAGGTAATTGAGCAAACGGAAATTCAAGTAAAATATTCTGGATATATTGAGAAAGAAAAGAACAATGCTGATAAGTTAAATCGATTGGAAAATATTAAAATCCCTTCCAATTATGATTATTCTAAAATTAAATCTATGAGTTTTGAGGCAAGAGAAAAACTTAAAAAAATTCAACCCACGACTATTTCTCAAGCTTCAAGAATTAGCGGAGTATCTCCAAACGATATTTCGGTTTTATTAGTTTATATGGGAAGATAGTGTGGTTTGTTCCACGTGGAACAAATAACTAAATTTTAGAATTTTGCTACTTCTGCGAATCCCGATAGCTATCGGGAAGGAATCTATTTTTAAATGAATAAAAAAAGCACATATATAACAGTAAGGGATCATTCAGTTTCAGGCGAAGAATTTCAATTGTTGTATAATAAAGAATTCGATATGCTCCAAACTTTTCCGCAACCATCTTTAGAGCAATTACCGCAATATTATAAAAGTGAAGATTACATTTCCCATACAGACACACAGAGAAATCTGTTTGAAAAGGTTTACCATTTAGTTAGAAAGATTTCTTTAAAGAAGAAATTAAAACTCATTAATTCATTCTCTTCAACAGAAAAAAAAATATTGGATATTGGTTGTGGTACAGGAGATTTTTTACAAATAGCTCAACAAAACAAATGGACAGTTTCTGGGATAGAGCCAAATGAAAGCGCAAGAGCTATTGCAAACCATAAAACAAATAATTCTGTTTTTGAAACAGAACAGCTTTTAAAATTTAAGCAAAAGAGTTTTGATGTTATTACGCTGTGGCATGTGTTAGAGCACTTACCAAAATTAGAAGAACACATTTCAATTATAAAATCACTTTTAAAACCAAACGGAACTTTAATTATTGCTGTCCCAAATTATAAAAGTTACGATGCAAAATATTATAAAGAATTTTGGGCAGCTTATGATGTGCCAAGACACTTTTGGCATTTTTCGCAAACAGCTATTTCAAAATTAGTTACAAACCAGCAAATGAAAGTTGTTAAAACATTGCCTATGAAATTTGATTCTTTTTATGTGAGCTTACTTTCGGAAAAATATAAATCGGGTTGGATGAATATTTTTAATGCGTTTAGGGTTGGATGGCTTTCGAATTTTAAAGCAAAACAGTCAACGGAGTATTCGTCTTTAATTTATTGTGTGAAAAATGGCTAAAGCTAATTTTAAGGCCTTCTGTTTCATGATTGTCGCACTTAAGACAAATATAGCAGCTTTAAAAACATAGTCGTTATAATCGCTTTATTTTCATTGAGTAACAATAAATAAAACTGATTGCTTGTTGCGGTAACCATAAGTATATTTTATTGTTAGGATTCTCAGAAACTTATGCCTTTAAAAACAGTTTACTTTTATATTTTTGCTGAAACAAAATTTATAACAATGAAGAATATATTTTATGCTGTTTTCGCAATTTTAATTTTTGCGTCTTGCCAACAAACAGAAAAAATCGGTTATGTTGACAATTCGAAACTGATAAATGAGTACCAAGAGAAGAAAGATATTGAAGAAAAACTGAAAGTTAAAGTAACCGCATTTCAAAAAAGAACAGATAGTTTACGTAAAGTTTTTCGATTAGACGTTAATGAGGCAGAAATTAAAGCCAAAGGAATGTCTCAAGCTAATATTCAAAAGCTATCACAAGAATTGCAACAAAAAGAACAAATTTTATCTCAACGCCTTCAATTTGAACAACAGCAAATCGCTCAAGAAAGCCAATCACAAAATGACTCGCTCATTAAGAAAATAAAAGACTTTGTAAAAGATTACGGAGCCAAAAATGGATATTCTTATATTTTAGGGAGCAATGAAGGCGGAAGTGTAATGTTTGGAAAAGAAGAAAGCGATCTCACTCAAACTCTTTTAGATTTGTTAAATACGGCTTACAAAAAGAATTAAGCATCATTCATTTAAATTTTAGAATTTTAAAGGCAGACAGTTATTTCTTGGTTTTTATTTGCAATAAAATCTAAAGTTCTTTGGTATTATTGAAGCTCTAAAACCCCCTTTTCCTATCAACTCTCCATCGGCTTGGATATACGGAAGCTTCTCTTCTTGAATTTCAATCTTTATTGAAGTTGCTATTAAAGGAACTACTTTTTTAAAATCAACAATTTTGCCGTTATAAAGCTTGACGGCGTTAAATAAAATATCGAGTTTACTAAAATTTTTTGCAACACTCACATCAAAAAAGCCATCAAAAGGATTTGGTTTTTTTGTAAGCTTCATTCCTCCACCAGAATATTCACACAAACCGATTAAAACCATTAATGTTTTTCCTGAAATATTTTCAGAATTAATACGAACTTTAGAATTAAAATTTTTAAAGGAAACCAAACCGAATAAAGTGCCAAATAGATAAGCTAAAGCGCCAAAACGTTTATATTTTTCTACTCGACTTACAACATAACCATCAAATCCTACACCTGCAAGATTTATAAAATAAATAGATTCTTTTTTTTGGTCTAATAATTCGATTTTGCCAACATCTTGAAGTTTAGCCTTTCCGTTTTTAATAATTTGAATAGCACTTTCAATATCCTTTGGAATATGATGGGTTTTAATCCAATCGTTTCCTGTTCCAATAGGAATTACACCAACAGTTATATTTGTTGAAGGCATTTTGGATTGTAACATAATGCCATTAACAATATTATGAAGCGTACCATCTCCACCTACGCTAATAATATTAAAAAATCCTTTATCTATAACTTGTTGTACAATTTCAACACTATGTTTTTGGTGCATTGTAAAAGCATAATCAAAATCAAATCCGTAAGTATTTAATAACCGCTCAATTTTTGACCATTTCTTTTTACCAGATCCATTTCCAGAAGTTGGATTGATTATAACAAACCATGATTTTTTGTTCGCCATAAATAGTTAGGCAACTTTTTTATGAAGCAATCGAGTTAGTTTTATAGACAAATCGGTAAGTATAATCTTGGAGTTTCCATTGCGTTCAATATGATAAATAGCATCTTGAAGTTCTTCGTTAATCTCTAAAATATTTGCGCTATTAACAAAAGGCGCAAAGTTACCAAGCTTAAATTTTTTAGACTTTATCTCCATATAAACCAATTGATCTGCACCATAATTCAATAACAGAGCCTGTCTAAAAAAATCGATACAGAAGTGTAAAAATTGTTTTTGTGTTTCACGACCTGTTTTTGCAATTTCTTCGCTCCAAGATATTAAATCATGAATTGCACTTTTGTTTCCTTTAGCTTTAAATGCACTTCTAATCCAAAATATAAACCACTCTTCAAATTGTAAGTCTTCAGAATCTTGATACACTAAATCGCAAGCTTTGTTATAGTTGCCATTGGCTTGATGTGCTATTTTTGCAGCAACAGAAACCTCTAACCCATATTTTTTTATTAAAGCATTTTTAATGGTTTCTTCAGCTAACGGCGAAAAATGTAAAACTTGGCAACGAGAACGAATTGTACTAATAATTTGTTCTTCATCTTCAGCAATTAAAATAAAAACAGTTTTGTTAGGAGGTTCTTCAATAAGCTTTAATAGCTTGTTGGCACAAGCAATATTCATTTTTTCAGCCATCCAAATAAGCATCACCTTGTAACCACCTTCATAAGATTTTAAAGACAGGGACTTTACAATCTCTTGCGCTTCGTCAACACCAATTTGCCCTTGTTTATTATCTACACCAAGTTGCTTATACCAATCGAACAAATTACAATAAGGTTGTTGGTTAAGCAGTTGTCTCCACTCTTCTAAAAAGAAATTAGAAACAGGTTTGCTTTTAACCTTATCGTTTGTTGTAACAGGAAAGGCAAAATGTAAGTCAGGATGTGAAAGGTTGTTGAATTTTAGATTACAAGCATCATTAGCATTAGTGTTCTCCCCATTCATATTTTTGCATAAAACATATTGAGCATATGCAATAGCCATAGGCAATGTACCACAGCCTTCAGGGCCAACAAAAAGTTGCGCATGAGGAATACGACCATTATCAGCACTTTGTGTTAAATGGTTTTTAATATGGTCTTGACCTAATATGTCACTAAAAAGCATGTGGTAAAGATAACTTTTTTATAATTCTTTATAAATGAAATTATTTTCGTTAACCAACACATCTTGCAGCTCTTTTTTATTACTACATTTGCGTAATTATTTGTTAAAAACTCATTTATGAAACGAGCATGCTGAAAATATTATCACTCAAGGAAATGATTAATAGCGAACCTGCATGCGGCAGGCAGGCAGCATGTGACAGTTAAAAAACAATAAATATAAACACATGAAAACCCTTAACGACTTTAATTTTAAAAATAAAAAAGCTTTAATTCGTGTCGATTTTAATGTGCCTTTAAATGAAAAATTTGAAGTTACAGATTCCACTAGAATACTGTCCGCTAAACCAACAATAATAAAAATTCTTGAAGATGGAGGAAGTTGCATCTTAATGTCACATTTAGGAAGACCAAAAAGTGTTCAAGAAGAGTTTTCGCTTCACCATATTGTAAATACAGTTGAAGATATTTTAGGCGTTGAAGTAAAATTTGTGTCTGATTGTGTTGGTGAGAAAGCAATACAAGCCTCATGCGATTTACAGGCAGGAGAGATTTTATTGCTGGAAAACCTACGCTTTCATCAAGAGGAAAAAGAAGGAAATAAAGATTTTGCTGAACAACTATCCAAGCTAGGAGATATTTACGTAAATGATGCGTTTGGCACAGCACATCGAGCACATGCATCAACGACTATAATTGCTCAGTTTTTCCCTGAACATAAGTGTTTTGGTTATTTGATGGCTAAAGAAATAGAGAGCATTCAAAAAGTAATGAAAACAGGCGAAAAACCGGTTTTAGCAATACTTGGTGGCGCAAAAGTGTCTTCAAAAATTACTATTATTAAAAATATTCTTGATAAAGTAGATCATTTAATTATTGGAGGAGGTATGACATTTACTTTCGTTAAAGCTCAAGGTGGAAAGATTGGAGATTCAATTTGTGAAGATGATAAAATGGAGCTGGCTTTAGATATTTTAAAACAAGCGAAAGCAAAAAACGTACAAATACATTTGCCTGTAGATGTAGTTGCTGCAAATACTTTTAGTAATGATGCACAAACTCAAATAGTAGATGTAGATAAAATTCCAGATGGTTGGCAAGGTTTAGATTGTGGGCCAAAATCAATTGAAAATTTTCATGATGTAGTAATGCAAAGCAAAACCATTTTATGGAATGGACCACTTGGTGTTTTTGAAATGCCAAACTTTGCCAAAGGCACTATTGCTTTAGGTAGCTCTATTGCTGAGGCAACTAAAAAAGGAGCTTTTTCATTAGTTGGAGGAGGCGATTCTGTTGCAGCAGTAAAACAATTTGGTTTTCAAGACAAAGTAAGTTATGTAAGTACTGGAGGAGGCGCAATGTTGGAAAGCCTTGAAGGAAAAACACTTCCGGGAATTGCAGCTATTCTAAATTAGTGCTCTTTTATACTTTTATTTTCAATTTAAATTAAAAAACACGATTTTAGCACAAATAGCGTTTTATAATAAAATGGCCTTACGATTATTCACAATAATACTTGTCTTAAGTTTCAAGTTTGGTTCTCCCCAAACTCAAGATTCTATTCCTTCAGAAAATAAAAATGAAACTGTTGAAAAAGGTATTATAACAGATACTTTAATAGATGGAAAATCACGCCTCATAAAAGAAATTACACCTATTCACGATACATTAATAAAACGTAAATTAGAAGATAATATCCATGCTTCTCAATTAGACCAAAAGTGGTTAAGCGAGTTGTATAGTTCGTCACTATACGACACTATCTATAAAACCGTGAGAGAGCAAAAGTACGACTCCATTTACTACCCAAAACTTCCGACCGACACTCTAAAAAAACGGTTATCAGAGCTTAATGCTAAAACACCTTTTAATATAGAATACAATCCATCTTTAGAAAGCGTAATTAAGCACTATTTAAAAAATAGGAAAAAATCTTTTGAACGCTTAATGGCTTTAAGCGAGTATTATTTCCCAATGTTTGAAAAAGAGCTTGACAACTACGATATTCCATTAGAAGTTAAATATTTAGCGATAGTAGAATCGGCTTTAAAACCAAGAGCTAAATCCAGAGTTGGAGCCACAGGTTTGTGGCAGTTTATGTTTGCCACAGGAAAGCAGTTTGGATTGGATGTAAGCAGTTATGTTGATGAAAGAAGTGACCCAATAAAATCTACTGAAGCAGCAAGTAAATATTTAGCGAGTTTATATAAAATATTTGGAGATTGGGATTTGGCATTAGCTGCATATAATTCTGGACCAGGAAATGTAACCAAAGCCATTAGACGTTCTGGAGGCTATAAAAATTATTGGAATATTAGACCACATCTTCCGCGTGAAACCGCAGGATATTTACCAGCTTTTTTAGCAACCATGTATATTTTTGAATATGCAGAAGAGCATGGATTTCAACCAAAACATCCAGAAATCACTTATATAGAAACAGATACTGTACACGTAAAACAGATGATAACTTTAGATCAGGTTTCTGAACTTACAGGAATTAAGATTGAAGAATTACAATTTTTAAACCCTTCGTACAAGCTGGATATCATTCCATTTATTAAAGGAGAAGATTACACCTTAAGATTACCAAGAGAGCATATTGGCGGATTTGTTAATAACGAAGAAAAAATATACGCTTTTGTAAAAGCAGAATTTGATAAACGAGAAAAACCTTTACCAAAATTTCTAAAAACTGAATCTAGAATACGCTACAGAGTAAAATCTGGAGATTATTTAGGAAAGATAGCAAGACAATATGGTGTAAGAGTTAGCCAAATTAAAAGATGGAATGGCTTAAGAAACAATAATTTACGAATTGGTCAGCGATTAACTATTTATCCAACAAAACCAGTAACCTCATCCAATAAAGTTGTTTCAAAAACATCTTCAAAAAAAGCTAACAGCAGTAATGTTAAAACATATAAAGTAAAAACAGGAGATTCACTTTGGAGTATTTCACAAAAATTTCCTGGAGTCTCTATTCAAAACATTAAAGATTGGAACGATATTAGTGGTACAAAACTCAAACCAGGAATGTTGCTTGTTGTTTCCAAGTAATAATTCTAAATAAAAAGAGAATTCATGAAAAAATTAGTAGTAGCTGTTTTTACAGTAATGTTTTTATTAGCCTGTAATAATGATGGTTCTAAAGGCAAAAGAATCCTTTCTTCATCTTCTGGAAATATTAATAGCCTTTCAGTTGTTATAGACAATGATTTATGGGAAGGTAGCATAGGAGATAAAATTCGTTCAATACTTGGCGCTCCAGTTTATGGCTTACCACAAGAAGAACCATTATTTAACATGCGACAAATGCCAACTGTAGTATTTACAGATTTTGCAAGAAAAAACAGAACTATTTTAAAGATTGAAAAAGGCAAACCAGCAGATATTAGGTTTTTAAAAGATGCGTTTGCTACACCTCAAAAATTAATTTTAGTTAGTGGAAACACAAATAATGAAATTAATGAGTTATTAGCACAAAACGCTGAAAAAATAGTTACAATTTTTAAGGATGCCGAGATTAAAGAAAAGCAAAGACGTATAAATAAGTCTCTTAATACAAAAAATAACATTGAAGAAACTCTTGGTTTAACCATTAATTTTTCAACAGCTTACCGAATCGCAAAAGAAGACAATTCCTTTTTCTGGTTAAGAAAAGACATAAAAACAGGCACAATGAATATAATGTTGTATGAAATGCCTTTAGATGCAATTTCAAAAGGAGACAACGCTATAAACGACATTATTAAAATGAGGGACTCAATTGGGGAAGTCCATATTCCAGGGCCTTTAGAAGGCTCTTATATGATTACCGAAGAAGCTTATACACCTTTTTTAAACGAAACAATTATAGACAACAAACCAGCTTTAGAAACCAGAAGCACATGGGAAGTGAAAAACGCCTTTATGGCAGGACCATTTATAAATTATATTGTCGAGGATAAGACAAACAACAGGCTTGTTGTTATAGAAGGATTTGCGTTTGCACCATCGATTGCTAAAAGAGATTATATATTCGAGCTGGAAGCAATTATAAGATCATTACAAATAAAATAGATTTGGCGATTTCGTTTTAGTACAAATTCTGAAACAAAAAAACCAACGCATTGCGTTGGTTTTTTTATAAAAAGGTGTTTTTAAAACTATTCTTTTTTCTCTTTGTCCTTATCAGTATCTTCTTCATCTTCTTTACTGGCATTTTTAAATTCCTTTATGCCACTACCAAGACCTCTCATTAGTTCAGGGATTTTCTTTCCTCCAAATAATAATAGAACCACAACTACAACTAAAACAATTTGCATGGGGCCAAACGCTAATGGTAACATATATAAACTCATAACTTTTTCTTTAAAGAACAAAGTTAATAATTAAACTTTAAATAAAGCGTTTAAAAACAAACTTTAGAGTATTGTAAAAGAACATACTTATTTTATTTAATTTTGCTTCGCCATGACAAATAAAAAAAAGGAGAAAAAGAAATTTGCTAAAAAGTTACTACACAAGTATCGTTTAGTAGTTCTTAACGAAGATACTTTCGAAGAGCGTTTTGCCATAAAGCTAACTCGCTTAAATGTTTTTGTTATAATGTCTATTTCTGGAATTTTTTTAATTGCCGCAACTACAGTTTTAATTGCGTTTACACCCTTAAGGGAATATATTCCTGGCTATTCATCAACAACGCTTAAAAAGAAAGCCATCCAACTAAATTATAAAACAGATTCTCTACAACAGGTAATTGCAATGAACGCACAATACTTTGAGTCTATAAAACGGGTGCTTAAAGGAGACGTTAGTACAGTAAATTTTAATAAAGATTCTATTATTGAAGCGGCTGAATTTGATATAAGTAATTTTAATCTAAACCCCTCAAAAGAAGACTCATTACTTAGAGAAAAAATTGATAAAGAGGATAAATACAATTTATTCGAATCGGCAACATCTAAAGTGAATTTTGTTTTGTTTCCACCTGTAAACGGAACGATTAGTGAAGGCTATAATGTTAAGGACAAGCATTTTGCAGTAGATATTGTAGTAGCAAAAGACACTCCTGTTAAAGCAACAGCAGACGGAACAGTAATTTTATCCGAATGGACTACGCAAACAGGATATGTAATTATATTAGATCATGGTAATGGGTTGATTTCTGTCTATAAGCATAATGCATCACTCACAAAAGGACAAGGGGAATTGGTTAAATCAGGAGAAGTCATTGCAATTTCTGGAAACACAGGAGAATTAACTACTGGGCCGCATTTACATTTCGAACTTTGGAGTAATGGCTACCCAATAGATTCTACCACTTTTATTGATTTTGAATAAATGAAGCGAATAGAAATCATATCTTTAAAAGCGTTACTGGTAAAACCATTTGCTAAGCAAATTCAAAGAAAAATTAATAAATGGGCAACTAACCCAATAAAAACACAAGACAAGGTTTTTAAAAAGTTAATTGCCGATGCCGCAACAACACAATTTGGGAAAGATCATGATTTTATAAGTATCAATTCTTATGAAGATTTTGTAAAGCGCGTTCCTATTAGAGATTATGAAGCGTTAAAACCATATGTAGATAAAGTTGTAGCTGGAGAAGAAGATATACTTTGGAAAGGGAAACCCATTTATTTTGCTAAAACTTCTGGTACAACTTCAGGATCAAAATATATTCCAATAACAAAGGAGAGTATGCCAAACCATACTGAAGCCGCAAGAAATGCAATATTGCTTTATGTGGTTGAAACAGGGAAAACAAGTTTTGTTAACGGAAAGATGATTTTTCTTCAAGGTAGTCCAGTTCTTGAAGAACAAAACGGTATTAAATTAGGTCGTCTTTCAGGAATAGTAGCGCATTATATACCTAAATACCTGCAAAAAAACCGAATGCCAAGTTGGGAAACCAATTGTATTGAAGACTGGGAAACCAAAGTAAATGCTATTGTAGAAGAAACTGCAAATGAAAACATGACTATTATAAGTGGCATTCCTTCTTGGGTTCAAATGTATTTTGAGAAACTCCAACAAAAAACAGGTAAAAAAGTTGGAGAGCTTTTCAAGAATTTCAATCTTTTTATTTTTGGAGGTGTTAATTACGAACCATATAGAGCAAAGTTTGAAAACCTTATTGGAAGAAAAGTAGATAGTATAGAATTGTATCCTGCAAGCGAAGGGTTTTTTGCATTTCAAGATAAGCAGAATGAAAAAGGTATGCTGCTACAATTAAATTCTGGCATTTTTTATGAGTTTATTAAGGCAGATGAGTTTTTTAATACAAATCCAAAACGAATAACACTAATAGATGTAGAAGTTGGTGTAAATTATGTCATGATTATTTCTACTAATGCAGGTCTTTGGGCTTATAACCTTGGTGATACAGTTGAGTTTACTTCTATAAAGCCTTATCGTGTTATTGTTTCTGGAAGAATAAAACATTTTATTTCTGCTTTTGGAGAACATGTTATTGGCAAAGAAGTAGAGCAAGCTTTGCGTGAGGCCACTCAAAACACAGATGTTAGAGTTTCGGAGTTTACAGTTGCACCTCAAATTAGCCCTAAAAAAGGATTACCATATCATGAGTGGTTTATTGAATTTGAAAACGAACCAGAGAATATATCAGATTTAGCAAAAAAAATCGATGCATCCCTTCAAACTCAAAATAGCTATTATTTAGATTTAATAAAAGGCAAAGTACTACAAGAGCTTAAAATTACAGTTGTAAAAAAAGACGGATTTAAAGATTACATGAAATCAATTGGAAAATTAGGAGGCCAAAATAAAATCCCAAGATTATCGGATAATAGAAAGATTGCCGACGAGCTTTATAAAGCTAATTTAGTTAAATAATGTATCTTTGTTGGTTAAATAATATATATGAATAAGAAGCACCGAGGAAGAACAAGAGCACAGGAAAGTTCAAGAGCTATTGAGAAAATGTATATTACAATGCGCCATTTATTTAACCGAGGATTTTATAAGCCTATGGGAATATCTGGCGAAACATTAAGAGAAGCACTTTTGCTCCTAAGACCAGAAATTTATGGATCAATAGCCGAAGAGAAAGCAGAATTAGATGGACTTTTGTATGTTATAGACAGATTGCCTCAAGGAATTGAAGAATGCCGTTTTATAAATCTTACCAGTGATGAAGGTTATGGAGATTCACACTTTGAAGTCATTATACCACAAAAAAGAAGACGCAATTGCTATAGAATAGATGAGGAGCAGATGAACATAGAGATTACTCGAGGGCGTTCAGAAATTTATGATATTTTAACCCATTTAACATTTTTATTTATTGAATCTCATAAAATAAGTAAACGTGTAATTATCAACGAAGATGGAGCTACAACTCGCGATTGGGTCAAGCTGGAAAAAGCAGTACTTTCAAACAATAAATTAAGTCAAATAGAACGCGAAATAGCAATTACACACATAGCAAATATTTTAGGGAGAACATTTGAAGAATTATTAGGAGTCTATTCAAGTTTTGCAACTAAAAAACAACCAGAACGCTTATTACACATTGTATATTGGTTAGGAAAACTCGCCATAGAAGAAGTGGTTAATAATACTAAACGAACAGTAACCTTTAGTCCTGTTTTGAGAGAACGCTTAGGGCATCATATACATGGCGAAATTTGGTCTAATACAATTAAGGAAACTTTAAAAAAGAACAATCTATTAGATCGACCAATACATATTATTAGTGCAAATCTACATAGTGTTATGAATGTCTTTCATGCACCTAAATCGCTTAAAGCACTAGTCGCAAAAAAGGATATTTTTGAGGTATATCAAGACTTAAGCAAGAATAGCAATGAAGCATTACGCAAAAAAGTGACGCAACAGTCATTAAAAGATGGAATGATTTATATTAAGGACAAATCGGGAACAAATATTGATGTTCAAATTTTTGACACTTCAAAAATTGACTTCAGCAGTACAGATTTAAAGATTCAAAAAAAGGATAAAGATTCCGAAAATCCTGTTATCTTCGTTATGGATTATGCTTTTGGCGAACAAGCTTACGAAACGATTGATGAATTTTTAAAGCCATATGGGAATAAATCTCCTAAAACACATTTGAATATAGAATCGATTTCTATAATGGGAAAAGCAGGAATTTTAGAAGGAGGCAAAGGAGACATAATGATACCATCTGCTCATATTTTTGAAGGCACAGCAGATAATTATCCTTTTAAAAATGAATTGAGAAATGAAGATTTAGAATGTCAAGGTGTAGATGTGTATCAAGGTACAATGGTAACAGTTTTAGGGACATCGCTTCAAAATAAAGAAATATTGAAATTTTTTCATGATTCTACTTGGAATGTTATTGGTTTAGAAATGGAGGGCGCACATTATCAAAAAGCAATTCAAGCAGCATCTAAAGTTAGAAACAGTATAA
>JAKITV010000062.1 GCA_021647885.1 Flavobacteriaceae bacterium | reverse complement strand
AATAATTGTTCAGTGCTAGAACCAGAATTATCATCAATTGGTCATATTTGTTATCCAGATTTAAAAACTATTTTTATCAGCAATTATGGAACCACTTTAGTGTCTTGGCAAGTTTCATCAAATGTAACAATTATTTCAAGTACAGAGAATAGTGTAACAATTAGTGCTAAATTTGCAAATTCTAGCGGAAATGGTTGGGTTAAAGCAACTTTAAGTGAATCCAACATTATTTTAACAGAATATTTTGAAGTCGGTGTTCCCATGGTTTCTTATATTACTCTTGATAGTTTTAGAAGCGACCCTATTTATACTGATAGGTGGACAAACATTACTGCAAGATATAATGGGACAATTGATGTTGGTCAACTAGGATATGCTTGGGAGTGGGTAGTACCCTATAGCCAAGTAAGATATAATGGTGAAAATATATCTTATATTCATGTAAGTCCAATTGGTACTCCAACGTCTATTTACATTAAAACAAGAGCATCAAACGAATGTGGTTGTAGCGATTGGAAAGGGGAATGGTTTACTGTTGAAGACCCTCCAAGTGGCTGTACCTCTTGCCCAACTAGACCAGGTGAAATACATTATTAACTAAAAGAAACATCATGAAAAATTTAATTTTATCAGTTTTAGTAATATCATTAATAAGTTGTACAAAAAACGAAAGAATTATAGATCAAAATACCAAAATGATTGGAACATGGCAATTGATTGAAATTTTCGAGAGTGAAGGCGCATCAAATCCTCAATGGACAGAAATAGAGAACGGCTACACTTATACATTTAATAGTGATAACAGTTTTATTTCAAATAGATTTTTAGAATGTACAAATGGGATTTATACAGTTTTAAATGGTATTTTAACGTTAGACTTTGGTTGTCAAAATTTTGATACAGGAATAGAATCTCCAGCGGGTACTTTTATTGAAAATTATACGTTTGAATCTGGAAATTTAATCTTAGTTCCTGAATATTTAAACTGCATAGAAGGATGTGGATACAAATTCAAAAAAACAACCAGTAAGTAAAAACTGTTTACAAACCTAAAAATAGTACATATTGTACTTTTACGTGGTAATGTAGCAATTGAAGAGATTGAAGGCGAACTCTATAAGTTCTTTGCCGAATCTCATATGCGTTTGCCTATAATTTTAGTAAAAGATGTTAATACTATTGTAAAATTAGATTAAATTTAAAGTTCAAGAGGCAGGCATAAATAAGCCTGCCTTCTGTAAAAACACAAAACATGAAAAAAAATTGCTTAATTATTGTAATACTAATTTGTTTAACACTAAGCTCTTGTTATAAAGATGATGATTTTGTTGATATCACTCAATATGATGTTTTTTTGCTGGAAGTAACCTTGTTTTACAATACTACATCAGTAAATAGATCGTATGATTACGATTTGGTCTATCATCATACTAATGGCTTTAATCAAATAATTAGTTATGGGGCTGGTTTTAGAGGGCCTGTTTCAGATAACCAAAACACAAGGTTTAGAGCTGTACATGAGTATAAAAAAGTAGGTGTTACCATTAGACCTATTGAAAACGTTGTTTCATATAAAATAAAAATGAAAGAGTTAGGCGGCTTTTTCCCAGATAATACATCCATTATAAACATAGAAAATCCCATAACTGAAGAAGTTACCATTATGTATAATTTTGATACAGATGAACTGGAAATAAACTAATCGTATAAAAATTAAATGTATGAAAAAAGAGAGTTCTAAACTTTTTTTGAGAATTCTATTGTGTAGCTTCATCCTTCTTAGTAATAACATACAATCGCAACATAAAAACAATTTTGAAGCAGGTTTATTCAATATTGGATTTGGTGGTTTTGTTGGTGGTATTGGAGCTATAATAAATAAAAAACCGAATGAAAAAATAGGAAGAGTATTTTTAAAAGGCTTTGGGCAAGGGGCTTTAGGTGGCTACTTATTGTTTGAAAGTAAACGCTTGGTAGGTAAATTTGCTAAAACTAATAATTATGGTTACGTGTGGCCATCCAAAATAATTAATAGTGCAGGCATATCTATTATAGAAAACGCAGCAGCCAACAGAAATTTATGGGAACAATGGCATATAAATTTTGGCTTTAATCGTTTAGAATTCTATACTAAAGACAAATTTAAAATGTCCTATAGAATTATGCCCTTTGCGCTAGAAAATATTATTAATGGCTTTACTAAAGGTGAATTAGATATCAATAAATCCTTAAAAATTGGAAGTTTTGTATTTGTTACTAATAATATAATTAGTCTTAGGGGTTCTCGAGGAAGAGCACTTTCCAACTCAATATTACTACTTAAAGATGCACGATCTATTCTTATTTCTCACGAAATCATACATGTATATCAATACGAAAGTTTCTCTGGTTTAAATCCATATTTAAATAAGCCTATTGCCAAACTGAATAAAAATAAATGGTTTAAAGTCTATCATAAAATATTTTATACAGATTTTAATTCTTTAACATTTCAAGGGCTGTATCGTATTAATAAAGATTATAAAACCAATTTTTTTGAAAAAGAGGCAAAGTTTTATGCAAGGTTTGATTAGAAAAACTTTTGCAAGATTTTTTTAATATAATATTATTGTTGTCCGATTAAAAAAATAAACAAGTCACTAAGTCATTGATTTTGTTTTAGTTAGAGATTTTAGGAAATTGACACCTTGCTTTTTACTATTTTGATTTTTATTTTCAATTGTTGTTATTTTACGTTTTAATGATTTGTATTCAGATGATTGTTAGATATCTAAAAACAAGTCTTATGTCTTTTGTCTATCAGCAAAGCGGTCTTATATCTTTTATCGGACAATATAATATGCATATTTTAATCCAAACTACGTCATAAGTCACAATTAGTCAATAAAAACTCTTTTCATGTGTTTAAATTTATTGTTTATCATCCCGATAGCTATCGGGAGTCACATGCAGTTCGCTATTAATCATTCTCCTTTGGTGATAAAAATTTTAACATGCTCGTTTCATTACCTTTTTTATTTCGTAATTTTCAGTCGTAAAATTTACAGCAAATGATTAACAAAAAAGTTGATAATGTAACACTTGCATTACAAGGTGTTAAAGACAATATGACCTTAATGTTGGGAGGTTTTGGATTATGTGGAATCCCTGAAAATAGTATTGCCCATTTAGTTAAACTTAATGTAAAAGGGCTTACATGTATTTCGAATAACGCAGGAGTTGACGATTTTGGCTTAGGTTTATTGCTTCAAAAGCACCAGATAAAAAAAATGATTTCTTCTTATGTTGGAGAAAATGATGAATTTGAACGTCAAATGTTAAGTGGAGAATTGGATGTAGAGCTTATTCCACAAGGTACATTAGCCGAACGCTGTAGAGCTGCACAAGCAGGTTTCCCTGCAATTTATACACCAGCAGGTTATGGTACAGAAGTCGCCGAAGGTAAAGAAATTCGAGAATTTGATGGCAAAATGCATGTGTTGGAATATGCATTTAAAGCCGATTTTGCTTTTGTGAAAGCATGGAAAGGAGACGAAGCAGGGAATTTAGTTTTTAAAGGATCAGCCAGAAATTTTAATCCAAACATGTGTGGTGCGGCTAAAATTACAGTAGCCGAAGTTGAAGAATTAGTACCTGTTGGAACTTTAGATCCTAATCACATTCATATTCCTGGAATTTTTGTGCAACGTATTTTTCAAGGAGAAGTTTATGAAAAACGAATTGAACAACTAACTGTTAGACAAAGATAATAATTAAAAAAGGTGTAAAGTTATAAGTACTTAAAGTGCACTTGAGTTGACGTTTAAACTATTTCATGATTTTAGATAAACTTTGGGCACTTAAAACTTTAGACACTTAAAACTATAAGAATGTTAGATAAAAACGGAATAGCAAAACGCATTGCTCAAGAAGTTAAAGATGGCTATTATGTTAATTTAGGAATAGGCATTCCTACTTTGGTCGCCAACTTTGTGAGAGATGATATTGATGTTGACTTTCAAAGTGAGAATGGTGTTTTAGGAATGGGACCTTTCCCTTTTGAAGGCGAAGAAGATGCCGATATTATTAACGCAGGAAAGCAAACTATAACCACTTTAGCTGGAGCAAGTTTTTTTGATTCAGCACTTAGTTTTTCAATGATTAGGGGAAAGCATGTAGATTTAACTATTCTTGGAGCTATGGAGGTTTCTGAAAATGGAGATATTGCCAATTGGAAAATTCCAGGCAAAATGGTAAAAGGTATGGGAGGAGCAATGGATTTGGTCGCTAGTGCCGAAAATATTATAGTTGCAATGATGCACACCAATAAGCGAGGAGAATCTAAATTACTTAAAAGATGTTCTTTGCCTTTAACAGGAGTTGGTTGTGTAAAAAAAATTGTAACTAATCTTGCTGTATTAGATGTTACAGAAAATGGTTTTAAACTTTTAGAGCGTGCTCCGGGAGTTTCAGTCGATGACATTAAAAACGCAACCGAAGGTTCACTAATAGTTGAAGGAGAAATCCCTGAAATGAATTAACATCTATCTTTTTTGAAGCAATAAAAACAAGATTTTATTCACTAAATGTTAAAATATAGTGCATTTCATCGATTTATTACGCTTTTAAACTGATTTATTAAAAATTTAGTTTCATATTAGCAGTCCCCAAATTAGTCAGATAGATTCCCAAATCTACCATGAATTTAACTTATGAATGTTTTTTCAAATTTACCAGATCCTACTTATAGATTAAAAAGAGCATTCATAAGTTTTCAAAACACATTGAAATTACTACAAAGAATAATGCTGTTAGCAAAAAAGGTATTGATGTTATAATAATTTGTTACTGGATCAATTGGTTTTTGTAATGGTCATTTTTTAGATTTCTAATGTAGAACTTCGTAAACAATTTCCAATTATTCATTTATTCACTTAAGGAATTATAGTAAATATTTTTGAAACAACTCTGTTTTTACACAAGGAAAGTAAGTATTTTCGTTGCCTAAATTACGGAAAAGCCATATTGTTTATAAATTTTTAATTAATTAATAAAAATCTCCTCATTTAAAAAAAATGTTTTTTAAATTCGAGAAAATTAATTAAACTTTAACACTTTTTAACCATGGCAAGAAAGTTACTATTACTTATTATTTTAATGTCAACAACAATTACTTTTTCACAAAGCAATTCGTTTTGGCAAAAGCAAACAGCAGCCAAAAATGCTGATGTAAAAGCAAACAAGCAAAACTTACCTAAAGCGCAAACTTATAGTTTAAATATACAAGCTATGAATACTGCCTTAAAAAATGCTCCAATGCGTGGCAAATTCTCCGGAAAATCTAATTTGATTATATCTTTTCCAAATCATGAAGGTGTATTGGAAAATTTCATAATCATTGAAGCTCCTGTAATGCACCCAGATCTTATGGCAAAATATCCGAATATAAAATCTTATGCAGGACAAGGAATTGAAGACCCAACTGCTAGAATTAGATTTAGTGTATCGCCTCTGGGATTACAGAGTATGCGATTATCAGCAAATAGTGGAGCATCATTTATTGAACCATATACTAACGACCTTTCACAGTACACAATTTATAAAAGAGAAGATAGAACTGATGATTTTAGCAATTTTGAGTGTGAGGTGACTGAAACTGTAAGTAAAACAATTTCAGGTTCTACAGCTTATAAAAATGCAGATGACGCTATCTTGCGTACTTATAGATTAGCAATGTCTGCAACTGGAGAATACACTGCTTATCATGGAGGTACTAAAGCATTAGCATTAGCAGCAATTAATACTACTATGACGCGAGTTAACGGTATTTTTGAAAACGACTTCAATGTAACAATGGTGTTAATTGCCAATACAGATGCTGTAATTTATACCAACTCTGGAAGCGACCCTTATACAACTACAGGAAGCTATAATGGACAACTTCAATCTACATTAACTAGTGTTATTGGTGAGGCAAATTATGATGTTGGTCATTTGGTTGCTAATTTACAGAATAATGGAAATGCTGGTTGTATTGGATGTGTTTGTGTTGATGGACAAAAAGGTAGTGGGTGGACTTCTCATACTGTTCCAGAAGGTGACTTTTTTGATGTTGATTATGTATCTCATGAATTTGGGCATCAATTTGGAGGTCGACATACCTTTACTCACAGCAGTGAAGGAGCTGGTATAGCGCAAGTAGAACCTGGAAGTGGTTCTACTATAATGAGCTATGCTGGTATTACTGGAGCAACAGATGTTCAGCCAAATACAGATTCATATTTTCATGCTATTTCAATTCAGCAAATAACAGATTATGTGAAAAGTACAAGTTGCCAAACTAATACAAATACAGGTAATGCTGTACCAACCGCAAATGCTGGATTAAATTATACTATTCCAAAAGGAACACCTTTTATTTTAGAAGGCTCTGGTTCTGATGTAAATACAGGTGATGTTTTAACTTATAGTTGGGAACAAATGGATGAAAACAATGCATCAACCACCTATCCCAGTGTTAATGCAACAACAGGAGTAGCATTTAGATCTTACAACCCTTCTATAGATACAAATCGTTTTTTCCCAAGATTGGAAACTATAAAAACAGGAGCTACATCTTGGCAATGGGAAGCAATTCCAAATGTTGCCAGAACACTAAACTTTAGACTAACGGTTAGAGATAATGTTGCTGGTGGAGGAAATAATAATAGTGATGATGTGATTATTACTGTAAATGGAACAGCAGGTCCATTTGTTGTAAACTCTCCAAACACAAATGTAACTTGGAGCGCAGGGACAACACAAACTGTTACTTGGGATGTTGCCGGAACAACAGGCAATAGTGTTAATGCAGCAAATGTTGATATTTTCTTATCTACAGATGGAGGCGATACGTACGCAATTACATTAGCTTCAGGAGTTCCCAATGATGGTTCACAAGACATTGTTGTGCCCAATAATCAAGGTTCTCAAAATAGAGTTATGGTAAGAGGAGCAAATAATATTTTCTTCGATATTTCAAATGCAGATTTTACAATTGCCGGACAGGTTGTATGCAATGCAATTGTACCAACTGGGCTGGCTGCTTCTAATATTGGAACGAATTCTGCAACATTGAGTTGGGATGCAGTTACAGGAGCGTCTTATGATTTACAATATAGGCAAGTAGGTGCAGGTTCTTGGAATACTGTATCTGTAAGTGGAACTTCTTCAGCATTATCTGGATTAAGTTCTTTAACCCAATATGAAGCGCAGGTTAGAAGTAAATGCCCAGACACCTCAACTTCAGCATATAGTAGTATTGTTAACTTTACAACTACAGAGGTACAACTAAATTATTGTAGTTCAGCAAGTACAAACATTAATGATGAATATATAGGACGCGTACAACTAAACACGATTGATAATTCTTCAGGAGGACAGTTCTATACAGATTTCACCAATATTTCAACAAGCCTTACCCAAGGGAATAGTTACACAATTACAGTAACACCAACTTGGACAGGGACAATTTATAATGAAGCCTATTCGGTTTGGATTGATTACAACAAAGATGGAGATTTTGCTGACGCAGATGAACAAGTATGGACACAATCAGCCACACAAGCTACGCCTGTGAGTGGTAGTTTTACGATACCAAGTGGGACA
>JAKITV010000061.1 GCA_021647885.1 Flavobacteriaceae bacterium | reverse complement strand
TTGGGTTTTAGATGTTAACTCTAAATCTGCAAAAAAACTTACCGAAGCCAATCTTAATGCAAATACAGGAAGACCATTCTCTTGGTTTAAAGACAATAAATCATTATTAATTAAGACAATATCAAAAGACAAACAAGCACTTATTGATACAAAAACTGCTGTTCCAACTGGTCCAACCATATCTGAAAGTGAAGCTGGTAAAAAAGCTCAGAATAGAACATATCAAGATCTATTAAAAAACAAAACAGATGAACACAATTTTGAGCAATTGGCACTTTCAGAATTATTTAAAGTAGATTTAAATGGAAATAAGACATCATGGATGAAAAGTGATATGTACAGAAGTATTTCATTTTCTCCTGATGGTAATTATATTATGGTTACTACCATAGAAAAACCCTTTTCTTATTTAGTTACTTATAAAAGATTCCCATCAAAAACCAATATTTATGACATTAATGCTTCTTTAATAAGCACAGCGTTACAAGTGCCATTAATTGAAGATTTACCAAAAGGATTTATGTCTGTTAGAAAAGGTAAAAGAAATCTTTCTTGGAGAGGAGACAAACCAGCAACACTTGTTTGGGCTGAAGCTTTAGACGAAGGAGATGCTGCTAAAGAAGTGCCTTTTAGAGATCAAGTGTTTCAATTAGACGCACCTTTTAAAGGTAATGGCACACCATTAGTTAAGACTCTTGGTCGTTACTCTGGAATTGATTGGGGAAATAGTAATACAGCTATTGCATATGATTATTGGTGGAATACGAGAAATACCAAAGCGTATGTGTTTAATCCTTCAAATTCAGAAGTAGCACCAGAAATTATTTGGGATAGAAACTATCAAGATCGTTATAGTGATCCTGGAAATTTTGTAACCAAAAAAAATAATTTTGGTATGTATACTTTAGATTTAGTAGATGATAATGCTTATTTAATTGGTGCTGGTTACTGCAAAGAAGGGAAGTTTCCGTTTGTTGATGAAATTAATCTTAATGATAAAAATAAGAAACGATTATATCAATCAAATTTAACTGATAAAGTTGAAAACATTTCTTATGCTTTAGATATGAGTAAAGGCGAAGTATTAGTAAGAATTGAATCTAAAAATGAATATCCAAATTTTTATGTTAGAAACATTAAGAATAAAAAAGAACTTACGCCTTTAACTCAATTCGAAAACCCTTTCAAAAGCATACAAGATGTTCATAAGGAAGTCATTAATTATAAACGTGAAGATGGATTAGAGTTATCTGGAACTCTTTATTTACCTACCAATTATGAGGAAGGTAAAAAATATCCAATGATACTATGGGCTTATCCAAGAGAGTATAAAGATAAAAGTAGTGCATCACAAAGCACTTCCAATTCTAATCAATTTACGTATCCTTCCTATGGTTCACCTATTTTTTGGGTAACAAAAGGGTATGTGGTTTTAAATAATGCATCTTTCCCTATTGTTGGTGAAGGTGACGAACAACCAAATGATTCTTTTAGAACACAATTAGTTGCAAATGCAAAAGCTGCAATTGATGCTGTAGATAATTTAGGTTACATAGATAGAAATAAAGTTGCAGTTGGCGGACATTCGTATGGTGCATTTATGGTCGCTAATTTATTATCACATTCAAATTTATTTGCGGCAGGAATAGCAAGAAGTGGAGCTTATAACAGAACGCTCACACCTTTTGGTTTTCAAAGTGAAGAACGTAGTTATTGGGAAGCTCCAGAAGTTTATTATTCGATGTCTCCTTTTATGCACGCAGATAAGATGAAAACACCATTATTATTAATTCATGGTGAAGCAGATAATAACTCTGGAACGTATCCTTTACAAAGCGAACGCTATTTTAATGCTTTAAAAGGTCTTGGTGCTCCAGCTAGATTAGTAATGTTGCCTAAAGAAAGTCATGGTTATAGAGCAAGAGAATCTGTGTTACATTTATTATGGGAACAAGACCAATGGCTTGAAAAACATGTGAAAAATAAACCAGAAACAACGCCTTCTTTAAATTCAGAAACTAAAGCTTTTAAAGATTAGTTGCATTTTGCAATTTCTTTTCTAAAAATTTAAGATTTCCTTCCGATTAAGTTATTGGAAGGAATTTTTTTTCTACATTACAGATTACTATAACTACCATTAACTCTTAAATTGCTTTATTAAATTCCTACATCTAAAATTGTAATTTAAAAAACTTAAAAAATTCTGTGTTCAAGAATATATAAATTAACATCGTAATATTGCAATATTACTTTAATAAACTACCTCGACGCAGAGCATACGAGGTGTTAAATTGAGTTTGCTATGCAAACATCCTGATTTCCGACCCAGAAAGTCGTGCCAGTTTGTCACTTTTAACGAATTGGCATTTTTGTTGCCATTAACCAAAAAGAAAAGTATAAATAACTATAAACAGTTTTCCGCCTATGCGGAAAAGAAAAAATAACAATTCATTATGGCAAAAGGAAATATTAATGTTGCAGTAGAAAACATTTTCCCTTTAATTAAAAAATTCTTGTATAGTGATCACGAAATCTTTTTACGTGAACTTATAAGTAACGCTACCGACGCCACTTTAAAGTTGAAACACATTTCTAATGTTGGAGATGCTAAAGTAGAATATGGCAACCCAATAATTGAAGTTAAAATTGATAAAAAAGGTAAAAAGCTTCATATTATAGATCAAGGATTAGGAATGACAGCCGAAGAAGTTAAAAAATATATTAACGAGATCGCTTTTTCTGGTGCTGAAGAGTTTTTAGATAAATATAAAGACAAAGCCGATGAAACTGGAATTATTGGTCATTTTGGTCTTGGCTTTTATTCATCTTTTATGGTGGCTGAAAAAGTAGAAATCCTTACTAAATCTTTTAAAGAAGGTGAAGATGCTGCACATTGGACTTGCGATGGCTCTCCAGAGTATACTTTAGTAAAAGGAAAGAAAAAAGATAGAGGAACAGAAATTATTCTTCATATTGCTGATGACTCTACCGAGTTTCTTGAAGAATCTCGTATTAAAGAGCTGTTACAGAAATATAACAAGTTTATGCCAATTCCAATTAAGTTTGGAACAAAAGAAGTAAGTGTTGAGCTTCCTAAAGATGCAAAAGAAGATGCAAAACCAGAAAAGAAAACAATAGACAACATCATCAATAATCCAAATCCTGCATGGACAAAACAGCCAGCAGATTTAAAGGACGAGGATTACAAAAGCTTCTATCGCGAATTGTATCCAATGCAATTTGAAGAGCCTTTATTTCATATTCACCTTAATGTAGATTATCCGTTTAATCTTACAGGAATCTTGTATTTCCCAAAGATGACGAATGATTTAAATATGCAAAAGGATAAAATTCAGTTATACCAAAATCAAGTATTTGTAACCGATAATGTAGAAGGTATTGTACCAGAATTCTTAACCATGCTTCGTGGTGTTATTGATTCGCCAGACATTCCGTTAAACGTATCACGTAGTTACTTACAAGCAGATGGTGCTGTTAAGAAAATAGCTTCTTACATCACTCGTAAAGTAGCCGATAAATTAAAATCATTATTTAATGACAATCGCGAAGATTTTGAAAAGAAATGGAACGATATTAAAATAGTGATTGAATACGGAATGCTTTCGGAAGAAAAATTCTTCGAAAAAGCAGATGCCTTTGCATTATATCCAACAATAGATGGAAAGTATTACACTTATGACGAATTATACAACAAAATAAAAGCCAATCAAACAGATAAAGATGACAAATTAGTGATTCTTTATGCATCAAATAAAGATGAACAACACAGTTATATTGAAGCTGCAAAAGCCAAAGGTTACGAAGTCTTATTGTTGGATTCTCCAATAGTTTCGCATTTAATTCAGAAATTGGAAACCACTAAAGAAAATATTTCTTTTGCTCGTGTAGATGGCGACCATATTGATAATTTAATCAAGAAAGAAGACACTAAAATTTCAAAACTCTCTGATGACGAAAAGAAAACATTAGACGAGTTATTGAAAGAAGTCATTCCTTCAGAAAAATTTATGGTACAATTAGAACCTATGGACAGCAATGCATCGCCTTTTATAATTACGCAACCAGAATTTATGCGTCGTATGAAAGAGATGCAACAAACTGGAGGTGGAGGCGGAATGTTTGGAATGGGTAATATGCCAGAAATGTATAACCTTGTGGTTAATACAAACTCTAAACTGGTTAGCGAAATTTTAGGCACAAAAACCAAGAAGAAACAAGAACGTTTAATAAACCAAAGTTTAGATTTAGCACGACTCTCTCAAGGTTTACTTAAGGGAGAAGAACTTACTAACTTTATTAAGCGTAGTTATGATATGATTAAGTAACAACTTCCTGCGAAGGCAGGAATCTGTTAGAATTAAGAGCAAAGATTCTAGATAAAACCACTTTGTAAAAACAAGGTGGTTTTTTTATAGAATATGATATATATCATAGTTTTAGCATTTAATACAAAATAATTTTGAGTTAAGCTATTATTTAACTTAAATAAATTTATAATGAAAACAAAATTACTTCTCGCAATCTTCTTTTTATTTTCAATTGTATTTTATTCCCAATCTAGTTTAATCGCTTATTACCCTTTTAATGGCAATGCCAATGACGAAAGCGGAAATGCAAATAACGGCACTGTTAATGGAGCTACTTTGACCACTGATAGATTTGGCAATCCAGATAGGGCATACAGTTTCAATGGAATAGACAATTTTATTTTATGTAACACTCAAGTTGGTCCTTTTGGCTCTGATTCCAGAACGGTTTCTTTTTGGGCAAAAACTGATGTAGCACCAATATCAACTTTACAACAAAACGCAGTTTTAAGCTATGGTGGAAATATTAATGATGGTGGAAGTAGATTTGAAATACTATTAAACCCAAAATGTAGAGGCTTGGGCGTTGATGTTTCGTCCAATTATACTACTAAATCTTTTGATAATTCAGATAACAATTGGCATTTTTATACCATTGTATTTGATAATTCTATTTCAAATGCTTTATCAGATTTAAAATTTTATGGAGATGGCGTATTATTAACAAGCGTCTGCAATTCAAATGGAAATATAAATATTAATACACTTGATGAACAGGTGCTAAATATTGGTAGATTGTTTTATTCAGGGCAACCAAGATATTTTAAAGGTGCAATAGATGATATAAAAATATATAATAAGGCACTTACTGATGAAGAAATAAAAAATAGCTATAACAACCTTATTGTCTATTACCCTTTTAATGGTAATGCTAATGATGAAAGTGGAAATAACCTTAACGGAACAGTAAGTGGAGCAACTTTAATTGATGACAGGTTTGGAAATCCTAGTAGCGCATATAGTTTTGATGGCAATGATATTATTACTATTGCTCATAATGATATTTTAAATTGTAGTAATGAATTAAGCATTTCAGTATGGGTTAAACCCAACTCACTTCAAGATGCAATGATTTTAGGAAAATCAAACTACACCTCTAATACCAACTATTTGTTAAGAACAAAATCTACAGGCTATATTGCATTTGAATATAAGGATTTTACCAATTCAAATTCATTACCACTTACAGCAGGTGTCTGGAATCATATTGCAGTAATATCAAAATCAGATAATTCTAAACTGGTCTATATCAATGGCATCTTAGCAACACATACTAGTGCAACAAGTCCTTACGGATTAGTGACAAATGTGCTTACCATTGGAGCAAGACCAGGAGCAGAATTTTTTAATGGCAGTATTGATGATCTCAGGATGTATAAATCTGCACTTACAGAATCTGATGTTTTAAATCTATACAACAATAATTCTTTAGATATTTCAGATAATCAATTGGAACAAGCCAATACTTTTTATGTGTATAGCAATAGACTTTATTTTGATGGCACTCAAAATTTATCTGAAATTAAAAACATATCTATTTTCAACCTTTTAGCACAGAAAGTCTTTGAATCTAATGCAATTCAAAAAGAAACATCTTTAAGCTTTTTGCAACAAGGTTTGTTTATTTTGAAAGTTGAATTTAAAAACGGTAGAATAGGAACTAAAAAAATCTTAATACTCTAACCGCTTATCAAAATAATTTTTAAGTATAGGAATTTGTATAAAGAAGACGACAGCAAAAAAAGTGATAGCATACATAAATGTTTTAGAAAACATAACACTTCCTATTTTTTCTGTAACTTTATTGTTCGTAATCAAACTATAATCCAAACTATCAAACCATCCTGTGGTTTGCACATTATCTCTTAACGTTAAATACGTTAGCCCACCAATTATTAAAGTTGCAATAATAAACCAAGCCCTTTTAGAAATTAGCGGTCTATAAACCGTAATCTCACTTTGAGTAATGGTTTCAATTTTCGACATTATCTTATTTGTAAAATCTAAAGATGGAGATTCTAACGAAGAATCTTTAACCACTTTTTCTACAAAATCGTCTAATTTTTTATTAATATCTTCCACCATAATCTTCAATTATTTCTGGTTCTAATCGTTCTTTTAAAATAGTTGCCAATTTCTTTCTGCTTCTAAAAATTTTGACTTTTACATTATTGACTGTAACATTAATAATCTTCGAAATTTCTTCTAAAGACAATTCTTCAAAGTAATACAAAGTTATTAAAAAACCATCTTCACTTGGTAACAATTGTAAGCAATCTTGAATAGCCTGTTTACGTTCTTCCAATTCCATGTGTTCTAAAGTATTGTCCAAGATCTTAATTTTATGCTCTGTAAACTCATCAATTGCAACTGTTTGTTGAGTTCTTTTATTTTTCTTTAATCTGTCTAAACAGGTATTATATCCAACTCTATAAACCCATGTCGAAAATTTTGAGTCGCCTTTAAATTTAGTTAAAGACTTATAAGCCTTAATAAAAGTGTCTTGAGAAACCTCTTCGGCTTCCTCTCTGTTTTTAACCATACGCAGCGCCAAAGTAAAAATCAAATCCATATAGCGATTAACCAGTATTGCAAAGGCTTTAGTATCTCCTTGCAAGACTTTATTGATATAATGTTGGTCGTTGTTGTTGGTCATTTGTGGTTTTGACTACTAAAAAGTGATTTTGGTTACACGATTATCAAAATAAAAATAAAAAAGTGTAACCAAATTGAAAAAAGTGTCGTCATAAGCAATGAAATGAGTATAGTTAAAATTTCTAATATTACTGAAATCATAATATACGAATTCAATCTGACAGATTAAAAACAATAAAAATTAACAGGTTAAACATTAAAAATAATCAATTAAAAACAAACAATTATGGAAGCAATATTAATCGTATTTATTATTTTCGGATCAATTTTCGCCATTGCCTATCTTTACTTTTCTACTCGTAACAAAGAACGTTTGGCTCTTATCGAAAAAGGTGCAGATGCTAGTATTTTTGTAAGGGGAAAGAGAGAGCATACTGCTCCAATTTGGAAAGTATTAATTCTAAATACCGCATTATTGTTAATGGGTATTGGTTTAGGAACTTTTATAGCGTCTTTATTAGACAATTATTCAACATTAGATTCAGATGCTATATATCCTGCAACTATTTTCTTTATGGCAGGTGTTGGATTATTTATAGGATTTAACATGACTAAAAACTTAGACAAAGAATAAGACTAAATCAATCGATTTTTAAAAGCCACTTTCATCCCGTCCCGATAGTTATCGGGAGCTATTGGGAAAAGTGGGTTTTTTATACATTATTTTAAGTACATTTAGCTTGAAGTTATTATAAAAAATAAACTTGAATTGTTTAACTTATTCTGTGTAAATCCTATTTTCTTGTTCGGCAACTCTAATAAATGTTGTGCGTTTAGTGAGTTCTTTTAAGCGTTGTGCACCTACATAAGTACAGGTACTGCGCAATCCACCAAGTATATCTTGTAAGGTTGTTTCTACAGCTCCTCTAAAGGGAACTTCTACAATTTTACCTTCAGAAGCACGATATTCTGCAACCTCGCCAACATGTTTTTTCATTGCAGTAATAGAACTCATACCATAAAACTGTTTATAAGGTTTGCCATTGCGTTCTACAAGCTCTCCACCACTTTCGTTATGTCCTGCAAGCATTCCACCCAGCATTACATAATCGGCTCCTGCTCCAAAGGCTTTAGCAATATCACCAGGACTACTACAACCACCATCACTAATTATTTGCCCTCCTAAACCATGAGCGGCATCTGCACACTCGATAATGGCAGAGAGTTGTGGGTAACCTACACCTGTTTTTATGCGTGTTGTACAAACAGAACCTGGACCAATACCAACTTTTATAATATCTGATCCAGCAAGTAATAGTTCTTCAACCATTTCTCCTGTAACCACATTACCAGCAATAATAACTTTATTAGGATAGGTTGCTCGGGTTTGTTTTACAAAATCTGCAAAACGTTCACTATAACCATTGGCAACATCAATACAAATGAATCTAATGGTTGGGTTAAAATTTAGTATGGATGCTAACTTTTCAACATCATTTGGTTTTATTCCTGTACTTATTGCAATATAATCTCCAATATTTTTTGAAGCATTTGACATGAACATATTCCAATCTGTAATAGAATAGTGTTTGTGTATTGCTGTAATAAGTTTGTTTTTAGCCAGAGCTGTAGCCATTTCAAAAGTGCCTACAGTATCCATATTTGCAGCTATAATTGGAATCCCTTGCCAATTGTTATTTGCGTGTAAAAATTTGAATTCTCTTTGTAGTGAAACTTGAGATCTGCTCTTTAAAGTAGAACGTTTAGGGCGAATCATAACATCTTTGAAGCCTAGTTTTAGGTCACTTTCTATTCGCATTATTCTTGATGTATTTGGTTATACCAATTGAATTTTAAAATTGTGCATCAATAAATTGAATTATTTTTTGATTAGTCAAGGCAAAAAAATATAAGCATAG